>JBJEAS010000001.1:0-24037 GCA_051869235.1 Prevotella sp.
ATTGAAGGTTGAAGATTGAAGGTTGAAGGTTGAAGGTTGAATATTGAAGATTGAAGGTTGAAGATTGAAAATTGAAGGTTGAATGTTGAATTTAAAGAATAAATAATATGGTAGTAGATACACTTGACATGTTGGGCAACTATGTTGCGCTCAACCCATTATTCTCAGATGTAGTGGAGTTTCTCAATACCCACGACCTGGAAACAATGCCGGAAGGCAAGTATGAGATCAAGGGCAAGGACTTGTTCCTCAACATCACGACAGCAGTAAGCAAGACAGCAGACACCGCCGTGGTGGAAACCCACAACGAAATGATTGACATACAGATACCGCTCTCTACAGCGGAAACCTACGGATATACGCCTCGACGCTTCTTGCCCGAGGCAGAATACAATGCTGAAAAGGACATCACTAAGATTCCAGAGATTATTGCCGACGACTTCGTCACCTGTCGCCCAGGCATGTTTGCCATCTTCTTCCCACAGGACGGACATGCACCTTGCATCAGCGAGGATGAAGGCATCAGGAAGGCAATATTCAAGGTAAAGAACTGAGAACACTAAAATAAAAAGTATGGCAGAGAAAAAGACATGCAAAAGAGCCTGTGCAAAGACTAAGGCTCCTGAAAAACCTAAAGCACCCGAACACATCGGATTGGTAAAGAACGACTCATGGCTCGAACCTTTTGAAGACGCCATAAGGGGAAGGCATGAACATGCATTGTGGAAAATAAACCAACTGACCCGCAACGGCAAGAAGACACTTTCGGATTTTGCCACAGGACATCTGTATTTCGGACTGCACAAGACTCCACGCGGATGGATCTTCCGCGAGTGGGCGCCTAATGCCACCGAAATCTACCTCATTGGCGACTTCAACAACTGGACAGAGGACGAAAAGTACAAGTGCAAAAGAATAGAGGGTACAGGAAACTGGGAACTAAAACTGCCCAACAAGGCAATGAAGCACGGCGACCTCTACAAGATGAAGGTACGCTGGAACGGCGGTGAAGGCGAGAGAATACCTGCTTGGTGCAGACGTGTGGTACAAGACGACACGACAAAGATTTTCTCGGCTCAGGTATGGAATCCAGAGAAGCCTTACGAATTCAAGAAAAAGGCATTCAAGCCCAACAAGAATCCGCTGCTCATCTACGAATGTCACGTGGGAATGAGCCAGGACGCCGAGAAGGTGGGAACATATAAGGAGTTCACGGAGAACGTGTTGCCACGCGTCATTGAAGACGGTTACAACTGCATTCAGGTGATGGCAATACAGGAACATCCTTATTATGGCTCCTTCGGCTATCATGTAAGCTCCTTCTTCGCACCTTCAAGCCGTTTCGGTACGCCGGAGGAACTGAAAGAGCTTATCGACACTGCCCACAAGAACGGCATAGCGGTAATCATGGACATCGTTCACTCGCATGCAGTGAAGAACGAGGTGGAGGGATTGGGCAACCTTGCCGGCGACCCAAACCAGTTCTTCTACGAAGGCGGCAGACATGAGCATCCGGCTTGGGACAGTCTTTGCTTCGACTATGGCAAGGACGATGTACTCCATTTCCTGCTCTCAAACTGCAAGTACTGGCTTGAGGAATACCATTTCGATGGCTTCCGCTTCGACGGTGTCACCTCAATGCTCTACTACAGCCATGGACTTGGCGAGGCTTTCTGCGGCTATGGCGACTATTTCAACGGTCATCAGGACGACAATGCAATATGCTACCTCACGCTTGCCAACAAGCTCATTCATGAGGTCAACCCCAATGCAATCACCATTGCTGAGGAGGTGAGCGGAATGCCAGGATTGGCGGCAAAGTTTGAGGACGGCGGCTACGGCTTCGACTATCGCATGGCGATGAACATTCCCGACTATTGGATAAAGACCATAAAGGAACTGAAGGACGAAGACTGGAAGCCAAGCTCCATCTTCTGGGAAGTGAAGAACAGACGTGCCGACGAAAAGACCATCAGCTACTGTGAGAGCCACGACCAGGCACTTGTAGGCGACAAGACTATAGTGTTCCGCCTGATTGACGCCGACATGTATTGGCATTTCAAGAAGGGCGACGAGAACTTCATGGCACATCGAGGCATTGCTCTGCACAAGATGATTCGCCTTGTGACGGCATCAGCCATCAATGGTGGATACTTGAACTTCATGGGCAACGAATTCGGCCATCCGGAATGGATTGACTTCCCACGCGAAGGAAACGGTTGGAGCTACAAGTATGCCCGTCGCCAGTGGAACCTCGTGGACAACAAGGAGCTTGACTACCATTATCTCGGCGACTTCGACAAGGCAATGCTGAAGGTGATAAAGAGCATACGCAACTTCCAGAACAAGCCTGTTCAGGAAATATGGCACAACGACGGCGACCAGGTGTTGGCGTTCAGCCGTGGCGACCTCATCTTCGTGTTCAACTTCAGCCCCTCACGCTCGTTTACGGATTACGGCTTCCTCGTTCCCACGGGCAGCTATGAGGTGGTACTCAACACCGACGCCAAGGAGTTTGGAGGCAATGGCCTTGCCGACGACAGCATAATACATTTGACAAACTACGACCCTCTTTACGTCAAGGACCACAAGGAGTGGCTTAAGCTCTACCTGCCTGCACGCTCGGCAGTGGTGTTGAAGAAGAATTAAACGAATTGTATAAGGAGTTAAGGACGTTGAACTTAAGCGAAACTCTTAAATAAGTTTGTAAAGTGAATTATAACAACCGAACTGAAAACGACAGCACCATGACCATGAGAGTCGTGTGTGCTGTCGCATTCGTCACTTACACACTTGCCTTCCTGTTTTTCCGTCAGGCTGACATCTTGGCGGTGGCACAGCATGTGTTAAGTGGTGGCCTGACGGTCTATGAACCTACAGTCGGTGCTTTGCTCATCACCCTGGTGCTTTTTTTGGTGCAGAAGGGAGCATACCGTCTCTTCCCCATTTGCCGCAGAATGCATTGGACAACATATTTCCCTTCATTCCTGCTGCTGGCAGTATTGACCGACATAAGTCCGGAGATAGACCTGCACTTCTCGCTCGGCACATGGCTCTGGCTGTTTCCTTTATTGCTGATACTATGGATTCTTGCAAGCTCTGTGTTGAAGAACATACAGCAATACGAGCCAGACATATCCTACCGCGGATTGTTCTCGCGACTGATGTGGATAAACCTTACGGGCATAGCGTTGATGATGTTGTCAGTAGGACTTGTTTCAGGTGGTGACGACACCTTCCACTACAGGGCAAAGATGGAATGTCTTATGAAGAACGGCAAATTTGGGAAGGCGGCTCAAGTAGGTGAGAAATCACTTGCCAAGGACACCTCGATGACCATGCTTAGATGCTATGCGCTGCTAAGGGAAGGACGCATGGCAGACGAGATGTTCAGATACCCGGTTGCCGGAAACTCAGAAACCTTGTTGCCTTCAAGCCAAGGTTCGCGAATGATGTTGTATCCTGTTGACAGCCTTTACAGGTTCCTCGGAGCCAAACCATTAAAATCGATGTCAAACAAACAATATCTGCATGCCCTGGAAGCATCTGGATATGAAACAAAGGCGGCTGCCGACTATCTGCTTTGTGGACTATTGGTGGATCGCGACATCGACGGCTTCGTACGTGAACTGCCTCGATACTATGCCATTAACGACAGCCTGCCTCTGCATTACAGGGAGGCTCTGACCCTTTACACGCATCGACGCTCAACTCCAAGGATAGTGTATCACAACCAAGTGATGGACACCGACTTTGAGGACATGCAAAAGATAGAGGATGCAAAAACGAACCTACAGGAGCGCCGCCTTGCCATGTTCAAACAATATTTTGGAACATATTGGTGGTATTACGACTACGGCAAGGACGTACGCTGAAGGCTCTTACCTGCACATTTTCTTGAACGGGCAAAGTGAGCAACGCTTCGGATTGTCGGTAGGGACAAACGGCAATGCAGGATTGAAAATGTCGGAAAGAAGTTTTTCAAGGTTTTCCCTGAAGTCCTTCTCCAAATCGACAACATCGGCTATTGGCTGCTTTCCGAGCTTGAGAGTAGGCGACGAGTTCAAGCTATGCTGAATGAACAGTAGGGTAGGCGAGACGGGCAGCGATTGAGGATTGACCTTCTCCGAGTGGCGCACAATGTTTGAATAAAGGAGCGTCTGGAGATAATAATCGCTGTGTGACTCGATGTTCTTGTCGTCGAAAACAGCCTCAACATTTGCCAAATCGTTGTCAAATCGTCCACCGCCAGTCTTGTAGTCGACGACACGGATAAGTTGTCTTCCCTGTTGGTCGACGACTTGGTCGAGGCGGTCAATGGTTCCTCCAATGGTAGACTGGAAGGATTGCCCTGTATCGCCAATGCTTATTGTAATCCTTTCCTTGACATAATGTTCGAGGGCAAGAATCTTGAAGGGAGCAAGCT
Source organism: Prevotella sp. (assembly GCA_051869235.1). Lineage (GTDB taxonomy): Bacteria > Bacteroidota > Bacteroidia > Bacteroidales > Bacteroidaceae > Prevotella. The sequence goes on from JBJEAS010000001.1 coordinate 4,427, forward strand.
GCATGTCGTTCTTCAGCAGCTGCTTTAGATAAGTTGTTATAACTTTGATGTTTATCAGTTGCAGACCATTGTACTCTGGCTTGATGCCACCCGTGCCATTGATGTTGTACAACTCATGGTCCAACGTTTCTTCCACTATGCCGGTAAGGTAGGCGTCAGCCTTGTAGAAACGTTCCAGATGCTGACTTTGCACCACTGGGCCATATTCTGCACTGAGACGTTCGTAAATCTTTTGAGAGGCACTGTGGAAGATGTTTCCGAACTTGATGTTGTCGATGATGTCATCCTCGCTGTTGTCAGGGTCGTTCAATCCCAAAACATATTTATAGTAGAATCGGAGTTGGCATCTGATGTATGTATTTATGAGTGTAGGCGTGAGCAAAGGACTCCTCTTGTCGCCATTGTTTGCAATGTCGTAGCGCGACATGAGAACTTGGTTCACCGCATCGGACTTCTCGACGAAGTGCGGTTTTTGAATTGTGGATTTCAATGTAGAGACAATCGACTGCTTGTTGATGACATGGCTGCTTTCAAGCATGATCTGCAGCATGAATCGGCTCATCTCGCCTGTTGACATTCCGTCGGTGCTGTTGTTGTAGACGATGGTGATGTCGGTGGCGCGTTGCAGAAGGCGATAGAAATAGTAGGCGTAAATAGCCACCTTATTGTCTATCGTGGTCAAGCCATGAGCCTTGCGGATGTTATAGGGAATGAACGAAGTGTCGTTGACTCCCTTAGGCATGTTGCCCTCGTTGCATGACAGAAGCAGAAGGTGGTTGAAGTCGATGTTTCTCGTTTCGAGGACACCCATGTATTGAACACCAACGGCTGGTTCGCCGTGGAATGGTATGTTTGTAGTCTGCAGAATCTGTCGCAGCACACGTTGGAAAGTAGTGATGTTTACAGTGAGGTCGCCTGACGACACCAAGGTGTAAAGGCGATTCATTATGGTATAGATGTTGAAGAGCGACTCCTTGAAGAACTGGTCGTCTACGTCCTTTGCGTTTTTAGCAATGTGTTTCAGTATGGAAATTATCCATTGCAGCATTTGTAGAATCGAAGGTTCGCCTGCTTCGGCATCTCCAAAAACCAATGCAAGACCCTCATCCTTGGATAGCATATCGACATCGATGAAGAAGTTCTTCGCTGTAACATTAATCTCCGTGAAAAGCTCCCTATGGTTAGCTGAGATATAGCGGACATAGGAGTGGTTGAGAAGGGCATTCACATAGCGCAGGCGATAACGTCGGCGCTTGGCGACATATCCATCGCTACGCAAGGAAATGAGTGTGGAAAGGAGTGAGCAGAAAGGCGATTGGGCAAGAGGATAACCTGTAGTGACGTTTATCTTCTCTGCCTCCGACGGTATGTTGTGTACGATGGCTTGAAGGAGACTTTCGTTGCACATGACGATGGCTGTCTTCCTGCCGTCAGCTATTCTACTGCCCTGCTTGAGCCACTGGGCAGAATAAACTGCCTGTATGTTCTCTGTTGGTGCGGTGAGATAGGTAATGGTCTTTGGCTTCTCGAAATTGCCATATACATCACTGTCGTTAATGTCCAGTTCATTGGGGAAGTCGGCAAGGTAGGAAGCTATGTAATGGCCTGCCTCATTGTTGCAGACTTTCGACTTTACGGGCATGTAATAGTAGTCGAAATCCCAATAGAAGAAGCCTTTCCCTTCCTTCTTCAGTCGCTTGAAGAGGCATTGCTCTACACGTTGTAGAAGATTGAATCCGACAAAGATGTATCTGTCGTAATCATACGAAATGTTTTCGTCTACAGCTACCTTTCGATACAAAGCACCTTCGTAGGTTAGTTGCTGTTTTTCAAGACGTTGGTTAAAATTGTTATAGATTTCGTTGAACTTGCTCCAAAGCTCTATGAATCGTTTCTTGAGTTGAGACGACTTGTCCTCGCTGAAATTGCTGAAGAAGCGTTTCAGCATAGCTATCTGTTCAGGCGTGAGGTAGGAAAGGTCGTCAAGCTCGTGGATATTGCCAACGTTCTTGAAAATCTGGCTCGCGTCAGCCATGTTCTTGTCGATGTCGTCGAAGTCGGCAAGCATAATCTGTCCCCAGGAGTAGAAATGGTCGAGGCTCTCGTCCAATCCCGTCACCTCAACGAAACTCTTATGAAGGTCGCAAACCTGCTTTATAGGGTCGGCAACGGTTAGCGCACTGTGGCTTCTGAAGAGTTCGCTGATAGTGAGATAAGCAGGACTCCAGATGGTGCCCTCGGTATGTCGCGCAAGATATTCGTTGAAGAACAGTCGAGCGCGTTTGTTGGGAAAGATGATGGCTGTATTTATCAAGTCCTTTCCGTATTTCTTTAGTATGTCTTCTGCTACGTATTCTAAAAATGATTTCATGCCTTTACCTCCATAATGTTGTTTTTATATACATACCACAAATAACCGGTCACATTCTTCATTCCCATGTCGCGGAGCAGATGTATGTAGTCTGTGACTTGGTCGGTGTGGTCTGATTTCGGTTTTCCAAACTTGAAGTCTATCACTATTGTTTCCTCACCATTTGAGATGACCCTGTCGGGACGACGGTCGACAAGCTTGTTTTCCTTCTCGTCGAAACGCAGGAGTGTACATTCGTTGTATAATGTCCAGCCAGGGGCAAACCAGTCCTTCACCTGCGGTGACTCGATTCGCTTGTGCAGCATGTTCACTATGCTGATCTTGCTGATTTCCGTTGTGTCGATGATGCCGTTCATCACCATTTCGTCTACAACGGCATCGATGTCGTCGGCTGTACGAATCTGAGAGAGGATGTTATGGTATAAGCAACCCTGTTTGATGTAGCTTGTCGACTCCTCGTCGCTCTCGATGAAATCTCGGCTTTTGTTGCTCTGTTTGAATTCTACGTTGCAGTCGTGGGATATGAGTGATACGGACAAAGGCTGCGAGCTGCTGAGCAAGACATTTTCAGAATGTTCCTTGTCCTTCTCGGAAATGTCCAACTGACCAAATTCAAACCTTATCTCAGCATTTTCGTCTTCCTCTCCTTCAAGGGTAGAGCCTTTAAGGTCATTGGCCACCAAAGGCAGACAATCCTGAATGAGTGTTGAGCGTGTGCCAGAGGTATTCCGCTTGCCAATGACGAAAAGGTTGCGGCTGGCTCGCGTGAAGGCAACGTAGAGGAGATTAAGGTTGTCGACAGCGTTCTGGAGACTCTCGTTCTGATAGTCATTCTCAAATATTGTCCCTAAGAGCGATTTCTTGTTGTAGTCGACAGGCAATAGCTTCAGTTGGCTGTAAGGCTCTTCTTCGGGACTACACCAAATGATGTTTCCGTTGCTCTTTTCCAGTTTCCAGTCGCAGAAGGGGACAATGACGTTGTCGTATTCAAGACCCTTGCTCTTGTGTATGGACAAGATGCGAATGCCGTCGACCTTGTCGCCGCAGATAGTCTTCTGATGAATTGACTTCTCCCATTCGGCAATGAAGGAGTTGATGTCGCTTGTCTCATTAGTGGCAAAGTTGGTCAATTCGTCAAGGAAGGTACAGATGTAAGCTGTCTGACCTTCTATCTTCTCTATGTCGAAAATCTTGCACAGCCGTTCTGCAAGGTCATACAATGGCATGAGCAGCAGTTGTTCCTTTTCATTCATGAATTGCTTTGGCAACAACTCGTCGATGGTATTACCGCTAAGGAAAATGTCGTTGAGGTTGTCGACTTTGTCCATGACATTCGTCTGATACAATAGCACGAGTGTGTATTGTGACAGAACGTCGTCAGGGTGGGTAAGCAGATACAGAGCCTCAACAATGATTCTTACAGCCACCGACGAGTCGAGCCTGTATGCCTCGTCTGACACGATGTTTATCTCCGAATGATTGTCGATGAAGTAGTTGGCAATAAGAGGTATATAGCTGTTTGTCCTTACAAGGATGGCAATGTTGCCCTGCTTCACTCCTTGTTCAAGGAGTTGGAATATGGTGTCTGCCATCTCGTTGAGCACTTCTTCCTGATAATCGGCAGAAGGCAAAAGGGTGATACAAACTTTTCCCTTGCCTTTCTTTGTGTCGGGAATGCCTTGGACGACATCAGAATAAGCCTTTTTCAGTTGATCTGCACCCTGTGGACAATTTTCCTTTTGCTGTTCATATTCCTTCTCACTTGCATGGACAAAGAATTTGTTGTTGAAGTCGATGACATTGCCGTTGGAACGATAATTGGTGGATAGTGGAAGCACTTTCACAACCTGATTGCTGTTGGCAAACTGGCTGTCAATGTCGTTGAGAAGTCGCCAGTCGCCGGATCTCCAACGATAGATGCTTTGTTTTACGTCGCCTACTATGAGGTTACGACTATCAACGTGGCTCATACATTCCGACAACAGTATCTTGAAGTTTTGCCATTGCACCACGCTTGTGTCTTGAAACTCGTCGATCATGATGTACTCAAGGTATGAGCCAATCTTTTCGAATATGAAAGGAGAGTCGTTCTTGTTTATGAGTGACTGCAGCAGATGTTGCGTGTCGCAAAGCAGGAATCGACCTGCATCGTCGTTGAGTTGGCGAACCTTATACTCTATGGTGTCGAGAAGTCGCAGTTGATATAAATGACGTAGTGACAGCTGTGCGGACTGATAATTCTTCCATAATCGTGGCATTTCTGTCACGGCATATTTCAGATAATTATTCAGCTCACTGTTTACAAGGTCTTTTATTTCCAACTCCCTCTCGTGTTTTTTTCTTACCCATTTGTCAGGATTGTCGACAGCATTGAGCGCACGTGAAGTGATGTCAGAAGGTGGAATAGGGCCATTGGCAATTTTCAGGAACAAACTGGCAAGCCCACTCTTACCATAGGCGAAGTCGTTGATGGAAAGACCGTTGGCATCCAATGATTCAAAGAACGAGGCAGACGTTTGTTTCATTGCCTCCTGCGCATTGTCACGTATTTCTTTCAGAGCCTTGACGAATTGCTTGAAGATTTCGGGAGACGAATTGAATTCCTGCAATTGATCCCTGCGGTCCTTATAGAAATCCTTGAAGATGTTGGTTCCAAAGTTCTTTATCTGACCTATCACGTTCCAGCTCTTGTCCTCCTGCATGTTGTCGTAGATGTAATCCATAATCCACTGCATCACCTCATCGTCGCCCTTAAGGTCGTCAATCATTCTGTCGACGGCAAGTTCCTCTACCTGTCTGTCGTTTAACTCGATGCGCAGGTTGGCGGTGAGGTCGAGTTCCCTTGCAAGATTTCTTAAGACTCTCTGGAAGAACGAGTCAATTGTCTCAACCCTGAAAAAACTGTAGTTGTGGAGGAGCAGCATAAGGGCAGTCTTGACTTGTTTGCGCAGGAATTCCTCGCTACATTCCAGTTCCTCACACAGCTTATCACGGTATGACTTGGAATCGGAATATTGCATCAAGATGCCATACATCTGACTTATAATTCGCATTTTCATCTCCTCCGTCGCCTTGTTGGTGAATGTCACGGCAAGGATGTTGCGAAAGTGTTGGGGATTCATCACCAACAACTTGATGTATTCAACGGCAAGTCGAAAGGTCTTGCCACTTCCTGCACTCGCCTTGTATACTGTTAATGGATAGGTCATAATGCTATATTGTTTCTTTTATTTACATTCATGTCGTTTTGAATCACCACTTCCTGAACAGTTCGAAGGTGAATTTCGTTCCAACCTCCTTAAACTGAGTATTAAGGAAACTGCTGAAGAAAGCAAGCGAAATGTATCTTGTGGTGAAGCCATAACCAAGTTCGTAATAACCTCTCGTCTTCTCCAACTGAGCAAAGCTGAAATAGACTCGCTCTGCCTCCATTATCCTGCCGGCAAGGGGAAGCCAGGAAAGTATGAGGAGTGGAGAGTCGTAGGAGACGTTGGTACGAAAATAGTAATTAGAGGCATTATACCACTGGCTGTTGAGAAGTTGGAACTCACCCGACCAATCGTCGTCCCAACCTCCTGGCAGATAGTCTTCATGAAAGTTGATGAAGTCGACGAAATAGGTTGTCGACTTGTTGGTATAGAAACCACCGCCGACCCTGACGTTGAACCTTTTCAAAGAACTGTAACGTCGACGATATGAAGCGTCGAGCTCCCAACGTTCGTACTTCATGTTCGAACCTAAAACGCCACTGATGCATCGTTCGTAGTTCAAGGAGAACAATGGCCATGACTTCATAGGTTGGTATTTCAGTGTAAGCGACGGTGCAAATCCTTTATACGTAGTGGGTTGCCCTGTCTGAACCATAGCTTCCTTGTTTACCGCACTTCTATGGTGATAGACAATAGAAGGCATCACCTCAAACTCGTCGGTAATGGCAATATTGCACGATAATTCATAACGGTTGTCGTTGAAATAATGCAAGTCCAACTTTGAAAAGTCGATGGTGTCGCGATGCTGTTCCTGAAGAAGGTCGAGGACAGAGGAATTGGTGATTCTGTTTCCGTTAGCCACCTGCAGTTCCAACCAACCGTTTCTCTTCGGGTTGAAGTCGAAATGCAGCCTGTTGTCGAAATAGAACTGCTTTATCTTAAAGTTATAACCCGTACGGGAATTGAATTGCAGTTTCCTTTTCTCGTTGAAGTTGTATTGTGCACCCAGTACAAGCTTGTATGCCAGACCTCTTCTGTTGCTATAGCTGATGTACTCAGGGTTGATTATCGGCGACAGCTTGAAATATCCGTTTTTACCCTCACTGCGTATGCTGCTCAGCATATTGTCCTCAAGAATGTCCCAGGCCACCTTACCGAGGTTTGTCTTTTTCTTCTTTTCGACTTGCACAGAATCTTGAGGCTCAAACTTAGAGAAGAATTTAGAGTATATGTTTATGTCGGTGGAGTCGAGTGGCAAGGGACGTATTTCGTTCAGCAGTTTCATATCTGCACTGTTGACAATGGAGTCGGGTAGGGTGATAGGGCAACCGTAGAGTGCGGTGTAGGTGGAACTCAAGTTATTGCCCAAGAACTTGAAAGAGGTCTTGACCACGCATTTCTTTGGCAAAATGGCAAGGTGGTCGTTGGCAATCTCGTCAAAGTCTGTCTCGATGTCGAAATCCATCATGTCGTATTCGCCTTGGAAACGTGTGAAGACGATGCGCCCTGAAGACGACTGGACGATGGCAAACCCCTTCACCAGTTGAGTATTGTTGCTTCTCGGCTTGAATGTGATGAGATGCGTTCCGTCGCCCACTTCGCTTATGGTATATCTGTAGTAAATCCTGTTGTCGCGATTGAAAGGAGAGAGGACATGCTCGTCGAACATTGCAACACCGTAAATGTTTGGTACGATATAGTTGCGAAGCACAGTCATCGTCGACGAGCGATGTGGTATGGTGCTTGTATAAATCTGCTTTTTGAAGTTGTACTTGTTTATTCTTTCAAACTTCAGCTTGCCGTAGCTCTCTACAAGATAATCCCTGTCTCCGTAGGCAATATGAAACAGTGTAGGCACGCACATCAACGAAAAGTTGCGCTTGTTGGTGTTTATGGCGAGCTTCAGATAGATGTTTGTCGTCGTGTCCTCTATCTCACAGGCAAAATTCCGCTTGTAGCAGAATATGCGTTCAAGAACAAGCGAGTCGTTAGGCACACCACAATAAACAAAACTGGGCACACTAAAAAGTATGCCCAGTAATAAGTATCTTATTATGATGGAACGTGCCTCCAACATCTCTCGACCAAATGTGTTAACCAAGATATTTCATCAGAATCTTTGCGTTGCCGCTGTCGCGAAGCTTGGCGATACTCTTCTCACGTATTTGTCTCACACGCTCTCGTGTAAGTCCTAAACGGTCGCCGATTTCTTCAAGACCCTTTTCAGGACCACCGATGCCAAAACATTCCCTGATGATGGTAATCTCCCTGTCCTTCAGAACCTTGTTAAGAACATTGTCGAGCTCCTGTGCCATAGATTCGTGGTCGACATAACGGTCGGTACGGCTGTCTTCGCCACTTGCCATGACATCGAGCATACAGTTGTCCTCACCGTCTTGGAATGGAGCATCAATTGAAACATGATGACCATCTGCCATCAGGCTTTGTCCTATCTTCTCTTCGTCAAGGTTTGTCGCGTCGCTCAATTCGGCTACCGAAGGATGCCTTTGGTTCTCCTGTTCAAATTTATTGATTTCGTGGTTGATCTTATTGAGTGAACCAACCTGGTTGAGAGGCAGACGAACAATACGGCTCTGTTCTGCTATGGCCTGCAGGATGCTTTGTCTAATCCACCATACAGCATAGGAGATGAACTTGAATCCTCTTGTCTCGTCAAACTTTTGTGCTGCCTTTATCAACCCTATGTTACCCTCGTCAATCAAATCAGTAAGAGTAAGTCCCTGATGCTGGTATTGCTTTGCAACAGACACAACGAATCTCAAGTTGGCTGTGACAAGCTTGTCCTTGGCACGTTCTCCCTCTGGTCCACCTTTTCGGATTTTCTGAGCCAGCTCAATCTCCTCGTCGATGGAAATCAATGGAGCACGTCCAATTTCGACAAGATATTTATCCAATGCCTCACTTGAACGGTTCGTAATACTCTTCTGAATCTTTAATTGTCTCATGCTATAAATACACTAATTTGTTCTAACTATCTGATATTCAATAATCTTCGCCTTGTACGCGTAAATCGACTGCAAAATTAATAAAAATCGATGAAAGTTGCACGCTTTTTCGTATATTTATTCTTAAAAAAACATAAAACAAAAGGAATAATAAAACAAAAAACACAGAAGAAATTCTCCTGTGCTTATTCTTTGTGGGTGCTGATGGATTCGAACCACCGAAGTCGAAAGACAGCAGATTTACAGTCTGCCCCATTTGGCCACTCTGGAAAACACCCCCGTTTGTGGGCGCTGAGGGATTCGAACCCCCGACCCTCTGCTTGTAAGGCAGATGCTCTAAACCAGCTGAGCTAAGCGCCCTTCCTTCATTTGCGGGTGCAAAGGTAGTGCTTTTTTCCGAAACCACCAAATTTTATTTCAACTTTTTTCATTTTCACACGCTTTTTTGCTAATTTTCTCTCCAATTATGGGTCAACAATAGCTACTTTTTGTCCAACCAGGAGTCGATAAGCCGTCGTGCAATGGACAATTTTTCAGGTATCGTTGGAAGATTGTCCTTGCCGAACCATGCTCCTGCTGCCAGTTCCTCTCGCTGCAATTTGATGTCGCCCGAAACGTAGTCGGCTTCAAAACCTACCATTAAACCGCAAGGATAAGGCCACGGCTGACTTCCGAAGTATCTGATGTTGTCTATTGTAAGCCCTGTTTCTTCCATCACTTCACGATGTACAGCCTCTTCGAGTGTTTCACCAGTCTCTACAAAACCGGCTACAAGTCCGAAGAAATTACTCTTGAAATTCTTTGCATGTACAAGCAGCACCTCGTCGCCACGGTGTATAAGGACTATGATGGCAGTCGCCAGTTGAGGCCACACTTCCTTACCACATTCGGTACATCGCTTGCTGATGTCAGTATGCATCTTCATAGGAGCGCCGCAGACTCCGCAGAACTTAGTGTTCTGGTCCCAGTATAGAATTTCATGGCACTTGCCTGCCTTCAGATACAATTCGGTCGAAAGTTTGTAGTAGCTCGGTCGTAGCCCACACATTTCGTACTTTTCGATGTCGGTGACGGGCGAGTCGATTCGGTAGGTCTTCACCTCGCCGTCTTCCAGTGGCGAGATGTTCATTATGTTCGTCCAGGGCTTTACTTCCGTTGGAGGCTCTTCGGCAAAGGGTATGGTGTAAGTATTGTCTGCAAGCTTCTCCAGAAGGATGTCGCCTTTGCAGAAAACGAAATAATATTTCTTCATCTTTCAATCAAATACGTTTGTCTACATCTCAAACAATTTTTGTCTGCGTCAGTCAAACAATTTTTGTTTGCATCAATCAAACAATTATTATCTACAATCAATCGAACAAAATTTTCTTGTCTCTTTCTATGGCATCCTTTGTCCATTCCTCTGGCACAAATCTCCAGTTGTCAAGCTTAATAGGGTCAACGACCTTACGTTTCTCAATCTCTTTCGTGATGTAATAGCGCTGGTCGAGTGTACTCCGCCACATTATTCTTCCTTCCAACTCGCTTGCAGGAATACCGGCTCCCCTTGTCAGCAGCTCTCCGCCTCCGTTGCCACGGTAGCTGTTCATTGCCACCCGATACCATTTGTCTTCAACGAAAGGCTCGCCATTGCTCATGCGCAGTATCTTTACCTTTTGTCCATCGGGCTTCGTCACGTCAACCACATAGTCGATGCCAGCTGCACTGTCGAAGTTAAATGTCAGGTTCTTGAATCCGCATTTTTGCTTATCGTATTGTGTAGAGTAGCTCAATTGCATTATGTGGTCGTCGGCTGACGTCATGGTGTTCACCCATTGGTCGTAGCTCATTTCAAGATGCTTCCTTACTTCCTTGCCGCGCATTTTCATCATGTAGATATTGTTTTCGTAGCGATAGAGTTTGAACATATCGCTCATATAGATGTCGCCTTCTTCTATTTTGGCATCAAAGGTTAAAGGTGCAGTGAGGGAAATGTCGGCACCTGTGGCTTCGAGTTGCACCTGGTGAATCAAGTCGTTGAATTCAGAGCTGCCGAAGAAGCTGTCGCTTGTCCTTATCGTCTTGGTGATTTTTCCTATCTTCCTGTTGACATAATTGTCGACGCTGTCCCTCACTGCCTTCATATGGCGATTGAAGTCTTCGTCCTCAGGCATCTCCGTTATGCTCACAACGTCGCCTTCAGTATGCTTGTCAACCATTTCACCGTCCCTTTTCTTTATCGTAACGGTAGCGTCGGCAACGAAGATGGCATTGCATGAAGGGTCGAGGCAAAGGACATTGTTGCCAAAGGCGTTCTTCACCACGGCTTTGCGCTTGTTGTGGTCGTGGCCGAAGAAAATGACGTCAAAGCCGTCGACGTTCTTGGCAATTGCCTCAACGGCGTCTTCGTTGTAGTGCATAGTGCTTATGCCACCATTCCATCCGCTATGGAACAGTCCTACAATCACATCAGCCTTCTCCTCTTTCCTTAAATGTTCAACCCACTTTTGGGCACATCCCGACATTTCCTCAAAGCGGAGACCTTTCCATAGCGACTCCGACAACCAGTTGGGAATGGCAGGAGTAATCATGCCAAGCACGGCAACCCTTACCCCTTCCCTTTCTATTATTATATAAGGTTTAAGGTAGGGTTTGCCCGTCTTTGTGTCGATAATGTTGGCTCCAAGCACAGGGCAGTTAAGTTCGCTGATCCATTTGTCGTAAACGGGGTGCCCTGTCTCTACATCGTGGTTGCCCACGGTTTGGGCATCGTAACCCATATAGTTTATCGCCAATGCAGCGGCATTGGGCAACTCTGGCTTAATGTAGTTGCTGTAGTAGCATGTCGGTTGTCCTTGCAGTATGTCTCCGTTCTCAAGCAGTATGAGGTTCTTGCCATATTGTTTCCGCAACTCCTTGACGTAGCTGCTCACCCTCGACAACGAGCCATTGACAGTCTTCCTCTCGATGAAATCGTAGGGGAAGAAGCAACCATGTACGTCGCTGGTAGCCACCATTTTTATCTTCACTTCTCTTTCTTCTGCCATTGTCATGCTTGAGGCACAAAGCAGTGCAATTGCCGTTAATGCCAGTTTTTTCATATTTTGCTATCGCTTCTCGAAGGAGAGCGTCTTCTCGTTGGTTTTCTTGTCGATAAAAATCTTGTCGCCTCCAGTGAGCGAATCGGAGAGAATCATTGAGCACAAGCCGTCCTCGACATGGTTTTGCAGTGCACGTTTCAGAGGTCGGGCGCCAAACTGTATGTCATAGCCCTTCTTTGCGATGAAGTCTTTGGCGGCATCGCTTATCTCGATGCTGTAGCCCATGTCCTCAACTCGCTTTATGAGAGGCTTTATCTCTATTTCAACAATCTGGCGTATCGCCTTCATGTCGAGTTGGTCGAAAGTGATTATTTCGTCAAGACGATTGAGGAACTCGGGCGAGAACTGCTTGCTAAGAGCCTTCTGTATGATGTTGCGTGCATACTCCTTGTCCTTGTCGTCTACAGCCACTCCGTTCACCATTCCCGCGGCATTGAAGCCAACGCCATGCTGGAATTCCTTCAGCTGTCGGGTTCCCGCATTGCTCGTCATGATGATTACTGTATTGCGGAAGTCTATCAGTCTTCCCGACCCGTCGGTGAGCCGTCCTTCGTCGAGTACCTGCAGCAGCATGTTGAACACATTGGCGTGAGCCTTCTCAATCTCGTCAAGCAGAACGATGGAGTAGGGACGGCGACGCACCTTCTCCGTCAGTTGTCCGCCTTCTTCATACCCGACGTATCCAGGAGGCGCACCAACAAGCCTCGACACATTGAAGCTTTCTCCATATTCGCTCATGTCGATTCTTATCAACGCGTCCTTGGTGCCGAACATGTATTCGGCAAGACGCTTGGCGAGGTAGGTCTTTCCTACACCAGTGGGACCGAGGAACATGAAAACACCTATTGGGTGGTTGGGATCGCGCAGACCGACTCTGTTGCGTTGTATTGCCTTTACCATTTTGTCGATGGCGGCATCCTGTGCAACAACTTCGTTCTTGAGGTGGCTTGCCATATTGCGCAGACGGACGTTCTCGGATTCGCACATTCTCTGAACGGGAATGCCGGTGATTCGGGCAACCACGTCAGCCACGTCATTGTCGTCTACGTCTTGTCGTTCTGTAACGTTGTTCTTCTTTATCTGTTCTTGGAGGTCGGCAAGGCGCGACTCTTCCGTCACCTGACGGTCACGGTATGAAGCAGCCAATTCGTAGTTCTGTTCGCGCACGGCTTCCTGCTTCTTCTCCTTAAGGTTGTCGATAAGTTTCTGCAACTGGACGATTTCAGGAGGCATGGAAAATCTTGTAACATGAATGTGGGCACCCGTTTCGTCGAGGGCGTCAATGGCCTTGTCGGGGAATTGGCGGTCGGAAATGTAACGTTCGGTGAGTTCAACGCAAGCCTTCAGAGCCTCGTCGGTGTAGTTGACTCCGTGATGCTCTTCATAACGTGAACGGATATTGTCGAGAATCTGCAGTGTCTGTTCCTTCGTCGTTGGATCGACTATCACCTTTTGGAATCTTCTCTCCAAGGCACCGTCTTTCTCTATGCTGTTGCGGTATTCGTCGAGTGTCGTCGCTCCAATACACTGTATTCTTCCCCTTGCGAGCGAAGGCTTTAACATGTTGGCGGCGTCCATGCTTCCTGGTGTTGAGCCGGCACCCACGAGGGTATGTATCTCGTCGATGAAGATGATGACATCGGGGTTGTTCTCTATTTCCTTTATCAGAGCCTTTATGCGCTCTTCAAATTGTCCCCTGTATTTCGTGCCTGCCACTACGCCGCTAAGGTCAAGATTGATTACGCGCTTGCTGTAAAGAAGTGGCGATGTCTGCTTTGAGGCAATCATCTGAGCCAATCCTTCCACAATGGCACTTTTTCCTACTCCCGGTTCGCCTATCAGCACAGGGTTGTTCTTCTTGCGTCGGGCAAGGATTTCAGTTACACGCATTATCTCCTCTTCCCTTCCGACAACAGGGTCAAGCAGCCCTTCAGAGGCGGCTGCCGTAAGGTCGGTGCCGAAATGGTCGAGCAGAGGAGTCTTTGAATCCTTCTTGTTTGTGGCAGTAGCCTGCTGTTGCCGTCCGCCGCGGTTCTTGCCTTGAGGTGCAAATTCCATCTCGTCGTCGTCGTCGAAGTCATCGTCGGAAATGCCTCCGCCATTTTGCGGCACAATGTCGTTGGTCAAGGCTTCCTTTACACCCTCGTAGTCCATATTGTTCTGTTCGAGAACCATTCGGGCTTTGTTCAATGCCTTGTCGTGCAGTATTCCGAGCAATACATGCTTCACGTCTGCCGTCTTGTCATGCTGAAGTCGAGCTTCGAGAACAGCCAGTCGCAGTATGTTGTTGGCAGCCAGCGACAAGTCCATGTTGTCGTTGGTTTCGATGGGGTTTACTTCGTCTACAAGTGCATCTTCAATGTCCTTCTTTATTTTCGAAGGGTCGATGTGCAGTTTCCTGAATACGTCGGCAACTTCACGTCCGTTCTGTCTCAGTATGCCGAGCAGCAGATGCTCGGGGCCTACGAAGGGCGTACTTAGACGTAGTGCCTCTTCTTTGCCAAAGGCAAGAATTTCCGATACTTGTTGAGTGAATTGAGTCGTCATATTTATATAATGTACTTCTTCTTTGTTTTATTAAGAGTTAAATGGCCGTTCCAACCTTAATGTTTTGCAAACGGTATGCCAAAAGTGCCGTTTTGTCAAAATGACGCAAAAAAATTATTGCTTTTTCACAAAATGCACTTCCCTTTCTTTTGCAAAGATAGCATTTATTGCCGAATCGACAAAAAAAAACCAAAATTATTTTGTCTTTTCCTCAAATTATACTACCTTTGGTCAAAATTTTGCATTATGAAACTCAGATTTAGAATACAATACAAGACAAAATGGGGAGAAAGTTTGTGGATTGCGTTGAAGGTGAAGAACGCCGCAAGCATGAAAAACATAAAAACTTTTTCCCAACGAATGACAACCGACGACGGTGAGTGTTGGACAGGAGAAATGGTGATTATCGAAAAGAGGGGAACACCATTCTTGTGGTTCCAATATGAATATATGGTAATGTCGGACGATGGAACCACCGTAATCCGACGTGAATGGAATGTGGTGAAGAGATGCCTCCCATGCGACGGTGAACACGACTACGTTATGAACGACCGCTGGCGTGATGTTCCACTCATGGCCCACCTCTATTCTTCTGCATGTTGCGTGACCAACCATCACATCGACGTGTCTTCTGACGAACAACAGCCCATGCGCCAGCCATTATACCGCAAGACGCTCTTCTTCTCCATCTCGGCTCCGCAAATCAAAAAGGGGCAGTCGATAGCCGTCTGCGGCAGCCATCCGGCTCTCGGAGGTTGGAATCCCACGCGTTATATGAAAATGTCGTATGCCGGTCGCACAGTATGGTCACTAACCATGAATGTCGATTCCCTCTTTTCCGACATGGAATACAAATTCGTTGTAGTGGACGACAACACACATCAGTTGTTGCAGTGGGAAGGAGGCGACAACCATAAGGTTGACGTCAGTCAAATGCGCGACGGCGAAGTGATGCTGCTCGACGGTGGAATATTGAGGATTGCCGAAGACACTTGGCGTGCTGCCGGAGTGGCTGTGCCGGTGTTCTCCCTGCGCAGCGAACATTCGTGTGGCGTAGGCGATTTCGGCGACCTTCTGCGTTTTGTCGACTGGCTCGCGGCAACAGGAATGAAAATCCTTCAGATTCTTCCTGTCAACGACACTACGATGCAACACAATTGGCAAGATTCCTATCCTTACAACATCATCAGCGTAAGGGCGTTGCATCCACAATACATCGACCTTGAACAGGTAGGGCAGCTTGCCGACAAGAACCTCATGACCGACTTCTACCGTCGACGCAAAGAGCTCAACTCGCTCGACTACACTGACTATCAGTCGGTTGAGCGCGTCAAGAACGATTACATGCGTAGAATATATGACGAACGGCGTGAGACAATAGCGAAAGACACCGACTTCATGCAGTTCGTCGAATCGAACAACTGGCTGAAGCCTTATGCAGCCTTCTGCATCTTGCGCGACCGCTACAACACAGCCCGTTTCTCGGATTGGGGAATGGATGCCGAATTCTCTTGGAAGAAAGTCGACGAATTGGCTGAAACCGACGAGGCACAGTTCATTTTCTACCTGCAATACCAACTACACCTGCAACTAAAACGAGCTGCATCACATGCCAATGAGCTCGGCATTGCCATAATGGGCGACATGCCTATTGGAGTAAGCCGCGACAGTGCGGAGGCTTGGTCGGAATCGTCGCTGTTCAATCTCGACAGTCAGACCGGAACCATGCCCGACAACGTCAACCGCAATGGGCAGAACTGGGGATTCCCAACCTACAACTGGGATGCCATGGAGAAGGACGACTACCGATGGTGGCATCAACGCATGAGCCATAGCCAACAGTATTTCAGTGCTTTGCGCATCGACCACATACTCGGTTTCTTCCGTATATGGGAGATTCCTTTCGACGATGTTGACGGACTAAAAGGCAATTTCTCACCTTCAATACCGTTGACGGAAGAGGAAATAGGCTACTACGGCTTGACCTTCCACAAGGACCTCTATACTCGTCCGCTCATCAACGACAAGATTGTGGAACGGATATTCGGAATACACGCCAACTATGTTCGCGAACAGTATCTTGTACATAAGGCATACGACCTCTACGACCTGAAGCCTGAATGCAACACCCAGAAGAAAATACACGCCGTCTTTGGAGGACGAAATGACGAGAGCAGCATCTGGATTCGCGACGGTCTTTGCCGTTTGGCAACCAACGTGCTCTTCGTTGTCGACAAACACGACCATTCGTTGTTCCACCCACGAGTAAATGCCTTCAACACAACGGCTTATCAGCTATTGAGTGCCGATGACCGCGATGCCTTCATGCGTCTCTACAACAACTATTACTACGAGCGTCACAACGGAATGTGGGAGTTCAAGGGTCGTCAGCGCCTGTCGGCACTGTTCGGCAGCAGCAGTATGCTTGTCTGTGCAGAAGACCTCGGCTCACTGCCTTCCTGTGTGCCCAACGTGCTTGACCA
Source organism: Prevotella sp. (assembly GCA_051869235.1). Classification (GTDB taxonomy): domain Bacteria; phylum Bacteroidota; class Bacteroidia; order Bacteroidales; family Bacteroidaceae; genus Prevotella. The sequence continues at coordinate 21,083 of JBJEAS010000001.1, forward strand.
GCTTCGCATACCTTCTCTTGAAATTCAGACCATGCCGAAGCAGCCCGACATCGACTTCGCTCACCTTGAAGCCAACACTTATCTAAGCCTTGCCACCATAACTACCCACGACATGGCTCCACTGCGACTCTGGTGGCAGGAAAACCCACAGCGTGCTCAGCACTACTATGCTGAAATGCTTCAGAAAGAGGGTAGGGCACCGGAACAACTCACCACTGTGCTTGCCGAGGAAATCATTGCACGCCACTTGTATTCGCCTTCGATGATGTGCGTAATATCCATTCAGGATTGGCTTGCAATGGACTCTGAGCTTCGTGCAAAGAATCCTCGCAGCGAACGCATCAACACTCCAGGCGACAGCTATAACCGATGGCAGTATAGAATGAACGTTACGATAGAAAGACTGATGACGGAAACACAATACAACACGAAATTGAAGACAATGATAAAGAGGAGCAAACGATGAAAAAGTACGACACTTACATATTCGACCTCGACGGCACTCTGCTGTCGACTCTCGAAGACCTTGCATCAAGTACGAATTACGCCCTGCGCACACACAATATGCCTGAACACAGCATCGACGACATTCGCCGATTTGTGGGAAATGGTGTTGCAAAACTCATTGAGAGGGCAGTGCCTGATGGCAAGGACAATCCCGACTATGAGTCTACACTCAACACCTTTAGACAGTATTATATGCAACATTCGCTCGACGCAACGAAGCCATATCCCGACGTAGTGAAGACACTTACAGAACTGAAGTCCCGTGGAAAGAATATTGCGGTGGTCAGCAATAAGTTCGACGCTGCCACTAAAGAACTTTGCAGGCATTTCTTCGCTTCTCTCGTCGACGTTGCCATTGGCGAGCATGAGGATGTGCGCAAGAAGCCGGCTCCCGACACCGTCGTGGAGGCTCTACGCCAACTCAACGTCGATGCTGGCGGTGCCGTCTATGTTGGTGACAGCGAGGTGGACATTGAAACAGCCCGCAACTCCCACCTACCGTGCATCAGTGTGCTTTGGGGATTCAGGGACAAGGATTTCCTTTTAGACAATGGAGCAACCACATTCATCAGTTCTCCTTTGGAACTTCTTTGACTTAATATGCCTGTTTGTCCCTACCTGGCATTACCTGCCATATCGTCTTGAAGAAAATCTCAATGTCGAGTATAGGACTCCAATTTTCAATGTACCAAATGTCATGCTCTACGCGGTCGGCCATTTCCTCAACCGTCTTTGTCTCACCTCGGCAACCGTTTATCTGTGCCCAACCCGTGATGCCCGGCTTTGCCAAATGACGTACCATATAGTCGCCAATGAGAGAGCTGTAAACCTCTGTGTGGTATTCCATGTGGGGGCGAGGCCCTATGACGCTCATGTTTCCAAGGAATACGTTGATGAACTGAGGCAGCTCGTCGATGCTCGACTTGCGCAGGAAGTCGCCGAAGGGAGTCTTTCGCGGGTCGTCTTTGGTGGCTTGAAGCCTGTCGGCATCCTTATTCACCTTCATCGAACGGAACTTGTAGATTTTGAACACCTTGCCGTTGTATCCTGTCCTTGCCTGACGGAAATAGAGAGGACCTTCATTGCCGGTGACTTTGTTGCCAATGCTTACAAACAACACCACGAACGGATACATAGTACAAAGAAACAAGCCACTTATCAGAATGTCCATTGTGCGCTTGAGCAGTTTCGATGTAGGAGAGTTCAACGGCTCCTCGCGCAGCTTGATGAACTGTACGTTGCCGATGCTTCTCACCACCATCTGACGCTTGGGATATCCCTCGAAGGTGGGGACGAAAAAGAACTCTATGAAACGCTCGTTGCAGATATGGATTATCTTGTCCACTGTTTCCTCGCAATGGGCTGGCGGAAGCGAACAGTAAATTTCATCAGGGGTGTTGTATTTAATCCAATCAAAAAAGTTGTCTACACTGCCTAAAAGCTTAGTGCCTTCAGGCAAGCTGGCTTCATCCATTTCGCCGAAGAATCCCTCAACCTTATAACCCCTGAATGACTGTCCCAATATCAACTCTTCGTAGAGGTCGAACGAAACGGGGTCGGTGCCTACGATGACCACATTGCGCATGTTGTGTCCAAGGTGTCGCAGATTCCTTACCGCCTTGTTGGCAAAGTAATGGAGCAGGGCTATCAGCGGTAGGGTAATGCCTACCTGGCACAGAATCACCATTCGCGGTGAAGACTTCAGCACCAATGCCATCAACACCGTAAACATAAGATAGGTGGCAATAGTCTGCTTCATGGCTCGCCAAACGACAATTCTCAGCTTGATCTGCCTTTCGTGAAGCCTCAAGTTGAACACGCTGATGGCTACGCAGAATGAAATGGCAAGAAGACTATAAACAGACGTTGACAAATGTCCATTGTGGACAAGACCGTTGAAATATCCAGCCGGCATTGTCTTCACAAGGAAAAACAAGACCAAGACGTGGATGCAAAGGTCGACGAGGAAAATCGGCGCCTTAAAATACACTATTTCTCGCGATTTTTGGTTTGTCATAAACTTCTTTTTTTTTTGACTATTTATATTTGGCTGATAAATCTCAGAGTGGCATAATACCATTTAAAATGCCCTTCTCGACAGAATAGGATTCGTAATGAGTATTTCCCCTTCCACGATGATGTTCGTTAGCTAATCTCTTTATATTCATATCCCTATATTTTGATTTCGGCTGCAAATGTACAAAGAATAACTCGTTCCTCCAAACTTTTTCGCCTCTTTTTTCGATGTTTACAGATAATTTTTGATTTACGTTATTTACCCCCCCCCCACGGTTTTGGGGGCGAAAAACTGTTCAAAACTTGTTGAAAATGTGGCGGTTAGGGATGTGGACTGGAGGTGTGAATTTAAATGTTAAAAGACAAATGTTGTTTTGTTAATTTCTTCCTCTGGCCTTCCTTCGGTATTTGTTCGAGATGCCTTCGAGATGC
>JBJEAS010000002.1:0-24030 GCA_051869235.1 Prevotella sp.
TGCGACTCTACGCTCTACATGATTGCCGTATCACTCGAAATGTCGGATGAGCCAACTTTGTTTTAAACAATCTTGTTTAATTCAGAGAAAAGACGTAACTTTGCAGCCAAATATTGATATTATGGCAATGAAAAGCAATGATGAGGCTCCATTCGTATTTGGAGTAAGAGTAGATACTCGACTCGTGCGAACCGTTGTTTATTCAGCAAACAGAGGATTTATCTTCTTATCAAATGAATTTCCTAAGGGCAATAATTGATGGCGTCAACACGGGATTTACACAATCCGCAGTCCTCAGCAAATATCACCTTGGCACTGCTGCCAATATCACAAGATTAAAGAAATCCCTAACAGATAAGGACCTTATCACTACTATAGCTGCCAAGAGAATAGAGATGTGCGACCCCATTCTGTCGCTATGGCTTAGGGAAAGAGTCCTTTCTCCGCATTGACTTGACAGGAGAAAAGTCAATAACGTCCAAAGCGATCAAATGACAATCCTGCCCTTGTATATGGCTTTCTTGCTGGACAAAGCATGATAAACAACAGAAGAGAATGTAAAACCATGAGATTTTCTCGAATGCTATTTCGTTATTTCTATAGATTAACAAGATTCTCCCGCACCTGCTCAAACAACTCACGGCAGCGGGCAGGGGAAATCTTCGCTTTCGTGCCGACTGCAAGGAAATCTTCATAGGTGGGGCAACCTATGCGCCTCAAAGAATTGAGTTACACGCCCGAATTTATGTAGCAGCAGACTGCACACCTGTCCTTCCATGTTATTCGTCTTCCGTGCGACATTCCGTAAAGTGCATGTCGCTCTGAGCCTTCTCTTTGGAAAAGGCATAGTAGGTGCATGTGGCCTCGGTGCATATTGTTCCTGAGGAGTCGGCCAGTGTGGCGTCGATGACAACGATGTTGCGACGCTGCTCCCTTATGTGGGCACGCACTGTCAGTTCCGTGTCCAATGTGGATACGGGCTTTTTGTATCTTGTTTCCATCTTCGACGTCACTCCCGCAGTCTGCAGCTTTCGGGTTATCACCCATCCGCACACCTCATCAAGCAGGAGAGCCTGTATTCCTCCGTGCAGTGTGTTGAGCCAACCCTGATAGTTGCCACTCGGTTTCCATTTGCTCACTATGTCGTCTCCGTCCTCATAGAAGTGGAGATGCAGTCCGAAGGGGTTGTCGGGAGAGCAGCCAATGCAGTTGTAACCCGCCATTCCTTCCCAAGGGTTTATTATTCTTTTCATAATTCTCTTTTTTGCTGCAAAAATACATTATTTATTTCAAATGGCAAAATAATCTACTAATAAATAGTGATTAGATGACCTTCCAACGCTACGTTGATGATGTTCATCATGTTAAGTCCATCGACAATGCCCTTAATGCCTTCTGAGCGTTCGGCGACGAAATGTACTCTCGTGTCGAGAAGGTCCTGATGTCGGAATTCCACGTCGCAGTTGAACTCTTTGCCTATGGCGAGCAATGCCTCCTTCAGCGTAACGTTGTCGAAATAGACGTAGCCGTCTCGCCATGATGTGTAGGGTGTCATGTCAACATCACGCACTGTCAACCTTCCGTCAGCCGAGAGTGTCAGTTGCTGTCCTGGCTTCATTATTCGTCGTTCGCCTCCAGCGTCAACTTTTACACTGCCCGAAACCAGCGATACGTTGTCGTTTGCCGCACCCTCAGCCACGATGTTGAATTCTGTTCCGAGTACGGTGGTTTGCATCGTTGCCGTATTTACCACAAAAGGTTTCTGTGCATCATGTGCAACGACGAAGTATGCCTCACCCTTCAGTTCCACCAATCGCAGCGAATCGGCGAAGCGCGACGGGAACTTAAGGCTGCTGCCGGCGTGCATATAGACTTTCGAGCCGTCGGGTAGGGCGACGGTGAGCTTTTCGCCTTGCGGCACATCAACGACAATGCGTTCCGCCGCTTCGGGCAGAGCTTCAGCCACAAGTGTTTCCTCGCTGTTTGGCATGCTGCGCAGTTTTACGCCACTTTCGGTCTTTACCATTACGTTTGCCTTCGGTTTGGCAATGTTGAACACTATTGGCTGTTCCTGCTTTCGTGCGTCGCCGTCCTCCACGACTTTCCATATTGCCAGCGTTACAACAAGTGTGAGGCATGCTGCGGCAGCCATGGCGATGCGCCATATCCTTGCCTTCTTCTTCCTTGCCTGTTGCTTGTAGTAGAACTGCTGCAGTCGTTCCTCTGCCTCGTCTTTCCTGACTTGCATGTCGGCAGCCTGTGCGAGTGCCATCAGGTCTTTCAGTTCGTCTATCGTGCTAATGTCTTTTATTTCGTTGTCCATAATAAGCTTGCTTTAGTTTATAATACAATTAAAAGAGGTGAAAAGGCTACGCTTTTAGCATTTTTTGTCTAAATTCTGCAAGCATTTGCAGAGCTTTGCCTATATGTTTCTTTATCATGCTTATGCTGACCCCCATTTCTTCAGCCACCTCCTTATACATTTTCCCGTCGATGTAGCATCTTATGAGTATTGTTCTTGTAGGTTCTTTCAGCGTATCGACCACCTTCATTGCCGCATTGAGCCGCTCCTCATGTTCGCGCATCGTGTCGTCGGTCACTGCCTCCGATGCTATGTGTTTGTATTGGTCGATGTATTGTCGGTGTCGTTGTTGCTTGCGGAGTTGGTTTATGGCGAGGTGGTTTACGGAGCTGTAGAGGTATCCTTTTACCGAGTCGGGGTCAATGCTTGCCAGCTTTTTCCAGATGCCCTCAAATGCCGTCCCGACAATGTCGTGACAGTCTTCCTCGTCGGGAATCATAGTCCTGACGTAGCTGACCAACGGCGTGTAATGCTTGCGGAAAGCATCCTCAAACTCATCTTTCTTCATCTGTATTTGTTGAATTTGGGTGCAAAATTAACCAATTATAATGAAAAAGCAGCCATTTTTTAATATTTTCTTCATTTTTCGTAGCCTTTTGTTACGTTTGATTGTAGAAATAGTAGAAAGCAATAAACATTAAGAATATAAAAATTTAAGTTATGAGAGTGAAAAGAGTCTTAGGATTGCTTATTGCATTGCTCGTCTGTCTGACGACAATGGCACAAAGCATTTCCATGAAGTTCAAGAACGAGAGTTTGCCTTCGGCGTTCAAGAGAATTGAGAAGGCTACGGACTATAAGTTCGTGTTTGTTTATGACGACGTCAGCAAATACACCATTTCGGGCGAGGTTGGCGAGTCTTCAATCTACGAAGTAATGTCTTTCCTGCTAAAGGGCAAGCCACTTGATTATACCGTTAAGGGCAAGATTGTAAACGTGAGGAAGGCAAACAGAAAGACTACCAACAACAGAATAAGTGGTATTGTTCTGGATGCCGAGACTGGCGAACCGATTATTGGTGCCACAGTGAGGGTGATAGGCAGAAACATGGGAGTCACTACCGATATGAATGGTCAGTTCTTCCTTGATTGCAGCCCGCAGAACGTGAAGATTCAGGTGTCTTACGTGGGAATGGAGTCGCAGTCGCTCGAAGCGTCGGAGTATATGAACATTAAACTCAATGGATCGCTCAAGATACTCAACGACGTGGTTGTAGTAGGTTATGGAACAACGAAGCGAAAGGACCTTACGGGTAGTGTTGCTGTCGTTAAACCCGAAGAACTTGTCAATGCTCCTGCCATCACCATCGACGATGCACTTGCCGGAAAGGCAGCCGGTGTGCAGGTGACCAAGGCTGACGGTAGCCCTGGCGGTGCTGTGAGGATAAGGGTTCGCGGTGGTTCGTCGCTGACTGGTGGTGTTGACCCTCTTTACATTATCGACGGCATACCAACACAGATAGAGAACAACTACATGTCGAGTACCGACATCAACGACCCCAACGAGTGGGCAAACTATGGAGAGCAGGAGATGGGCGCCGTCTCCGGTTCGTTCATGCGTGGTCTGAACTGCCTTGCCGGCTTGAACATCAACGACATTGAAACCATTACCATCATGAAGGATGCCTCTGCAACAGCCATTTATGGCTCCAAGGCGGCAAACGGTGTGGTAATCATCACTACGAAACGTGGTCGCCACGACCAGAAGCCGGTGTTCAGCTTCAACTATTCGCTTGGCATTTCTTCGCCTGTAAAGGAGAAGGTGCTTAACGGCGAACAGTATCTTTCAGCACTTGAATTGTCCATAAAGACAGCCAACGCCAATCTGCAAAAGAACATCGACTCTGGCGATTTGAGTGCTGCTTCGGGAGGGTCGAAGATTAATTCAAACAACACCTTGCTTGAGAAGGTAAAGTCTGTCGGCAACGCCAACACCGACTGGGTTGACGAGGTGCTGAGAACCGGTGTGACCCACAATGTGGACTTCTCTGTTGCGGGTGGTAGCCAAACGTCGAGATACTATACCTCATTCTCCTACAACCAGCAGACAGGAACGCTCATTGGCTCTGATTTCCGCCGCCTGACGGGAAACGTGAGCATGGACAACGACATCACGAGCAAGTTCCGAACATACGTGAAGATGAACCTCAGCTACTCGAAGAACAACATGGCTTCGGGCATCTACTACCAAGCCCTCTCGGCTCCTCCAATTCTTCCCATCTACAATGCCGACGGCTCATACGCCGATTATTCTGCAATAGGTGGAGTAGGGTATGCCTATATGGGCTTCCAGAATCCCGTCGCCGTGGCTTCAAGTACAAACCTCGCCAAGACCTACGGCTTCAAGGGTTCTATAAGCGGTGAATACGACATACTGAAAGAGCTGAAGTTCAAGACAACGGTATCGGTGAACTATGCAAACTACAATCAGCTCAACTACGTACCGAGTTATGTGCTGACTTCAAGTTATTATGGCGCTGAGGACAATGGCGGTGGAATGGGCACACAGGCACAGAGCACTTCGACGAACATTTTCTGGGAGAACACGCTCACCTACAACAAGCAGTTCAACGATTTCCACTCGCTGAATGCCGTCATTGGCCATTCATGGGAACAGGACAAGAACGACTATTTCTCGGCAACGGGAAAGGGCTATCCTGACGACAATTTCCTCAACAACCTCAGTTCGGCATCCATAGCCGCTTCTGTGGCAGGCTCCAATCCTCTGTCGAAATCGTCGTTGCTCTCGTTCTACGGCAGATTCAACTACACCATTCTCGACCGCTACCTCTTCACCTTCACAGGTCGTAGCGACACCTCGTCGAAGTTTGCCAAGGCACATCGCACAGGTTTCTTCCCGTCAGGAGCGTTGGCTTGGAGAATATCGCAGGAGAAGTGGCTGCGCGACGTGAAGTGGATTGACGAACTCAAGTTGCGTGCCAGCATAGGTAAGACTGGTACTCAGAACATCTCCGACTGGATGTTCCTCACGCTCTATTCTCCAGACTCATACGGTGGCAGCAGTGCCCTTTATCCTTCACAGCTTGGCAACGACGACATCCGCTGGGAAAGCACCACACAGAATGACCTTGGCTTGGACTTCTCGTTCTTTGATGGAAGACTGAGCGGTACCATTGCCTACTACCACAAGAACACCGACGGCGCACTGCTTGCCATCACTCCAGCACCAAGCAGTGGCTTCTCTTCAGTAATATCAAACATCGCAAACATACGCAACACCGGTCTTGAGTTCGAGATTAACGCCGACTTCATCAGAAACAAGACTTGGAAGTGGAGCGGCGCACTGAACATCTCGCACAACGAGTCGAAAGTGCTGAAAATCCTTGACGAGCAGTTCTCCTCTGCCACCGACCGCAAAGCCCTTAACCTTGGCACAAGCCTCATACGCGAGGGAGAGTCGCTCGGATTGCTCTGTGGAAGAGTTGCAGAAGGTGTAATCCAAAATGAGGCTGAGTTGGCAGAATACAAGCAGAAGTTTATGTATTGGAAATATTTCCAGCAGGACCTCGGCATTGGCTCGGTGAAATATGCGCTTGACGACACCGGCATGAACTACAGAGAGGATGTCATCGGCAACTGCACCCCCGACATCTACGGCGGCTACACCAACACGCTGAACTACAAGAACTGGTCGCTGATGGCTTGTTTCACCTTCTCTCTCGGCAACGACCTGATATATCAGAAAGATGTCAACGACATGAGCTTCTCTTCGCTCAGCAACCGTGGCGTAAGAGTGCTTGAGGCAAGCAGCATAGACAATATGACGGGCAAGCCACTGAGCACTTACAACTCGAAGACGTTCCTTACCAACCTCAATGTCTACGACGCTTCCTATCTGAAACTTCAGACTTTGTCGTTGGCATACACCTTCAACCGTTCGCAGCTGAAGCCGCTCGGACTCAACAGCCTTCAGCTCTATGCCACGGCAAGCAACTTGTTCACCATAACAAGCTATCCAGGCCCCGACCCGGCAGTGTCCGACAATCCCTACACGGTAAGTGGCGGTGGTCGCGACGTGTCGTCTTATCCTACAGTAAAGAGCTACACCTTCGGTGTGCGCATCGTATTCTAACACTATAAAAAACAATGAATATGAAAAAGACAATAAACAAAATAATGGCAGGAAGTCTCATGGCAGTAGTTTGCACCGCTGCCGTTTCCTGCAGCGACGAACTTAACTCGCTTCCGTCGCAGTCGAAAGTTGACGGAAACCTCGTCGTTGACCAAAAGAGTGCCGTTGCCGCCTTGAATGGCATTTACTACACATACGCCATGTGCAAGACGGACAATTACGGCGTGAAATCCACAGGATGCGCTTCCTATTATGAGATTTCACCCGCCGACTTGGCAGGTGTGGCAGAATATTATCAAGGATCATATATACTGGAAACTCACGATGCGTCCTCTATGGAAATATATGGCAACTACTTCTGGAATGCGTTCTACGCCACGGTGAATGCTGCCAATGCCGTGATAGAGCAGGTGGGCAATGCCAGCGACAGCTATTTCCAAGGCAACAAGAAGAACGAGATTCTTGGCGAGGCTTATTGCATGAGGGCATTGACTTACTACAACATATTGAGATATTTCGGCTATTCGTGGGACACAAGCAGCCCTTACGGTGCCGTACTCCGCATGGAGAAGAGCACAGCCTCAAATCTGCTCGTAAAGCGCAGCAGCGTGAAGGACACCTACGATCAAATCCTCGCCGACCTCGACTTCGCCATTGCCAATGCGCCGGCGGAGAACGACAACCACAAAGCTTCACAATGGTTTGCCAAAGGATTGAAGGCAAGGGTGTTGATGATGCGCGGACAGAGTGGCGACTTTGACGCTGCCGCAGCCCTTTGCACTGACATCATCGCAAACGGACCTTACCATCTGGAAGAGAACTACGAGGACATCTTCCATGCAAAGGGGCTGGAAAGCAATGAGGTGATTTTCGGCATCATGCCGAAAGAGAACCAGTGCGATGTCTACGAAGCTTACTACTATCGCGGCTCGGCACAGTATCTACCTACTGAAAACATGATGGCTCTTTACGAAGGCGACCCAAGAAAGGACAGAATGTTCAGTGGCAAGGAAACGGAAATGATTGGCTACAATCCTGATGGAACATATTATTTCTATACTGAAATAAAATATGTAATCTGCAAGCACCTCGTTCCGGAGAAGATGACCTTTGACGACATTGAGGAAACACAGTATCAGATGCGACTCTCCGAGATTTATCTGCTGAAGGCAGAGGCTCTTGCCCGCACAGGAAAAACGGCGGAGGCAGGGCAGCTGCTGAAGACCATTATGTCGAAGTCGGGAATAGAGAATTTCGAGGCAGTCGATGCGGCTACTACTACAGAAGCAATGCTTGGGCAGATTTTCCGTGAGGACATCAGAAACCTCTCGTTCGAGTGTGGTCTTGAACACGACGTAATGCTACGATTCCCCGAGAGCATCACACTTCAGTTCAACTCTGTATATAAGGAGCAGCAATACAACGTGTTTGGCATTCCTAAAGACGAATTCAAGTATAATAGCGCACTATCGGCAAGCGACCAAAATCCTGGCTACAGTGCAAACTAATCGTCAACGGTTTTGATACGATGCAATTCCGCAAAGTACGCTCAACGATAATCCAATCTTAATGAAATAGAATTATGAAGAAAAACTCTCTCTCTCTTGCAGCAGTGGCACTTGTGTTTGCCACTGCTGCATATGCTCAGAATGGTAATCAACTTGCCATCAAGGGCCATTTGACAGACGTTGTCGATACCATCGTCATTGAAGGTGTTAACTATGGTGAATACCGCACTTTCCCTATCGCAAAGGTAGTGGCGAAAGACGGTAGGTTTGAATATACCGCAACGATAGAATCGCCCAAAATGTTGATGCTTTATCGTCCGTTTGCTCAGCAAAAGGGACAGAAGATGATAAAGGCCATCACCGTTCCTGCCATACCGGGCGAGACGATCGATCTTGAAGGAACAACAGGTGAATGTAAGGTGACTGGTTCAACCTTCTACGTTCAGTATGCCCCCGTTCATGAAATTTTCAAGCAGTATGAAAGGGAGATTGTAAAAGCCACGGAGGAATATTATGAAATGGCGGCTGATCCACAACAAAAGGACAAAGCCAAGGAACAATATCAATCTTCAGACGATAAGGCACGAAAGACATTGAACGAGAGCCTGTTTGCTTACGCTAAGCAACACCCTAACGAGGAGGCCATAGTTACAGCGGCATATAAAGTCAATGGCGAACAGCTCGACTCCTTCCTAAAGCTGTTGTCTCCAGAAGTGGCTAACGGACGAATGAAGCCGATTATCGACGCTTCGGTCAACAGACACAAGGCAGAACTGGCAATGGAGGAGGCAAAGAAGAAGGTAGCTCCAGGCAATCCTGCCCCCGACTTCACCCTGAACGATATCAACGGCAAACCCTTCTCGCTTTCTTCGCTGCGTGGAAAGTATGTAGTACTCGACTTCTGGGGCGCATGGTGCGGATGGTGCATTAAGGGAATGCCCGAAATGAAGAAATACTACGAGAAATATCGTGGAAAGTTTGAAATAGTGGGAGTCGATTGCAACGACAAGGAAGACAAGTGGAAGGCTGCCGTAGAAAAGCATGAACTGCCATGGATTCACGTTAAGAGCGAACAGCAGGATGCTACCCCACAGAAATATGCCGTCACTGGTTATCCGACAAAGGTTGTCATCGACCCCGAAGGCAAAATAGCGAAAGTGGTGGTGGGTGAAGACCCCGAATTTTATAACTATCTTGACACTCTTTTTGGAAAATAAACAGGCATAATCTATGATACAAAGAATTACAACGATGCTATTCGCATCTGCCTTGGCTCTCGCAGTGAGTGCACAGGGCGACTACACCGTCAGCGGAAAAGTGAAGAACGCCGATGGGAAAAAGGTTTATCTCTTTGCAGGAAGCAGAGGGACAGCCACCGCCGACAGTGCCGTGGTGACAAACGGTACGTTCTGTTTCAAGGGAACGATTGACCGTCCGTATCTTCCCGCCCGATTGTCTGTGGGTAATTTGGATTACAAGAACAAGTGCATGTGGGAATTGGCTCTTGAGCCGACTGCCTTAGAGGTGGTTGTCGATTGCGACGACCCAAGCGGCGTTGTCATAAAAGGCGGAAAGTTGCAGGACGAGCTGAATGCCATGAACGACGAGATGAAGGTGTTCTACGATCCAATAAGGAAACTGAACGAGGAGCTGTCAAAAGGCGGCAATCGCGACTCCATCTTCAAATTGATGGAACCTTATCAGAAGCAACATTCTGAATACTCTACCAATTTCTACAAGCAGCGCACGAAGTCATATTTTGCGACCAAATACCTGGCGCTTCACATGGGTCGGATGAATTACGACGACCTGAAAGCGGCATGGGACAACCTCGACCCACAGGTACAGAAATATGGCGACAGCGCAGAGGAAATAGCAAAGGAACTCGCTGTATTGGCAAAGGTGCGCCCCGGCAACCCTGCTCCCGACTTCACTGCCACCGACATCAATGGCAAGCAATTCACTCTCTCTACACTTCGCGGAAAGGTGGTGGTCGTCGATTTCTGGGCAAGCTGGTGCGTGCCTTGCCGCAAGAGCAACCCACACATGCGTGAGCTTTACGACAAGTATCACAGCCGTGGTCTTGACCTCGTCTACGTTGCCGACGACGACAGCAAACCGGAGAGATGGCACAAGGCAGTGGAACAGGACAAGCTTGTGGGCGAAGGCTATCACCATGTGTTGCGTGGAATGAAGTGGGACCGCTCGAAGGGCTTGGAAGGCATCGACCACACCAACGACATCTCCGATAAATACGCCATCCATTTCCTGCCTACGAAGTATCTGATTGACAAAAAGGGAAACATCGTATGCAAGATTGACGAGGGCGAAGACGACAAGTTGGACGCTCAGATAGAGAAGCTCCTCGCCGAATAGTACATGCGGCTTGGCGAAAGGACGAATCGGCAGTTTGGTCTTGAAAGGGCTAAACTGCCGATTGTGTCATTCACTCCTCCGTTGTGCCTCCGTACCAAAGTCGGTGAAGAAATGCTTATTTTATTTTTCTTGCCTCCGCTGCAAGAGTTCCGTTCAAAGCCTTTGAATGTCCGTTCAAAGCTTTTGAATGTCCGTTCAAAGTCTTTGAACGCACGTTTATAGTACTGTGAACGGAGAACTTTCAGTTGCATAGATAATGATTTTTCCTTATATACGTAAATTTTCTCAATGAATACAAAAACTTTTTTGTTTTTTTAATGTCACAAACGTCATTTTGGGGCTAATATTCTAATACTCAGTGTACTATATGAGTGACGTTTTAGTGACGTTAGTGATGTTTTATGATGTTTTTTCGGGGAAAAATTTGGTAATATGGGCAATATTTCGTATCTTTTCAGAAAAATGAATAAATAATAAAATAAGACAAAAGTGAGATATGCAAGATTGAATGTATAGTGAAAAAGCACAGCAATTTGGGTGGCTGCTACCTTGTAAACCCCCTATAAACGTCATCAAAATGTCACTAACGTCACTAAAACGTCACTTCTTTAATTATTGGTTATCAATAATTTATAAGCAAAAGTGACGTTAGTGACGTTTTTTATGAGTTTTAAAAATACAGATGTGATTTTTTGACATTCAGCCTTTTTGGATGCGCTGGAAGCTGAGGGCTGGGGGTGTGGGCGTCTCGCCCGCACCTCGCCTACAAAGTAATATTTCGGGATTATGCGGTTGATGGTGCGCAAGGTGCGGGCGGGACGCCCACACCCCCAGCCTCCAGCACTGAATAATCAACTCTCTACCTGATGATGGACATGAGCCGAATGGCCTACGAGGAACTGAAAGCGGCATAGGACAATCTCGACCCGCCGATGCCTGATTTTCGCATTTTCTTCCAAACAAGAGAAGATTTTTCTACTTAAATTTCGTTTTCTTAAAGAATAGTTGTATCTTTGCACCCAGAATAGAATATTAACCGCTTTGGAAGAGAAAAATATGACCCTTTTGGGCAAAATAAAATATCCTGCCGACCTGCGTAGAATGGCTGAGGAGCAATTGCCGGAGGTTTGCGACGAACTCAGACGCGACATCGTCGACGAGTTGTCGGTAAACCCGGGGCATCTTGCATCCAGCCTTGGCGTGGTCGAGCTGACCGTGGCACTGCATTATGTCTTCGACACTCCACACGACAGAATAGTGTGGGATGTGGGGCATCAGGCATACGGCCACAAGATTCTTACGGGCAGGCGCGACCGGTTCTATACGAACCGCAAGCTCAACGGCATAATGCCCTTCCCGTCGCCGAAGGAGAGCGAATACGACACCTTTGTCTGTGGGCATGCGAGCAACTCCATCTCGGCTGCTCTCGGCATGGCAGTGGCAGCAAAGGCAGAGGGCGAAAGCCGACATGTGGTAGCCGTCATCGGCGACGGAGCCATGAGCGGCGGATTGGCGTTTGAGGGACTGAACAACGTGTCGCAATATCCCAACGACATGCTGATAATCCTCAACGACAACAACATGTCGATAGACCGCTCGGTGGGTGGCATGAAGCAGTATCTGCTCGGGCTGAACACCAACGAGACCTACAACGCCTTGAAATTCAAGGTGACGCAATGGCTACACTCGCGAGGCTACATGGAGGACGACCGCAGGAAGGGGCTGATACGGCTGAGCAATGCCCTGAAGTCTGCCATAAGCCATCAGCAAAACATCTTCGAGGGGCTGAACATAAGATATTTCGGACCTTTCGACGGACACAACGTGAAGGAACTGGTGCGCATACTAAAACAGCTGAAGGGCATGAGCGGTCCTAAACTGCTGCATCTGCACACGGTGAAGGGAAAGGGATATGAGCCTGCCGAGAAGGCTGCCACAATATGGCATGCGCCGGGAAAGTTCGATGTGGACACCGGCGAGCGCATCGTCAGCGACACTACGGGACAGCCGCCGAAATTCCAGGACGTGTTTGGAGAAACTCTGTTGGAACTGGCTCGACAGAACGACAAGATTGTGGGCGTGACACCAGCCATGCCTACGGGCTGCTCGATGAACATAATGATGGACGCAATGCCCGAGCGCACTTTCGACGTGGGCATTGCCGAGGGACATGCAGTGACCTTCTCAGCCGGAATGGCGAAGGAGGGGCTGATACCGTTCTGCAACATCTACAGTGCCTTTGCCCAGAGGGCTTACGACAATGTCATTCATGACGTGGCGATATTGCGGCTGCCTGTGGTACTCTGCCTCGACCGTGCCGGACTGGTCGGCGAGGACGGCCCTACGCACCATGGTGCCTTCGACATACCTTCACTGCGCACAGTACCAAACCTTACAATATGTTCGCCCTACGACGAGCACGAGCTGCGGCGCATGATGTACACAGCCCAGCTTGACGGCAAGGGACCTTTCGTGATTCGTTATCCTCGTGGCAACGGAATATTGTCCGACTGGCGTTGCCCATTGGAGGAGATTGAAGTGGGGACGGGAAGGAAACTGAAGGAAGGCAAGGACTTGGCTGTGCTGACCATAGGCCCCATAGGCCACACGGCTGCCGAGGCCATTGCAGAGGTGGAGGCGGAATGTCCGGGAAGAAGCATCGCACACTACGACATGCGCTTTGTGAAGCCACTCGACCAGAGGCTGCTTGAAGAGGTGGCAAGAGGGTTTGACAGAATAGTCACCGTGGAGAACGGCTCCATTGCCGGAGGATTCGGGTCGGCGGTGCTCGAATGGATGAGCGACCACGGCTACCGTCCATCGGTAAGGCGGCTCGGACTCCCCGACGAATTCATTCAGCACGGCAAGGTGGACGAGTTGCAGCATATTGTTGGTATTGACAAAGAAGGAATTAAAAAAGCGTTGATATGAAAATAATCATTGCCGGAGCAGGAGCAGTAGGAACTCACTTGGCGAAGCTCCTGTCGAGAGAGCATCAGGAATGTACACTGATGGATGCCGACCCCAGTCGCCTGTCGGGACTTGACAGCGACTACGACATCATGACCATGATGGGCTCGCCGACAAGCATCAAGGCACTGGAGGAAGCCGGAACGGCAGGCGCCGACCTGTTTGTAGCAGTCACTCCCGACGAGAGCCGCAACATGAATGCCTGCATACTGGCACATGCCATAGGAGCAAAGAAAACCGTGGCGCGCATCGACAATTATGAGTATCTTGACACTAAGCTGAAGCCGTTTTTCAGAAAGCTCGGCATCGACTCGCTCATCTACCCCGAGGTGCTTGCTGCACAGGACATCATCAACGGACTGAAGATGAGTTGGGTGAGGCAGCGCTGGGATGTGCATGGCGGAGCTTTGGTGATGCTTGGCATAAAGTTGCGCGAAACTTGCGAGATTTTGAATCAGCCGCTCAAGGAACTCTGCGGCCCTGACGACCCTTACCACATTGTGGCGATAAAGCGTGGCGGCGACACCATAATCCCCGGCGGTAACGACGAACTCAGGAACATGGACTTCGCCTATTTCATGACCACACGCGAATACATACCTTATATAAGAAAGGTGGCGGGAAAGGAACATTATGCCGACGTGAAGAACGTTATAATAATGGGAGGCAGCAAGACCACGGTGAGGACTGCACTCACTGTACCCGACTACATGAACGTGAAGGTGATAGAACGTGACGCGCAACGCTGTGAAAGACTGAACGAACTGTTGAGCGACACCGACACCATGGTGATTCATGGCGACGGACGAGACATAGGAATGTTGATGGAGGAGGGGATAAGAAACACGCAGGCCTTTGTGGCTCTGACGGAGAATGCCGAGACAAACATCTTGGCTTGTCTGACGGCGAAGCGACTTGGCGTGAGAAAGACGGTGGCAATGGTGGAGAACCTCGACTATGTGGACATGGCTGAAGGACTCGACATCGGCACCATAATAAACAAGAAGACCATCGCCGCCAGCCACATCTTCCAGCTGATGCTCGACGCCGACGTGAGCAACATGCGCTCGCTGATGGTCGCCGACTCCGACGTGGCGGAATTCACTGCCGCACAAGGGTCGCCGGTGACACGCAAGCCGGTGAAGGACCTTGGCTTGCCAACAGGAGTGACCATTGGAGGACTGGTGCGCCACAACGTGGGAATGTTGGTGAACGGAAATTCACAGATAGAGGCGGGCGACTCGGTGATGGTGTTCTGTCATGAGCATAACCTGAAGAAGGTGGAGAAATTCTTTAAGCCGAAGTTGCTATGGTAAACTATGGGATATTGTCGAAGATATTAGGGCAGCTGCTGTTCATCGAGGCCTTCATGATGCTTGTCTGTCTTGGCACGGCTTTCTTCTATGGAGAAGACGATGTGCTGTCGTTCCTCATTTCCATGCTTGTCACAATGGTAGGAGGACTGCTGTTCCGCTATTCAGGACGCAACGCCGACAACAGGCTCAGCCGACGCGATGCCTATCTCGTCGTCACTGCCACATGGATAATATTCAGTTTGTTCGGCATGTTGCCTTACTTGATAGGCGGTTACATTCCTAATGTCTGCGATGCCTACTTCGAGACAATGTCGGGATTCACCACCACGGGAGCCTCCATATTGGACGACGTGGAACACATGCCCCACGGAATACTCTTCTGGCGGACGATGACACAGTGGATAGGCGGCTTGGGAATAGTGTTCTTCACCATTGCCATCCTGCCGTCGATAGTGGGCGGAAGCATGAAGGTTTTTGCCGCCGAGGCTACAGGACCAATAAAGTCGAAGCTGCATCCGCGGCTGAGCACCAGTGCCAAATGGATATGGAGCATCTACACGGTGCTTACCTTGGCTTGCATTGCAGCCTTCGCCTTGGCGGGAATGGGATGGTATGACAGCGTCAACTATTCGATGACCACAACGGCAACCGGAGGCTTTGCCCCGCACAACGACTCGTTGTCGCATTTCCATTCGCCGGAGATAGAGTATATCGGCATCCTGTTCCAATTCCTTTCGGGCATAAATTTCATACTGCTCTACACGGCTGCATTCAAAGGCAAGTTCAAGATGCTGTTCACCAATTCGGAGTTCAGGCTTTACATCTCGTTCATTGTCTTGTCGACGGGAAGCATAATGTATATGCTGATAATGAACAATGGCTATATGGTGGAGGATGCCCTGCGCTGTGCCCTATTCCAGGTGGTGTCGTTCATCACTACAACAGGACTTTTCAACGACGATGCCGGCCAGTGGCCTCACCTCACATGGGTGATACTCGGATGCTGCATGTTCGTAGGGTCGTGTGCCGGCAGCACCAGCGGTGGCTTCAAGTGCATTCGTGCCGTGATGGTGCTGAAGGTGATGCGAAACGAGTTCAAGCGCATTCTGCACCCTAATGCCGTACTGCCGATAAAGGTCAATGGGCAGCATGTGCCTCAGGACAAGATATTGTCGCTGATGTCGTTCCTTGCCATTTTCGTGCTGATGTGCCTCATTGTGGCGACACTGATGATTGCCGTCGGCATCGACCATACCAATGCCATTACGATATCGCTGAGTTGCGTGAGCAACGTAGGACCGACGTTGGGAACCGACATAGGGCCCGTGATGTCGTGGTCGTCGCTGCCTGAGTCGGTAAAGTGGATGTGCTCTCTGCTTATGCTTATGGGCCGTCTGGAGATAATGACAGTACTTGTCATCTTCACTCCGACATTCTGGAAAGACAATTAAGGAACAAACAAACCTGTACTACATACTATAGACCCAAAAGTAGATAAGTTTAATTTAAAAAAAAGTAAGTAAAATGGAAATTTTGAAGTTTAGACCGTTGCTGAAATCTACTATTTGGGGTGGAAGCAAGATCATTCCGTTCAAGCAAATCGACTCTGACGTCGCCAACGTGGGCGAGAGTTGGGAGATTTCAGGAGTAAAGGACAACGAATCAATCGTCAGTGGAGGCGAGCATGAGGGCCGAAAACTGAACGAATTGGTTGCCGAACTAAAGGAAAAACTTGTTGGCAAGGAGAACTATGAGCGTTTTGGCGACTCTTTCCCACTGCTGATAAAGTTTATCGATGCCCAGCAGGACTTGTCCATTCAGGTGCATCCCGACGACGAAACTGCCCATAGACAGGGAAAAACTATGGGAAAGACAGAGATGTGGTATGCCCTGGAATCTGACGACGATGCCACATTGCGAGTGGGATTGAAAAAGGAAATCACACCGGAGAGCTATGCCGAGATGGTTGAGGACGGCTCCATCGTTGATGCCTTGGCGCAATACAAGCTGCATGCCGACGACTGCTTCTTCATTCCTGCTGGAAGAATCCACGCCATCTGCAAGGGCTCTTTCGTAGCTGAGATTCAGCAGACGAGCGACGTAACCTACCGCATCTACGACTACAAGCGTCAGGACAAGGACGGCAACTACCGACAACTGCACACCAAGGAGGCGGCAGAGGCAATAGACTATACAGTGCTCGACGACTATCGCACCAGCTATGTGCCAATGAAGAACGAAGGAGTGCAGTTGGTGAGCTGTCCTTTCTTCACCACGGCGGTGTATGACCTTGACGAGCCGATGACACTCGACTATAGCGAGCTTGACAGCTTTGTGATACTGATAGGCCTAAAGGGTAAGGCTACCCTAACAACCGCAGACGGTGAAGAAGTGACTTTCTGTCAAGGTGAGACAGTGCTGTTGCCCGCCACACTGGACGTTGTAAAGGTCAGCGGAACCATAAAATTCCTTGAAACGTATGTATAAAGCGAAAAATTAACATCTTTTTCCTCCGAATGTTTTGAAATTACATATTTTCTTCATATTTTTGCAGAAAAATAATCGAATACAAAACAACTTAACGCAAAATAGAGATGAAATATGTAGCATTGCCTGATGACAAAGTACGCCGTTTGTCATTCTATCTGGCCATGGAAGAATACATTGCACGCAAAATAGACGAGCAGGACTTGTTCTTTATGTGGCAGGTTGAGCCAAGCGTAATCTTTGGCAGAAACCAATTGATAGAAAACGAGGTGAACCTTAGCTTTTGTCGCGAACGGGGCATCAAGACTTATCGAAGGAAAAGTGGCGGCGGCTGTGTCTATGCCGACATGAGCAACATCATGTTCTCCTATGTCACTAAGGACGAAGCCGTGGGGTTCACATTCAATAGATATATTAATATGGTGGTGCTCGTACTTCAGAAACTTGGAGTAGACGCCAAGGCGAGTGGGCGAAACGACGTCATGATTGGCGACCGAAAGGTGTCGGGAAACGCTTTCTACCATATCCCAGGAAGGAGCATAGTGCATGGAACAATGCTGTATGACACTGACATGGTGAATATGGTGGGCTCGATTACTCCTACCGACGAGAAGCTGATAAGCAAGGGCGTGGCGAGTGTGAGGCAGAGAATAGCCTTGCTGAAAGACTATATCGACCTTGACATCAACCAGTTCAAGAGCTTTGTGCGCAGCAACCTTTGCGACGGGGAGATAATGCTCGACGAAGCAGACGTGAAAGGCATAGAGGAGATAGAGAAGGAATATCTGACAGACGACTTCATCTACGGCAACAATCCCAAATACACCATCATACGCAAGAAAAGGGTAGAAGGCGTAGGTGACCTTGAGATTCGCATAGAGATGAAGAACGGGGTAATAAAGGGAATGGTGATGTTGGGCGACTATTTCATTGTGGGCGATATTGACGAAACCATAATACGGCCATTGAGAGGCGTTAGAATGGAGCGTGAAGCCATAGAAAACGCACTGCCTGAACAACTCGATTCAGCCATTCTTAATCTCAAGAAGGCAGATTTTATTGACGCCTTGCTTGGTGAGAACTATAATGAGAAGAAAATCAAATCCTAAGACAACAATAAAACAGAAATAACAATGGAAGAAAACAAAAGAACTTGTCTCTATGACAAGCATGTGGCTCTTGGAGCCTTGATAAGCCCTTTCGGTGGCTTCGACATGCCTATCCAGTATTCCACAATCATCGACGAACACCAGGCTGTGCGCACTGACTGTGGTGTGTTTGACGTTTCTCACATGGGTGAAGTTACCGTAAAGGGTAAGGACGCCGAGGAATATGTCAACCACATTTTCACCAACGACGTGCGTGGCATGGAGAACGGAAAAATTCTCTATGGCATGATGTGCTATGAGAATGGTGGTACGGTTGACGACCTCCTTGTCTACAAGATGGCGGAGAACGACTATTTCATTGTCATCAACGCTGCGAACATCGACAAGGACTGGGCTTGGATGCAGGAACATGCCAAGGGGTATGACATTGACTTGCAGAACCGCTCTGACGAGTATGGACAACTTGCTGTCCAGGGTCCTAATTCGGAGAGTGTGGTTGAAGAAGTGCTTGGCTTGGAGTGCAAGGAACTGACATTCTATACAGTCAAGACCATTGGCGACGTCATTGTGAGCCGAACGGGTTATACAGGAGAAGACGGCTTTGAGATATATGGCTCCCACGATTTCATTCGCGACTGTTGGGACAAACTGATGGCAAGTGGACGTTGCAAGCCTTGTGGACTTGGATGCCGCGACACGCTGCGCTTCGAGGTCGGCTTGCCTCTCTATGGAGACGAACTGTCGGCTGACATCTCGCCTGTAATGGCAGGCTTGAGCATATTCTGCAAGCTTGACAAACCGGAATTTATTGGACGTGAAGCCCTCGTCGACCAGAAGGAGAACGGAGTGGAGCGTCGTCTTGTCGGCATAGAGCTTGAGGGCAAGGCAATTCCACGACATGGATATGCTGTGGTTAAGGACGGTGAACAGATTGGTGAGGTGACGACGGGCTATCACACCATTTCTACCGACAAGAGTGTCTGCATGGCTCTCGTCAAGGTGCCTTACAACAAACTGGGCACTCCGCTGGAGATACAGATTCGCAAGAAGACATTCCCTGGCGTAGTGGTAAAGAAAAAGTTCTATGAGAAGCACTATAAGAAAAATTGAATGTTGAAAATTGAATGTTGAAAATTGAAATATTAAATAAATAAAATATTATAGATATGGCAAAGGTAATTGAAGGACTCTACTACTCTGAGTCGCATGAGTATGTTAAGGTTGAAGGTGACTTCGGCTATGTTGGTATTACTGATTATGCACAGCACGCTTTGGGCAACGTGGTATATGTTGATATGCCAGAGGTTGACGACGAGGTTGAGGCAGGTGAGGATTTTGGTGCCGTTGAGAGCGTTAAGGCAGCCAGTGACCTGATTTCACCCGTAAGTGGAACTGTCGTTGAGGTTAACGAGGCTCTTGAAGATGAGCCGGAGTTGCTCAACAAGGATGCATTTGCCAACTGGATCATTAAGGTTGAACTGTCTGATAAGGCAGAACTTGACAACCTCATGGATGCAAAGGCATACGAGGAGCATTGTGCTAACGAATAATCACTGAGTATGACATACAAATTTTTCCCACATACGGAAAAAGACTTGAATGAGATGCTGGCCAAGGCCGGCGTCTCTTCGTTGGAGGGTCTTTATGCCGAGGTGCCCGAGAGCATTCGCTTCAAGGGCGACTATGATTTGCCAGAGGCTAAGAGTGAGTTGGAAATACGCCAGTTCTTCAAATCTCTTGGAGAGGAAAACAAGCAGTTGGTTTGTTTTGCTGGAGCAGGAACGTATGACCATTACACCCCTTCGGCAATTCCAAGTATCATAGAACGTTCGGAGTTCCTTACTTCCTATACTCCATATCAGGCAGAGATATCACAGGGTACGCTACATTACATTTTCGAATACCAGTCGATGATGACTGAGTTGACGGGAATGGATATTTCAAATGCGTCAATGTATGATGGTACTACAGCCACTGCCGAGGCTATGCTGATGTGTATTGCCGCTGGTAAGAAGGCGAACAAGGTGCTCGTTTCTGAAACCGTCGACCCAAAGGTGATAGAGGTCGTTAATACATATGCACACTTCCATGGTGTTGACATTGAGTTTGTGAAGGCTAAGGATGGGGTCACCGACCGTGACGACTATTCTGTCAAGATTGCTCAGGGGGGAGTGGCAGGAATGATTGTACAGCAGCCGAACTACTATGGCATAGTAGAGGATTATGAGGGATTTGCCGATGCTGCCCATGCCAACAAGGCGCTTTTCGTCATCAATAGCATTGCCGCTGACCTTGCGCTGCTGAAGACACCGGGAGAGTGGGGGGCTGACATCGCTGTTGGCGATGGTCAGAGCCTTGGCATTCCAATGACATTTGGTGGTCCATCGGTAGGATATATGTGTTGTACGGAAAAACTTATTCGAAAGTTGCCGGGACGTATCGTTGGTATGACAAAGGACAACCGAGGTCAGCGTGCCTTCGTGTTGACTCTTCAGGCTCGCGAGCAGCATATACGTCGTCAGAAAGCTACGTCGAACATTTGTTCAAACGAGAGCCTTATGGCGTTGTTTGTCACAATCTACATGGCTTTGATGGGTAAGGAAGGAGTAAAGGAGGCTGCGCGTCTCTCTTATGCCGGTGCACATTATTTGGCGGAAAGACTTGTGGCAACAGGGAAGTTCACCCTCGCTTTTGACAAACCTTTCTTCAACGAGTTCTGTGTGCGATATACGGGCGATGTGGATGCTCTGCAGAAGAAGTTCGTTGACAATGGCATCTTTGGTGGCGTCAAAGTGGCGTCTGACACCATAATGTTTGCCGTTACGGAGAAACGTACGAAGGAAGAAATCGACAAATTGGTAAGTTTAATTTAAGGAGGTGAAGATATGAACAATAAGTTATATGGCAATCTGATTTTCGAGCTTTCCAAGGAAGGTCGTCGTGGATATTCACTTCCTAAGAATCAGTTTGGTGATTATGATATTCCTGCAGAGGTATGCCGCAGGGAAGATGCGGCTCTTCCTGAGTGCGACGAGATGACTGTAGTGCGTCATTATACCAATCACAGCGAGAACAACTTCGGTGTAAACAATGGATTCTATCCTCTTGGAAGCTGTACGATGAAGTATAATCCTGTCATCAACGAGGAGGTGGCAAACATGCCTGAATTCACAGGACTACATCCTTTACAGCCTGTAGAGACCGTGAAGGGCGCTCTTGAGGCTTATGAACAGCTGCAGCAACAGCTTTCCGCAATTTCAGGCTTGAGCCGTTTCACGCTGAACCCTTTTGCCGGTGCTCATGGCGAGCTTACTGGACTAATGATAATTCGCGCTTATCATGAAAGCTGTGGCGACAACAAGCGTGTGAAGGTAATCATTCCCGACTCGGCTCATGGTACCAATCCGGCTTCTGCGGCTGTGTGTGGACTTGAAGTAGTTGAGGTGAAGAGCACTGCGCAGGGATTTGTTGACGTAAACGACCTCCGCGGGTTGCTCGACGACAGTGTGGCTGCAATGATGATGACAAATCCGAACACTCTTGGCATGTTTGAACAGGATATTCCGGAAATAGCTCAACTTGTGCATGAGTGTGGTGGATTGATGTATTACGATGGAGCAAATCTCAATCCTATGCTTGGGGCAAGTCGTCCTGGAGACATGGGATTTGACGTGATGCACATTAATCTTCATAAGACATTCTCTACACCTCATGGAGGTGGTGGACCAGGTGCTGGTCCCGTCGGTGTTCGTGCAGGTCTGGAGCAGTTCCTGCCCGGAGCTTCTGAGGCTCGTTCTTTTGCAGATGTCAAGGAAATCGACTTTACGAAGAGCGGGGGCGGAAGAATTTCAGTAGGCGGATATCATGGCAATTTTGGAATCATACTCCGTGCCCTCACTTATATTCTCACTCTTGGCCGTGAGAATCTTAAGTTGGTAGGTCCGCTCGCTACTCTGAATGCCAACTATATCAAGGAGTCTTTGAAGGACGAGTATCTCTTGCCTATCGAAGGACTCTGTAAGCATGAATTCGTTTTCGACGGATTGCGCGATAAGTCGACGGGTGTAACGACAATGGATGTCGCAAAGCGTCTGCTCGACTATGGATATCACGCACCTACTATTTATTTCCCTCTCTTGTTCCATGAATCGTTGATGATTGAACCAACAGAGAATGAGAGCAAGGATACCATTGACGGATTCATTGCCGTGATGCGCAAGATTGCTGAAGAGGCACGCACGAATCCTGATATTGTCAAGAGTGCCCCACACAATACTCCTATCGGACGTGTTGACGATGTGTTGGCAGCTAAACATCCGGTAGTGAAATTTAAGGATATAGTAGAATGAAAAGTGATATCATTATTATAGGTAGCGGTCCTGGAGGATACAGGACTGCTGCCTATGCAGCTTCAAAGGGAATGACGGTGACAATTTTCGAGGAAGGTCCATTGGGAGGTACTTGCCTCAATGTCGGTTGCATTCCTACAAAGACCTTCGCCCGTTCGGCAGAGGCTGCGGGCGAGATGCGTAATGCTGCTCAGTTGGGATTGAGGGCTGTTGAGCCGGAGTTCTCTCTTGCCGATATTGTTGCGAGGAAGGACGCTATCGTCGACCAGCTGCGTCAGGCTATTGCAGGTGTGCTTTCGGCTCCAGGCATCACATTGGTTAATGCTAAGGCAACTTTTGTCGACGACCATACCGTTGAGGCTGCGGGAGAAAGGTTTACCGCTGATAATATCGTCATTGCTACGGGATCGTCTCATAAGTCTCTACGACTTGAGGCTCTCGACGAAACTATGCTTCTTACTTCTGACACGTTATTGTCGTTGACAGAATTCCCACGGCGACTTGTCATTGTGGGAGCTGGAGTTATCGGTATGGAGTTTGCAAGCATATTCCGACAGTTGGGAGCAGAAGTTACAGTAGTCGAATTCTTAAAGGAGTGTATACCTGCTCTTGATGCTGATGTGGCTAAGCGTTTGCGTAAGGCTTTGGAGAAACAGGGAGTGGAGTTCTATATGCAGTCTGCTGTCAAGAAAATAGCTGACGGATGTGTCACCTTTGAACGTAAGGGTAAGGAACAAAGTGTTGAGGCTGATAAAGTTCTTATGGCTGTAGGAAGAAAACCAAATGTCGATGGGCTTGGGTTGGAGAATACATCTATCAGGTACGATGTGCGTGGCATAGAGGTTGACGATAATATGCAAACTAATGTTCCTGGTGTCTTTGCCATTGGTGATGTCAATGCACGCATGATGCTGGCGCATGCTGCTACCATGCAAGGTTTGCATGCTATAAATCATATTGTTGGTACAACTGACGATATTCGACTTGACATAATGCCAGCTGCAATTTTTACAAACCCAGAAGCTGCTTGTGTAGGAAAGACGGAAGAACAGTTGAAGGCAGAAGGTGTTGACATTGAAGTCCGTAAGAAGAATTATCGTACTAATGGTCGCGCCTTGGCAATGGCAGAGACAGAAGGCATGATAAAGCTCATTGCCGATGCAAAGAGTGGAGAAATCCTCAGTTGCCATGCTTATGGTGTCCATAGCGCTGATATCGTTCAAGAAATTAGTGCACTCATGTGTAAGAGTACTACAGTTCAGCAGCTGCATGAGATGGTACACATTCATCCGACACTAAACGAGATGCTGCAGGAAATATGAAATGTTCTCCTATATATAATAATGTGTAAGGAATAGTTGTGTTGCGAAAATTAATCATATTTCTAAACTAATGTTAATTTTTTTAAGTTTTTTGCTGAAAAGTTTGGAGCGTATTGATTTTTGCCGTACCTTTGCACCC
>JBJEAS010000003.1:0-23849 GCA_051869235.1 Prevotella sp.
TACAATTTGACCGCGTTTCTGATGAATTTGAGGTTACATTTATAGAGGAAAGATAGCAATAAAAAACGAAGAAAGGCAAAACATTCAGGAAAAGAAGAAAAAAGAGATTAAAATTTATTTTCTTCCCTTTTTTTGTTGTAATTGTGCTTGAGAAACAAAGCAACAAAAATCATATTTTATGGGACATGATGTCAAAAGCATAAATCTTAATCGTTATGAGGATGGCACACCAAGCGTAATGCGCAAGAAGACCGTTTACACGGAACTGCATTTCTATCGCAAGAGTGATGTGCTGGTGCAACTGACGAAGGCCTTCTGTGAGTGCTTTATGCCACGGTATGGCGACCGTACCATTGACCAGATGGTCCAGGCAGCACGTTCTGTGAAGCAGAATATTGCAGAAGGCTTGACCGACGGTCAGACCTCTTTTGAGGTGGAGATAAAACTGCTTGGTATTGCCAAGGGCAGCAATCAGGAACTGCTTGAGGACTATCAAGACTATATAAAGCATAATGACATACCCGAGTGGGCGGTAAAGAATAAGGTGCGGTTCGACAAGATGCGACGTTTTTGTCTTGAACATAGCGATGAAGCAAATTATCATCCGTATTATTCGAAATGGAACAACGAGGAAATGGCTAACATCGCTATCTGCCTGTGTCACATGGTTGACAAGGCAATGACGACTTTCCTTGCCAAGCGTGACCGTGAGTATGTGCAGGAAGGTGGAATAAGAGAGCGCATGACTGCAGCTCGGCTGGATATGCGTGGAACGCAGAAACAGATTATTGAGCAGCAAAGGCGCGAAATAGAAGCGCTAAAGGCGCAGATTGACAGGCTGCAGCAGAAGTAAAGGCGGAATGGGGGCGGAGTTTCCGGTGTGTCGTTGAGATTCTTGCCTAAATATTTGGTGGTTTCGGGAGAAATTGCTACCTTTGCAGACGGATGATTAAACAGAACACGGATATTGTAAAGTAAATAGCTTGCATGACTTGTAGTGTCAGAAAGCTATCCCTTGGTTTACTTCAAAGGCTTTGCTGCCTTTGAAGATGGTTACTATGTATATTTTTTCTTAAGACTTTACAATTATGAACAACGAAAACAATATTATTATTGCTGACGACAATGAGTCGTCAATACACGATTTTGACTTCGCCCTTATCTGCGAATATTTTTCAAGTGTAAAACGTCAAGGCCCTGGAAGCGACGAGGTTACATGCAAGGCAATGTCGATGATTGACGGGTTTGCCGACAAGGCTTCCATTGCCGACCTCGGTTGTGGATATGGCACACAAACCCTTCAGCTTGCCCTTGGCAGCAAAGCGAAGATTACGGCACTCGACTTGTTTCCCCTTTTCATTGAGAAGATGATGGAAAGGTGTATTTCGGCAGGCGTTGCCGACAGAGTGGAAGGCATTGTGGGCGACATGTGCGCCCTTCCTTTCGAACCAGAGTCGATGGATGTAATATGGAGTGAAGGGGCTATCTACAACATTGGCTTTGAACGTGGAATGTGCGAATGGCGTAAGTTCCTTAAGCCTGAAGGTTGGGTGGCGGTAAGTGAGGCTTCGTGGCTCACCGATAGTCGTCCTGCTGAAATAGAGGATTTCTGGAAGGAAGCATATCTGGAGATCGACACTATATATAATAAGGTGGAACAGATGAAGAAGGCAGGCTATTGTGACATTAAGACTTTTGTGCTGCCAAACGAATGTTGGACAACCAACTTCTATGAGCCGCAAGTGGAGGCTCAGCGTCTTTTCCTCGAACGTCATCCCGATAATGCGACGGCTCGTGGACTTGTGGAAAACCAACGTCACGAGGCGGAACTTTTCGCCCGTTATCACGACTATTATGGTTATGTGTTTTATATAGGACGAAAGGCATAATTTAGTTGACGAGTTGACGATTTGATGAGTTGACAAGTTGACAAGTTGACAAGTTGACAAGTTGACGAGTTGACGACTTGTTGACTCGTCAACTTACAAAGAAGTCTTCTTGTTCTTCTCCCTGAACAACCTTGGCGACATTCCCGTTTGCTTTTTGAAGAATGTTCCGAAGAACGAGGGATTGGCGAAATGGAGTGAGTCGGAAATCTGCTTTACGCTAAGGTCGGTGTTGTTGAGAAGGAAGATGCTGCGACGAGTAATTGCCTTGAACACATGCTGTTGGACGGTGAGTCCAGAGATGGTTTTCACTATCGACGAAAGGTATTTGGGCGAGAGGCATAGCTTGTCGGCATAGAAAGCCACGCTGTGTTGCTGGTTGTAGTATCTCTCTACAAGTTTTATCAGATTTATGTATATTTCCGTATGACGCTCTGACGTAGACTGGTTGGACCCTGTCATGTTGCTGAATATGGAGCAAAGTCGGTAGGTGAGTGAGAGCATGAGCAGCAGTCGCTCTTTCTCTACAAAGACGTCGCTGTTGTCGTCGGGAAGAGCAGCGAAAAGGTTTATGTAGTGGCGCAGGTCGGTAGTGTCGTCGGTGTCGACTATTTGGCAAGCGGCAGGATTGATGATTTCCCAGAATTTCATGCCAAGGACAGTGTTGCCGAGCAAGTCGCGTATGGAGTCTACTCTATAGAACAATAATGTGTAGAGGCAGTCGTTGGAATGTTCGCTGACGTGGAAATATATTCCCCGGTTGATGAATATCGTCTTTCCGCTTTCTACTTTGTAGCTTTTGTTGTCTGCAACGAGGGTGAAATGCCCTCTATGGCACACTATTATTCCTACATGCTCTACAAGAAAACTGAAGCGGAACGCTTCGGGAAATGTGGAGAGCATGCCATTGGAGCAGCACACCTCGCAGTCGGAGGTGAGCTGTCGTTGCAGACGTTCTATTCGGTGGTCGATGGTGTCCATCTGTCAGCATCCTGAACCGTCAATCCTGCATGATGCGCCTTCTGTTGGCTTTGCCCCTATGCCAGCCTCCAATGACGACAAAGTAACTGTGCCGTCTTCGAGTACGAAACATGGGATGCCAACGAAGCCCATCTGTCTTGCTGCTGCAAATGTAGGGTTGTTGTCGCGCAGTTGCAGAAAAGCCTTGAGATTCCTTACATGTGCGCCAATGTCGATGACGTTGTAGTCGGGATTGTCCTTGATTTGTGCCTCGATGCGAGTGCAGTCGGGGCAAGTGTGCATTACGAATACTGTTATCATAGTTGTTGCATGTTTATAATGTCGGTGCAAAAGTAGCGATTATAATTCAAAAAGGCAAAAGATAGAAGGTTAATTTATCAAAAAGCCTTCTATGTTTTGTAGGGATTGCGCTTCGCACTCCAATGCGAGTAGTAATCGTTTGCGTTCTATTCCTCCTGCATATCCTGTCAGCTTCCCATTCAATCCAATTACCCTATGGCATGGTATGATGATGGCTATCGGGTTGTTGTGACAGGCTTGTGCAACTGCTCGGAATGCCTTCGGGATGCCTACGTAATCAGCGATCTGTGAATAGGACACTGTCGAACCATTGGGAATTTGGGTGAGGGCATTCCATACCTTCTGCTGAAACGCAGTGCCTCTTGCCTCAATGGGAAGTTGGAAGGATATGCGCTTGCCTGCAAAGTATTCGTCAAGCTGACGACAGGTCTCTGCCAATACCGAGGCTGTGGTGAGGCTGGCCTCTTGGCCTGTCGCGTCGGTGGTCCAACAGCATAGGCATAGCTTGTTGTTTTGGCTGCCAATCAGCATGTCGCCAAGCGGAGTGTGGTATATAATTGTTTCCATTTATTTGTATTTTTGAGCAAAGATAGTGCAAATTTGACACTTATACAAGCGTTAAAACACTAATATTTTGTTAAAAAATGATATTAAATGATAAATTTTAGGCGTATTTGTTTAAATAAAACTCTAATTATTAGGTGTTTTCGGTATTTTGTTGTACCTTTGCAGCCCAAAAGGGCTAAAAAGGCCTTGGTGTATCAAGTAGAAAATAAACAAAATATATAATAACATAAAAAATAAAGAACAATGCCTACAATTCAACAATTGGTAAGAAAAGGCAGAAAGGTGCTCGTAGACAAGAGCAAATCGCCAGCTCTGGACTCATGTCCACAGCGTCGTGGCGTGTGCGTCCGTGTCTACACGACAACACCTAAGAAGCCTAATTCGGCAATGCGTAAAGTTGCCCGTGTGCGTCTGACAAACCAGAAAGAGGTTAACTCTTACATCCCAGGAGAGGGCCACAACTTGCAGGAGCACTCAATCGTTTTAGTTCGTGGCGGTCGTGTTAAGGACCTCCCAGGTGTACGTTATCACATCGTTCGTGGAACGCTTGATACAGCCGGTGTGGCAAATCGCACCCAGCGCCGTTCAAAGTACGGAGCAAAGCGTCCAAAGGCAAAGAAGTAAAATAGCCGGAGAAGGCTAAGTCAGCCAATAGGACAAAAATTAATAATTAGTTTTGCTGGAGAATTGTTATAAGACGGTTGAGTAAATGCTCGAGAGAGAGCGTTGAAGAACATTAAGGAACAGCCCCAGGCAGAATATTTCATTAAAAAACAAAATGAGAAAAGCAAAACCAAAGAAGCGCGTGATCCTTCCGGATCCAGTTTTCAACGACCAGAAGGTGTCGAAGTTTGTAAACCATCTCATGTATGATGGTAAGAAGTCTATCTCTTATGAGATTTTCTACAAGGCCCTTGAGAATGTCAAGGCAAAGATGAGCAACGAGGAGAAGTCTGCACTTGAGATTTGGAAGACCGCCCTCGACAATATCACTCCTCAGGTTGAGGTGAAGAGCCGCCGTATTGGTGGTGCCACTTTCCAGGTTCCAACCGAAATCCGTCCTGACCGCAAGGAGAGCATCTCTATGAAGAACATGATCCAGTTCGCACGCAAGCGCAGCGGCAAGTCAATGGCCGACAAGCTCGCAGCCGAAATCATGGATGCCTTCAACAACCAGGGTGGCGCATTCAAGCGTAAGGAAGATATGCACCGTATGGCCGAGGCCAACCGTGCGTTTGCTCATTTCAGATTCTAATGTATTATAAATAAGGTAAAAAGAAAATGGCAAACCGCGATTTACATTTGACTCGTAACATCGGTATCATGGCACACATCGATGCCGGTAAGACAACAACATCAGAGCGTATTCTTTTCTATACAGGTAAGACACACAAGATTGGTGAGGTGCACGACGGTGCCGCCACCATGGACTGGATGGCTCAGGAGCAGGAGCGTGGTATCACTATCACATCTGCTGCTACAACCTGTAACTGGACATACAAGAACCAGAGCTACAAGATCAACTTGATAGACACTCCGGGACACGTTGACTTCACAGCAGAGGTTGAGCGTTCACTCCGTGTCCTTGACGGTGCTGTAGCTACTTATTCTGCTGCTGACGGTGTACAGCCACAGTCGGAGACTGTTTGGCGTCAGGCCGACAAGTACAACGTACCACGTATCGGTTACGTCAACAAGATGGACCGTTCGGGTGCCGATTTCTTTGAGACCGTACAGCAGATGAAGGACATCCTGGGCGCAAACCCAGTGGTTCTGCAGGTGCCTATCGGTGCTGAGGAGAACTTCAAGGGTGTCGTTGACCTCATCAAGATGAAGGCCATCCTGTGGCACGACGAGACCATGGGTGCTCAGTACGACATTGAGGAAATTCCTGCCGACCTGCAGGACGAGTGCGACGAGTGGCGCAATAAGCTGCTTGAGGCCGCAGCCGAGTACGACGAGGCAATCATGGAGAAGTACTTCGACGACCCGGCTTCCATCACAGAGGAGGAAATAATTGCCGCCATCCGCAAGGGTACTGTGGCTATGGAGTGCACTCCAATGATTTGCGGTTCTTCATACAAGAACAAGGGCGTTCAGCCGCTCCTCGACTATGTATGTGCATTCCTTCCTTCACCACTCGACATCGAGAGCATCAAGGGTACGAATCCTGACACAGAGGAAGAGGAGACACGCATGCCAAGCGAGAGCGACCCAACAGCAGCACTTGCATTCAAGATTGCTACCGACCCATACATGGGACGTCTGGTATTCTTCCGCGTCTACTCAGGTAAGGTTGAGGCCGGCTCATACGTTTACAATGCACGTTCGGGCAAGAAAGAGCGTATCAGCCGTCTGTTCCAGATGAACTCAAACAAGGAAATCCCAATGGAGTCAATCGACGCCGGCGACATCGGTGCAGGTGTTGGTTTCAAGGATATCCGCACTGGCGATACCCTTTGCGACGAAGGTCATCCAATCGTACTCGAGTCAATGACATTCCCTGACACTGTAATCTCCATTGCTGTTGAGCCAAAGAGCCAGGCTGACATCGCCAAGCTCGACAATGGTCTTGCAAAGCTGGCTGAGGAAGACCCGACATTCACCGTTCGTACCGACGAGCAGAGTGGTCAGACCATCATCTCGGGTATGGGTGAGCTTCACCTCGACATCATCATCGACCGTCTGAAGCGCGAGTTCAAGGTTGAGTGTAACCAGGGCAAGCCACAGGTTAACTACAAGGAGGCAATCACCAAGACCGTCAACCTGCGCGAGGTTTACAAGAAGCAGTCGGGTGGTCGCGGTAAGTTCGCCGACATCATCGTTAACGTTGGTCCTGTTGATGAGGACTTCAAGGAGGGCGGACTCCAGTTCATCAACGAGGTTAAGGGCGGTAACGTACCTAAGGAGTTCATCCCATCTGTACAGAAGGGCTTCGAGAACGCCATGAAGAATGGTATCCTCGGTGGCTATCCAATGGACAGCATGAAGGTTACTCTCCTCGACGGTTCTTTCCACCCGGTAGACTCCGACCAGCTCTCGTTCGAGCTCGCTGCCCTGAACGCATACAAGAATGCTTGCGTAAAGGCAGGCCCGGTTCTTATGGAGCCTATTATGAAGCTCGAGGTAATCACCCCAGAGGAGAACATGGGAGACGTTATCGGTGACTTGAACAAGCGTCGTGGCCAGGTTGAGGGTATGGACGAGGCCCGCAGCGGCGCCCGTGTCGTAAAGGCAATGGTTCCACTGTCAGAGATGTTCGGTTATGTAACCGCTCTCCGTACAATCACTTCTGGTCGTGCTACCAGCTCGATGGAATATGACCACCACGCACCTCTGTCAAGCGCAATCGCAAAGGCTGTGCTCGAAGAGGTTAAGGGACGCGCAGATTTGGTATAATCCCTGAAAACATAAAATGAGAAAAGAGGCGCTGCTTAGCGAATGACTCTTAAGTGGCGTACCTCTTTTCCACTTTTCAATAATTTCAATAACAATTAAAAGACAATGAGTCAGAAAATCAGAATCAAGCTGAAGTCATACGACCACACTCTCGTTGACAAGTCAGCAGAAAAGATTGTGAAGGCAGTAAAGGCAACAGGCGCCATCATCAGCGGCCCTATTCCATTGCCAACACACAAGCGTATCTACACCGTTAACCGCTCTACCTTCGTTAACAAGAAGGCTCGTGAGCAATTCCAGCTCTCAGACTACAAGCGTCTGATTGACATCTACAGCTCAACAGCCAAGACCGTTGATGCACTTATGAAGCTTGAGTTGCCAAGCGGCGTTGAAGTAGAAATCAAAGTATAGTCTAATTTTTAGTATTTAATTGAAATGCCAGGATTAATTGGAAGAAAAATCGGAATGACATCCGTTTTCAGTGCCGACGGTAAGAATGTACCGTGCACTGTTATCGAAGCTGGTCCATGTGTTGTCACACAGGTAAAGACCGTTGAAAAGGACGGTTACAAGGCTCTTCAGTTGGCTTTCGGCGAGGCAAAGGAGAAGAACACTACCAAGCCTATGCAGGGAGTATTCAAGAAGGCAGGTACAACACCAAAGAGCCACTTGGCCGAGTTCAAGTTTGACGAGGAGTATAACCTCGGCGATACGATTACGGTTGACATCTTCAACAATGTAGAGTTCGTTGACGTTGTCGGCACATCAAAGGGTAAGGGTTTCCAGGGTGTAATGAAGCGTCACGGCTTCGGTGGTGTAGGCCAGAGCACCCACGGTCAGGACGACCGCGCCCGCAAACCGGGTTCTATCGGTGCTTGTTCTTACCCTGCAAAGGTGTTCAAGGGCATGCGCATGGGTGGCCATATGGGTAACGAGAGAGTGACCACACAGAACTTGAAAGTGTTAAAGGTAATACCAGAGCACAACCTCATTCTCGTGAAGGGTAGTGTTGCTGGCTTCAATGGTTCAACCGTTTATATCAAGAAGTAAAATGGAAATTAGCGTATTAAATATCAATGGCCAGGAGACAGGACGCAAGGTTGTTCTCAACGATGCTGTCTTCGGCATCGAGCCTAATGACCACGTTCTTTATCTGGACGTAAAACAGTATCTCGCTAACCAGCGTCAGGGTACGGCTAAAGCGAAGGAGAGAAGTGAGCATGCAGGTTCTACACGCAAGCTTGGTCGTCAGAAGGGCGGCGGCGGTGCTCGCCGAGGTGACATCAATTCACCAGTGCTCGTTGGTGGTGGACGCGTTTTCGGTCCAAAGCCACGCGACTATCGCTTCAAACTGAACAAAAAAGTAAAAGTTCTTGCACGCAAGAGCGCACTCTCATACAAGGCTCAGGAGCAGGCTATTGTTGTCGTTGAAGATTTCAATTTCGAGGCTCCAAAGACTAAAGATTTCGTAAATATTACTAAAAATCTTAAAGTTGAGGGCAAAAAGGCACTCTTTGTTTTGCCAGAATCAAATAATAACGTATATTTGTCGTCTCGTAACTTACAGCGCGTCAAAATGACAATTGCAGCGAACCTCAATTCGTACAATGTTTTGAATGCAGATGTTCTTGTCATAACAGAAAATTCGCTGAAGACTATCGACAGCATCTTAAACAAATAAACAACAAGAGGAGATAAAGCAATATGGCATTTATAATCAAACCATTGGTCACTGAGAAGATGACAAAATTGACAGACAAGACATCTGTCGACAAGACTTATACTCCTAAGGCCGGCAAGAACAAGGGCGTACAGCAGACAAAGGTGGCACAGCCAAAGTATGGCTTCATCGTTCGCCCAGAGGCAAACAAGTTGGAGATTAAGAAGGAAGTTGAAAGTCTGTATAACGTTACGGTATTGGACGTCAATACTCTTCGTTACGCCGGCAAGCGTTCAAGCCGCTACACAAAGGCAGGCCTCGTGAGAGGACAGAAGAATGCGTTCAAGAAGGCTATCGTCACTCTGAAGGAGGGCGACACTATTGATTTTTATAGCAATATACAATAATTAGAAATGGCAGTACGTAAATTCAAACCGGTTACTCCGGGACAAAGACACAAAGTTATTGGCACGTTCGAGGAAATTACTGCATCCGTGCCAGAAAAATCTCTCGTTCGCGGCAAGCGTTCTACCGGTGGTCGAAACAACACTGGTAAGATGACAGTCCGCTACATGGGCGGCGGTCACAAGAGGAAGTATCGTCTGATCGACTTCAAGCGAGAGAAGGATGGTGTTCCAGCTGTAGTAAAGACAATCGAGTACGATCCAAACCGCTCGGCTCGCATTGCACTTCTTTTCTACGCTGATGGTGAGAAACGTTATATCATTGCTCCTAATGGACTGCAGGTTGGTGCAACATTGATGTCGGGTGCCGAGGCTGTACCAGAGATTGGAAATGCCCTCCCACTCGCCAACATTCCTGTCGGTACCGTAATTCACAACATTGAATTGCGTCCAGGACAGGGAGCTCTGCTTGTTCGTTCGGCTGGTAATTTCGCTCAGCTGACTTCTCGTGAGGGTAGCTACTGTGTTATCAAGCTCCCTTCAGGTGAGACACGTCAGATCTTGAGTGCTTGCAAGGCTACCATCGGTAGTGTAGGCAACTCTGACCACGCTCTTGAGCAGTCTGGTAAGGCTGGTCGTTCACGTTGGTTGGGACATCGTCCTCACAACCGTGGTGTTGTTATGAACCCACATGACCATCCAATGGGTGGTGGTGAAGGCCGTCAGTCTGGAGGTCACCCACGTTCACGCAAGGGCTTGTACGCTAAGGGTCTCAAGACACGTGCACCTAAGAAGCTTTCTAACAAGTACATCATTGAAAGAGCAAGTAAGTAATCAAGTTAACTAAGAGAAAATTATGAGTCGTTCATTAAAAAAAGGTCCGTACATCAACGTATCGCTCGAAAAGAAGATTCTTGCCATGAACGAAAGCGGCAAGAAGAGCGTCGTTAAGACATGGGCTCGTGCATCAATGATTTCCCCAGACTTCGTGGGTCACACTGTTGCAGTTCATAACGGAAATAAGTTCATCCCTGTTTACATTACTGAAAACATGGTCGGACACAAGTTGGGTGAGTTCTCCCCGACACGTCGTTTCGGTGGCCATGCAGGTAACAAGAAGTAATCAGGTTCACCAGAAAATAAAATAAAAAAATAATGGGAGCAAGAAAACATATTAAGGCTGAAGAAAGAAAGGCAGCTCTTAAAACTCAGTATTTCGCCAAGTTGAAGGGTGTTCCTTCTTCTCCTCGTAAGATGAGATATGTCGTTGACATGGTTCGCGGCATGGAAGTGAACAGAGCACTCGCAGTGCTCCGCTTCTCTAAGAAGGCTGCTTCAGTAGACGTAGAGAAACTTCTGCGCTCGGCTATTGCCAATTGGGAGGCTAAGAATGACCGCAAGGCAGAAGAGGGAGAATTGTATATTACTAAGGTATTCGTTGACGAAGGCGTTACAATGAAGCGCATGAGACCAGCACCACAGGGACGCGGATACAGAATCCGCAAGCGTTCAAACCACGTCACCCTGTTCGTTGATGCCAAAACTAATGATTAATAGAAAGTAGAATGGGACAGAAAGTTAATCCAATAAGCAATCGCCTCGGTATCGTTAGAGGTTGGGATTCAAATTGGTTCGGTGGCAAGAACTTCGGAGACAACCTGGTTGAAGACCAGAAGATCCGCAAGTATCTGAACGAGCGTCTGGCAAAGGCAAGCGTTTCACGCATCGTCATCGAGCGTACACTGAAATTGGTTACCATTACTATTTGCACCGCTCGTCCGGGCATCGTCATTGGTAAAGGTGGTCAGGATGTAGACAAGCTCAAGGAAGAGTTGAAGAAACTCTACGAGAAGGAGATTCAGATAAACATCTTCGAGGTAAAGAAGCCTGAGCTTGACGCAAACATTGTAGCAAACAACATTGCACGCCAGGTGGAGGGCAAGATTGCCTATCGCCGCGCCATCAAGATGGCTGTCGCAAACACTATGCGTGCAGGTGCTGAAGGTATCAAGGTTCAAATCACAGGACGTCTGAACGGTGCTGAAATGGCACGTAAGGAAATGTATAAAGAGGGACGTACTCCTCTGCACACATTCCGCGCAGACATCGACTATTGTCAGGCAGAGGCTCTCACAAAGGTAGGTCTGCTGGGTATCAAGGTTTGGATTTGCCGTGGCGAGGTTTACGGCAAGCGTGAACTGACTCCAAACTTCACTCAGGAGAAGAGCGCCAATCGTGGTGCCAACGGTAACAATGGTGGCAGAAAGTTCCGTGGTAAGAAGAATAATAATCGTTAAAAGTAAGAAGCTATCATGTTACAACCTAAGAGAGTAAGATATAGAAGACCTCAGGATGGAAGAGGAAACAAGGGCAACGCCCACCGTGGCACTCAGCTTGCCTTCGGCTCTTTCGGTATAAAGACCCTTGAGGCAAAGTGGATTGACAGCCGCCAGATTGAGGCTGCTCGTGTCGCTGTGAACCGTTACATGCAGCGTGAAGGACAGGTTTGGATTCGCATCTTCCCGGATAAGCCAATCACTCGCAAGCCAGCTGACGTGCGAATGGGTAAGGGTAAGGGAGATCCAGCAG
Source organism: Prevotella sp. (assembly GCA_051869235.1). Lineage (GTDB taxonomy): Bacteria > Bacteroidota > Bacteroidia > Bacteroidales > Bacteroidaceae > Prevotella. The sequence continues at coordinate 11,787 of JBJEAS010000003.1, forward strand.
GATGGGTTGCACCTGTGACTCCTGGCCGTATTCTTTTCGAAGTTGAGGGAGTGTCTTTTGACATCGCTAAAGAGGCTCTTCGCCTCGCAGCACAGAAGCTGCCTGTCAAGACAAAGTTTGTTGTTAGACGTGATTACGATAAAAACGCTTAATTTATGAAGATCAAAGAAGTTAGAGAGATCGAGACCAAGGATTTGGCAGAGAAGATCGAGGCTACGGTTGCAAAGTACAACCAGATGAAGTTGAACCATGCAATCACTCCATTGGAGAATCCATCTGAAATTAAGAAGACACGTCGTGACATCGCACGTATGAAGACAGAACTCCGTCAGAGAGAACTTAACAAATAATAATGGGCCAGATGGAAACAAGAAATTTAAGAAAGACAAGACAGGGTGTCGTAATCAGTAACAAGATGGATAAAACCATTGTTATTGCTGCTAAGTTCAAGGAGATGCACCCTATTTATGGTAAGTTTGTCCAGAAGACAAAGAAGTACCATGCTCATGATGAGAAGAATGAGGCAAATGTAGGCGATACAGTCCTCATTATGGAAACCCGTCCCTTGAGCAAGACCAAGAGATGGAGATTAGTTCAAATTGTTGAAAAAGCTAAGTAATTATGATACAGGCAGAATCAAGACTTACAGTATGTGATAACAGCGGTGCTCGCGAGGCTCTGTGCATTAGGGTTCTCGGTGGTACTGGCCGCCGTTACGCCAGTGTGGGTGACGTGATTGTCGTTTCGGTAAAGAACGTCATTCCATCAAGTGATTTGAAAAAGGGTGCAGTATCAAAGGCTTTGGTTGTACGTGTGAAGAAGGAAATCCGTCGTCCTGACGGCTCGTATATCCGCTTCGACGACAATGCTTGTGTATTGCTTAACAATGCAGGTGAGCTTCGTGGTAGCCGTATTTTCGGTCCTGTTGCTCGTGAGCTCCGTGCCGTTAACATGAAGGTTGTGTCATTGGCACCTGAGGTTCTTTAAACGTTAAAAGAGACAAGAAATGACAAAGTTGAAAATAAAGAAAGACGACATGGTACTTGTCATTGCAGGTAACAGCAAGGACAGAAAGGACCAGAACGGCAAGTATCCTGCACCACACAAGGTACTCAAGGTGCTTGTAAAGGAGCAGCGCGCCATTGTAGAGGGCAAGAATATGGTCTCTAAGAGCACCAAGCCTTCTGCAAAGAACCCTCAGGGTGGCATTGTTAAGCAGGAAGCTCCTATCCATATCTCTAATTTGAGTCTGGTTGACCCAAAGACGGGCGAGCCAACTCGTGTTGCCATTAAGAAGAACGACGACGGAAAGAAAGTTCGTGTCGCCAAAAAGTCAGGGGAGGAAATCAAATAATGAATACAGCACAACTTAAGAAGCAATATTTGGAGCAGATTGCTCCTGCTCTCGAGAAGCAGTTCAACTACAGCTCTAAGATGCAGATTCCAGTGCTCAAGAAGATTGTTGTCAATCAGGGCTTGGGTGATGCAACGCAGGACAAGAAGCTAATCGACGTTGCCATCAATGAGATTACTTCCATCACCGGTCAGAAGGCTGTCGCAACATATTCCAAGAAGGACATCGCGAACTTCAAGTTGCGTAAGAAGATGCCTATTGGTGTAATGGTTACTCTGCGTCGCGAGCGTATGTATGAGTTCCTTGAGAAGCTCGTTCGCGTGGCTCTCCCACGTATCCGTGACTTCAAGGGAATCGAGAGCAAGTTCGATGGTCGTGGAAACTACACACTGGGTGTACAGGAGCAGATCATCTTCCCGGAGATTAATATCGATTCAGTTGACCGCATCCAGGGTATGAACATCACCTTCGTTACAACGGCTAAGACCGACGAGGAAGGATATGCTCTGCTCAAGGCTTTCGGTCTTCCATTCAAGAACGCTAAAAAGGACTAAGAGATATGGCAAAAGAATCAATGAAGGCCCGCGAGGTTAAGCGTGCCAAGCTTGTTGCCCGCTATGCTGAGAAGCGTGCCGCACTGAAGAAGATCATCGCTACTGCTGAGGATCCTGCAGAGGCTTACGAGGCAGCTCGCAAGCTTCAGAGCATCCCACGCAACGCCAACCCTATCCGTCTGCACAACCGTTGCAAGATTACGGGTCGTCCAAAGGGTTACATGCGTCAGTTCGGTCTTTCTCGTATCCAGTTCCGTGAGATGGCTTCTGCCGGTCTCATTCCTGGAGTAAAGAAGGCAAGCTGGTAACAGAGAAGTGAGATATACTTTTTATTTAATATTGTCGGGGCAGTCCCGATTAATTAAACAATTTACATAAATGACAGATCCAATAGCAGATTATCTGACGAGGTTGAGAAACGCCATCATGGCTCACCACCGTGTGGTTGAAGTACCAGCTTCAAACTTGAAGAAAGAGATTACAAAGATCCTCTTCGAGAAGGGATACATCCTGAACTACAAGTTCATCGAGGATGGTCCACAGGGTAGTATCAAGGTCGCACTGAAGTACGACCCAAACACAAAGGCAAACGCCATTAAGTGCCTTAAGAGAGTGTCTACACCAGGTCTTCGCAAGTACACTGGTTACAAGGACATGCCGAGAGTAATTAACGGATTGGGCATTGCAATCTTGTCCACATCTAAAGGTGTAATGACTAACAAGGAAGCTGCTGACCTTAAGATAGGCGGCGAGGTTCTTTGCTACGTATATTAATTGGGAGGATAAGCTATGTCAAGAATTGGAAAATTACCTATTAGCATCCCTTCTGGTGTTTCTGTTGCAATGAGCAACAACGTAGTGACAGTCAAGGGTCCAAAGGGCGAACTTTCACAGTATGTCGATCCTTCCATCAAGGTAAACATCGCTGATGGCGAAATAACAATGGCAATTGACGAGAACAGCCCTGTAAACTACAAGCAGAAGCAGGCTTTCCACGGTCTGTACCGTTCGTTGGTAAACAACATGGTGGTTGGTGTCAGCGAGGGTTACAAGAAGGTTCTCGAGCTCGTCGGTGTCGGTTATCGTGTTTCTAACCAGGGCAATGTCATCGAGTTTACACTCGGTTATACTCACCCTATTTTTATTCAGTTGCCTAACATCATCAAGGTCGAGACAAAGTCGGAGAGAAACCAGAATCCTCTGATTATCCTCGAGTCTTGCGACAAGGCATTGCTTGGACTTGTTTGTGCTAAGATTCGTTCTTTCCGTAAGCCTGAGCCATATAAGGGCAAGGGTGTTCTGTTCCAGGGCGAGGTTATTCGCAGAAAGTCTGGTAAGTCAGCTTCAGCTAAGTAACTTTAACAATTTACGATTATGACAACAAAGAAAGTAGAAAGACGAATTAAAATCAAATATAGAATTCGCAAGAACGTTTTCGGCACAGCCGAGCGTCCACGCATGAGCGTTTTCCGTAGCAACAAGCAGATTTATGCTCAGGTCATCAACGACCTGGAGGGCAAGACGCTTGCTTCCGCTTCTTCACTCGGTCTTGAGGCTATGCCGAAGATTCAGCAGGCTGAGAAGGTCGGCGAACTCGTTGCCAAGAAGGCTCTTGAGGCAGGCATCACTGCTGTTGTGTTCGACCGCAATGGTTATCTTTATCATGGTAGAGTAAAGTCGCTTGCTGATGCTGCTCGCAAAGGCGGACTTAATTTTTAATCGATTATGGCAATGAACAAAGTTAAAGTAAATAGTGACGTTGAATTGAAAGACAGGTTGGTTGCTATTAACCGTGTTACAAAGGTAACAAAGGGTGGTCGCACCTTCACATTCGCAGCTATCGTCGTTGTCGGAGACGGCAATGGTATAATCGGCTGGGGTCTTGGTAAGGCTGGTGAGGTTACAGCAGCCATAGCCAAGGGTGTTGAGGCAGCCAAGAAGAATCTTGTCAAGGTTCCTGTTCTCAAGGGAACAATTCCTCACGATGTAGAGGCTCGCTTCGGCGGAGCTCATGTTTACATGAGACCAGCTGCTGCAGGTACCGGTCTTGTTGCCGGTGGTGCTATGCGTGCCGTTCTTGAGAGTGCAGGTGTTAAGGACATCCTTGCTAAGTCTAAGGGTTCATCAAACCCTCACAACTTGGTGAAGGCAACTATTGTGGCTCTCAGCGAGCTGCGTGATGCCTACACCATTGCAGGTACCCGTGGCATCAGTATGGAAAAAGTATTTAGAGGATAAAGGAGACATTAACTATGGCAACAATAAAAATCAAACAGATCAAAAGTAAGATTGGTGCTCCCGTTGATCAGAAGCGCACTCTTTTAGCACTTGGCCTGCATAAGATTTCTCAGGTCGTAGAAAAGGAAGACACTCCTGTTATCCGCGGCATGATTCGCAAGGTTCATCACTTAGTGACCGTTATTGACTAATAAACGTTATTAAAAATAGATACGATTATGAAACTACATAATTTAAAGCCAGCAGAAGGCTCTACACATTCTCAGCGTAGAATAGGCCGTGGTCCAGGTTCTGGTCTCGGCGGCACTTCTACACGTGGTCATAAGGGTGCTAAGGCCAGGTCTGGTTACAAGAAGAAGATTGGTTTCGAAGGCGGTCAGATGCCTCTGCAGCGCCGTGTACCAAAGTCTGGCTTCAAGAACATCAACCACAAGGAGTACTTTGCTGTCAACATCTCTACCATCCAGAAGCTTGCTGAGGAGAAGAACCTCACCAAGATTGGAATTGCAGAGTTTGTTGCAGCTGGCCTTACCAACGGCAAGGAACTTGTTAAGGTTCTCGGCAATGGTGAGTTAAAGGCGAAGGTTGATGTAGAGGCCAACGCATTCTCAAAGACAGCAGAAGAGGCTATAAAGGCAGTAGGTGGTAACGCAACTATAATCTAAAGTAATGAAGAAGTTAATAGAGACACTGCAGAACATTTGGAAGATTGAGGATTTGCGCCAGCGCATTCTCGTAGTTATTCTGTTTACGGCTATCTATCGTTTTGGCTCGTTCGTTGTGCTTCCAGGCATCAACCCAGCCATGTTGGATAAGCTTCAGTCGCAAACCCAGGGCGGCTTGATGTCCCTTCTGGATATGTTCTCAGGTGGAGCATTTTCCAATGCCTCAATCTTTGCATTGGGAATCATGCCTTACATCTCTGCTTCTATCGTTATGCAGCTTCTTGCTGTAGCTGTACCTTATTTCCAGAAGATGCAGCGTGAGGGTGAGAGTGGTCGCAAGAAGATTAGCATGTACACTCGGTGGCTGACAGTGGGTATCCTGCTGTTCCAGGCTCCGAGTTACCTCATTAATCTCAAGATGCAGGCCGCCGGTGCTTTGGCATCAGGCATTGCTTGGCCAGTATTCATCATTACTGGTACTATTATCCTTGCAGCTGGAAGTATGTTCATCCTTTGGTTGGGTGAGCGCATTACGGATAAAGGTATAGGTAATGGTATCTCGATAATCATTATGATAGGTATCATCGCCCGTCTTCCACAGGCTTTCATTCAGGAGATTGGTTCCCGTTTTACAGCCATTACCGGTGGTGGACTCGTGATGTTCCTCGTCGAGATTATCATTCTCTATGCAGTTGTTTGCGCATCTATTGTTTTGGTACAGGGAACTCGCAAGATTCCGGTACAGTATGCCAAGCGTCTTGTAGGAAACAAACAGTATGGCGGTGCTCGTCAGTATATCCCACTGAAGCTGTTCGCTGCCAATGTGATGCCTATCATCTTTGCCCAGGCATTGATGTTCATCCCTTTGGTTATTGTTCAGTATTCAGCGTCAGAAAACTCAAGTTGGCTTTTGCATTCTCTCTTGGACCGCAATAGTCTTCTCTATAATGTTGTTTTCGCTATACTGATTATAGCATTCACATATTTCTATACAGCAATTACGTTGAATCCGACACAGATGGCCGAGGACATGAAGCGCAACAATGGCTTCATTCCAGGAATTAAGCCTGGCAAGGACACTGCCGACTATATCGACACTGTCATGTCACGCATCACACTTCCAGGTTCTCTGTTCATCGCTTTCATTGCAATTATGCCTGCCCTTGCAGGCTTGCTTAATGTGCAGGATGCATTCTCTCAGTTCTTCGGAGGCACATCACTTCTTATCCTCATTGGTGTTGTGCTTGATACACTTCAGCAGATTGAGAGTCATCTCATGATGCGTCACTACGATGGCCTGCTCAATTCAGGTCGAGTTCATGGTCGTGGTGGTGTTTCAGCTTATTGATTAAGGTGAAGCAGTGAGTATATTTCTGAAGACAGAAGACGAAATAGAGCTAATGCGCCAAGCGAATTCCCTTGTAGGGAAGACACTTGGCGAATTAGCTAAACATATAAAGCCAGGGGTTTCCACTCTTCAATTGGATAGAATAGCTGAGGAGTTCATTAGAGATAATGGAGCTCAACCTACTTTCAAGGGATTCCCCAATCCTCTTGGAAGTCCGTTTCCGGCAAGTATTTGCACCTCGGTCAACGATGTCGTAGTCCACGGAATACCTGATTCCAAAACAATCCTTAGGGATGGTGACATCATTTCTATCGATTGCGGCACGTTGTACAAAGGTTACAATGGAGACTCCTGTTACACATTTTGTGTCGGTGAAGTATCTGACGATGTCAAGCGTCTGCTCGCTACAACAAAGGAATCGCTTTACAAGGCGATAAACGTAGCTCAGGCTGGCAATCACCTCGGTGACATAGGACATGCCGTCCAGTCGCATTGTGAGGGTAATGGTTATGGTGTTGTCAGAGTACTTACGGGACACGGAATAGGGCGTAAGATGCATGAAGAACCTCAGGTTCCCAACTATGGTGACGAAGGTTCTGGCATACTTCTAAAGTCCGGCATGTGTTTAGCTATCGAGCCTATGATCACAATGGGAAGCCGTAAGGTGATGCTCATGTCTGATCGTTGGACGATAAAGACCGTCGATGGAAAGCCAGCTGCTCATTTTGAGCATACTATAGCGGTTCGTCGCGGCAAGGCAGACATTTTATCATCATTTTCAGAAATAGAAAGTTAGACGTAACAATACATTTATGGCAAAACAATCCGCAATAGAACAGGACGGAACGATCGTAGAGTCGTTGTCTAATGCTATGTTCCGCGTAGAATTAGAGAATGGTGTACAGATCATTGCGCATATCTCCGGTAAGATGAGAATGCACTACATAAAGATTCTTCCTGGCGACAAGGTCAAGGTAGAGATGAGTCCCTACGACTTGACAAAGGGCAGAATTGTATTTAGATACAAATAAACAATAGACAACATAATATGAAGACAAGAGCATCATTGAAGAAGCGTACCCCCGACTGCAAGATTGTACGTCGCAAGGGTCGTCTGTTCGTTATCAACAAGAAGAACCCTAAGTACAAGATGCGTCAGGGTTAATTTATCATTAAAACATTTTTAATTAATTATTTTTTTAACAAATGGCAATAAGAATTGTTGGAGTAGATTTGCCCCAGAATAAGCGTGGCGAAATCGCATTGACCTACATCTATGGTATAGGTCGAAGTAGTTCAGCAAAGATATTGGACAAGGCAGGTGTCAGCCGCGACCTGAAGGTCAATGAGTGGAGTGACGACCAGGCTGCCAAGATCCGTGAAATTATCGGCGCTGAATTCAAGGTAGAAGGTGATCTCCGTTCAGAGATCCAGTTGAATATCAAGCGACTGATGGATATTGGTTGCTATCGTGGAGTTCGTCATCGTCACGGTCTTCCTGTTCGTGGTCAGAGCACCAAGAATAATGCTCGTACCCGCAAGGGAAAGAAGAAGACTGTTGCAAACAAGAAGAAGGCGACTAAGTAATTTTGAATTTTGAGTTTTGAATTAGGAATTAGAAATTTAAATTTTTGATTATCATGGCAAAGAAAACAGTCGCTTCAAAGAAAAGAAATGTAAAGGTAGACGCTATCGGACAGCTTCATGTTCATAGCTCTTTCAACAATATTATCGTGTCTTTGGCCAACGGTGAGGGTCAGGTTATCTCTTGGTCTTCAGCCGGTAAGATGGGCTTCCGCGGTTCAAAGAAGAACACTCCTTACGCTGCACAGATGGCGGCAGAGGATTGCGCAAAGGTCGCTTTCGACCTCGGTCTGCGCAAGGTGAAGGCATACGTTAAGGGTCCAGGTAATGGTCGTGAGTCAGCTATCCGTGCCATTCACGGTGCCGGCATTGAGGTAACGGAGATTATCGACGTTACACCACTGCCACACAATGGCTGCCGTCCTCCAAAGAGACGCCGCGTATAAGTTATTCACAATGTTGTTGAACATATAAAAATAAAGATAAAATATTATGGCAAGATATATAGGACCGAAATCAAAGATTGCGCGTCGTTTTGGTGAGCCCATCTTCGGCGCAGACAAAGTTTTGTCTAGGAGAAACTTCCCTCCTGGACAGCATGGCAACAACCGTCGCAGAAAGATGTCTGAGTACGCTGTCATGTTGGCAGAGAAGCAGAAGGCCAAGTATACATACGGAGTACTTGAGCGTCAGTTCCGTAATATGTTCGAGAAGGCAGCAAAGGCCGATGGCATTACCGGTGAGGTTCTCCTCCAGAACCTTGAGTGTCGACTCGACAACGTTGTGTTCCGTCTGGGCATTGCTCCCACACGTGCAGCTGCTCGTCAGCTTGTAGGACACAAGCACATTACTGTTGATGGTCAGGTAGTCAACATCCCATCTTACGCTGTTAAGGCAGGTCAGGTTATCGCTGTTCGCGAGAAGTCAAAGTCGCTTGAGGTTATTGAGGCTGCTTTGGCTGGTTTCAACCACAGCAAATATCCTTGGATTGAGTGGGATGAGAATACAAAGAGCGGCAAGTTCCTGCACAAGCCAGAGCGTGCCGACATCCCTGAGAACATTAAGGAGCAGTTAATCGTTGAGTTGTACTCTAAATAAATCATTAAATTAATGGCGATATTAGCATTTCAAAAACCTGATAAAGTCGTAATGCTGGAGGCCAACGACAAGTTCGGCAAGTTCGAATTCCGTCCTCTTGAGCCCGGCTTCGGTGTTACCATAGGTAATGCCTTGCGCCGCATTCTTCTTTCATCACTTGAGGGTTATGCCATCAACACCATCCGCATTACAGGTGTTGAGCATGAGTTCTCGTCTGTATCTGGTGTTAAGGAAGACGTGACCAACATTATCTTGAATCTCAAGCAAGTTAGGTTCAAGCAAGTAGTAGAAGAATTCGAGAACGAAAAAGTCAGTATCACGGTCGAGAATTCTACCGAGTTCAAGGCTGGCGATATAGGTAAGTATCTGACTGGATTTGAAGTGTTAAACCCAGATTTGGTGATTTGTCATTTAGACTCAAAAGCTTCAATGCAGATAGACCTTACGATCAATAAGGGTCGCGGATACGTACCGGCTGATGAAAACCGCGAGTTCTGCACCGATGTGAACGTAATTCCTATCGATTCTATTTACACTCCTATCCGTAATGTGAAGTTTGCCGTTGAGCCTTATCGTGTCGAGCAGAAGACCGACTACGACAAGCTCGTCGTCGAAGTTACAACGGATGGTTCCATTCACCCGAAGGACGCTCTGAAGGAGGCTGCCAAAATCCTCATTTATCACTTCATGTTGTTCAGCGACGAGAAGATAACTCTCGAGAACACTGACGTTGATGGAAACCAGGAATTTGACGAGGAAGTTCTCCACATGCGCCAGTTGCTCAAGACCCGTCTCATCGACATGAACCTCTCTGTTCGTGCCCTCAACTGCCTCAAGGCTGCTGATGTTGAGACACTCGGCGACTTGGTACAGTATAACAAGACCGACCTCTTGAAGTTCCGCAACTTCGGTAAGAAATCGCTCACTGAGCTTGATGATTTGCTCGAGAGTCTGAATCTTTCGTTTGGAACCGACATTTCAAAGTATAAACTGGACAAGGAGTAATCCTCCTTGTTCTCTAAACAAGATTAAACAAAAATGAGACATAATAAGAAATTCAACCACCTCGGTCGTACTGCTGACCACCGTCAGGCCTTGCTTGCAAACTTGGCCATCTCGCTGATCATGCACAAAAGAATCACTACGACCGTAGCAAAGGCTAAGGCCTTGAAGAAGTATGTAGAACCACTCATCACCCGTTGCAAGGATGACAGCACAAACTCACGCCGTGTAGTTTTCCGTTATCTTCAGAACAAGGAGGCTCTGAAGGAGCTCTTCGGTAATGTTGCTGCTAAGGTTGGCGACCGTCCAGGTGGCTACACCCGCATCATCAAGCTTGGCTATCGTCAGGGTGACGCTGCACAGATTTGCTTCATCGAGCTTGTTGACTTCGATGAGAACATGGCTAAGACAGCTGCCAAGAAGAAGGCTACTCGCCGTTCACGCAAGTCTACAAAGGCAGAGGCTGAAGCTCCAGTTGCTGAAGCACCGGCAACAGAGGCACCAGCTGAGGAGGCTCCAAAGGCTGAATAATTATTTGACATCAATGATAGAAGAGTCCCAGGCTGTTTGCTTAGGGACTCTTTTTTAACCCCTTTGACCATCATCAATCATCATGAATGTTGAATCAGTGCGCGACTATTGTCTTTCGCTACCATTGACCACCGAGGACTTCCCGTTTGACGAGACAACGCTTGCCTTTCGAGTCCTTGGCAAGATATTTGCCATTATTGACCTTGAGGACACCGAGTGGTTTGTGCTGAAATGCAATCCCGACTATGCCCTTGAGCTACGAGAGAGTCACACCGAAATAACTCCTGCCTACCATATGAACAAGAGACACTGGAATCAGCTCAATCTCTTTGGAACATTGTCCGACGAGCTTGTCCAGTCGTTGATACGCCATAGCTATAGTCTCGTCGTGTCAAAGTTGCCGAAAAGACTTAAGGTTGAGCATCCAGAGATATTGATTTGACCAAACTTCAGATATACATTTTACGTCATGGCAATGCCCAAATTCATATTAACAATGGATGGTCATCTGCGAGTCGGCATGGTTCATCTTCACACCGAACTTCTGCAACATGGCGACAGCTGCATAGGAGGCGGCTTCTTTGACGTCGACTACATCTCCAATCGTCTTATCCTTTACCGCCAGTCGCACGATTTCGGTGTGCCACGTTGGCATCTTGTCGACACCCTATATGTTCCCGCAGAGTACCGCGGCTATCGCATAGTGTATATTTACGACGATGGATACCATGAAGATTTCAATGTCAGTGAAAAGTTGAAGATAGATTATGAATGAGAATTCATCTATAATAATGACCCGAGAAGAAGCCGTGTTGACCTATCTTAGGCAGCATGATATCCCCTTCACCGTCTATAACCATCCCGAAGGGAAAACCATCGAGGAGGCAAAACGCTGGTGGCGCAATGATGGCAGTGTACATTGCAAGAATCTGTTCTTTCGCAACCACAAGGGAAACCGCCACTATCTTGTCTGTTTCCATTGCGACCATGACCTTGACATTCATGACCTCGAACACCGCTTAAAGGCATCTCTCGTATCCCAAGGCCTGCCATCGTGTGGCAAGCTCTCGTTTGCCTCGCCCGAACGCATGATGCGCTATCTTGGTCTTGAGCCGGGCAGTGTATCCCCTTTCGGTCTTATCAACGATACAGACAACCATGTCCATCTGTTCTTAGACGAGAATCTCAAGCAAGTCTCAACTCTGTCGTTCCATCCCAACGACTGTCGCGGCACTGTTGTCGTCACTCTCGCCGATTTCCTTCGCTATCTCACTTGCGTAGGCAACAGCTATGAGTTCCTTACGCTATATTGAGCCTTATAAGCGTATTGCAAGTTCCCAGTCATATGTTTTGGAAAAGACATTCTGATATGAAGACGTCACGCCAACTTGTGTCGTCCTGTCTCGATAGCTGTTATTCTTTCTTCTGAAAGACTACTCTGCTTGCAAGAGGAAAGCCTGTCTAAAGGTGGTTTGAGCAGTGAAAACGATTGTTTGGGCTACTGAATTTATGTATTTGGGCTATGGAAAACATTCGTATGAAGTAGTGAAAACATTTCTATCATTGGCAGAGAGGTCAGACACCAAGGTCCTCCGTTTCCTTCGCCATTTCTTCGAGATGCCTTCGAGATGCCTTCGAGATGCCTTCGAGATGCGTTCGAGACGTTTACCTACGATTTGTAAATATTTT
>JBJEAS010000004.1:0-5287 GCA_051869235.1 Prevotella sp.
TGTGGACTTGGTTGGTGAGCTGCTGCTTGTAGGCGGCGGCTGCGCCGACGAAGGCGATGCCAGCACAGGCGAGGAAGGCGGTGAACTGCCATGCCTCGGGGGCTGCGTCGAGCATTGGGGGGAGCATACAGAAGGCTACGAGCCACATTACGAGCGTGAACACGCGTGGGTGGCGGGAGACGTAATAGTTGTCACTGATTGACGGCTGGATGCCGTGGAGCTTTGCCATGACTATGAGATAGAGGGCAAAGACGGTTGCTGAGATTAATGCTAATGTTACCATGATGTGTGATTTTTTAGAAGTCAAGTTTTTCGGGGTAGCCTTCGGCGATGTCGTAGGACACTATTGAACTCACGTCTGACAACGTGAGCACTTGGGCTTTGTGGGCGGCGGTGGTGTTGTAACACTCCAATGCGTACAGCTCAAGGGCGGAGAGCATCTGGAGGGCATCGTCGATGGGGAGGACATACTTCTCGCCGTCGAACCAGAGGGTGGTGGTGTCCTTGCCTGCTGCTTTCTCGATGGTGATGGAGTTCACAAGTCCGACACGGGTCTCCTTGGGAAGCCACATCTGCTTGCCTTGTAGCTGGAAGGAGTTGACGGCGGGGGAGGTGTCGTAGGAGTCTATCTGCTCCAGTAGTTCTTCTTGAAGAACTGCCACGGCGTCTGTCTGGTTGCTCTTACGCTGAATGTAGTCGGCGAGATAGACGGTGTGCGTATTGCCATCTTCGTCGGAGAAGTTTTCTCTCTCCTCTTCGCTGTGGTTGAAATACACTCTGACGAGCGGTGAGCCGTCAACTGTTCCTACTCTCTTGATTTGAGGCTGCTTTTCGTTCGCCTCGTCTTTTCTGATGTTTTTCATAACTATAAACTTTTTAATGAATTGATTTCAATGTTGTTAAGTTCTGAGAAATGATACTGCTTGTCCTTGCTGCGTATTATTTTGGTGAAGTGCGGAAGAGTGTCCTCAGTGCCTCGAATGGTGTTTATGAGGTCGTAGCTCTCCGTCATCAATGGTGATGTTACGATGCGTCCTCCGTCGTTCCACTCCACTTGCGCCACAAGCAGTTTCTTCCCTTTGTTCTTAGGGCTATCGACTATCTCGAAGTCTGTAATCCTTATAGGCTTGTAGAGTACTGTTGAGACGAGAATCGACTTGCCCGTGAACGTGTGCGACAACAGTCGCTTGCGTCTTGTAGATGATAGGTTCATGCCGCCAATGGATATTTGAGTTTGTTTTCCTCGCTGCGCATATCTGGGCAGGTTTGAAGTATCTTTTGCAACTTCTTGTGCCATCTCCGCCTGTGCTTCATCTGCTTTTCGAGTGAGAGACCTGAACCGACGAGACGGAAGAACTCGGCATGGCGGTCTTTCCAATAGTCGAGCAAATTGGAAACAGACAAGGAATCAAGCGCGCCTCGTATGCCGCTCCATGAGCGCATGGCGAGCGTTGGGTCTTTAAGAAGAATGTTCCGGCGCATGATGGCCTCTGCGCTCCTGCGAGTCTTCGACTGCATACGTGCGCCGTGGGAGTTAATCATAGAGCCGAGGCATTCGAAGCGCTCGTCCTTGCAGTGGACTACACGCCAGTCCTGTTTCATCGTCTGCCCAAGCTGTTCTATACCGTCACGCAAAGCACGCATTATGGTGTGGACGTATTGAACGTCCTTGTGTACGACAAACTTGTTGTCGCAGAAACGGTAGTAGCGGCGTACCTTATATCCGAGGATGATTCGCCAGTCGAGTTCGGCGTGGTAGACGTGTCCGAGAATGTTGGACGATGGCGAGCCGAGCGCAAGACCCTTGCCTCCCTCCATTCTTCGGATGGTGATGTCGGAGAGCCACAGCAGCCATTCGTCCTTGATGTGCCGTCGGCACATGTCGAAGAGAATGTCGTGGGACATCGTAGGGTAATACTTCTTCGTGTCGCATACTCCGACATACAAGTCCTTGCGTCCCTTGACAAGCTGAATCATCTTGCGGCGCATTGCGTGCTGTCCCTTGCCGCGGAGCGAACCGTAGCAAGTTGGAGCAACGATGCGCTTCTTCTGAAGGAATACGTATTCGAGGCAGTCCGTCAGCAGTTGGTCTACTATCTGGTCGGCAGGGTGTGAGGCGTATATCTTACGTAGTTTGCCTTTTTCCACACGGTCGAAGCAGATAAAGTCGCCGTAGCGGAACTCCTTGTGCTGGAGCTCCCAGTATATGCGTTCGACGTTTCGGTGCAAGTCGGCGTAGAACTCACGCCACTCACGGCGTATGCTCTTCGTCCACTTGCGCTGCTTCTCGTGCCTGAGAAGATAGTCCACTATGAGATAGATGCGCTCACGTGTGAGGAACTTCTTCTTTACGAGTCCTATTCTTTTCATGCTGTTCCAATTCTACTATTTCGTGGCATAAAAGATGCTAATGTGTCGGCGGCATGTATTCGTTCGGATTTACATTGCCTTGTCTGGCACTACCTACTTGCTATCTATACCGCCTAATTTCATTGCGCAACCTTCGGCGCAAGACAGACTGCCTATATATACTTCATTGAGAAGCGTAAAGGACGAAATGCCGTATCGTCCCTATTAGCTCAGCGACCCCGCCTGTTCCAGTTCGAGTTCGAGGCATCGTTGTTCACGTTGCGAGCGAACGGACCACAGAGGACACCGTTGTTCGAGTTGCCGCCAGCGGGGCAGGCAGTCCACCTTTTCGCCTCCTTAAAAGGAGGGCTTTTGTTTTTCAGCATCTTTTCGTGTCGCCACGAAATCTGATGTTATTACTATTTTATTACTTGTCGATTGTGTTCCGCGCTTTGCAAGCGCGGCATCTTCTCATTCACTTCAACTGTTCAACGCACAGCGACCCCGCCTGGACCAGAACGAGGACGAGGCAGCGTCGGTCACGATGCGAGCGAACGGACCACAGAGGACACCGTTGCCCGAGAAGCCGCCAGCGTAGAATACACGGTCGTTGGAAGTATTGCTCCAGTTGCCGTCGAAGAATCCAGACGACGAGCTGCCGCCCTTTTCTATCGGCATGGTGTAGAGGTCGATGTTCTTGCAATACGTTCCGTTCAAATATGTGAGATACGTCATGGTGACGTCGGCGTTGTCAAGGCTCATGAGTGCGGCGGCGTTGGCTTTCTCGTCGTCGAAGGTAAGATAGCCAGTACCGTTCTGTCCTCTCCAGCCCGCACCCCAAATCCATTGCTTTCCGTCGGTCGGGTTCTCACGGTACATCCATCTGTAGCCGCCTCCCGATGTGCCGTTTACAGCACCATGAGGCGTGGTGAGTGAGTCCTGTGTGCCGTTCACATAGTTTCTCGCGGCTGTTTCGCTTCCGCTTTCCAGTCCACGACCACGGGCAGACGATGGAATGTCGAAGGTCTTGTAGTAGCAGGCTTGCAGCCAAGAGTCGACGATAAGCTCCCAAGCCGTCACCTCAAGAAGGTCGCTCTTTGTGGCTTTAAGTCTCGTCAGCATAAGATTTGCCGACCACGTTACGGCAGTGCCTTGCGAGAGACCATAGGCGCAATCGACGGTAGAGCCGTCGGCGTTTGGCGTGAAGTCATAGCGACCCAAGAGCTTTGTGTCGTTCTTGAACCAACGTCGGAAGCCTACAGGGCAGACTTTGTCCATGTTGAACAGGACGGACATCTTTCGGGTGGTGTAGTTGATGAAACATGCGATGTTGATGTTCTCCTGTTCCACCATTTGCAGATAGTCAGCCTTATCGTCGCTCTGATAGTGGGAGGCAGAGCCGTCTGTGCGGGTAAGCCAGTTGGTGCTTGACGCTACGCCAGAGGTGTTTGTGAGATAGGCGAAGTCCGTTCCGTCCTTCTTTATCTCGCAAGGCTTTCCCGATGTGTCGCACCATGTCTTGAATGCCTCTTCCATGGAAGTGTTGCCGACATACTCTATCGTCTTGACCGTATCGTCAAGCGACCATTCTATGCCGAACGAGCGGTTTGTGATGGCGAGCAGCTGTGCCGTTGTAAGGTTGGCGATGTCGGTGAGCGAGCCGTTTATGACCTCCTTTGCCGCCGCAACGTCCGTGAGGTCTGCCCACACCTCCCACGATGATGTGGTGTCGGTGTCGGGGTTGGTGGCATTGTTTTTTACCTTGGAGCGATAAACGCCTTTCTCTGTGTGAACGAGGTCGCCGATGGCATACGACGTTCCTGATACGTAAACACCCTTGTCGGTGGTGAATACTCCTTCAAATTTAATTTGAGCCATGTTTTTATGATTTAAAAGTTAATAATCAAGTCATTGTTCTCCTGTACGAACTTGCCTGTCGGGTCGCCAATGCCTCCGTCTATGACGAGGTCGTTGCCGTCACGATATACCGACGGCATAATCATGCCACCGTTGGCGAGGTTGTCCGTCTTCTCCACGTTTCCTGTAGAGGGGTTGTAGACATACCAGTAGCCGTCAGAGCCGATGTAGGGCTGCTTGGTCTTTACCCATTCCATTACCGTCGCCTTGTCGACGAACTTGCGCCACGAGGCGGTGGTGTCGGTGTCGGGGTTGGTGGTGTTCTCGTCCACGAGGGAGAGGTAGACGGCGTTGTCGGTGTGTACTATGTCGTTGAGTGCATAGCCTGTGTAGAGCTTGCCTTCTACGGTCTCAGAGAAACCGTCTATCCATTTGCCGCGGTCGGTGATGTAGCCGCCGCCGGCGTCGATTTCGTTTGCATTGAGTAAATCCATTTTTCTTTGATTTAAGGGATTGATATTAAAAGATAAAAGTCGTGTGCTGCGGGGCTTGTACACTTGCAGCTGACGCTGCAAGCACGGGGGCTGCACGGCGGTGTCAGAGTTTTATCACCGTGTGGTTGCGGCGGCGGACGATGCGCTCCTTGAAGCCGTCGGTTGAATCGTACCAGATGACATGGTTGCGGCGTGAGCGCACCATGGGGTACATGCCGCCGCCACGGGCAATGATGCCAGTGTCCTCGTATTCATCAGTGTCAGGATTCCACTTCCACCAGTTGCCGTTGTCGCCTTGCTTTTGAGGGTGGGAGTTGAGTTCTTCGGCGAGGTCGGTGGCTGCTTTGCAGCTCTCGGTCTGCTTTTGGCTTGCCGTAGTTGCCTCGTTGGCTGCTTTCGTGGCATTGGTGGCATCGGATTTGAGTGTTGCCCATGAGCCTTGCACGCCTGTTGTTGAGCTTGTGCCGAACCAACTGTTCCATGAGTTCTTGGCGGCGGTGAGCCATTGGGACACTTCGCCTCGAATGCCTTCGGTTGCCGTTGCGCCGAACCATGAGGTGAAGCTGTTCTTCGTTTCGGTGAACCAT
>JBJEAS010000005.1:0-23497 GCA_051869235.1 Prevotella sp.
GACTTGTGGAAGGTCGTGCGGAAGGTCGTGCTGAAGGTCGCGCTGAAGGTCGTGCTGAAGGTCGTGCGGAAGGTCGCGCTGAAGGTCGTGCTGAAGGTCGTGCGGAAGGTCGCGCGGAAGGATTAAGGGAAACTGCCCGCAATCTGAAATCCATGGGTCTTGGCGTTGCCGACATTCAGAAGGCGACGGGACTCAGCGAGGAGGAGATTCAAGGGTTGTAGCAAGAAGTACAGTGGACTCGACGCTGTACTGGTTTATAGACTGATTCCACAATAATTCTAAATAACATCAGAGACATGCCCCAAGGAGATCAAGTAAGGAACGGCAAGGCATTCGAATATGCGTTGGCAAATGCCAACCAACAAGACAAGTTTACGAACGCATTTAATTATCTTGCCAATACAATCCTTTACAAGAATTCAGAATATCCATTCCGCGAAGTGTGGTTTGATGAATATGATTCGAATGTGTTAGTTTCTACTGTTTCTCTTGGCTCTGAATTGTTTCGACCTGTACGGTTGAAAAGTTTTTGCTTCATTATTTGGTAGTGTTGAAGAAAAAGTATAATTTTGCAGAACGTTTTTTCCAAAACGTGTGAAATTATTATCAAATGAGATACGCCGACATAATTCTTCCCCTGCCTCTCGAAGGCTTCTTCACCTACTCGGTGCCAGACTCCATAAGTACGGATGGACTGGTGGGCTGCCGTGTGGTTGTGCCATTCGGCAAGTCGAAGACTTATGTAGGACTTGTGGCTGCCGTACACGACCGCGAGCCAAAGGGCTACACCGTGAAGCCACTGACACTGAGGCTCGACGGGCTACCCGTGGTGAACGAACTGCAGATGCGGCTGTGGAGATGGATAGCAGAATACTATATGTCGCCGATGGGCGACATCTACAAGGCGGCACTGCCCACGGGACTGAAGTCGGAGGACGGCTACAAGCCTTCGATGGAGCTATACGTCGACCTCGCCCCCTCGTTCAAGAGCGAGGCGTCGCTGCACATTGCGCTCAACATGCTGAAAAGGGCTAACAAGCAGCTCGACGCCCTGACCTGCTTCCTGCAACTGTCGCACTGGGACACCATAAGAGGCACAACGACGGATGAAAAGACAGTGGAGATAACCCGCGACGAACTGATGAACGCCTCGGCACAAACCTTGACGACGATAAACGCACTCGTAAAAAGGGGAATGCTCGTAACCTACGAGAAGGAGGTTGGAAGGCTGAACGACGGCGGTGAGCCACACCCCGAACGCATAAAACCCCTCAGCGGTCCACAGCAGACAGCCTACGACGACATTCTGCGGCAGATGACGGCAAAGAACGTGGTGCTGCTCAACGGCGTGACGTCGAGCGGCAAGACCGAAATATACATCCACCTCATACAACGTGAGATAGACAACGGACGGCAGGTGCTCTACCTGTTGCCCGAGATTGCCTTGACGGTACAGATCATGTCGCGACTGAAAAAGGTGTTCGGAAGGCGGTTGGGCATTTACCACTCGAAATACTCCGATGCCGAACGCGTGGAGATATGGCAGAAACAACTGTCGGACTCGCCCTACGAGGTGATTCTCGGAGCTCGCTCCGCCACACTGCTGCCATTCCGCAACCTCGGACTCGTCATAGTGGACGAGGAGCACGAGACAAGCTATAAGCAACAGGACCCTGCACCCCGCTACCACGCCCGAAGCGTGGCCCTCGTACTGGCACAGATGACAGGGGCAAAGACTCTGCTCGGCACCGCCACGCCGAGCATAGAGACCTATCGCAATGCGCTGACGGGGAAATACGGACTCGTAAGGCTTACGACACGCTACAGCGGAGTGGAGATGCCAGAGATAGAGGTGGTTGACCTGAAGGACCTGAAACGGCGCAAGATGATGGTAGGCATGTTCTCACCCCTGCTGCTGAGCAAGATACGCGAGGCATTGGAGAGAGGCGAACAGGCTATAGTGTTCCAAAACCGGCGCGGCTACGCTCCGATGGTGGAATGCAAGCAATGCGGATGGGTGCCACACTGCAACCACTGCGACGTTAGCCTGACACTGCACCGCACCACCAACCAGCTGACCTGCCACTACTGCGGCCTCACCTATTCAGTGCCGGAGGTGTGCCCCGCCTGCGGATGCAAGGAGCTGCGACCCAAGGGCAGCGGCACCGAACGCATAGAGGACGCACTGCGCGAGGCGTTCCCCGAAGCCAACATAGCGAGAATGGACCTCGACACCACACGCACCCGAAACGCCTACGAGCGCATAATCCGCGACTTCTCGGCAGGAAGGACAAACATTCTCATCGGTACGCAGATGGTGACAAAAGGGCTCGACTTCGAGAAGGTAAGCATAGTTGGAATACTAAATGCCGACAACATGCTGAACTATCCCGACTTCCGCGCCTATGAACATGCCTACATGATGATGGCACAAGTGAGCGGACGCGCTGGACGCAGGGGCAGGCGCGGACTGGTTATACTGCAGACCCACTCGCCGCAACTGCCGGTGGTGCAGCAAGTGGTGCGCGGCGACTATGAAGGTCTGTACAACGACCAGCTTGCCGAACGCCTGCAGTTCCACTATCCTCCATTCTACCACCTTATATATGTATATCTAAAGCACACCCGCAACGACTTGGTGGACATTGCGTCGGCACAGCTTGCGGCTTGGCTGAGGCAGTGGTTCGGCGACCGCGTGAAAGGTCCTGCAAAGCCGGAAGTGGGAATGGTGAAGTCGCAGAACATAAGGCTCATCGTGCTGAAGTTTGAAAACGGAATGGACATGAAGAAGGTGCGTTCATACCTGCTTCACGCCCGCACGGCACTGCTTGGCGACAAACGCTTCGCCACGCTCACCCTATACTATGACGTAGACCCCGTATAGGGGGCAAATGGGGCATAATAGAAAAAATTTATTCAAAAAAAGATGCAATCTATTTGTATCATTAATGGAAATTTATTACTTTTGCAGCCGTAACTACAACAATTAACAAAAACTGCATTATGGATATTACAGTACTATTCAAGCTGACCTACGGACTATATGTAGTAGGAGCTTTTGACGGTGAGCGGCCTGTAGGCTGCATCATCAACACCTGCTTTCAGGTGACAAGCCAGAACCCCATTCTCGCCATTTCGCTTAACAAGAACAACTACACCCTTGAGGCTATCCGCAAGGGCAAGCGATTCTCGCTTTCTATCCTTGCCGAGGACTCCGACGCAACGGTAATAGGCGGTTTCGGCTTCCGTTCGAGCCGCGATGCCGACAAGTATGAAGACTACGGATACGACACCGTTGAGGGCGCACCTCTCGTGAAGGGCAAGTTTGCAGGCCGCCTCATTCTCGACGCCATCAACTTCGTTGACAACGAGACACACGTCGTGGTGCTTGCACGACTTGTAGAGACAGTGGCAGGCGAAGGCACTCCGATGACCTACGACTACTACCACCGCGTCATCAAGGGCAAGGCTCCGAAGAATGCGCCCACCTATGTGGCAGAAGACGTGAAGCCAAAGGATGAGCCGAAGCCAACCCCATCGACCGACACCACACGCCACCGCTATCAGTGCATAGTGTGTGGACACATTGTGGAGGCCGAAGGCAATCTGCCCGACGACTATCTCTGCCCATTGTGCAAGGCAACGAAGGACAAGTTCGAGAGGGTGCTGCAATAGGCTACAGCCACTTTCTTACCACATCCTCCGTGCGTTGCCAAAGCTCCTCGATGAGTGGGCTTTCGGTATATTTACGCTTCAGTTTCTTAACGTGGCACGACAGATTGAACGTTCCGGTCTGTTGTGCCACATCGGGCGAAAGCAGGAGCTGAATCGCTGTTGCAGCACCTTGACGTGGAGTGCGTATTATGGGTGCAAAGACGGCACGCGTGATGGGGTCGAACCACATCTTGAAGTAGATGATGTCGGTAGCCACCACTCCCGGGTCGGCACAGTTCACGGTGATGCCCAAGTCCTTCAGCTCGCGCGCCAGCTTAAGCGTGAAGAGCGTTATTGCCAGCTTGGAGTTGCAGTAGGGGAAGATGCGCCAGAAGAATCCACGACATCCAGTCTCGAAGAACGAAGGGAAATAGATTCTTCCCCACATATAGGTGAGCGACGTCATTGAGACTATGCGGCTTCCGCGCTCCATTTTCGGCACCAGCAGTCGCGTCAGCAGATAGTGCCCCACATAGTTTACGCTGACGGTGCGCTCCAGTCCGTCTTCCGTTATGGTGCGTCCCTCCTGTTCCAATATTCCAGAGTTGTTCATCAGCAGAGCCACCGTCTCGTCGCGTTGCAGAATGGTGTTGGCAAAGTCCTTCACCGACTTCAGCGAGGCGAGGTCGATGGGAATTATCTCCACGTCGTCGTTTCCCGACTCGTCGATGATCCACTGTCGCTTCAGCTTTGCCCTGCTAAGGTTTTTGCACGCCATTATCACCCTGTAGCCCTTTAGAGCCACAGCCCTTGCTATCTCCGAGCCCATGCAACCGTCGGCTCCAGTAATAATTGCAAGTTTCTTCATTCCCATTTTTTATATAAATCTTTCTGCAAAGGTATGAAAAATACTTCATCGGCACAAATATTTATAGGTCAAAACACATTTTTATCGACTAAATGCAAAAAAAGAAGTGGAAAAATGCAGGCAAAAGGTAAGTATGGGGTCAACTTCGTGCGTATTATATAAGTATTTAGGCAATTTCTTTTGTTTGATATGCAAGATGGGCTGAATTAGGAAGAAAAAACAAAAAAATTCCTTTTTTATTTTGTTCTTCTCTCAAATTACACTATCTTTGCAGACAAAAGCAAATCAATAAAACAAACATCAGTTATGAAGACAAATTATGAAGTGCGCTATGCTGCACACCCACAGGATGCCAAAAGCTATGATACTACACGCATCCGCCGTGATTTCCTCATCGAAAAGGTATTTGCCGCCGATGAGGTGAATATGGTCTACTCCATGTACGACAGAATGGTTGTAGGTGGAGCAATGCCAGTGAACGAGGAGCTAAAGCTCGAAGCCATCGACCCACTAAAGGCTGAGTTCTTCACCACACGCCGTGAGATAGGAATCTTCAATGTCGGCGAAGGCGAAGGAACAGTGAAGGTAGGCGACGAGACTTTCACTCTCGCTTTCAAAGAGGCCCTTTATATTGGACGAGGCGACCGCGACGTAGTGTTTGCCAGCGCCGACCCGGAGAAGCCTGCCAAGTTCTACTTCAACTCCACAACGGCCCACAAGGAATATCCTTGCAAGAAGGTTACGAAGGCCGACGCCATTGTGGCACACATGGGTTCGCTCGAAATGAGCAATGAGCGCAACATCAACAAGATGCTCGTTTCGCAGGTGCTGCCCACATGCCAGCTTCAGATGGGAATGACGGAACTTGCCACAGGCAGTGTATGGAACACCATGCCGGCACACGTACACAGCCGCCGTATGGAGGCTTACTTCTATTTCGAAGTGCCTGAAGAGCAGGCTGTATGCCACTTCATGGGCGAAGTGGAGGAGACTCGCCATATATGGATGAAGGGCGACCAGGCAGTCCTCTCGCCCGAATGGAGCATCCACTCCGCCGCAGCTACACACAACTACACGTTCATCTGGGGAATGGGTGGCGAGAACCTCGACTACGGCGACCAAGACTTCTCGAAGATAACAGACCTGAAATAAACATAACTTTCAAAATTTATCATTATGATCAATCAATTTTCATTGGAAGGTAAGAATGCCTGGATTACCGGTGCATCTTACGGTATCGGCTTCAACATTGCAAAGGCCTTTGTTGGTGCTGGCATCAAGACCATCATTTTCAACGACATTAATGAGGCTGCCCTTGAGCGCGGTCTTGCCAACTATAAAGAGGCTGGCATTGAGAACGTGAAGGGCTACGTTTGCGACGTGACCAAGGAGGACGACGTGAAGGCTCTTGTGGAGAAAATACATCAGGAGGTCGGCAATATTGACATCTTGGTGAACAATGCCGGTATCATCAAGCGCATTCCTATGCATGAGATGAAGCGTGCTGAATTCCAACAGGTAATCGACATCGACCTCGTAGGTCCATTCATCGTTTCCTCTGCTGTTCTTCCAGAAATGATGGAACGCCGTGAGGGCAAGATCATCAACATCTGCTCGATGATGAGTGAACTTGGCCGTGAAACCGTTTCGGCTTACGCTGCCGCCAAGGGCGGTCTGAAGATGCTTACACGCAACATCTGCTCAGAATATGGCGAATACAACATTCAGTGCAACGGCATTGGCCCAGGCTACATTGCAACACCCCAGACAGCACCGCTGCGCGAGCGTCAGGCTGACGGCAGCCGTCACCCATTCGACTCGTTCATCTGCGCCAAGACTCCAGCAGGACGCTGGTTGGAGCCTGCCGAACTGGGCGGTCCCGCCGTGTTCCTGGCTTCTCATGCCTCTGACGCTGTCAACGGACACATTCTCTATGTTGATGGCGGTATCTTAGCATACATAGGCAAGCAGCCACAATAAATGACGAGTGGATACTAAGTTGACGAGTTGACGAGTTGACAAGTAAACGAGTTGACAAGTTAATAGTTGAAGAGTTATTATCTCCTTCACACATAACTTGTCAACTCGTCTACTTGTCAACTCGTCAACTGAGTATCTACTCGTCAACTGATTTTACAATATTAGTTCAGAGCGTCTGCCAATTCGGCACCAGCCTTGAACTTTGCAACCTTCTTTGCTGCAATCTGAATCTTCTCTTTTGTCAGAGGATTGATTCCCTCGCGTGCAGGACGCTCGCCAACGCTGAATGTTCCGAAACCTACAAGGGCAACCTTGTCGCCTGCTACGAGAGCATCCTGAATGGCTGCTACAGCAGCGTCGAGTGCCTTCTTTGCATCGGTCTTTGGCAGACCTGAACCAGCAGCGATTTTCTCGATTAATTCTGTTTTGTTCATAATTGTAAGAGTTTTATATTAATATTAAATTGATGTTTCGCTTATTTCCGCACGCAAATATAGGTTAAAGAATTCAGAAATCAAACAAAAAAAGAAAAAAAGTTGCTTTTTTCACGTATTTTCTGTTGTTCTGACTGATTTTTATGCTATTTGACGGATATTTTTAGTAATTTTGCGCCAAAATAGTAGAAAACAACAAAAGAGAAAGGCATTTAGAGTATGAGAAACATTCCTACGGTGACCAAGAACCTGCTCTTGGTCAATATCATAGCTTTCGTGGCAACATGGATGCTGCAGCTAAGGGGCATAGACCTCAACGACCTCATGGGTCTGCACTACTTCATGGCTGCCGATTTCCATGTGTGGCAGTTGGTTACATACATGTTCCTGCACTCAGGTTTCATGCACATCCTGTTCAACATGTTTGCACTATGGATGTTTGGCGTTGTGATAGAAAACGTGTGGGGACCGCGCAAGTTCTTATTTTATTACATTTCGTGCGGTATTGGAGCCGGTTTGATGCAGGAGTTGGCACAGTTCTGCTCGTTCTATCTCACCATTAGCGCACAGGACCCTTCAATCACCATGTCGGACTTGTTTGTCATAGGCAAGCAGCTGTCGATGCAGCTCAACGGTTGGACAACGATAGGAGCCTCGGGAGCCGTCTACGCCATTCTGTTGGCTTTCGGCATGATATTCCCCAACGAGCGCATCTTCATCTTCCCGCTCCCTATACCAATCAAGGCAAAGTGGTTCGTGATGTTCTACGTTGCCATAGAGTTGTTCTCTGCCCTCGGCTCGTCGGGCGACAATGTGGCACACATGGCACACCTTGGAGGCATGCTGTTCGGTTTCCTCATGATACGCTACTGGAACAATCATCCCACGGCAGGTTACGGAAGGAACAGAGGCCATCAGTTCTTTGAAAACCTTAAGGAAAACTTCGAACGCCGCAAGGGAGCAAGGATGAACGTCCACAAGAACGCCTCGGCAAAGCATGAGGACGACTGGGACTACAACAGGAAGAAGAAACACAATCAGGAGGAGATAGACCGCATATTGGACAAGATACGCCGCAGCGGCTACGACAGCCTGACAAAGGAGGAGAAGCAGAAACTCTTCGACAGCAGCAACGAGAAATGATACAGCAGATAAAGTCCTTTACCCGGAAAATGGTGGCAGGAGCCAACATTGCCACCATTGCCGTGATGGCGGTCATTGGCTACTCCGACCACTTCAATCCCATTGCCCACCCTTTGTTGTCGACAATAGGGTTGGCATTCCCCATCATGCTGATTATCAACGTCTGTTTCCTTTTCTTCTGGCTGATATTCTGCAAGAGAATGGTCTTTATTCCGGTCATTGGATTTGTGATGTGCTACATTCCGGTAAGGAAATACACGCCGTTCAACGTTCCCCACGACACACCGTTGGGTTGCATCAAGTTCCTGTCGTTCAATGTGCATGGCTACGTTTATGAAACGGAGGGCGACAACTCCTTTGAACGCATCATCAGCTACATACGTCAGAGCAAGGCCGACATCGTGTGCCTGCAGGAAGACCTTGGCGACTGGCTTCGTCCGCAGGAACATCTTGACAGCATCTATCCATACAGCAACAAAACCAAAGTAGGAAGCGAGAACTATAATGCACTTGGAATATACACCCGATTCCCCATATTGAGGGCAGAGCCGATAAGCTACGAATCGTTGAGAAACGGGAGCATGGCATACTGGCTCGACGTCAATGGGAAGACGGTGATTGTAGTCAACAACCACTTTGAAAGCAACAAGCTGACCGTGGACGACAAGAGCAGATACAGAGACTTGCTGAAGGGCAATCTTGAAAGCGACACGGCAAGGAAAGAAACACGCTATATAGCCGACAAGCTCGCCGACGCCACTGCCCGACGCGCCCCACAGGCCGATGCCGTGGCACGCTTCGTCAGAAGCCATAAAGACACTCCGATAATAGTATGCGGCGACTTCAACGACAGCCCCATCTCCTATACCCACCGCACCGTTTCCGACGGTCTTGTCGACTGTTTCATTTCCACCGCCAACGGTCCTGGTTTGTCATATAATCAGAAAGGGTTCAACGTGCGCATAGACAACATTTTATGTTCCGACCACTTCACTCCATTCAACTGCAGAGTTGACAATAAAATACATGCATCAGACCATTATCCAATATATTGTTGGCTAAAATTCGGCTATAAACCATAAAAAAAGAGAGAAAAATCTCAATAAATTTTCCAAATTGTAAAAAAATCATTATATTTGCACGCTATTTTCGGCAACAAATCGACAATAATAAATTAAAAATATAATAATAACAAAATGCAAAACAAAGGAATTGTAAAGTTTATCGCACTGGTTCTTATCTTGGTGTGCGTATTCTATCTTTCCTTCTCGTTCGTCACACGCCACTATGAAAACAAGGCGGCTGCGATGGGCGAAGAGGCAGGTCAGGAATACCTCGACTCGATAATGAACGAAAAAGTGTATCTCGGTGCTTATTCGCTTAAGCAGTGCCGTGAAATGGAAATCGGCCTCGGACTCGACCTGAAGGGCGGTATGAATGTTATCCTCGAAGTGTCGGTGCCCGACGTTGTTGCCGTTTTAGCCGACCACAAGACGGACGCTGCCTTCACCAAGTCGATGGAGCAGGCAAAGAAGGAAGAAGAGACAAGTCAGGCCGACTTCGTGTCGCTCTTCATCAAGTATTACAAGCAGAACGCTCCAGGCCACCGTTTGGCAGAGGTGTTCGCAACCCAGCAGATGAAGGGTAAGGTAAGTACACAGAGCAGCGACTCTGAGGTGGAGGCTGCCGTACGTGCTGAAGTCCAGTCTGCAGTGGACAACTCTTTCCTCGTTGTGCGCAACCGTATCGACAAGTTCGGTGTTGTTCAGCCAAATATTCAGAAACTTGAAGGACAGTCAGGACGCATCATGGTTGAAATGCCTGGCATCAAGGAGCCGGAGCGTGTGCGCAAGCTCCTCCAGGGTAGCGCCAACCTCGAGTTCTGGGAGACTTACAATAGCCAGGAGATAGTACCACTGCTTGCACAGCTCAACCAGCGCTATGCTGCCGGTGCCGATGCAGACGTTGAAGCAGCTCCTGCCGACTCAACAAAGTCCGTAGCTGCCGAAGCAGACAGCACCAAGGCTGAAGCTCCAGCAGAGAAGTCGGCTCTCGACAAGCTGAAGAAGACCGACGCAAAGGCAGACAAGAGCGCAGAGGCAATGAA
The DNA here is from genome assembly GCA_051869235.1 of Prevotella sp. GTDB lineage: Bacteria > Bacteroidota > Bacteroidia > Bacteroidales > Bacteroidaceae > Prevotella. Next base: position 10,187 of record JBJEAS010000005.1, read on the forward strand.
GAAGCAGAATCCACTGTTTGCCGTCTTCCAGCCTGTACAGGGTCAGGGACTCAGCACTGTAGGTTACGCCATGTCGCGCGACACAGCAGAGGTGAACAAGATCATCTACTCAGACATTGCCAAGCAGGTTCTGCCTTCAGACCTTAAGTTGCTCTGGAGCGCAAAGCCAGCCGACTTCGACACCAAGGGTCATGTCTACGAGCTCCACGCCATTAAGGTTACAGAGCCATCGGGTCGCGCTCCATTGGAGGGCGACGTGATTACCTCGGCAAAGGACGGCTTCTCTCAGTATGGTCAGCCAAACGTCTCGATGCAGATGAACAGCGACGGCGCACGCCGTTGGGCCCAGTTGACCAAGATGAACATTGGCCGTGCCGTTGCCATTGTACTCGACAACACTGTCTATAGCGCTCCACGCGTAAACAGCGAGATTTCAGGTGGAAACTCTGAGATTTCCGGCAACTTCACCATCGAAGATACAAAAGACCTTGCCAACACCCTCAACTCCGGTAAGATGCCAGCCCCAACCCGCATTGTACAGGAAGAGGTCGTAGGTCCTTCACTCGGTGCACAGTCAATTCAGCAGGGTGTCATCTCGTTCATCGTCGCCTTCGTGCTCCTGATGATCTATATGCTCTGCCTCTATGGCGTCATTCCAGGTATGATGGCAAACATCGCCCTCATCTTCAACCTCTTCTTCACACTTGGAATCCTCACCTCGTTCCAGGCAGCCCTGACAATGCCAGGTATTGCGGGTATAGTACTTTCTCTTGGTATGGCTGTCGACGCCAACGTGCTTATCTACGAGCGTACCAAGGAAGAGCTTCGTGCCGGTTCTAATGTCCGTGAGGCAATGAAGAAGGGTTATGCCAACGCCTTCTCTGCCATCTTCGACTCTAACTTGACATCTGTAATCACAGGTTTCATACTCTACGCATTCGGTACAGGTCCTATCCGTGGTTTCGCCACCACCCTTATCATAGGTATCTTCTGCTCGTTCTTCACAGCCGTTTACCTCACACGCCTCGTTTACGAGCGTCAGATGAGCAAGGACAAGTGGCTCAACCTCTCGTTCTCTACCGGCTTCTCGAAGAACCTCATGCAGAACACGAAGTTCCACTTCATGGGCATGTACAAGAAGACATTCACCATCTGGGGTGTGGCAGCCGTTCTGTTCATCATCTGCCTCTCAGTACGCGGATTGAGCAAGAGCATCGACTTCACCGGTGGCCGCAACTATGTTGTTAAGCTTGAGAAGTCTGTTGAGCCAGAGCAGGTTCGCACCGCTCTCGCAGGTGCCTTCGGTGAGGCTAACGTTAGCGCCATCGCCCTCGGTACCGACGGCAAGACCATTCGTGTTTCCACCAACTACAAGATTGAGTCGAACGACCCAACAGTTGACGACGAGTGCGAGAACATTCTCTTCAAGGCAATGTCTGGCGCAGGTCTTGTGACACAGAAGAGCGTTGACGCATTCAAGAATCCTGATGTACGTGCAGGTGGTTCAATCATCAGCAGTACGAAGGTAGGACCTTCGGTAGCAAAGGACATCACCTATGGTGCCATCATCAGCGTGTTCTTCGCACTTATTGCCATCTTCGTCTACATTCTCGTCCGCTTCCGCAACGTGGCTTACTCTGTAGGTTCTACCGTTGCCCTTGCGCTCGACACATTGATAGTAATAGGTCTCTATTCGGCACTCTGGGGTATCCTGCCAATGTCGCTCGAAATCGACCAGACCTTCATCGGTGCCATTCTTACCGTTATCGGTTACTCCATCAACGACAAGGTGGTTGTATTCGACCGTGTGCGCGAGAATTTCAATCTCTTCCCTAAGCGCGACCGTCAGCAGCTGTTCAACGACTCGTTGAACCAGACCCTCGCTCGTACCATCAACACCTCTGTAACCACTTTGATTGTGCTCTTGTGCATCTTCATCCTCGGTGGTGACAGCATCCGCAGCTTCTCGTTTGCGATGATTCTCGGTGTCATCTTCGGTACCTGCTCGTCAGTCTTCGTTGCTGCTCCTATCGCATTCCTCACCATGGGACGCAAGATTAAGGAAGACTAATAATATAATAAGGTGGAAGAGGGTGTATCAAAACTCATGGTTTTGGTGCATCCTCTTTTTCGTTTGTCGTTGGGCACAGAAAGAGCCTTTTTTGCACAATAATTGCAAATCATTTGGCGGTATCGAAAAAAAAGTCTATCTTTGCATCATTATATAATAAGGTACTCATCTTTCGGAAGTAAGGTGGATTGTTGGTAGTTAAGGAGTTAAGAAGTTAAGGAGTTAAGCCAAATGTGTTTGCGCTGATATCCTATGCTTATGACTAATGTCTTAACTCCCAGCGACCGCAGGGAGCGATAACTCCTTAACTCCTTAACTCCCAAAACATTGAAAACTTCAGAAACTTGAACAAGGTATAATGGATAATAGAAGAGAAGAATACGAAATTATGGCGCCTGTGGGCTCAAGGGAGTCACTGCAAGCTGCCATACAAGCTGGTGCCGACTCCGTGTATTTCGGCATCGAGCGTTTGAACATGCGCGCTCATTCGGCTTCGACATTCACTATTGACGACCTTCGCGAGATAGCCGCTACATGCCAAGAGCATGGCATGAAGTCTTATCTCACCGTAAACACAATAATTTATGGTGAGGACATTCCCCTGATGCACGAAATAATCGACGCTGCCCACGAGGCTGGCATTTCGGCTGTCATTGCCAGTGACGTGGCAGTGATGACCTATTGCCGCGAAGTAGGACAGGAAGTGCATCTTTCCACTCAGCTAAACATCAGCAATATCGAGGCACTGAAGTTCTACGCGCAGTTTGCCGATGTAGTCGTCTTGGCACGTGAACTGAACATGGACCAGGTGGCAGACATCTTCCGTCAGGTGGAGGAACAGAACATCTGTGGACCAAGCGGCAGACAGATTCGCATTGAGATGTTCTGCCATGGAGCTCTCTGCATGGCAATAAGCGGGAAATGCTATCTTAGTCTTGCCAATGCCGGACGTTCAGCCAACCGAGGAGAATGTGTGCAGATTTGCCGACGCTCCTATCTCGTCACCGACCGTGAGACGGGCAACGAGCTTGAGATAGACAACAAATACGTGATGAGTCCAAAGGACTTGAAGACCGTGAGATTCATCGACCGACTGATGAAGTCGGGCGTAAGGGTATTCAAGATTGAGGGCAGAGCACGCGGTCCAGAATATGTCTACACCGTGGTGAAATGCTACAAGGAGGCAATAGACAGCGTGCTCGACGGCTCATTCACCGAGGAGAGGAAAGACGACTGGGACAAACGTCTCGCCACTGTGTTCAACCGTGGATTCTGGGACGGGTACTACCAAGGACAGCTTATGGGCGAGTGGAACAAGAACTACGGCTCTTGTGCCACGGAACGTAAAGTATATATTGGCCGGGGAGTGAAATATTTCAGCAAACTCGGCGTGGCGGAATTCACAGTAGATGCCGCTGACTTCAAACTTGGCGACAAACTGCTCATCACGGGTCCTACTACTGGAGTGATGTATCTCGACGCAACGGAAATTCGCCTTGAGTTGGAGCCTGTTGACTTTGCTCCTAAAGGCACTCATGTATCAATTCCCGTGCCTGGAAAGATAAGGCAAAGCGACAAATTGTTTAAGCTTGTTAGTAATGAGGAAGAAGTAGGGAGTTAAGGAGTTGAAGGAGTTAAGACAAATGCCTATATGCAATTTCATTGCTCATAACTAATGTCTTAACTCCTGCAACTACTTAACTCCTTAACTCCTAAAAAATAATTGAATAAAGATATGACAATAAACGAAATTCAAGATGAAATAATCGACGAGTTCTCAGGATTCGACGATTGGATGGACAAATACCAGTTGCTCATCGACCTCGGCAACGAGCAGCAGCCACTGGATGAGAAGTACAAGACAGAAAGCAATCTGATAGACGGTTGTCAGAGCCGTGTGTGGCTGCAGTGCGACTATGTAGACGGAAAGCTCAACTTCACCGCAGAGAGCGACGCACTGATAGTGAAGGGCATCGTGGCACTGCTTATTAGAGTTCTCAGCGGACACACTCCACAAGAGATTATCGATGCCGACCTGTATTTCATCGACCGTATAGGTCTGAAAGACCATCTAAGTCCCACACGCAGCAATGGTCTGCTGGCTATGATGAAGCAGATGAAGATGTATGCCGTGGGATACAAGATAAAAAATTAAAGACTTAAAAAATTGAAGAATTAAAGGATAAGATGGGGACATGCGACCCGTTAACTATTAACTTGTCAACTGCCAACTTGTCAACTCGTCAACTTGTCAACTCGTCAACTGTCAACTCGTCAACTGTCAACTCGTCAACTAAAAAAGAATATATATGTCATTAAAATGTGGTATTGTAGGACTGCCTAATGTGGGCAAGTCGACGCTTTTCAACTGTCTGTCGAGTGCCAAGGCACAGGCAGCTAACTTCCCTTTCTGTACCATTGAGCCAAACGTTGGTGTCATCACCGTTCCCGATGAACGACTGACAAAGCTCGCTGAGTTGGTACACCCAGGCAGGATTGTTCCTGCAACGTGTGAGATTGTAGACATTGCAGGACTTGTGAAGGGAGCAAGCAAAGGTGAAGGACTGGGCAACAAATTCCTCGGAAACATTCGTGAAACAGATGCCATTATACATGTTCTGCGTTGTTTCGAGGACGAGAATATAACTCATGTCGACGGAACCATCGACCCGGTTCGCGACAAAGAGATTATCGACACCGAGCTTCAGTTTAAGGATCTTGAGACCATTGAGAGCCGACTGCAGAAACAGCAGAAGATTGCAGCCATCGGCAACAACAAGGACGCTAAGGTAGAGGTTGCAGTGCTTGAGGCTTACAAGGCAGTGCTTGAGCAAGGCAAGAATGCCCGCACCGTGGAGTTTGAATCGAAAGAGGAACAGGACGCCGCACGCAATCTCTTCCTTCTTACAGCCAAGCCTGTACTCTATGTTTGCAACGTGGACGAGGCATCGGCAAAGAGCGGCAACGAGTTTACGAAGAAGATTGAGGCTCTTGCCAAGGAGGAAGGTGCAGAGGCTATGGTCATTGCAGCAAAGACCGAAGAGGACATTGCAGAGCTGGAGTCTTACGAAGACAAGCAGATGTTCCTCGAAGAACTGGGTCTTGAGGAAAGTGGCGTGAACCGTCTGATAAAGAAGGCTTATTCGCTACTCAACCTTGAAACCTTCATCACGGCAGGCGAGATGGAAGTGAAGGCATGGACCTACCACAAGGGATGGAAGGCGCCACAATGTGCCGGCGTCATCCACACCGACTTTGAGAAAGGCTTTATTCGTGCCGAGGTCATCAAGTACGACGACTACATCCAATATGGCTCTGAGGCAGCCGTGCGCGATGCAGGAAAACTGGGCATCGAGGGCAAGGACTACGTCGTGCAGGATGGCGACATCATGCACTTCCGTTTTAATGTATAATTCAGTTGACGAGTTGACGAGTAAACAAGTGATTTGTAATATTGCTCTCAACTGTTCAGCTATCAACTCGTCAACTTGTCAACTCGTTAACTCGTCAACTAAAATAAATATGGAACTATACATCAATTGGAATCCTTCTCTGACCACCGTTTTCGGACTTCGCTGGTACGGCTTGTGCTGGCTGTTCGGTCTGCTTGGCTCATATCTCATAGCCAAGCGGCTCTATAGGCAGCAGAAACTGGGCGACGACAAGTTTGAGCCGCTCTTCTTCTACTGCTTCTTCGGCATAATAATCGGTGCCCGACTGGGACATTGCATCTTCTATCAGCCCGACTATTACCTTACGTCGGTAAAAGGTTTTGTAGAAATGCTGCTGCCTATCCATTTCATGTCCGACGGCGACTGGAAGTTTACAGGCTATGAAGGATTGGCAAGCCATGGCGGCACACTCGGACTCATCATTGCCCTATGGCTCTATGTCCGTAAGACTAAGGTAGGAATATGGACAGTGCTCGACAATGTGGCGATAGCCACGCCAATAGCGGCATTCTTCATCCGCATAGGCAATTTGATGAACTCTGAAATCATCGGAAAGGTTACCGACGTGCCTTGGGCTTTCGTCTTCGAGCGTGTCGACATGATGCCACGCCACCCAGGACAACTCTATGAGGCTATTGCCTACGCCGCACTGCTGTTCATAGGCTTTGCCGTCTATAAGCGCTATCCACAACGTGTTGGTACAGGCTTCTATTTCGGTCTCTGCCTCACCTACATCTTCACCGCCCGCTTCTTCATCGAGTTCACTAAGGAGATTCAAGAAGCCTTTGAAGCATCCCTACCACTCGACATGGGACAACTGCTAAGCATTCCGTTCATCATTATCGGAATTGTCTGCATGATGAGATATAAAAAACAATCCTAAAAATAAATGAAACCTATGAAATCTATTGTTACCGCCTTGCTGCTTGCAGCCACAATGCAGGCACAGGCACAAATCAAGACCAACGAGGGCGTCAGCTATCTGATGAACCAGCCCAAGGACATGTCGACAGACTTCAGCGACCTTGCCAACACCTACTTCTTTGCCGACAGCCTTGCCGACTTCGACACTGCCAAGGCAGAGGGAAAAGTGAAATGGAACCGCTATCGCATAGCACCACGACAGGCGTTCAACACCAACGGCTTCTGGCCGCAACGCCTGCAGATGCTCGACTTCCCCGAGACAGCCTACGACAACGACCCTCAGCTGAAGTTCAAGCTGCAGTTTGTCAGTCCACGCACAGTCCGCATCACAATGCTCACCACACCCATTGAGCCAAAGGACAACGATGCCGACGACATTATGTTCGTTAAGGTGCCCACCAACAATCCTTCGGTATGGATCTCGAAGCAAACGGCAAAGGCTGTCGTTTATTCGTCCGACTTTGGTACAATAGAGATTCAGAAATATCCTTGGCGTCTTGTCTTGAAGGACAAAAAAGGCCGCATTCTCACCGAGACCCGCACACTGGGCGACAACGATTCCACTCAGGTAAAGATTCTGCCGTTCAACTTCATAAAGCGTGGCTCCGACAACTCGCGAAGCATCAACCCTGTTTTCTCCCTTGCACCCGAGGAGCGAATCTATGGTTGCGGCGAGTCGTTCACCTCGCTCAACAAGGTGGGGCAGAAGGTGAACATCTTCGTCACCGACCCACAAGGGCCTGAGACTCCAGGCATGTACAAGCCCGTGCCGTTCTATTTCAGCAATCGTGGCTATGGCGTATTCATGCACACCTCGACTCCAGTCACCTGCGACTTCGGCAAGAGCTATATCGGCACTCAAAGCCTCTATATGGGCGACGAGACGATGGATTTCTTCGTCTTTTTTGGTGAGCCAAAGGACATTCTCAACGAATACACCGAGATTACGGGCAAGAGTCCAATGCTGCCTCTTTGGACCTTCGGCACATGGATGAGCCGCATCACTTATTTCTCACAGCAAGAAGGACTCGACATTGCAGCCAACTTGCGCAAGTATAAGATTCCATCCGACGTGATTCACTTCGACACCGGTTGGTTCGGCGTTGACTGGCAATGCGACTATCAATTTGCATCCGATCGTTTCGAAGATCCCGTGGCAATGATGAAGCAGATGCGAAAGGACGGATTCCATGTATGCCTTTGGCAGTTGCCTTATTTCACTCCAAAGAACAAGTTCTTCAACGAACTCCTTGAGGGAGGTATGGCTGTAAAGAATGCCTGTGGCTCATCGCCTTACGAGGATGCCGTGCTCGACCTCTCCAATCCTAAGACTGTCAGTTGGTATCAGCAGAAGATAGCTGGACTGGTGAAGCAAGGTGTGGGAGCTATAAAGTGCGACTTCGGCGAGGCAGCGCCTCTCGATGGTTTCTATCATAGCGGACGTGGCGGACTCTACGAACACAACCTCTACCCACTGCGCTACAACAAGGCTCTTTGGGAGGCTGTTAAGGCAAACTCTGCCGACAACGAGGGTGTTATCTGGGCTCGCAGCGCATGGGCTGGCTCACAGCGTTATCCATTGCATTGGGGTGGCGATGCCGCTACTACAAACACCGGATTCATTGGCGACCTTCGTGGTGGACTATCCTTCGGCCTCAGCGGTTTCTCCTTCTGGAGCCATGACATCGGTGGTTTCGTCACCGAGACGCCTGAGGACCTTTATCGCCGTTGGCTGCCATTCGGTTTCCTGTCGAGCCACAGCCGTGCCCACGGTGCACCTCCTACCGAGCCTTGGCTCATCAGCAAAGGTTTGACCGACGCATTCCGCGAGAGTGCCGAGATGAAATACAAGCTCATGCCTTACGTATATGCCCAGGCTAAGGACTGCTCAGAGCGTGGTCTGCCAATGGTACGTGCATTGCTCGTCGAGTTCCCCAACGACCCGGGAGCATGGCTCGTTGAGGACGAATATATGTTCGGCTCGCAGATTCTTGTAGCCCCGCTGCTTGAGAGTGGCAAGTCGCGCACTTGTTATTTGCCAGCCGGCAAATGGATAGACTATCAGACTGGTAAAGTATATAACGGAGGCTATCAAACCATTGAGACGGGAAAGATACCGTGCGTAATCCTCGTTCGCGATGGCAGCATCATTCCTCATGCCCCATTGGCACAGCGCACTGATGAGATTCGGTGGGATAAGGTTGAGATGAAGACCTACCGCTCTGCATCAAATATCAAGTGCTCCGGATTACTGTTCAAACCTGGAGACGAGAAGATTGAGAAAATTGAAGATTGAAGGTTGAAGATTAAAGAATTAAAGGAATGGGAGCAGAAACATATTATATAACAATGTGGGCGATGGCGGTGACAGCTGTCATCGTCTTCATTGCCTTGTATTTCGTAAAGGCGGGGTATGGTATATTCCGAACAAAGCAGTGGGGTTTTTCCATTAACAACAAGGTGGCTTGGGTATTGATGGAAGCCCCGGTGTTTATTGTTATGCTATATATGTGGACAAGCAACGGTGCATCAACCGCTCTACCCGCTTTCCTTGCATTTCTGCTCTTCGAACTCCACTATTTCCAGCGTTCCTTTGTCTTCCCTCTTATGATGAAGGGTAATAGCCGTATGCCCATCGCTATTATGGCAATGGGTATAGTCTTTAATGTCATCAACGGTTTACTTATAGGCACCAGCCTGTTTGTGTTTCCCCCATCGCTGTTCAATGAGGGTGCGGCATATCTCACCCACCCCACTGCAATCGCGGGAATCGTCGTATTCTTCTTTGGTATGGGAATAAACATACATTCCGACCATGTCGTCCGTCATCTGCGCCAACCTGGCGACACCCGTCATTACCTGCCAGAAAAGGGATTTTACAGATATGTGACATCAGCAAATTACTTTGGAGAGATGGTGGAATGGACGGGCTTCGCCCTATTCTGCTCCACCCCAGCCGCATGGTTGTTTGTTGTGTGGACGGCAGCCAATCTCGTTCCCCGCGCAGCGGCTATTCATAAGCGGTACCGCGAGGAATTCGGTGATGCTGTCGGCATCAGGAAACGGGTTATCCCGTTCGTATATTAATAAAGGAAATAAAAAGCATATATGAGAGAAAAACCAATATTTATAGACGGAGAGGGGTTGAGGAATGGTATGAAAGAAAGCCACAACCGCCGACTTAAGGGGCACGACTACAGTGACCCTGGTGCATATATGCTAACAATTGTGACAGAAGGCAGAATGCCATTATTTGGGACAATTGAGGGAAACATAAGAGCGGAAAGGATGTCGAAAGACTGGCCGCATCTTAATCCCTCGCCTCTTGGGAAGGCTGTGTTTGAAGAGGAAGCACCTAAAATCAGCAAGGCATATCCTATGGTGGAGTTATGGCGCATCACTATCATGCCAGACCATATCCACATGATTATTTACATAAGGAAGAGGCTACCGGAAGGGAAGACGTTGGGGAATATCGTTGCAGGCTTTAAGGGTGGCTGCAGCAGAGCTTGGTGGCGGCTTCAGGAGGAAGGGGAAATGCCACTTGTTGCTAACGCAACAAGCACAGGAGCTGCCAACAGAACAGCAGCACCCCAGCCAGCAGCACCCCAGCCAGCAGCACCCCAAACAGCAGCACCCCAGCCAGCAGCACCCCAAACAGCAGCACCCCAGCCAGCAGCACCCCAGCAAGCAGCACCCGTGCAAGCGACGTCAGTCGCTTGTGTAAATCGCTCTCCCCTCTTCTCCCCAGGCTACAACGACCGCATCCTAAAGAACTCCCGCCAGCTCCAGACATGGAAGGATTATCTCATAGACAACCCTTATAGATTGCTTGTACGCCGCACCTTACCCTCCCATTTCCAACACTGCCTCGACATAAAAATCGGAGACGAAACATACAGTGCCTTCGGCAATTTCCTCCTTCTCAAAAAGCCCGAGAAGCTGCAAGTGTTCTGCCATCGAAAAGCTCGATTCTCGCAGCTGACCGAAGAGGAAAAAACAAGCCACGACATCACCTACCTTGCCTTGCCAGAAGCACCGACTGGCATTCCGTACACCCAAACAACTGCATTCCAAAAAGAAAAAGACTCTCTTTTGGACGCTGCCAACTCCGGCATTCCTCTTGTCACCCCTGGCATATCTGAAGGAGAAAAAATCATTATGAATGCATGCATAAAACTCGGCTTGCCACTCATCCACATTCAACAAGAAAAGATTAATGACCAGTGGAAACCAGAGAAATCACGTTTTGAAGCATGCATCTCAGGGCATCTACTAATCCTCATTCCGAAGACAGAAGACATGAATGCAGAAAGCAGACATGCCAAGTTTCACAGTATGAACGACTTGGCAAAAAAAATTTGCTCATTAGACACTATTACAACATCATTTACAACGACAATACACTCATAATTATATTAATACAATAAAATAGAAAAACATGGCATCAATATTGTTCACACCAGTAAACATAGGGCCTCTGACCCTTCGCAATAGAACCATTCGCTCGGCAGCATTTGAAAGCATGTGCCCGGGTAACGTACCTTCTAAGCAACTGCTTGACTATCACCACTCCGTTGCCGCCGGTGGCGTGGGAATGACAACTGTGGCTTATGCCGCCGTATGCCAAAGCGGACTGTCGTTCGACCGTCAGCTGTGGATGCGACCTGAGATTGTTCCTGGTCTCAAGGAACTCACCGATGCCGTCCACAAGGAAGGTGCTGCCGCCTCAATACAACTTGGACACTGCGGCAACATGTCGCACAAGAGCATCTGCGGATGTCTGCCAGTGGGAGCCAGTGGTGGATTCAACCTCTATTCGCCTACTTTCGTACGCGGACTTCGTGCCAATGAACTTCCGGCAATGGCTCGCGCTTACGGAGACTCGGTGCGCCTTGCCCGTGAGGCAGGTTTCGACGCTGTTGAGATTCATGCCGGTCACGGCTATCTCATCAGCCAATTCCTCTCGCCTTCCACCAACCACCGTAAGGACGAGTTCGGCGGTTCGCTGAAAAACCGCATGCGCTTCATGGACATGTGTATGGACGAGGTGATGAAGGCCGCGGGCAACGACATGGCGGTGCTTGTGAAGATGAACATGCGCGACGGATTCAAGGGCGGCATGGAACTCGACGAGACACTGCAGGTGGCACGCCGACTGCAGGAAGACGGAGCACATGCACTGGTGTTGAGCGGCGGATTCGTGAGCAAGGCACCGATGTATGTGATGCGTGGCGAGATGCCAATACGCACCATGACGCACTACATGACCTGCTGGTGGCTGAAATACGGCGTGAGGATGGTGGGCAAGCTGATGATTCCCACTGTTCCCTTCAAGGAAGCATATTTCCTCGACGACGCACTGAAGTTCCGCAGTGAGCTGCCCGACATGCCGCTCGTCTATGTAGGCGGTCTTGTGGCAAGGGAGAAGATTGACGAGGTGCTCGACCATGGCTTCGTTGCCGTGCAGATGGGTCGTGCCCTGCTCAACGAACCAGGCTTCGTCAACCGCATGAAGGCAGAGGAAAAGGCTCGCTGCAACTGCCGCCACAGCAACTACTGCATCGCCCGAATGTATACTCTCGACATGGCTTGCCACCAACATCTGAATGAAGAACTTCCAAAATGTATAAAAGATGAAATAAAAAGAATAGAATCACAGTAATAATACAACAACATGAAACTAATGAAACGTAACTATTTACTTGTATTGATTGCAATGTACTCATTGTCATTGCTTATTGCCTGTTCCGACCGACGGGCAACTGGAGAGGGTAAGGGTATTGACAGCACCCATACAACGGAGTATATCACCAAGATATGCATCCAGGAGCCGGAACGTGCCCTTGCCATCATCGACACCATGGAGATGAACAAGGAAGCGAAGCCGTACGATATCAATTACCTACGCTTTATGGTTTATAACAATGGAAGTGCTGACAAAAAGGTTGCAGAGTACTATGCCAAGCAGGTATTGAAAGACTCCCTTGAATTGCAGAAGAACCCTAAAGAACACATCAGCATCCTGAACAATCTTGCCAACATAGCCTACTCGAACAGCCAGTTTACGCAGGGTCTCAAGTATGCCAAGGCTTCCGTCGAAGTGGCACGAAGGAATCACTTGGAGTTGCAAGAATATGCCGCGACGCATTATATGGGACTTAGCACCTTAGCGCTCGGCGACACCATCGGTGGCTTGAAACTCCTTAAAGAGGGCAAGGAAAGGATTATCAGGCTCGTTGACGGGAATAACACACTCTATGACATCAGCCAAGCCTATATGCTTGTCATCAACTATATGGTGGGGCTGCTCACAGCCCAAAGATATGACGAGGCGGAAAAGCAGATTCCTGACATAATTTACGTCACGAAGAAGATGAAAGAGGTGGGCAAAACCATTGATGGCATGGCGGAACTCCGGCAAATCACCACCGCCAGCCTGCTCATGGAGTACTACGACCTTACGGGCAACACCAAGGAGTCGGAAAAGTATTTGGCGGAGATACAAAAGTCAAAGTTTGCGGGAACAAGTTCCATCGAGCACATCGTCGCAAGTCATTATTTCAACGTGAAGGATGTGAAAAGCCTTGCCCAGGTGACGGCACGCCTAAGGGAAAGTGCCGTGGCTACCAGCGATACTCTGTCTGATCTGTTCTTAAACGTGCTCACCTTCGAGAAATTCATCTGCAGCGAGCGTGGCAACTATCGGGAGGCTCTGGAGAAGGCCGAGGCATTAATCAGTGTGAAGGACTCGCTCGCCAAGCGCAAAAACGAGCAGGACGGCCTCCAACTTGCAAAAATCTACGAGACGCAAGAGAAGGAAAAGCAGATTGCAGAGCAGGAAGCGAAACTTAAGAAGCATAA
>JBJEAS010000006.1:0-23393 GCA_051869235.1 Prevotella sp.
TAATATTTTTATCTCGATTGGCTTATAATTGGGAAATTTTATCTAAATTTGCATCCAAACAAAGGTCATATTCTCATGAAACGAATCGTTATAACCATAGCAACAGTTGTTGCCATCATCATCGTCATAGTGGCAGGTGGAAGCTTCTATATGCTCAACTATTCGCTGAAGGCAGACCCCAACCGGCATAACATCGACAGCATGTATGCAGTACTCACAGAACGAATGCCCGACATGAAACCGTGGATCGACAGCATCAAGACCAACCGACTGCTGCACGACACCTTCATAACCATGCCCACAGGCGAACGACATCACGCCATCTACCTTCGTGCTGACTCGGCACACGGCAAAACGGCTGTCATTGTTCATGGCTATAAGGACAGTGCCGTGAAATTCCTACACCTCGGGCGCATGTACCATAGCAACCTTGGCTACAACATTCTAATGCCCGACCTGCATGGGCACGGCTTAAGCGAAGGCAACGAGATACAAATGGGATGGAAAGACAGGCTCGACGTGCTGCACTGGACTGTGGTTGCCGAGAAATTGTTTCGCGACAGCATTGCCGCCTCGCAACTTGTAGTCCACGGAGTTTCTATGGGAGCTGCCACCACAATGTGCCTATCCGGCGAAAACAACCTTCCCGACTACATAACGCATTTCGTTGAAGACTGCGGCTACACTTCCGTATGGGACGAATTCTCCATGCAGCTTCACGAACAGTTCTCGTTGCCCGACTTCCCCTTGATGTACACAACGAGCATGCTTTGCCATCTATGCTACGGCTGGTCGTTTGGCGAAGCGTCACCACTACGCCAAGTCGCAAAATGCCATCGCCCCATGCTGTTCATCCATGGCGACTCGGACACTTTCGTCCCCTACTCCATGCTCGCCCCACTCTACAATGCCAAGCCGCATCCTAAAGAGCAATGGACAGCCAAAGGTTCTGAACACGCAAAAGCCTATCGCGACCACAGGGCAGAATACACCGAGACAATAAGACGCTTCCTGACACATTAACATCAAAGTGCCCTCGATATTCTTTCGCTTGGCTACCCTACACGAAGCTAAACCTAACATCCTAACAATATTAACAGAAAGTGAGCGGGAAGACCCAGTTACTTGCATATATGCAATTAAGGCCGGACTCCCCCCCCCATAAAAACGAATAAAATCGCGCCTTAACATCTCGAACGCATCTCGAAGGCATCTCGAACACATACCGAAGGAAGCGGAGAGGCGAAAATTAACAAAACGGCAACTATCGTTTAACATTAAAATCACTGAGCGTTATCACCCTATAAATGTAGTTGAACATCCATCGCTGGCGACTGGAGGTGTGCTGGGGGTGTGGGCGTCCCGCCCGCACCTGTCCGTATGGCAAATCTTTCGAACATGGTTTTTATATTACCTTGTACCTGAGGTGCGGGCGGGACGCCCACACCCCCAGCCGGCAGTACAAGGGGCAGTACCCTTTACTGTCATCTGCAAGAAAAAAATTTATTTTCGCCTAAAATGAGATTTTGCGTATGCTAATCCACAAGGAGAAGGAGCTCGAACATTTTCAACGTTCTACACTCAGCTTCACCAAGACAATGCTGAACTCATAGAGTAGATACATGGGGAGTGAGACTACAAGGAGTGTGAAGACATCGGAGGTTGGGGTTATTACGGCGGCGACTATAAGGATAATGACAATGGCATGCTTGCGATAACGCTGCATGAAGGCTGACGTAAGGAAACCGAGTTTGGCAAAAAGCCACGACAGAATGGGAATCTCAAAGACTATGCCCATGGCAAGGGTCATGGTCATGAGAGTGCTGATGTAGGAGTCGAGGGTAATCATGTTCGTCACCTCACCACTAACCTGATAGGTGCCGAGGAAACGGAATGTAAGTGGGAAAATCAAAAAATAGCTGACGGCTGCACCTATGAGGAACATCAGATAGCCGAACCCTACAACCCGCACCACATAACGACGCTCGTAGTCGTATAATGCAGGCGAGACAAAGCGAAACAGTTGGTAGATGATGTAAGGCGAAGAACAGATGACGCCAAAGCACATCGCTGTCTTGACATGAATGACGAACTGCTGAGCCAAGCCAGTATTGACAAGCTGTACGAAAAAGCCGCCTTCGTCGGCAGCACCTGCAACCAACGACGACAAGCTAAAGAGAACCCTATAGGTGACAAAACCCGAATCCTTGGGAGCAAGCACAATGGCAAAGAGCTGCTCCTTGAACATGAAAGCCACAACGCCACAAAGAACCGCCACTACAACAATCTTCACTATCGCCATGCGCAGCACATCAAGATGCTCCCAAAAGGTCATGGAGTCATCATTCCTCTTGCTTTCCACTCTTCTCTCCACTCTCCTCGTTTCTCTCTTCATTCAGTCCTTCCTTGAACGAACGGACACCTTTGCCAAGACCCTTCATGAGTTCTGGAATCTTCTTTCCACCAAAGAAAAGCAGCACTACCAGTGCTATGAGCAGCACCTCCTGAAAGCCGATGCCGCCGATAAACATTATTGTATTCATAGTTAAAAACATTTAGTTTGAAGAGTTAGAAAAGTTTGAAGGAACTCCTCACTCCTCATTTAATTTAAGTTTCTCCACAAATTCGTCGATGCGACGCAATTCCTTCGGAATCTTTATGCGTTGCGGACAATGCGATACACACTCGCCACACGCAATGCAATGGTTAGCCTGACGCAGCTTCGGCACAGAACGGTCGTAGCCAATGAGGAAAGCACGCCGTGCCTTGCGATAAGCGTCGTCCTGCACCTCGTGAGGTATGTTTCCCTCGTTGACACACTTGTTGTAGTACAACAGATTGGCGGGAATGTCTATGCCATAAGGACAAGGCATGCAGTATTTGCAGTCGTTGCACGGAATGGTCTTCAAGCCTACCATCTCCGCCGCTATCTCCTGGAGGAACGAAAGCTCGCTGTCGTTGAGCGGCTTAAGAGGTGCATAGGAACGCAGGTTGTCCTGCAGATGCTCCATATAGGTCATGCCGCTTAGCACTGTAAGCACCTCGGGAAAAGTTCCGGCAAAGCGGAATGCCCATGAGGCTACGCTAAGCTCCGGCTCACGCTGCTTTAGGCGTGCCACAAGGAAGTCGGGCACCTTGGCAAGTCGACCACCAAGCAGGGGTTCCATTATGACAACAGGAATGTTACGTTTCCTCAATTCCTCATAAAGATAATCGGAATTGGTGACGCTCGGATTTGCCTTGTTGGCAAACTTCCAGTCGAGATAGTTCATCTGTATCTGGACGAAATCCCATTTGTAGCGGTCGTGTTCCGACAACAGATAGTCGTACACCTTGATGTCGCCATGATAGGAGAATCCGAGGTTTCTAATACGCCCTGCCTTGCGTTCCTCAAGAAGGAAATCGAGCACGCCATTGTCTATGTATCTCTTGTGCAATTCCTCCATGCCGTTGCGTCCACCGCCCACGGCATGCAGCAACAGATAGTCGATAGTGTCGACCTGCAGTTCCTTGAACGAGTTGCGATACATCTCTATCGAGGCTTCCCTACTCCACGTCGAGGGGTCGAAGTTTGAGAGTTTTGTTGCCACAAAGAACTTGTTCCGCGGATGCCGCTTCAATGCTATTCCCGTGGAACGTTCAGAAAAGCCACGACAATAGGCTGGCGATGTATCGAAATAGTTCACTCCATGCTCAATGGCATAGTCAACCAGACGATTTACGGCATCCTGGTCGATTTCCTCGTCCTCGCCTTCCTTGGCACCAGATACAGGTTTAGTCGGAAGACGCATCATGCCATAGCCCAAGAGCGACACACGGTCGCCGGTAGTGTGACAAGTGCGATAAGCCATCTTGTCCTTTGGTATCTCGCTGTTGACGGTTGTCGCCGGCTTATTGTCCGACTGCTTGTTGACACAAGATGCCAACCCTGCCGTTACCAACCCTGCCAATCCCATAGTCTTGAGAAAGTCACGGCGCGAAATGTCTTTATTTATATTGCTCATAATTCAAAACTCAAAATTCAAAACTCAAAACCCAAAACTCAAAACCCAAAACTCAAAACTCACTATGTCTCTCATGTCCCTCAACATAGATGGCACTGAACGGACGAGCCGGACACAAATTCTCACAAGCCCCACAACCAATGCAACGCTCCACATTGACAACAGGAATCTTTAGCGACTCAGGGTCGTTAGCATCCATTGGAACCATTTGAATGGCACCCGAGGGACAATGGCGGGCGCAGTTGCCGCAACTGACTCCGTCGGTGACAGGCACACAATTCTTCTTCACCCACACAGCATGTCCTATTCGCGTCGACGACTTTTCAGCCACCGTAATAGGGCGTATGGCATCAGTGGGGCAAACATCGGAGCAGCGAGTACATTCCGGGCGGCAGTAGCCACGCTCGTAGGACATTTCGGGTTGCATAAGATGCGCCAAATCCGTTGATGGGCGAAGCACCTGATTAGGGCAAACGGACACGCACAACTGGCAAGCTGTGCAATGCTGGGCGAAATGCTGGGCACTGAATGCTCCAGGCGGAAGAATAGGTGTAGCACGCTCGGGTTTAACCTTATCTTGAATTACCGCAAGTCCCCCATCCACCTTCTTCTTTTGGGCATTGATGGCTGTAGAAGCAGCTAATGAAGTGGCAATGGCAAGAAAAGCGCGACGCCCATTCTCACTCCCCGCTCCACATTTCTCACTCGTCACTCCTCTCTCCTCACTCCTCTTTCCTCTCTCCTCACTCCTCTTTCCTCTCTCCTCACTCCTCTTTCCAAAAGAAATAGCTCCATGCTTGCATGTCTCAAGACAATTCATGCACATCACACATCGGCTATAGTCAATCTTGTGGTGCTTGCCGTCGATGCAGGCAGCCTTACACTTCCTTGAACATTTGCCGCAGCGATTGCACTTGCTTTCGTCGATATGAATCTTCAGCCAAGAGAAACGGGAAAGGAAACCAAGCAGAGTGCCGACAGGACAAATGGTATTGCAATAGGTCCTGCCGCCTCGCCAAGCCAAGACAGCTATAAAAATAAACGTGACAACGGCAATGATGAAAGTTGGCATGGACTTCAGCCACACGTCTGTCTCATAAAAAGCATAGCTGTCGACGCGCTCAGCAACATAAGCCAATCCGTTGTTGCACCAACGATACAATGGTGAAAGAAGGTTGGAGGCAATGCGTCCGTAGGAGCTGTAGGGTGCCAGCAACGACGACAACGTGGTCAAGCCACCTACGAGACACGCGACAAAAGCCACGAACACTCCCCAACGCAACCAGCGTCGTTCAGGCGAGTGGCTATAGCGCAATTTACGCTTCTTGCCACCACGTCGACCAAGCCAGGCTATGATGTCCTGCATCACACCGAGAGGGCAGACGACAGAACAATACACACGTCCGACAAGCAGCGTCACAGCAACCAACACTACGACGACAACGACATTCAATGCCAACACGGCTGGCAGGAACTGTATTTCGGCTGTCCAACCAAGCCATTTATGTACCGTTCCCGTGAAATCGAGAAACAGAAGCGTCACTGCCACGAAGAACAAGGCGGCAAGAGTCAATCTTAACTTTCTAAGCATATTTTTCAGCTATTATGTAAACCGCTGCAAAGATAGCGATATTATTTTAAAGTTCCAATAAACATAATACGGAATTTATTACCATTTTTGCATATTTCCGCTTTTTCAGACAAACCATTCCATTTTCTTACCTGAATAATGCCAGTTAGTCCTTGCATAAGGAATGAGTATGAATAATGCAGATTAAGGTCTTAACATCAACAGGCGTTGGAGAATGAGGCGCTTATAGTCACGTTTCATGTCTTTGGGCAGGAAAGAGGCATCGATAAGGTCGAGCCACTTGGGTATTGCACGACGAAATTTCTTTGTCATGTTGTCGATAACCTTCTCGCTTATGCCCGACACCGACATCGCCTTAACGAAATCGCTGCGCCGCAACTTGCGCTTCTTTCCATTGAGCATAAGGGCAAGCTCTTCAGGATCTTGTGGAATGACAAGCGTAGTTGACAAAAGGTCGTAGGCGGGAGTAAGGCTGTAGCCATGACCAGGGTTATAGAGGGAGAAATTCTTCAAGTGCATGTCGGCATTGCCTGTAATCCAAGAGAACACCACCACTTCCCAGAAATTCACAAGGTCGAGTTGTGGAACCGAAGAGTAGCGGCGTATTTGCTTGGCAATCTGCTCATAAGAGCCTTTATACTTGTATTCGGTCAATCTCTCTGACAGTTGGCACATATCCTCCATCGCCACTTTGCCGCCCTCTGGTGTGCGGTCTATTCTGCGCGTTATGTAGCAGAGCTCGCCATCGGCAAAACGTATCATTCCGTGCGGCACTACAGCGATCTTTGCAACCTCAGCAAGGTGCATCGTCAAGTCCTCATTCTCAGGCAGACAGCGATACGCCTCGGTTTGCGGTTTGAGGATGAACCTGCCCCACAGTCCTACGATAGTGAAGCGATCGGGTTCGTTCTTGCCTCCCGGATTGACGTCCAACGAGAGTTTCGCCTGTACACCAGTCAGCGTTGTCTGGCTTCTCACCACCTGTTTTGCCAACTCGCCTATCTGACTTCGCACGAAAGGCAAGCGCGGCGGAGTCTTGACACCAAACAACTTGCGCGAACAAGCAGGATGATAATCCACCTGCCCTTCCTTCAGTTCCTTATAGCAATATAAACAGCGTTCCATGTGGTTTTAGGTAAAATGTTTGTTCTCAGGTATTACACTTACAGCTCCAATGCAGTCCTTGCAGCATGCCACTAGCAGCGACATGCGGTCGCGTTGGTTGATTTTCCAGCTGTGTTCGGCAATGTTGAGCAACCAGCCTTCGGGAATCAACCCATCGAAGAAAGGGAAAAGCACGGTGTCGCGAAACTCTTCCTTTTGCAAAGGCAGCGTAAGGCTCACCGCCTCGGCACCGTCGGTGTCGAGATAACTGTCGAGATACTTGAAGCCGAACCCCCTCTCGTCCTCAGTCAGCACCCCTGCCAGTTTGTCATGCAGATAAACATTAGCCCTCTTCATCAGCAATCTAATTCTTTAATCCTTTAATTCTTAATCTCCACCGCCCCTACCTCCCTGCCGAAGAGGGAGAGTACTTGATTGATTTTGTCCATCCTCAACGTTTGTTTCCCCTGCTCAAGGTCGCGGACAAAACGAAGCCCTACCCCAGCCTTTGCAGCGAGGTCCTCTTGCGTCAAGCCATATTCACGGCGCATCTCCTTCACGTATAACGACAATTGCAAATCCATAATAAACAAACAAAGTTATACCTTATCGGGTGCAAAGATAAATAAAAATATGGATATTATACCCCAAAAGGTATAAAAATAATAAATATTTAACACATTATATCCGTTCGGGTATAATGCAAATGGAAAATTATCCTAAAGTAATGTTCTTCACGTCAACATGCTCATGAAGAAATATCTGGGCAGACTCGCGGAATTTGTCGGGATTCTCAGTGGTCAAATATTCGACATGCCCACCCTTGGTGCATCGCGACTCCATCTCGGGATGCCGAACAAAATAGTTCTTCAGGCTTTCAGCAACATACTCACCCTGAGGTATGATGCGAACACCGGGATTGACATACTTCACAATCTTAGGCATCAACAAAGGATAATGAGTGCAGCCAAGAATGATGGCATCAATCATTGGGTCAAGGCGCATCAACTGGTCAATGCGCTTCTTGACAAAATAATCGGCTCCAGGACTGTCTGCCTCATTATACTCTACCAACGGAACCCAAAAGGGGCAAGCAACGCCAGAGACGGTAATGTCGGGGTAGAGCTTTTGGATTTCAAGTCTATAACTGTCACTGCGAATGGTTCCTTCGGTAGCAAGAATGCCGACATGGCGAGTTTGGGTCAGTTCGCCTATGACTTCCGCAGTAGGACGAATTATACCAAGGACACGGCGATTAGGGTCAATCTGCGGGAGATCGACCTGCTGTATTGTCCTAAGGGCTTTAGCCGAAGCAGTGTTGCAGCCAAGAATGACAAGCTGGCAACCCATTTCAAAAAGTCGGACAACCGCCTGTCGAGTGAACTCGTATACAACATCGAAGGAACGCGGTCCATAAGGCGCACGGGCATTGTCGCCGAGATACATATAATCGTATTCCGACAAAAGGCTACGTACACCATGCAATATGGTCAAGCCCCCATAACCCGAGTCAAAGATGCCTATAGGACCCGATTCCATAATATTGTTTGAGTTTAGATTAATCGACTAATTAACCTGTACACTTGCCAAGAGGCTCTGCAGCCTCATGGCCACATTTACGCTACGCAACGGATTGAAGTACGGACACGCATCGGAATCGGTATTGACGATGATAGTGAGTTCAAGTTCCGCACCGACACGAGCCAAGGCAGCCGAAATCTTTTCGTGAAGAGGAGCATAGATGGTGTGTTCTGCCTCGGCAAGCAGCCGTCGGCTCTCTTCCTTGAATGCGATGTTCTTGTTCATCAGTTCTTCAAGTTCTGTCTGACGCTTCTTCAATATCGTAGGGGGGAAATCCTTTTGACCTTCAAGGAATTCCTCGTACTTGGCATTGAACTCGTCCTTAACGCGCTGCATCTCAGCGTCGTACTTCGCACGCAAGTCACTTAGTTGTCGACCAGCAATGGCGTATTCCGGCATTGACTCAAGCACCTCTTTATAGCTGAAATATCCTACTGTGGCTGCCGAAGGTTGAACGGTAGCCACAGGATAGGAAGTCTCAACATCTTGTGCCTGCGCCACAAAAGCCATGGCTGCAACAAGAATAAAAAGGATGTATCTCTTCATTATTTAATGCCCAGCTTTGCCTTTACCTGTGCGGTAACGTCGGTGCTAAGAGTAGTGCTGATGTAAGGAATGCCACCGGCATTGTCCATGATGTAGACATAACCGCCAGCCTGACCCACCTGCTTGATGGCATCGATGACCTTTGTCGTTATAGCCTGCATCTTCTCTGACTGAGCCTGGGCAAGAGCCTGCTGATTGTCCTGATAGCTCTGACGAATCTTCTGGTCCATCTCCTGAAGTTCAGTCTCTCGACGCTGCTTGATGTTGTCAGGCAGTGTCTTTGAATTTGCCTCGTAGTCCTTCAGTTTCTTTGAGAACTCCTCCTGCATGCTCTTAAGGTCAGCCTCATACTGCTGAGCAAGAGCCTCAATCTCGGTCTTAGCCTTGGTGTATTCGGGCATTGCCTGGATTACTTCCTGTGAATTAACGTGTCCGAACTTCTGTGCCATTACTGCTATAGGAGCAAGCATCAGAATCATTAAAAGTACTTTTTTCATTTTTTCTATTTGATTTTTAAATTAATAATTCGAATTATCTTTATAACAGGTTATTTATTCAACTTCCGAAAGTAGTAAAAAGGAGATAAATGAAGATAAAAGGAAATAAATGACGTATGTTTAAGCCTGGCTTTTACTATTGTCCTTTTTCTTCCTGAGCGACCGAAGGGAGTGGTATCTTCTTCTAACTCCTTTTAACTCCTTAAAATGAGTACATGCGAAACTTGAATTATTTATATCCAAGTTTACTCAACACCTCGTCGGAAATGTCAATCTTCGGACTGCCGAAGATGATGCCACTGTCACTGGCGCGGTCGAGGACAAGCTGGTAGCCACGGAGGTCGGCAATGTCCTTAACGACATTGTAAATTTCGTCCTGAATGGGCGACATCAAGCTTGTGCGCTTCTTGTACAACTCACCTTCAGGACCGAAATACTTGCGTTTCAATTCGCTTGCCTCCTGTTCCTTCTTTACAATTTCCTCCTGCTTGGCTTGCTTCTGTTCCTTAGAGAGGAAGGCAGCCTCATTCTGGTAGTTCTTGTACATTGTCTGGGCTTCGGTATTGATAGCCTCAACCTCAGCCTGCCATTTCTTCGACACCTGATTGAGCTGCTCGTTGGCACGCTCATAAGCGGGAATGTTCTTCAATATGTACTCCATGTCGAGGAGTGCAAACTTTTGGGCGTTAGCAGCCATTGCCGTCATTGCCACAACAATCACTAAAAATATCTTCTTCATAATCAAAACTTTAATTCTTTATTTTTTTAATACTTTAATTTCAGCTTCGCTGATTAGAACTCTTGTCCAAGTATGAAGTGGAATTGGCTTCCACCCTTGGTGCCTGTAGAGAGTGCCTTGTCGAAACCATAGGCCCAGTCAATGCCCATAAGACCAACCATAGGCAAGAAGATGCGGACGCCTACACCAGCCGAACGCTTCATGTCGAACGGATTGAACTTCTTGGTTTCATACCATGCATTACCGCCTTCGAGGAATCCAAGACCGTAAATGGTAGTATTACCCAGCATGAACGGATAGCGCAACTCAAGGGTAAAGCGGTCGTAAGCATATCCCAGAGAGGAATAAGGAGTGAGCGAACCGTTCTCGTAACCACGGAGAGCTATGGTCTCCTGGGCATAGCCAGTAGAATAGCCGCTCATACCGTCACCACCGACATAGAATGTCTCGAACGGCGACTTCTTGTCCTTATTGTACGACCCGAGAATACCAAACTCCACACGAGTCATGAGCACGAAGCACTTCTGACCATTGGTAAGTGCAGTGTATGTTTTCGACTTAAACTTCCACTTATGGTATTCAATCCAACGATACTTCTCCTGTTGTTCTTCTTGATAAGTTGCTGAATTGTAATCTTTTGCGAGGTTGGCATAGTCCTTGTTGTCGAATGCCGACCATGGTGGAGTAAGTGTAACGGAAGCCATGAACTCAGAACCACGACGTGGGAAGAGCTGGTTGTCCGTACTGGTTCGGGCAAGCGTTATGCCAAGGTTGATGTTGTTACAGTTACCGTTGCTGATGATGAAGTACTGCCAGTCGCGAAGCATGTAGCGCTGATAGGAGAGCGACATGGAGAGCTGGAAGTAGTCGTCAGGCCAACGAAGGCGTTTACCCCAACCTACTGAGAAGCCCAAGAGCTGTACATACTTGTCGTCGTCAAGATAACTCTCGTAGTTGTTGTAGTAGTTGTTATACGATCCGTAGCCTCCATAGTAGCTATACATCGAGTTCATCCACGAACTGTTGTAGTAGTTGCTGTTGACGTCGGTTTGCTTTGAATAGTATGCACCGATGTTGAAGGCGTTTGGTCGCTTTCCGCCAAACCATGGAGCCGAATAGCTGATGGAGTACGACTGGTAGTAAGAACCGTTGGTCTGTGCCGAGAGTGCCAACTGCTCGCCATCGCCAATAGGCATTATGCCTCGGTGCATCGAGTTCTTACCGAAGAGATTTCGCATGGAGAAGTTGTTGAGTTTCAACGAAATTCTTCCGATAACACCTGTCTGGCCCCAACCGAGAGAGAACTCCACCTGGTCGTTGGACTTCTGCTCCAAAGGCCAGTTGATGTCCACCGTTCCATCCTCATAGTTTGGTTGTATGTCAGGATTGACCTTCTCTGGGTCGAAGAAACCCATTGATGCTATTTCGCGTGCAGTACGCATGAGGGCGTCTTTAGAGAACAGGTCGCCTGGCTTCACTTTCATCTCGCGGCGAACAACATCCTCGTAGAGTCGGTCGTTACCATATATTCTTACGTGGCTGATATGAGCCTGCTGACCTTCAGTTATACGCATCTCGACATCAATGGAGTCACCGACGATGTTCACCTCCGTAGGCTGTAGGTTATAGAAGAGGTAACCGTTGTTCCAGTAATAGTTGCCAACGGCATCTTCATCTTCGGAGAGACGCTTGCGCATTTCCTTCTGGTTGTAGACGTCACCCGACTTCATACCGAGCAGCATATTAAGATAATCGGACGAGACGACAGTGTTGCCTACCCACGTTATGTTGCGTAGGTAATATTTCTGACCTTCGTCAATCTTGATATAAACATTGACGTGGTTTTCGTCGTGGTTGATGATGCTGTCGCGGACGATTGTCATGTCACGATAGCCCAATTCGTTGTATTTGTCGATAAGGTTCTGTTTGTCCTTCTCGTAACGTTCAGGAGTGAACTTCTTCGACTTGAGGAAAGAGCCAAGGGTTCCTGCCTCATGTGTCTTTGAGAACACACCCTTCTTAAACAGTCCACCCTTAATCTTTGAAAGCGAAAGGTTGTTGTTGCCATCGATAAAGATGTAACGAACCTTCATCTTGTCCTTCTTGTCGATATTAACGTCAAGTATCACCTGATTCTTTCCAGTGACATCATCGCGCTGCATGATGTTAATTTCAGCATTCTTATAACCCTTGTCGTCGAAATACTTCTTCGCAAGAATCTTGGCACGGTCAATCATGTTAGGCGTAATTTGCGAGCCCTTCATGATGCCAAGCTTTGCCTCCATATCCTCACGCTCCGACTTCTTGATGCCATAATAGTTTATTGTGCTGACACGTGGACGCAGCGCAAGGTTGAAGCAAAGATAGATTTTCGAGCCTACGATAGAGTCGGCGGAAATGCTGACCTTTGAGAAGAGCCCATGACGCCAATAACGTTTTACGGCCTCTGTTATCTCCTGTCCCGGCACACTGATTTCCTGTCCAACGCTGAGACCTGACAGACCAGTGAGGACATAATCCTCATATCCCTCCACTCCCTTTACGGCAAGTCCGCCGATGGTACAGGTGCGTGGTGTACCGGCATACGAAATCTCAGGATTGACTATTACATCCTGTGCCTTCATCGTCATGGCAGAGCAGAGCATCAAAAAGAGCAGAGCCGCCACCTTATTTATTATATAAGCCTTTTGTTTAGAAGTGTTCATTCTTCTTACTTTTCGTTTTCTTTATTTTCAACTTGCGCCTCGGTCAGTCCAAACCGACGCTGTTTGCTCTGGTAACAAGCTATTGCCTTATTAAGGGCAGCCTCGTCAAAGTCGGGCCAATATGTGTCGCAGAAATAGAGTTCGCTATAGGCAATCTGCCAAAGCAGATAGTTGCTTATCCGCACCTCTCCGCCTGTGCGTATGAGCAGGTCGGGGTCGGGCATGAAGTTGGTGGTGAGATGATTGGAAATCATCTGCTCATTGATGTCTTCAAGTGCCACTTTCCCTTCTGCCACTTCGCCGGCAATCTTCTTTACAGCATCGGTAAGCTCCCAACGCGACGAATAGCTAAGGGCGACGACCATTGTCATGGCACTGTTGGCTGCAGTACGTTCCATTGTAGCCTCCAGTTTGCGCTGCACCTGTTCAGGAAGTCGCTCTATGTCGCCGATGACACGGAACCTTACGTTGTTCTTCATGAAAATCTCGTCTTCGAGCGATGTCAAGACAAGACCCATGAGTGCGGCAATCTCATCGGCTGGGCGATTCCAGTTTTCCGTTGAGAAAGTGTATAGCGTGAGATATTTTACTCCGAGTCGGGTACACTCTGACGTGATGCGTCTAACCGCCTCTACACCAGCCTGATGACCATAGCTGCGGTCCTTGCCACGTTCCGTTGCCCATCTTCCGTTGCCATCCATGATGATAGCCACGTGCTCGGGTATTCTACTCATATCAATATTTTCTACCATATATATATGTAAAATGTTAATCGTCGTCGTTATGACAAGTACGGCACTTAGCCCAAATGTCGTATGTCAATCCCACAAGCAGCATACTGTAGCAGTCCTTGTTCTTGAACATTCCACTGTTCTTTATTCCGTAAGGGTCAGCCACACCGTCGAGCTTATCGGTTGTCGAGAAGTGCATTGTCCATTCTGCAGTAAGGTTTACACGCTTGGCAATCTTATATTTCACCCCTCCACCTATTGGAAAGTTGGCTCCTACGGCACTGCCATTGTCGGTGTCGGCAAAAGACAGTCCTATTCCGGCAGCTATGAACGGAACAAGACGCTTGGCACCCCTATAGTCATTGCCCGTCCCAAAGGGCCAGAAATTATATTCAAACCTTATGCCTCCGTCAACAAGCATATTGCTGAACTTCAGCCTTTGCTCAGCAAGTTCGGGATAATAATTGTCGGATGGGTCATAGTCACCCTTCAACTTCCCAAACCCCAAATTGAACGCCCAAGCAGTCCTTGGTGTAGGTTTGTATCGTGCCGTCAGTGTTGCCATAGGCTGCATACCTTTTAGGATACTTCCGTTGAAGTCGCCCTGATAAGCCACAAGACCGATGCCACCTCCTATTTCCATTCGGTATTCGGCATCGTCCTGTGCTGTTGCCATATTAGCGATGAGCAGCAATGTAGCTATAACGAGCGTCTTCATCGTGGGAGAACGTATTACTGTCCTGCAACCTTATTTAAACGCCCTCTCCACACCTGTCCGGTGTTGTTCACCGTTATCCAAATGTAGTTGTCGTCGTCAGTACAAACGGACATTGCCGTGGCGCTCTTGTCGAAACCACGCGGATATTCTATGCCGTTGACCTTTGTCCATTTCAATCCACCATCAGCACTGACATAAATTGCGGAATGTGCCGTTTCCTTACAGCCGTCGATACCCTGACCGCCAAGGGCAAGTATATAGTCGCCATGGTTGACTATAGTAAGTCCCTTCAGGCTCTTCAACGGGTTACTGCTGTTGGAATCATAGTTAAGATACGCCCACTTGCCTTCCTGGCTGTCTGCATCGTTCTCGACAATCTTCCTCCACACCACAGCCAACGAGTCGGTGCTTGCACCTGCCGCAGGCCTGTTGCCTACAAGTATGACATTCTGAGTGTTTTTGCTGTATTTATAGTCGCGGCATACATACGAGATGTCCTCGCAAGGCACATACTTGCTGTCACTGTCCATATTGTCAGCCTTCCATGTCAGACAGCCGTCAGTAGACACCATGAAAACATTGTCGGCCGACAAGCCATAAACCTCATTGGCACTGGCGGCAACAAGACGACTGATGGGGGCATTGCCAAGCACCGTTTCATAATTGACAGCATCCTGCGACTTCCTTATCGTCTGTCCATCGAGAACAAAAAGCGTATTGCCTTTGACAACGGCATTGCGATAAGCATCGGCTCCAAGCGACGAATTCAGCTCGGTGAATGTTCTGCCATTGGCGGCATTCATTGCAAACGCCTTTGTCGCAGCACCCGTTGTTCCCATAACGACGATGTTGCCATTAAGCGAATAGGACCTCATGCCAGAAAGAGAAGCCATAGCTATACAGTCGGGATACTGTTTCCATTGGAACGAGTCGGGCGACTCCTTATAAATGTTCACAGTAATGGTATATTCCTTAGTGTTCAGGCCACTTGCCGAAATAGCCCTCACAACACGTGGCTTGGAGAAATCTGTAGTGTCGGACGTACTGAAATAAGCCAACGAGTCGCTTGTCATTGACTTTATCGCAGCATAGCTGCCATTCTTTGTAGAGAAATTGCAAAGAATCTTCGTGGCATCAGTGCCAACAGGCAATGAATCGACATTATAAATCCTCGAGTTCACCTGGTCGATGACGAAATTATAGTTTGACACCTCTGTAGTGAACTCAACGTAAGTCGAGTCGGAACCATTGGAAGCTGTCGTGTGCTTTGTCATCATCGCTCCAGTGAGGGAGAATGCCGTCAATGCCGCATCGTCATAATATACGACATCGTCATCGGAGTTAAGGCATGAAGCCATAATTATTGATGCCAGAAAAAGCATGCAAAGAGAATATATTTGTCTTCTCATCAATCGTGTTTTTAATTTTTAGGTGCAAATTTACTCAGTTTTCTTCAAATATCTGCAACTTCTTACTTTATATTAAGTTAAATATATAATAAAAAGTGGGAATTTAGGCTTCTTTTGTCGAAAATGGCACTCTTTTGACAAAAAAAGTGCGGTATGAAAACCCATTCCGCACTCCTTAACGGACATTGGTATGCTTCAGTGTTACGATGCCGAGCACCGTTATTGTGAAGACCATTACCAGAACTGCCGTCATTTGAAAATCCATCATAATTTTTACGTGTTTAACTACTTTATGAAAACAGACTATCCACATCCCTCACGAATGCAAGTGCAAAGTTATAGCTTTTCCTACCCACGAACAAACTTTTAATGGTCACAAGAAAGCATCTGCACCTTTTTTTGACCTAAGTCAAAAGCATAAAAAGCAAGCTCTGCCGACAATTCACTTGCCAGCAGAGCTTTGTACAAAGATATATTAGAGTGTTATGACTCTTGGTTTGATTAGAGCTGTGGACCAGCTGCAACAAGTGCCTTACCAGCTTCGTTGGTAGTGTACTTAGCGAAGTTCTTGATGAAGCGTGC
This sequence comes from Prevotella sp., assembly GCA_051869235.1. Classification (GTDB taxonomy): domain Bacteria; phylum Bacteroidota; class Bacteroidia; order Bacteroidales; family Bacteroidaceae; genus Prevotella. The sequence continues at coordinate 16,208 of JBJEAS010000006.1, forward strand.
TGCGAGATCCTTTGCCTTCTCCTCCCACTGAGCAGCGTCAGCATAAGTGTCGCGTGGGTCGAGGATAGCTGGGTTAACGTTTGGAAGAGCTGTTGGAACCTCGAAGTCGAACATTGGAATCTTCTTTGTCTCAGCCTTCAGGATTGAACCGTCGAGGATTGCATCGATGATACCACGTGTGTCTGGAATAGAGATACGCTTGCCGGTACCGTTCCAACCTGTGTTTACGAGGTATGCCTTAGCGCCGCTCTTCTCCATCTTCTTAACAAGCTCCTCAGCATACTTTGTTGGGTGCAGCTCGAGGAATGCCTGGCCGAAACAAGCAGAGAATGTAGGAGTTGGCTCTGTGATGCCGCGCTCTGTACCTGCCAACTTGGCTGTGAAGCCAGAGAGGAAATAGTACTGAGTCTGTGCAGGAGTCAGAATAGATACTGGAGGCAGTACTCCGAATGCGTCAGCAGAGAGGAAGATGACGTTCTTTGCTGCTGGTGCAGATGAACCTGGCTGAATGTTGTTGATGTGGTTGATTGGGTAAGAAACACGAGTGTTCTCTGTTACGCTTTTGTCGTTGAAGTCAATCTTACCGTCCTCAGCTACTGTAACGTTCTCAAGGAGAGCATTGCGCTTGATGGCACCATAGATGTCAGGCTCATTCTCCTTAGAGAGGTTGATGACCTTAGCATAGCAACCGCCTTCGAAGTTGAACACGCCGTTGTCGTCCCAGCCGTGCTCGTCGTCACCAATAAGGCGACGCTTTGGATCGGTTGACAGAGTGGTCTTACCAGTACCGGAAAGGCCGAAGAAGATAGCTGTGTTCTCACCGTTCATGTCGCAGTTTGCAGAGCAGTGCATAGAAGCGATGCCCTTCAGTGGGAGATAGTAGTTCATCATAGAGAACATACCCTTCTTCATCTCACCGCCATACCATGTGTTGATGATAACCTGCTCGCGGCTTGTAACGTTGAATGCAACGCAAGTCTCTGAGTTAAGACCGAGTTCCTTATAGTTCTCCACCTTTGCCTTTGAAGCATTGTAGATAACGAAGTTTGGCTCGAAGTTTTCGAGTTCCTCTGCTGTAGGCTGAATGAACATGTTTGTCACGAAGTGAGCCTGCCATGCTACCTCAACAATGAAGCGAACTGCCATGCGAGTGTCCTTGTTGGCACCGCAGAATGCGTCAACGACATAGAGGTTCTTGTTGCAAAGCTCCTTAACAGCGAGGTCCTTTACAGTGGCCCAAACGTCCTCAGACATTGGGTGGTTGTCGTTCTTATAGTTGTCAGATGTCCACCATACAGTGTCCTTAGAGTTCTCGTCCATTACGATGTACTTGTCCTTAGGTGAACGACCAGTATAAATACCTGTCATAACGTTTACAGCGTTAAGCTCGGTGTTCTTACCTACCTCGTAACCCTCAAGGCCTGCCTTTGTCTCTTCCTCGAAAAGAACTTCGTAGGAAGGGTTGTGTGCAATCACTGTTGAACCAGTGATGCCATACTGTGTCAAATCTAACTTTGCCATTTTGTTAAATGAATTATATTTGTGAATACTTATTTCTATTACCTATTGTGATGCTCTCACTCTAATTTCGGGCGCAAAGTTAGTAATAATTCTGCTTATTACAAAATATTGCGGGAAGATTTTTTCGCTGAGTAATTCTTTTTTCGTTAAAGTAATCAAAAAATAACATTCTGAAAACATTTTTGTAATTTGCAGTTTGCAAAATTCATGCATTTTCCTTACTTTTGCATTAGAAAAAAAACAATTATGTATGGAAATTCACAACATGGACGACTACCGTTCCGTCGTAAATCAGTATATGGCGGAGCTTAGAGACAAGGATTACCAAACCAATCGACTTCTTTTCCGGAACAATGTGGAAAGAATAGGCGAAATCATAGCTTATGAGATAAGCAAGACTCTCGAATATCAACCAAAGGACATTGAAACTCCACTTGGCATCTGCAAGACAGTTGTTCCAAGCGACGACATTGTACTGGCGACAATATTTCGTGCCGGACTTCCATTCCACACCGGATTCCTCAACATTTTCGACCATGCAAGCAGTGCCTTCGTAAGTGCCTACCGAGAATATGTCGACGACACACACACTGAAGTTGGCGTGCATGTAGAATATCTTGCCGCACCAGACTTGACTGGCAAGACGCTCATCATTGCAGACCCCATGTTGGCAACCGGAGGCTCCATGGAACTCGGCTACAAGGCATTCCTCACGCACGGTGAACCGAAATGGATTCATGTAGCATCGGTGATAGCAGTACCAGAAGGCATCGAGCACGTAAAGAAAACCTTCCCAGAAGAAAAAACGACAATTTGGTGCGCTGCTATAGACAAAGAGTTAAATGCCAACAAATACATAGTGCCTGGCTTAGGAGACGCTGGAGACCTTTGTTTTGGCTCAAAGATTTGAGCCAAAAGATTAAAGAATTTAAGTTTCGCATGAACTCAACTTATGGAGTTAGAAGGAGTTAAGAGGAGTTATCGCTCCCTATGGTCGCTCAGGAAGATAAAGGACAATAGTAAAAGACAGGCTTAAACATACGTCATTTATCTCCTATTATCTTCTTTTATCTCCTTTTTACTACTTGCGAAAGTTGAGTTAAAGAATTAAAGTCCATTGCAGGCGAAAATCTCGTCACAATGGACTTTAATCCTTTAATAGCGAAGCGGCTTTAATTCTTTATTTGTAGCGTTTTGCCATCCGGCAAAACACTACTTCACCTCCCAAGTATCATTGGTCTCAAGAAGTTCCATAAAGTTGTGATACTTCTTCTGAGCCTTTACAACCTCTATCTGCTGATGAACAGCCTCATCGTAAGTAGGAGCCTCAACATCACGGATAACGCCCAAAGCTACGGGGAAGCCATGCTCGTTGTCCATCATGGCAAGCTTCAGCTGCAGAGTGTTGTCCTCACAGTGTGCATCATGCACGAGAATGTCCTTCTCAGTGATGCCGTTCTCACCAATCTTGACCACCTTAAGGCCAAAACCTTCCTGGACAAGACCATATTCGTTGTTCTCGCCGAATATAAGAGGTTGACCATGACGAACATAGATTGCATTCTTCTTGCGGCCCTCCTTGTTATATACGGGGTCGTAGCAACCATTGTTGAAGATTACGCAGTTCTGCAGAATCTCGCAAACGGAAGCGCCCTTGTGCTTATAGGCAGCCTTCAAAATCTCGACAGTCTCAGGAGCGTCGGTGGCTACCGAACGAGCGAAGAAGTGACCGCGGGCGCCAAAGCAAAGTTCTGCAGGGCGGAACGGGTCCTCAACAGTGCCGTAAGGACTTGACTTGCTTACGAAACCACGCGGACTCGTTGGCGAATACTGCCCCTTTGTAAGACCATAGATACGATTGTTGAGAAGTATCATGTTCAAGTCGATGTTTCTGCGCATGGCATGAATGAAGTGGTTACCGCCAATGGCAAGTCCGTCGCCGTCGCCACTAATCTGCCAAACCGTAAGGTTCGGATTAGCCACCTTGGCACCTGTGGAAATGGCTGCCGCACGGCCATGTATTGTCTGCATGGCATATGTGTTAACATAATATGGCAGACGACTCGAACAACCAATACCCGAGATAACGGCTGTTTCATAAGGTGCTACTCCGCACTCGGCCATCGCCTTATGCAGCGATGCGAGGAAAAAGTGGTCGCCACAACCAGGACACCAACGTGGCTGTCCCTTCTTATAATCTTGTGCTGTAAATTCCATCTTGCTTTTTTTTAGTTCGTTATTATTTCTCGAGTATCTCTGCAAATGCGGCAGCAAGCTCTGCCACAACGAAAGGCTGGCCCTTAACCTCATTATACTGATAAGGAGCGAAATTGTCGACCTTTGCACGAAGATATGCCGCAAACTGACCGAGGTTCTGCTCTGCCACTACCACCTTCTTATATTTTGTAAGCACTTCGGCAGTGTTCTTTGGCAATGGATTGATATACTTGAACTGTGCCAAAGCAACTTTCTTGCCCTGCTTCTGAAGCTCTTCCATTGCAGAATACAAGTGCCCATAGGTGCTGCCAAAGCCTACGACAAGCAAGTCGGCATCATCCTTGTCGCCCTCAACTTCCACATCGGGTACTGGTATGCGTGCTACCTTCTCAGCACGCAAGCCACACATGATGTTGTGGTTCTCGGGTTCTGTAGAGATGGCGCCTGTCTTGCCGTCCTTCTCAAGTCCACCAAGGATATGGGTATAACCTTCCTGACCAGGCACAGCCCAATAGCGCACCAACGATTCTGGGTCACGCTCGTAAGGTGTATAGTTCCCCTTCTGCTCCGGTGTGACATAATGAGGATTGATGGCATCAAGATTTGCAATGTCTGGCAGTTTCCATGCAGCAGAACCATTAGCAATAAATGCATCAGTAAGGAGAACTACAGGAGTAAGATGCTCAAGGGCTATCTTTGCAGCCTGATATGCAGCATCGAAGCAGTCTGTAGGACTTACGGCAGCAATGACTGGCATTGGACTCTCACCATTGCGTCCATAAAGGGCCTGCAGCAAGTCGGTCTGTTCGCTCTTTGTAGGAAGACCTGTTGATGGACCACCGCGCTGAACATCAACGATGACAAGTGGCAACTCATCGATAACGGCAAGGTTCATTGCCTCTGACTTAAGGCAGACACCAGGACCTGAGGTTGAAGTGGCAGCCAAAGCTCCAGCAAATGAAGCGCCAACAGCACTTGCGCAACCTGAAATCTCGTCCTCGCACTGAACCGTTATGACACCGCATGACTTGTGCTTCGACAGCTCATGAAGAATGTCGGTGGCAGGGGTGATAGGATAAGAGCCCAAGAACAGGCGCAGGCCTGCTTTCTCGGCAGCCGCTATCAAGCCATAGGCAGTAGCCTTGTTTCCCGTGATGTCCATATAGCGTCCCTTCTCCTTTGAAGTAGACTCTATTCGATATGTGGCAGGAACACTGGCATGGGTGTTGTGACCATAGTCAAAGCCAGCCTGTACCACCTTTATATTATTCTCTGCAATCTGTGGCTTCTTCGCAAACTTCTCGCGAAGGAAATTCGCAACAAGGTCAAGGTCGCGGTTGAACAGCCAGCAGACAATTCCCAAGGCAAACATGTTGCGGCACTTCAAAATGGCCTTATTGTCCATTCCGCTGTCAGCCAAGCAGTCCTTCACCATCTTAGTCAATGGACACTGCACAACACGGTCTGGGTCGATGCCCATCTCACCAAGGTAGTCCTCTGAACTGAACTTTGCCTTTTCCAGGTCCTTTGGACCGAAGCTGTCTGTATCGATAATGATGGTAGCCTGAGGCTTTGCATACTTGTACTGGGTCTTCAACGCTGCTGCGTTCATTGCCACCAGTACATCACACTTGTCACCAGGAGTGTAGACACGTCCTGCTCCAATGTGAACCTGGAATCCCGACACACCAGTGAGCGAGCCTTGCGGGGCGCGAATGTCGGCGGGGTAGTCGGGGAACGTAGAAATGCCATTACCTACGGTAGCTGACACCGTAGAGAAGATGTTACCGGCCAACTGCATTCCGTCGCCGGAGTCACCAGAGAAGCGTACGACCACTTGATCAAGCTCCTTAACTTCCAATTTTTCTGCCATAGCGTTTTTGTTTTGACAAGGATGCATCGTAAGATGACACCACTATTATGTTTATATTCCGAATATTTATTCTTTTTTCATTATTTCGGGTGCAAATATAGAAAGCTTTATTGAAATAACAAAATATTTTTGCCAAAATCTTCCATAAATGACAAAAATTTCCATTTTAGCCCTCTTTAGTTGCACAAATAAGGCTATCAGATGCATTATTATGACACTTTGCAGCATAATTTAGGAGAATAGCATACAATAGTGATTCTATGGCTGAAAAATAGAACAAAAAGACAATAAAAAGCATTTTATTTCAACAATTGTCAAGGCAAAGGAGCTAAAAAAGAGGAACGGATCTCACGACCAGTCCCTCTTCATTGGAAATGTGTTATGACAAAATTCAATTTGCTTTTAAGTGCATATTAGAGATTTGGATTTATCTCACTCCACTTTTCTACTGGAGGAACGATATCCAAGGTCACAAGCTCGTCACGCATCTTGCACAGATGCTCGTAGCTTGCATCGAGAGCCGCCATTTCTTCAGCAGTGCCCTCTGGCATCTTATATGTACAACCGTTGGTGTCGAGTGTAGTATCCATTGCCATCATGATGTTCTGGTACTTCTCGTTCTTTACGTATGTGCCTGCTGGCCATGCGAATGGCTCGCCACCCATGACGGCACGAATCATCTCAACAGAGCAGTAGGCTGGGCTCTGCCAAGAGCTGCGGCCACGGAGCTGGATAATCTTTGCACCACCCTGAACGACATCGGTGCGCAGCTTTTCCCACTCCTCCTGAGGAAGTGCGTCTGTGCCGATAATTTCACTCAGAGGCTTGCCCTGGATTTTCACCTTGCTACCAAAAACAGCCATCTGCTCGCCATGTCCACCAAAGGTACGGCAACCTGTAACCTCATCGCTCTTTACACCGAACTTCTTGCAAAGCTCACTGCGCAGACGTGTTGAGTCGAGTGCAGCAAGAGTAGTAACCTGTGAAGGCTTCAAACCTGAATAGAGCAGAGTTACGAGACCTGTGAGGTCAGCTGGATTGAAGATAACCACAACGTGCTTTACATCTGGACAGTACTGCTTGATGTTCTTGCCAAGTTCCTCCGCAATCTTGCAGTTGCCGGCAAGGAGGTCCTCACGTGTCATGCCTGCCTTACGAGGAGCACCACCAGAAGAGATGATATACTTAGCGTCCTTGAAAGCCTCAGCAACGTCGGTCGTAGCGGTAAGGTTCACACTGTCATATCCGCAGTGGAACATTTCTTCCATCACACCCTCCATGCCTGGAGCATACACGTCATAAAGACATACGTTTGGAGTCAGCTTCATTGTAAGAGCTGTCTGAACCATTGTAGAACCGATGGCGCCACCGGCACCAACAATTACCAATTTGTCGTTAGTTAAAAATGCCATTTTTATTGCTGTTTTAAATATGTTACGTTTTGTCGAGGCCAAGATGACAATGCCATTGACACACACAACTTGGACTTTCAACTGCAAAGGTAGTAAAAAAACGCAAACACCAACTATCTTTTTAATATTTTTAATTCTTATTTCTCACATTTTATAAATCACT
>JBJEAS010000007.1:0-5039 GCA_051869235.1 Prevotella sp.
TTTTATCAGCCAAAAATATCAAGCGGAAAACACAGGTTTACACTGGTGCGCCGAAGTTTAGGATGCTTTCCATCTGTCCCATCTTGTACTTCTTTACGACAATGAGGTATTGATCCAGTTTTCGCTCCTTCTGCGCTTTGTCCTTTTCCCTCTCCTTGCGATGCCATTCCAGGTCTTTTATCATCTTGCGTACGTGGTATCTTATCGCATCCACGTCGTTTGCCCCATGATCGAATTTTGGAGCGAAGGACAACAGGGCCTTTATGAAATCCTCACTAAGGGCAGTGACGGAATTCACCTTCCCTACGCCCTGCAGGTTTGCAATCACGTTGTAGGCAATGTCGCGAGGCTTCGATGCAGTCTCTAAACGTCTTATGGTGTCGTTCAGCTCCTTTTTGTCTATGTGTGGGTCGAGCCACTCGTACAGTGGTCGTAAATCCTTTTTTTCCATGATTTGATGCTTTAAGTTTGACCTATATGGTTTGTGCCTCCAAAGGTAATGGGTTTTTCTTTATTGTGCAAGAAAATAAAGGCTTTTTTACCCTTTTCCGACGTTTTTTCTTGGTCTGCCTAAAATATGCTTTATTTCGTTTAAAGCCGATTTTATAGTTGCATGTCTGCTTATTGCGCCTTTCTTGGCTAATGTCTAACTTTGCAGCAACAAAACGAGAGGATGGCCATCTCAATCGTTGGTAGAGAGAAGAACAACGAATTGTCAAACAAAAAAAGCAATGGAATCATGACACAGAAAACAACAACAGCATTCATTCCGCCTTCAGAGGTGCAGTCTACATTCTTCAAGTCGCTCGACGCCGACGCACACGAGTTCTACGCCAACATCTTCGTGTCGCTGCGCCCCGGCAATCGCCAGTGGCTCGCCCTTGCGCTCTACAACTGGCATAAGTATGGAATATGGCCTGCCGTAAACCGCAACCCATTCATGCAGAGCCTTTTCACGGCTGTCGCCGATGCCGAGGACTGCGCCGCCTTCGAGGAGAAGTGCGCCAAGCTGGGTGCCGTGCACGAGGCGAGCCTTGACAACCTCGCGACACGTCTGAAGAAGTGGTTTCGCGACAAGCTGACACTCACCATTCACAAGAAATGACACTGGCCTATGGACAGAACGGACATCGACAAGCTGAGGAACCTGCCCATTGAGGGTGTGGCGCAGCGACTGGGACTTGAAGTGAGGAGGCACCGCTGCCTTTGCCCGTTCCATGCCGACCGTACCCCAAGCCTCTCCTTCAGCGTGACAAGGAACACCTACCGCTGCTGGTCGTGCTCAGCCCGTGGCGACCCCATCGACCTGGTGAGGAACCACCTGCACAAGTCGTTCGTGGAAGCCTGCCAATGGCTTGCCGACGAGAATGCGATAATCATAAGTGAATATAAACCCGAAAAGACAATGACGACGACAACAACATTCCACGCCGACTTCTACTGCTTCCTCATCGGTCATCTGCCAATTGGGAGCTTGGCTCAGGACTTCCTCTTCCGCGAGCGCATGTACAGCCGTGATGTTGTCCACGGTCAGCGCATCGTCTCGATAGAGTGCTCGGGGCGCAGGTTGATTGACTATCTGCGCCAGCACTTCACCGAGGGGCAGTTGCAGGAGTATGGCATACTGCGCGGCGAGGGCGACAGGAAGTACTGCTTCTTCTGGACTCCCTGCCTCATGATTCCGTATTTCTCGGTCGACGGCTGTCTGGTGGGCATTCAGTCAAGATACCTTGGCACACGCCAGCGTTTCAACACCGTCGAGGCTCAGGCACGCCACGCCGCCATCGCCGCCAAGGCACCACGCTTCCAGTTCTCGCCGGGCAGCCACCCGATGGTCTATAACCTCCCGGTGCTGAAAGACATCAAGGCGGGCGAAGAGCTTTGGATCACCGAGGGCGTGAGCGACTGCCTGGCGGTGATGTCGGCAGGACGCAAGGCAATAGCCATTCCCTCTGCCACTCTGCTCACCAAGAAGAACCGTGAACTGCTTGCCTCGGCACCCACACGAAACTGGCACATCGCACCCGACCAAGACCCGGCCGGCGAGAGCCTCTACCGTGCGCTGCTCGCCACGGCACAGGAGGTGGGAGCTACACTCACGCGACACCAGCTGCCCGAAGGCTGCAAGGACTTCAGCGACTATTGGAAAGAATTTCAGTTGACAAGTAAACGAGTTGATAGTTTATGCGTAAACAAACAACCCGTCAACTAAGAAACAACTCGTCAACTAAAAAATAAATAAATCATGGAAATAACAGTAAAACGTACAGAAACAAACAAGGCATACACGGCAGGGACACTCTCTGCCAACGGGAAAACCGTTGCCAACTACACATTGGAATACACTAGTTGTATGATTCCCACTGGAATATATCAGATAACAATCGTCAATGACCCCACGATGACTTGTCGCCAGATTGCCGTGGTGGACTTCGACCATGACCCAACGGATTCAAACCCTCGTGTCATGGCAACCCTCCTAAGCGGCAACAGCTACCTTAATGTGACGAATACACCCAACGTCGTCATTGGCGAAAAGCTAATCCCCGGTGCCGTCGTCAACAGCCGCAAGGTGTTCATCCGCCTTTTTGACCGCATAGAGAAATGTGTGGCACGTGGCGAACGCATCGAGCTGAATGTCACCGACCTCACCATGGTTGAGCGCACAGTGCCAACGTTTTGGCTTATACCAACAAAATAAAAAAATAACTCAAGAATCATGAAGAAAAAAAAGACAATCAAACCACCAAGCATCGGAAACATGGAACTGCCTGAGTGCGTAGCACTCTTCGTTGATTCCGCACCCGATGACTTCAAGCTCGCAGTGCTGCTCTCTGTGATGTGCTGCTACTGCACCCTTGGCACACGCTTGCGTGTGAAGTACGTCTACGACCTCGACCTCCACGCCCTGCTCCTGCAGGTGCTTATAGTGGGCGAGCCTGGAGCGGGCAAGTCGTTCACACGTGGCATAGTGAAGCGCCTGATGGGGGCTCTGCGCCTCCGCGACAAGGAGGAACGCAACAAGGAGAAGGCCTATCGCAAGCTGGTGAAGATGTTCAAAAACAAGAGCCTGCCCGACGAGCCTTTGGTAGAGGTACGCTGCATGCAGACCATCACGCGTGCCATGCTCACTAAACGTGCCGATGCCATACAGACGAAATACGGCGAACCGCTCTCCTTCTTCCTCTTTGCCGAGGAGATGAGCCTTATGGCAGACTCAAACAAGCGCACCTATGCCGACCTGCGCACGCTCGACCGCTTGGCCTACGACCTTGGAGCAGAGTTCTGCAACGAGACAATGTTTGACGCTGGATGCAACTCCGACGTGGACATCTGCTGGAACTCGCTCTTCTGTGGAACAGAGAACAGCCTTAACGAGTACATCGACAAGAGAAGTGTTGAAGGCGGCAACGTGACGCGCAAGGTGCTGTGCAAGCTGCCAGACATGCTGGGAGACGATGCGCCAAAGTTCAAACCCATCGACAGTTCAGGCTCTGCCGTGATAAAAAACATGGTGGAACGCCTCATGAACGAGACCTATGCCGAGGACGGCACACTGCAGCCTACACACGAGATACCAATGCAATGGATGGACCAGCACGTAGAGAAATGGTGTGCAGAGCAGCGTCTCGAAGTGCTGAAAACGGGAAGCCGTGCACGCAACTGCTTCTATAAGCGCTCTTCACTCTCTGCATTTCGCATGGCTGCCATGCTCTACTATCTGTGGGGCGAGGACGAGAGCAAGCAGAAGCAGGTGGCAAAGTTCTATCAATTCATGGCAACATACACTGTTGAAGGACTTCTGGCACAATGGGGACTTGAGTACGAGAAGATGCATGAGGCCGACAAGGACGAGCTGGCGGAGCAGAAGGCATCCATCTACGACCTCTGTCCAAACCAGTTCACACGCGACCAGCTGCGCGAGCTTTTAATCAAACTCAAACACAAGACCGATGCCCGCAACTTCATCTGCAAGTGGAAGCGCGCTAAACTTATCCATGAGGTGAAGGACAGCAAGACCGAACTGTTTGAGAAAAACTACAAGGCTTAGAGTATGGGAAAACTGATCATCATCGTCTTCTTCGCATTGACAATGGCAGGGTGCGCAGGCACCCGCCATCTCACCCGGACAGTGGAGCGCACCGTGCACGACACACTGGTGCAGAACACCCTGCACTACGACAGCGTCTACGTCGACAACCGACTCTACACCTACCGTGAGGCCGACACGGTGTACAGGGAGCGGACACGCTACGAGTACAAGTACAAGCTGCTGCGCGACACCGTACGCATTCACAAGGTGGACAGCATTCCGGTGCTGAGGGAGGTGGAAACGGTGAGGCAGGTGACCTGTACGCCTTGGCCCTATAAGCTCCTCGCCGCCGTTGCCATCCTATTAATGGCAATTGAACTTTACCGCCTCCTTAAAAAGTAGAATGCACTGGTGGTGTACTGAGGGTGTGGACGCGCTGGGGGTGTGGGCGTCCCGCCCGCACCTCGCCTACGAGGTAATATTTCGGAATTATGCGGTTGATGGTGCGCAAGGTGCGGGCGGGACGCCCACACCCCCAGTACTCCCACACCCCCAGCCGCAGAAGCAAATTCTACACTACTTCAAAAAAATCCTGAACAATGAAACTTACACAACATTTCGCATTGGCGGAGTTCACGCGCTCCGCCACTGCACAAGCCAAGGGCATCGACAACAGGCTCGACCCTTCGGCGAAGGCTGACCAGCCTATAATCAGCTGCCTCACGGTGCTCTGCGAGAACGTGCTTGAGCCGCTGCGCCGCCACTTAAACGTCCCGATAGTGATTAGCTCCGGCTACCGCTGCCCTGCGCTGAACAGTGCCGTAGGCGGCAGCCCCACCTCGCAGCACATGAAGGGACAGGCGTGCGACATACACATTCCCTCCGTCAGCCAGGGAAAGCAATGGATGGAGTGGATAATGGACAACACCACCTTCGACCAGCTCATTTGGGAGCGCAACCGTCAAGGCACCCACTGGATTCACGTCTCGTGCAAGCCCGATACAAA
>JBJEAS010000008.1:0-4991 GCA_051869235.1 Prevotella sp.
TATCGCCTGCAACGCACTGGTTGCTACTTGCGAAGGGGTTGTGTCTATTGCCATAGTTTATTGAATAGTATTGAAAGAATTGTCATCTTCCGCATTACCAAAACCAATAATTCTCTTTGCTGGAATTGGGGTGAACACAATTATCTCCCCAGAGTCTTCCTTTGGACGTACCCCAATGAATGTGGCTTCTTCCAAAGAGTCAGCATCCAAATATAATCGTGAACCAAATCTTGGTACTTTATTGATATTCGTTCCAAGAACATCTTCTGTTGGTAGTACCTCCTTGATTCCCTCAGTTGAAATAACAAATATATTTCCCTTGTTGAAATACCCCATACAATCCGGAGTATCGGCAGTTGAAACAAAATGGTTGCCGACAGAGTCTGCTCCACCACTTACATATTGGAACAAAATAGAGTTGTCATTACTGAAGAGTTTCTTGACTAATTCTTTAGCTTCTGTAATACTCAGTGGTTTCTTTGCTTCGAACCCATCACGGCAAATCACAGCAACGTCTCTGGAATCTGCACGATACAAATATGGCAACGAATTGAATTTTGCCTTACTTTTTGTAATTGTCTCAGAACCGTACGTTTTGTAATATACTTCTTGTTCTGGAATTTTGATTTCTAATTTCATAAGAATCTTTATTGTCATTTCCTTACTCTCTTTACTGTTAGGCTTTTCAGGACCCGCCTTTATCAACGTTGACGGTGCAAAGTTAGGCAATTTTGCTTCTTTATCGGCATTTTGCCACTATACGGCAGAATATAACTCTGAACTGCATCTTAAGCACACATTTACATCGTTATAAGCACACAAAAAAAAGCATCTACCGCTATCTATATGATAGTCATCGATGCTTTCCTATTCCTCATCCTTGTCAAATGGCGTTTGATTTGAACACTCTTTTATTCGTTGTTTCTTAATCTCGTTCATAATCTTGGAATACTCATCACTTCCATACGAGATAACGCTTATTGATGGTGTTACATATTTCCTTTTCTTGTCCATGGCCATTCTTTTCTAATCAATATTGTTTATCTCTTCTCCTTCCCACAATGCAGACCTGTCTCTTTTGTCAATCAACACCAGATTCCTTGGGACGGAATCGCGATATTCACGACCAATCGGTATGCGATTTCCATTCTGCATGATGACACTGTCATTATAGACCATGTCAATATGCTCGATGTTCACGGCGTATGAGCGGTGGACTCTCAGAAATGTCGTTGCTTGTTCCTGAGTCTTGGCCAAGGCTGTGCCCAATGGCATTTCCACCTCTTTCACCGTTCCGTCATCCATATAGAATATGCACTTGTAGGCACATGCTTCCATACACACAATGCAATCTGTACTCACACTTTTCCAACCTCCATCTTTTCTGAAGAAGATGGGATTCCTTGTTGGCTACGCCTTCGTTTTCTCGCCATGACATAGCTCAAACAAGTTTGGCTATGTTCATTTGGCTTACCGAAAACGTTCTTTTGCTTACGTTCTTTGTCTCATTCATGTTGTATAATGTTTTTTATGATTTTGGAGTGCAAATGTAGAAGTGGAGACTTCTTTTTGCGGCAATTTGCCACTATACAGCAGAAATGAACTCTGAACGACAGATTTCGCCAAAAAACAATGGAGGCTGCAAATGGCATTTTCAATGCCGCTTGCAGCCTCCAACTGTTATTTGTTCTTTCGAGGGTTAATCACCACTTCCTCCTTCATTTCCAGATGATGACGAAGAATTGTCCCTGTAGATTATTGTAGTACCACTTGCATTCTTCTTCCAAATGCCAGGGAGATTTTCTGTATTACTCTCTAAAGTGGTATATACTGTTTCATTTGCCAATGTAAGTGTGCGTGTACTTGCAGATTCTCCTGCCTTGACGTAAGCATCATCTCCCAGCCAGTAAACCACGCAATCGGTTGCGGATACATCCGTAGCCAGCATAGTGACACTTGAGAGGTTGCTGCACTCATTGAACATATCACGATAGCATTCTGAAGCCAAGGTCGTGGCTGGAAGTACTGGAGCCGTAGTGAGAGACGTGCACCCTCTGAACATCGAGCAATAGCACGAGGCAGCCATTGTCATGGCAGGGAGTTGAGGAGCCGTAGTGAGCGCAGAACAGCCAATGAACATAGCAAAATAGCAGTAATTAGCCAAGGTCGTAGCAGGAAGTTCAGGAGCCGTGGTGAGTGACGAGCATTTCTGGAACAACCACTTATAGCAATGACTAGCCAAGTTTGTGGCAGGGAGTTCCGGAGCACTTGTCAGCTGGGTATTGTTTTTAAATAAACACATAAACCTTGCATTGTCTGTATTTGTAGTTGCATAGTTCTGATAGTCAATGAGCGTACGTATATCGCCTGTACAAGAAACTGGTGTACTGTTCCCGAAGCTGATGGTCGAATATTCGTCACTCGTATATTCTGCTGTTGATGTACCCTTGGAGCTCTTGCCACGCAGACGGAGATTACCCTTTGTACCGCCAAAGGCAACAGCATTTTCATCCAAGATAGTCGAAGTGAACTTCGTCCACTTGCCTCCTCCTACGGAATACTCGAAACACTCATTTTCACCCAAGGTGAATGAATTAAAATTCATCGTGAATGTTTGCTCGCTTTCGGCTGAGAAGGTGATGTAGGGAACCAACTCCGCTTCAGCCGAACCAATAGTTGCCCCTGATGTCCATTCATTGATAGTAATCCCAGAAATGTTGGCCACATTCCTTCCCACCGTGAGGTTGACGGTGTAGCTGTTTCCGGCAGTGGTAGCTGGGATGCCTTTGACATGGAGCGTTTCGCTGAGGTCACCTTTCGTAACGGTCACATCTATGAAATAGCTGCCAGCATCAGCTGTGGTAGGCGACAGCAAGGCATAGAAATTATTGTCGGTATGCTTGTATGCATTCACTGCCATATCGCCAGTTGTCGGATTGCCACCTGAATAGCCGGCGGTGTTGCCATGAACGGTGACTGCTGTAACCTCATACCCAGTAAACTGGTTCTGTAGTATTGGGTTGATTACGATGCGTGCCATCTTGCGCTCCATCTGTAAGTTGACACCGTTATGGTCCTGTGCACGGGCTACAGAAGCAGAGTAGGACATATAGTCGGCAGCGGCAATCTTGTTGGCATCTGTCTGATCAGTGGGCACGGCAAAGGTGTTTTCGTCCACGCCGTCTGCCACAGGATAGTAGGCGGTGAAGGTCATGGGTGATGAAGTCCATTTCAGGAATTTGCTATTCTCGGGTGTCCATACGCTGCCATCGAAGGCATATACCACGGGACCTTGGTCGGCGGTAGATACCGAAATGCGGTCGCCTGATTTGAATTTGCCTTCTTCTTCGGTCGTTCCTCCTGCAGGCGTGCTGCGGGTCACGAAGCCACCACTCACATCACCCTCGCCCACCTGTGCGGTTATCTGCACTGCATTGGGGTCGTCCTGATAGGATGTGGTGAAATCCTCCTGCGAACAGGCTGCGGCCAGCATGGCTACCGCTGCCAAGGTCATATATTTGAATGTCTTTTTCATCGTTTTGCTCCTTTCTCTTTACTCGGTTTTGTTATTGATGTCTTCACCTCCGCTTCCCCATGCGGATGCAGAGAAGCTATTGCCACTCACCTTGTCCTTTCCGACAGTCAGCGCTAAGGTATATTTATTACTGCTTGCCAAGGTGACTGCATTTGTTGAAATCCACTCGTATGACTTGTTGCCTATGAAGATAGTTACGCAGAATGTATTTGCTGCCACGGTTTGTGGTATAAGGATTACCTCGTAGGTGGCTGTGCGTGCGTCCTGGTCGTATGCCACCGATGGGCACGTCTTGGTGACCTCATCATCAGCTGCTGTGCTATAATTGCTCCATTTCTCTGACTCTGCGGGCGCATAGGTTGCAGTGAGCGACGTTCCTGATAACATAACTGAAGTAATTGGATCGGTCAAACCTTCAAACTCGTCGCGGAGCGTGAGCGAGATTTCCAACTTCGACATGATGTGTTCGAAAGCCACACTGATACCGCTTTCCGATGGTGTGACCGCACTGTTTTGATAGTAGAGATAGTCGCTTGCCTTCACGGCATCTTCCGTAGACTGGTCGGCTGATACGCTAAGTGCGTAAGACGGAGGGGTGCTCAGCGGGAACGTAGCGGCAGTAACGGTTACATTGTCTTCCGAACCTTCCCAAAGCAGCAGTTTCTGGGCTGCATCTTCAGCATCTGATTCGTAGGCAACCCATTTGCCATTCTCATACTTCATCACTACATTCGTGTAGTCGTAGCTATCGCCTGTCTGGTCTATCGAGAGATAGAACATCGTTGGTTGATTCGTGTTGTCGTACCCAGCACGTGTCTGGATGTCCGTCAGCAGTACGTTTACGTTGATAGGTGTGTCCTTCAGCGAGTCCTTAGGCTGCATCACCTCATCGTCGTTGTTTGAGCAGCCTGCAAATATCGCTGCAAGGGCTGCCATCGCAAAAATTTTAATCTTTCTCATTTTAATTTTTATGTTTTGTTGGTTTATTAATCACAAATCGTATGAGCCCAAACTGCCACCCTCATTCCATTCATTTATGGATGTGTTAGTTGGGGTGTCCTCAGGGCTTCCTGCCAATAATTGCGTTGGCTCAATCTCGTACACCTTCATCGAAGGCGTAACATAATGTTTCTTTTTGTTTTCTTCCATAATATTCATTTTTATAATTTATTATTCAATATATCTGTTATTCTCATTTTGCGGTTAAGGATATATACAAACGCCAAGAGCCTTCCGCCTGTGCCATCATCTGACACCTGCGGAAGGCTCTGTATCTATATGTGTATGAAGACGTTACGGCAAAGCCGATACCCCCCCTAAATCATTGTAGTTCAGGAGGTTACAATTCGTATTCGATGTATGCTTCTTTATCTTCATGTCCACAATAATTGATGTCGCGCTTCGCCTATACATAGGCGAATACACCACGTTGCGCTGCAAAGATACGAATTTTCTT
>JBJEAS010000009.1:0-22533 GCA_051869235.1 Prevotella sp.
TGGGGCATGGGAATCTGTACTGAAGCCCTGCGGCTTATGATTGGCCATATCCGCAAGACGACAGATATACCCTCGCTCATAAGCGGACATTTCACCGACAATCCCGCTTCTGGAAGGGTGATGGAGAAATGCGGTTTTGTGGCTACAGGCGAAACGGCTTTCGACAATAACCTTTATGGGGGAGAGGGTAAGCCGATAAGAGTTCTGAGATTGGTGTTTTGTTAAAATATAAATGATTGTATTGTTCCTCACTCTTGTAGTCCATATATCGCTGTTTGCGATGTTGACGGTCGGATATGGCATTATTTGGCTGTTTCCTGCGTTGTTCCTGATTCATGACTTGGAGGAGATTGTCGGTTTTAAGTCATGGATAGAAAGGTATGGCGAAGTCGTAGGTGAGCGGTTTCCACGCTTCGCTCCAATGCTTCGCGGCTATACGACAGAGGGTATGGTCAAGGCCGTTGTCGAGGAATTTGCCCTTTGCGTACTGTTTACATCACTTGCCTCAACGGGCAAGCTGCCGATACTGTTGTTATGGTATGGCGCTTTCGCTGCCTACACTTTTCATCTTGTTGTCCATATTGTCCAGTCGGTGGTGCTTAGGATGTATGTTCCTGCCGTTGCCACCAGTGTTCTTTTGTTGCCTATAAGTTTGTGGCTAATGTATAAACAGACTTACGTGTTGGGAATATCATTGTCTGACAGTCTCCTTTACTGTATTCTCGGATTTGCTTTGGTAATGCTCAACCTTTTACTGGTTCAGCCAGGTAAGAGAAATAATGGTTGTATAAATAATATTTAGCATTAAGAAGAATGAAAACAGACAGTATTATCATCAAGAATGCTCATACCAACAACCTCAAGAATGTTGACATTGAGCTGCCTAAACACAGTATCGTGGTGTTTACGGGAGTGAGTGGAAGCGGTAAGTCGTCGTTGCTCTTTGACACGATATACACTGAAGCGCAAAGACAACTAATTGAAACATTCAGCTCTTTCGCAAGGGCGCGTCTGCCCAAGCTGTCACGACCGGATGTCGATGAGATAAAACATCTATCCACTCCTATCGTCATCGACCAGAAGAAGATGGGCAATAACCTCAGAAGCACTGTGGGCACTGCCACAGAATTAGCAACTTATATCCGTCTGCTTTATTCGCGTATTGGTCAACCATTCCTTCATTTGCCTTCCTTTGCATTTTCGTTCAACCATCCTGAAGGCATGTGTCCCCATTGTCAAGGTCTCGGCAAGGAAGTGAAGATTGACCTGGACCTCTTTATAGATAAAGAGAAATCATTGCGCGAGGGTGCTTTGCTTCACCCTAACTACAAGCAGAACTCATACCTGCTCAAGGAGTTGCTCAAATACGGCATCTTCGACAATGACAAGCCATTGAAGGATTGGAGCGAAGAGGAACTGTATAAGCTGCTGTATAGCGAGCCTATCGACCTTGACAAGTCGAAGACGGGACTGTCATACAACCGCTATCACGAAGGTATCATCACCAAACTGGAGCGCACCATCATTGAAAAGGCTATCGATGAGAAGGGGGAAGGCGAGCAGAATGCACGCGACAGGTTCTTTACCTATCGTGTGTGTGAGCATTGCCATGGCAGTAGGATTAACGACCGTGCGCGAAGCGTAAGGATTGGCAACAAGAGTATCGACCAGATATTCAGTATGGAGCTTTCGGATGTTTGGGAGTTCTTTAAGCAGTTAGAGAGTAATATAAAGGATGGAGAGGTGCGTCAGATGGCTGTCCCCGTCTTGCGAAAAATCAACTATCTCCTCTGCCAGTTAGTCAATATCGGTGTAGGTTATCTCTCACTCGACCGCCCTGTCTCGACCTTGTCAGGAGGCGAGAGCCAACGGGTAAAAATGGCACGTCAGCTTGATTGCGACCTTACCGACCTCATCTATGTGCTCGACGAGCCAAGTATCGGTCTGCATCCACGTGATAATGAGCGTCTCATAGAGCTGATGCGAGGCCTGCGCGACCGTGGCAACAGTGTATTTGTAGTTGAGCATGACCCTGACATCATTCTGTCTGCGGAATGGGCAGTGGATATGGGACCTAAGGCTGGCAGCAAGGGAGGGCAGGTGATGTATAACGGTCTGATTGGTGGATTGGCTGCATCGCAAGGACTTACGGGAAAGTGTTTGCGTGAGCGTGAGCAGGAGGCATTAAAGCCAAGAACCCGCAGGACGTTCAATGACAGTTTCTTGATTGAGCATGCCTCGGTCAACAATCTGAAGGATATCACTGTGCGTATTCCCAAAGGAGTGCTTACTTGTATCACTGGAGTTGCGGGCTGTGGAAAGAGCAGTTTGATACATGGCTGCTTTGTACCCCAGCATCCCGAGGCTATAGTCATCGACCAGCAACCTATAGGACGCACATCAAGAGGAAACATTGCATCATACATCGGTATATTCAATCATCTCCGGCAGTTCTTTGCTCAGGCAAACGGTGAGGACGTTTCGCTCTTCAGCTTCAATGCCTCGGGAGCTTGCCCGAAGTGCGAGGGTAGGGGCTATCTTAGTTTTGAGATGAATTTTCTTGATGCAGTCAAGACCCGCTGTCCAGAGTGTGAAGGCAAAAGATACAACAAGAAGGCTCTTGGATATCAGTATCGTGGAAAAAACATTGCCGAGGTGCTTGATATGACAGTAGAGGAAGCTCTCGACTTTTTTGCACACGAGAAGAAAGTCACCCGCTATCTGTTGCTCCTACAGGAAGTAGGTCTCAGCTATCTGAAACTCGGCCAGACGCTAAGTTCGCTCTCCGGCGGTGAAAGCCAACGACTGAAGATAGCCACCGAACTTCGAAAGAAAGGCAATATATATGTAATGGATGAGCCAACGACGGGTCTTCACATGAACGATATCGAGCGTTTCTTCCAAATAGTCAGCAAACTCGTTGATGCCGGCAACACCGTGGTCATCATCGAGCACAATCTCGACATCATCCGTCGTGCCGACTGGATAATAGACCTCGGGCCCGAGGGTGGGAAGAACGGAGGTGAGATACTATTTGAGGGGACACCCGAAGAATTGAAGTCATGCAACCGTTCAATAACAGCGAGATACATTTGACTCATTTCCGATAGTTGAGTATCCTGCAGGTATGCAGCTTCTCTTGCTGCAGGCATCGCATTGCTCCATAAGGAACTTTGCCGTGAGATATTCGCCTGGCATGAGATAGTTGTTGCTGTGCGACTCCATCTCGTCGAGCAGTTGCTTGGCACGTGCAGTGTCGTTGTCGCGCAGCAGGGCGAGGGCATAGAGTGCAACGTTCTTTGTTGGCGAGAACTTGTAGGTGGATTTGATGTAATCTTGAAGTGGCTTGTCATAGAGCTGCTCAACAACGTCGAGCCGTCTTGTCGTAAGTAGTTCCATGAGAATGTGGTCGGCACCGATTTCAAGCTTTAACAACCCTGGCACATCCTTGCCAAATGCACTGATTTCCTCATACACTTGACGCGCCTCGTCGAATTGTCCAAGGTCTTCGAGCAATGCTGCATAGTTTATTCGGTTGTTCATGAGGAAGAAGTCCTTGGGCGAGTCAACTGGAATGTCCTCAAACCATTCTTTTGGCAAGTCTTTGAGTCGCTTGCCCTGAGCAAGTCCGCCTGCCGTCTGCACTATTCTTAAGAAATTCTCAATGCTTTTTTCATGTCCTTTATGTAAGATAATAGTTGTTTTAGCTGCAAAATTACATAAAAAATGTTGATTATGCAAAGGAATGCATTGAATTGTGGGATATTGTTGTTAATTTTGCAAAGAAATAGTAATTATTTATGGGAAGAAACAAGTTTTCACAGCATGAGATAGACATCATAGGCATGCTCTTGCGCCGCAAGAATGCGGGAACGCGCTTCCAGCAAAAGCAGATTAGGCATCAGTTGCGCGTAAATTTCGAGTTCAACATCTCTGACTTCAACGTACAAGGCAAGGCTTTTGGCGAGGAGGAACTTCACGAGGCAATAAAGCGTGGCGCCATACAGATACTTGACGACGCCACGATAGCTGCCATGAAGGAGAAGAGGGCACGCGACAAGGCAAGGGACGAAGCCGCACGTGAGGAACAGGCAATAGCCGATGGCGCCACCGACTGGAAGGCAGCCATGAAGGAGTGGGAGGACTGGGAAGCTACCTCACACTGACCATTTCTATTGGCTGGCGCTTAGCGGCATCGAGTGGAGCCGACTGCTTTTCCACCCGCAGGAAGTCTATTGCCTTGAGGTCGATGCAACGAATGTTGCTGTTGTACATCGTGCGATAATAGATGCGGCGGTTGGCAATGTCGGTCACTATCGTCCACTGTGTCGCACTCGGAATGTCGGTAACTGTCTGGCCTTCGGCAAACTGTATTCCAGTAGGAATGTCGAAATTGTTGAGAATGTGGAAAGCCTGCTCGACGAGCTTTTCAGACGACGACAATTTTGGAGCTGTCGATTGGTATATTGCAGCTCGAACAAAACGCGAAGGAGGAGTCATGTCGCCCGGCATGCCGTGAAGTCCACTTCCACCACCAAAGGCTTTCAGTGTCAGTTCGCCTATCTTGCGGTCGCCTGTTGGACCTGATGCAAGATTTACATAATTGTTCAGATTGGTAATATGCCAATCGAACGAAGGAGAATTAGTGAGCACGCCGATGGTGTTCTCGTGGAATTGCAGTTGCTTGTCGACAATCTCCAGCACTACCTGCCTGCCACTTTCTTCGGTTATTCGCCAATGAACGGTTGAACCTCGTGGGTCGATGGTGACTATACGGATATTTTCTATCGATTTCTTCACCTCGTCAATGGTCTTGAAATTGCTGAGAATCCACGACACAAGCTGAAGGTCGCTCACCGTGACATCGTTTTTTGTTGCGTCGTAGTCGACATACTGTCCGTAGGCAGGAAAATAGAATAGCGCAGCCGAGAGGCCAGCCTCGTTCATTCCGTCAACAATAAACTCCTCTTGTTCCACGGCAAGCCCCACATAGCCATATTTTGCCTTGAAAGTCAAGCCTTCCTTCTTGCCTCCAGGCACGAACGAACGTTGCTTGTATCCTCTCGGCACTATTGAATACTTGCTCTCCAAGTCGTTTCCCGCCCATTCTATCGTTCGGGCAGGAATTGGTGAGCCACCAATTGTTCTCAGTGTTATGCCTGTGCAGGCTTCAGCCTTTTGGGAGAACGCAGCCATTAGAGTAAAGGCAATAATGAAATACAATCTTTTCATAAGCGTAGGTATTAATGATGTTGTCGATTATGATGCAAATATATCTCTTTTCACGTCTCGTTGTTCTTTGCCGACCTGAATATTTCGCACTTTTAATTATAGTTGTGTTTAATTTATTGCTTATGAAAAGTGGACTTTGCAAAAACGCGAAGAAACAAAAACAGCTGCAATTCCCATAATGCGGAAATGTGCAGCTGCTTTTTTGCCCTGAGCCGATACCCGGGCTCGAACCGGGGACCTATTCATTACGAATGAATTGCTCTACCAACTGAGCCATATCGGCTTTTTGCGGGTGCAAAGGTACAAAGAAAATCGAAGAACAAAGAACGAAGGCGGGAGAAACTTCCTCGTCAATGCCCCGATTTAACTTTTTTTTTCTATTCTACGCTCTTTCCATATAGTTTATCGCGCAAATATTGGCCTGTTATGCTTTCTCTGCAACCTCCTATCTCCTCTGGAGTGCCTACAGCCACAACATATCCTCCCTCGTCGCCGCCGTCGGGTCCCATGTCGATGATGTGGTCGGCACATTTTATGATGTCCATATTGTGTTCTATTATCACTATGGTGTGCCCACGCTCAATGAGTGCATTAAACGAGTCGAGCAGCTTGTTGATGTCATGGAAGTGAAGACCTGTTGTCGGTTCGTCGAAAATGAACATAGTCGGCACTTGTTTCTCCTGTCCTATGAAATATGCCAGTTTCACTCGCTGGTTCTCGCCTCCTGACAGTGTTGACGAGCTCTGTCCGAGTTTTATGTATCCAAGTCCTACATCGTTCAGTGGCTTCAGTCGCTTGGCAATGGCAGCCTGATTGTGCTTGCTGAAGAATTCCATCGCCTCGCTGATGGTCATGTCCAGTATGTCGCTGATGTTCTTGTCGTGGAACCTTACTTCCAGAATGTCGTGCTTGAATCTTTTTCCGTGACATGCCTCGCATTGCAGCACTATGTCTGCCATGAACTGCATCTCAACCGTTATCTCTCCTGCACCCTTACATTCCTCACATCTGCCGCCTTCGGTGTTGAATGAGAAGTATTGTGATGTGAATCCCATCTGCACTGCCAATGGCTGCTCAGCCATCAGGTCGCGAATGGCGTCGTAGGCCTTGACGTAGGTAGCGGGATTTGAACGCGAGCTCTTGCCGATAGGATTCTGGTCAACAAACTCTATATGCTTTATTGCATCGATGTCGCCGCCTATGCTGCTGTATTCGCCTGGCGAATCACACACTTCGCCTATGTGTCGTTTCAGTGCGGGGTATAGTATTCCCTTTATTAGGCTCGACTTTCCCGAACCGCTCACACCTGTGACAACGGTCATCACGTTGAGCGGAATGTCGACGTCAACACCCTTCAGGTTGTTCATTCTTGCCCCCTTGATGCTTATCTTCCTGTTCCATCGTCTTCTACCCATAGGAAGTGGTATTGCAAGCTCGCCGGAGAGGTATTTTTTCGTGTAGCCATTCTCCACTATTTCTCCTCCGAGGCGTCCTGCGTCGGGACCTATATCGATTAGGTGGTCAGCCTGTCTGATTATGTCTTCGTCGTGCTCTACTACTATCACCGTATTGCCAATGTCGCGCAGCTTCTTCAACACGGCTATCAGTTTGTCTGTATCGCGACTATGCAGCCCTATGCTTGGCTCGTCGAGAATGTAGAGTGAACCGACAAGGCTGCTTCCGAGCGAAGTGGTCAGGTTGATGCGCTGACTTTCGCCACCGCTCAACGAGTTCGACAAACGGTTTAGCGTCAGATAGCCAAGTCCCACATCCATAAGGAATTGCAGACGATTGTTAATCTCCACCAGCAAGCGTTTGCCTACGGCAGCGTCATGCTCGTCGAGCTGCAGTTCCTTGAACCATTTGCTGAGTTTTACGACAGGCATTTCCACAATGTCCGAAATGCTTCTGCCTGCTATCTTGACGTAGCTTGCCTCAGGCTTCAATCTCGTTCCGTGGCAATGCGGACAAGTGGTCTTGCCTCTGTATCGGCTCATCATCACACGGTATTGAATCTTGTATTGGTTCTCCTTCACCATTTGGAAAAACGAGTCGATGCACACCTTGTCGCCAAGCGCCTTGTGCTTTTCCGAGGGCAGACCGTGCCACAGCCAACCACGTTGTTCCTTGGTAAGGTTGAAGTAGGGTTCGAAAATGGGGAAATTGTCGGCTGCAGCCCTTCGGCAGAACTCCTCGCGCCACGTCTTCATCTTCTCGCCGTTCCAGCACACGGCACATCCCTCGTAAACGCTTAGCGAGGGATTGGGGACTACGAGGTGCTCGTCGATGCCCATTATCTTGCCGAATCCCTGACATTCGGGACAGGCTCCTGTAGGCGAGTTGAACGAAAACATGTTGTCGTTTGGTTCTTCAAACTCCATTCCGTCACACTCGAATCTGGTGGAGAAATCGTAGGTCAGCATTGATGGCATAAACATTATCCGGCAAACGCCCTTGCCCTCAAAAAAAGCCGTTTCCGTTGAGTCAACAAGCCTCGATATGCCGTCTTTCGACAAGTCCACCGACATTCTGTCCACGGCAATGAAGATGTCGCTTGCCGGTGTGGTGTCGCTCTCCGCCGACTCCAAAAAGTCCTCGATGCGCATGAATTCGCTTCTAACGAAAATTCGCGCATAGCCTTGCAGAACGTTGGCACGCAGCTGTTCCTTCACCGTGCGTCCTTCGCCGACGACAAGAGGTGCCAAAACCACGAATTTAGTCCCCTCGGCATATTGCCTTACGCAGTCAATGATGTCCTCCGTGGAGTGTTTCTTCACCTCGTTGCCGCTGATGGGCGAGTAGGTGTGGCCTATACGTGCGAACAACATTCGCAGATAGTCGTAAATCTCCGTCGACGTGCCCACAGTGGAACGCGGGTTGCGGCTGGTCACCTTCTGCTCTATGGCTATTGCTGGTGGAATACCTTTTATGTAGTCACATTCGGGTTTGTTCATGCGTCCGAGAAACTGGCGTGCATACGCCGACAGGCTCTCTACATATCGTCGCTGTCCCTCGGCATACAGAGTGTCAAAGGCGAGCGACGACTTTCCCGAGCCACTCACTCCTGCTATTACGATGAGTTTGTTGCGTGGAATCTTGAGCGAAATGTTCTTCAGATTGTTCACTCGAGCTCCCTTAATTTCTATGTAGTCGTTCATTGTCAATTCCATTACATATCAAAACAACCTTCCTATCTGGTATACAGCGGCGCTGACTATCCATGCCAGAGCTGTGGTATAGACAGCTGCAAACAGTGCCCACCGCCATGAGCCGCTCTCGTTCTTT
Organism: Prevotella sp.; assembly: GCA_051869235.1. Lineage (GTDB taxonomy): Bacteria > Bacteroidota > Bacteroidia > Bacteroidales > Bacteroidaceae > Prevotella. The sequence continues at coordinate 8,518 of JBJEAS010000009.1, forward strand.
ATTGCCACTATGGTGGCGAGACAGGGGAAGTAGAGCAACGTGAAGAGCAGGAAGCAGAAGATGGTCAGAGGGGTTTGTCCGTCGGCCTCCATGTGCTCGCGCAGCTTATCGTATTTCGTTGCCCCTTCGGCATGGTCGTCAATCTGGTCGCCGTAGAGCACTCCCAATGTCGATGCTACAATCTCCTTGGCTCCGACTCCCGAAATGAGTCCCACGTCGAGCTTCCAGTCGAATCCCTGTGCTCTGAACACCGGTTCTATTGTCTTTCCTATGCGTCCTATGTAGCTTTGTTCCTGCTGTTCGCGTGGTGAGAGGCTCTCGTCGTGCGGGAAATATCCAAGTGCCCAGACTATTATGCTTGCCACGAGAATTATTCCTCCCATCTTTCGCAGATATTGCTTTCCCTTCTCCCATGTGTGTCTGAATATGGCTTTCGTCGTCGGGAAGCGGTATGGAGGCAACTCCATGACAAAGGGTGTGTCGTCGCCCTTGACAAGCCATCGGCTGAACACGCGGCTCATTATTATCGCCATGACTATGCCGATGACGTAGAGCGAAATCATCACTGTGCTTTGGTATTCAACGGCGAAGAAAGTGCCTGTCAGCATGATGTATATCGTCAGTCGGGCAGAGCAGCTCATCATAGGCAGTATGAGCATCGTGATCAGTCGCGAGCGGTGGCTCTCCACAGTTCTTGTCGCCATCACCGCCGGCACATTGCATCCGAAGCCCATGATGAGCGGTATGAACGACTTTCCGTGCAGCCCCATCTTGTGCATCAGTCGGTCCATGATGAACGCCGCCCTCGACATGTAGCCCGAATCCTCCATAAACGAGATGAAGGCGTAGAGAATCAGTATCTGTGGCAGGAAGACTATCACAGAACCCACGCCGCCTATTATTCCATCGACAATCATGTCCTTCAACATTCCGTCGGGCATGTTGTTTGCAATCATGTCGCCCAAGAGTCCCACGCCGGCCTCTATCCAGTCCATCGGATACTGTCCGAGCGAGAACGTCACTTGGAACATCAGGTAGAGTAGGGCGAAGAAGATGGGGAAGCCGACGTAGCGGTTGGTTATGACTCCATCGATGATGTGGGTCACCTGATAGGTGTCCTGCTCCTCGCCCTTCTTGAATCCCGCCTCATGCAGCGCACCGTGTATCAGTGCGTATTTCGCGTCCATTATGGCAGTTTCCGAGTCCTCCTTCATCTCTTCCTTTATGCGTGCCGCCTCGTGGTCGCGAATCTTTATTATCCGTTCGCCGTTGGGCAGCTGTGCGACCACCTTCTCCGTCTCGCTGTCCATTTCAAGCAGCTTTATCGACAGATAGCGGGTAGAGTACTTGTGGCGTATCTGCTCGTCGTTTTTCAGCTCAGCCTTTATCGCCTCTATTCCCTTTTCTATCGTGCTGCCGTGGTTGAGGTGAATGTGGCGGAACACACTGTCCTTCGGCTTGCCTCCGTGGGCGAAGTCCTCGCCGTGGCAGCTCCCGTGGTTACCCTCATATTGGCTGTGCCAGTCCTGAATGTCCTTCGCCACTTCGGGGTTTATGTTTCCCTCCTTGTCGATGAAGTCCACACCCTCATACATGTTGATGATGATGTGGAACAGCAGCTCCACGCCTTGTCCTGTCTTGAACACCGTTGGCACCATGGGAACACCAAACAGTTGTCCCAGTTTGCGGTAGTCGAGCTGGTCGCCGCGGTCTTCAAACTCGTCAAACATGTTCAGCGCACAAATCATTCTGAGGTGCATGTCGACAAGTTGGGTGGTCAAATACAGGTTGCGTTCAAGGTTGCTCGCGTCCAGCACGTTGAGCACCACGTCGGGCGTCTTGTCGATAATCTGACGCCTCACGTATAGTTCTTCAGGCGAATAAGCCGAGAGCGAGTATGTTCCAGGCAGGTCGACGATGTTGAAGTCATATCCCTCAAAGGTAGCATGCCCCTCCTTTGCGTCGACGGTCACTCCAGAGTAGTTGCCGACTCTTTCGTGGGCTCCCGAGACGAAGTTGAAGAGCGATGTCTTGCCGCAGTTGGGGTTGCCCACTAAGGCTACGTTTATGGTGCGTCTCTTCCTTATCGCCACCTTGTGCAGCTGCTCGTCGGTGAGAGGCCTCTCGTCCAGGTCGTCGCTGCTTATTACGTCGCCCATGTGTGTCGAGTACGACCTCTCCAGCGTCTTTGCCTCGTCGGTGGAGATGATTTCTATCATTTCCGCCTCCTTGTGCCTCAGCGACACCTCGTATCCCATCAGCTGATATTTCACCGGGTCTTGCAGTGGTGCGTTGAGCAGCACCTTCACCACCTTTCCCTTTATGAATCCCATTTCGACAATGCGTTTGCGGAAGCCTCCGTGTCCGAGCACCTTCACTATGACTCCCTTCTCGCCTGTTTTCAGTTCCGATAACTTCATTGGCTTTTCATTTTTCGTGCAAAATTAGCCATTTGAATCCAAACGGCGCAACGTTTTTCCCTTTTTTTTCATTAAAATACACATTTGTTGGTATTTTCTGACCAAATGTTCTGCCTTTTCGCCCGTTTTTCATTACTTTTGCAGCAGTTCCACTCCTTTCTTCTCATTCTTTCTTGTTGGAGAACTCTTGTTGAATCTCTTGTTGGTGGCGAAGTTGTCGATTGCTCCGCTGCCGTACTTTCCGCTGATGCCCTTGACGACATCCATAGGTGTGATTTTTGCCATACTCTAAACTGTTTTTTAATTGTTAAACGATGAATGTTGTTTTGTTAAATCCCGCCCCTGTGCTTCCTTCGGTATGTGTTCGAGATGCCTTCGAGATGCCTTCGAGAAGTTGAAGCGCACTTTGACTTATTTTTACGGTGCAAAGGTACAACAATAGTTTCATATATGCAACTAATCAGCGTATTATTTTCTTCATGTTAAGACAATTTAATAATGATATTAATTTACAATACTTACCTTACATTGCAAATCTACCGGTTCAATCGTAAAAGTCGGTTTTTTTGTATGGAACACGCACTAATTTTGCCTTAAAAAAGGCAATTTGCCCAATTTGCTTTTGCCCAATTTGCCCAGTAGGGGGTAATTCCATTTTGCAACACACTGAAAAACAACGCGTTATGGGAGTTAAGAAATTTTACTGGGCAAATTGGGCAAAAGCAAATTGGGCAAATTCATTTCTGCGCTCTGTGTTTTCCGAAGCTAATAATAAATAATATATAAATATATTATTTATTATTATATATATTATACTTATAATCCGTAACATCGTTTCACAACAGCAAAAAACAATTTGCCCAATTTGCCCAATTTGCCCATTAGAGGTTTTCCGCCTTATAATACTCTGAAATACAGTGTGTTATAAGTTTATAAATAATTTTTACTGGGCAAATTGGGCAAAAGCAAATTGGGCAAATTCACCTCAAGGGCAAAAAAAACGACCGAAAATTTGGTGGAACAGAGAAAATGTTGTAACTTTGCAGGCAAAATATTACGTTACCATGGGGTTGACTGGATTTGACAGCGGGCAGAAATGGTACGTAAGCATGCGGAGTCTCGTCGGCTAACTCCATAATCATAGTGGACAAAAATTTAATTGGCGAAAACAACTACGCTCTCGCTGCCTAATCGAAGTACAGTAGATTACTGGCTTTATCCCGTCACAAGGTGATGGGACGAGACATCGCTCAACTGGATGTTGTTCCGAATCAGGTTGGTTAAGCGGTGCAGGAAAATCGGAAATAGTCGGCTTATGCCTCGGTGAGTCGATGAAATTTTAGAGGATAAGGCGACGATTGGTGGTCCAGGTCTTGCCGTCGCACGAAAACCAAAGTCTGGAATAAGCATGTAGAAAGCGTATGGTTTCCCTGTTTGGACGAGGGTTCGACTCCCTCCAGCTCCACAGAATGAAAAAAAGGAACGGAACTTACCGAGAAATTATGCAAAAAATGGGCTTTTTATTTGCCTGATTGCATGGTTTCTCAATTTTTTTTTGTAATTTTGCCCCCAAATAAAACGTATTCTACTTTCGCAAGTAGTAAAAAGGAGATAAATGAAGATAAAAGGAGATAAATGACGTACGTTCAAGCCAGTCTTTTACTATTGTCCTTTATCTTCCTGAGCGACCATAGGGAGCGATAACTTCTCTTAACTCCTTCTAACTACACAAGTTGAGTACATGCGAAACATAAATAAAACGTAAAGCATGATGGAAGGAATAAGACAAATACCATACGGAGTGTCCGACTTCTTGTCGGTGAGGAAGAGAAACCTTTACTACATCGACAAGACGATGTATCTTGAAGAGCTGGAAAAACAGCCCGACACACTGATATTCATCCGCCCCCGCCGCTTTGGCAAGAGTCTGTTTATCAGTATGATGCAAGCCTACTATGACAAGGCGATGGAGAGCCAGTTTGACGAACTGTTCGGCAACCTGTGGGTGGGCAAGCACCCGACACGGCTGCGCAACAAGTTTCAGGTGATGTACTTCGACTATTCGAGGGCAGGAGGCACTATCGATAGGCTTGAGGACAACTTCAACGAATACAGTTGCGGTTGTCTAAACCAGTTCATAGAGCGATACAGGAATGACTATCCACAGTGGCTTGTGGAAAATGTGCTGAAGACAAATTCCGCACGCGCCAAACTCAACCTTATCAACGGTATGGCACATGAGTTGGGCATACCACTTTACCTCATCATCGACGAGTATGACAACTTCACCAACATTGTGCTTAATGAAGAGGGTGAGGCGGTGTATCATGCCATCACGCACGCCAACGGGTTCTACCGCGACTTCTTCAAGCTCTTCAAGGGAATGTTCGACCGAATATTCCTCACGGGGGTGAGTCCAGTGACACTCGACGACCTGACCAGCGGATTCAACATCGGATGGAACGTGTCGATGAATAAAGAGCTTGACAAGATGCTCGGATTCTCGACAGAGGACGTGCGCGATATGTTTACTTATTATAAAGAGGTGGGAATGTTGCCCGCCACTTGCGATGTAGAGGCAATAATCGAGGACATGAAGCCGTGGTATGACAACTACTGCTTTGCCAAGGAATGTCTTGCGAGCGATGTTCGTGTGTTCAACTGCGACATGGTGTTGTATTATCTCAGACACTATGCCTTCAACGGGCAAGCCCCCGAGATTATGCTCGACCCGAACACGAAGACCGACTACAACAAGCTCAAGGGACTCATAAAGCTCGACAAGCTCGACGGCGACCGCAAGGGAGTAATGCTTGACATTATTGAGAAAGGCGAGATTAAGGCTACACTCGAACCGTCATTCTCTGCGATGGATATGACGAAGCCCACAATTTTCCCCAGCCTTCTGTTCTACTATGGTATGTTGACCATCAAAGACACCATTGGCAGCCGACTCATTCTCGGCATCCCCAACAACAACGTGAGGAAACAGTATTACAACTATATACTTGAAGAATATGACAAATTGGGGAATTTTGTGAACATACTAAACCTGAGGGACTATTTCGACATGATGGCGTTTGACGGCAACTGGCGCGAAGGCCTACAGTATATGGCAGACTGCTACAAGAACCTGTCGTCCGTGCGCGACTGCATCGAGGGCGAGCGTAACATACAGGGATTCTTCCTTGCCTATCTCAACCTCAACGACTACTACTATACAGCTCCCGAGGTGGAGGTTGCCCACGGCTATTGCGACTTCTTCATGCTGCCCAACCTCACCCACTATCAGGCAAAGCACAGCTACATCCTGGAACTGAAATACATGGCGAAAAAAGACTACACCGAGGAAGCCGCCGAAGAGCAATGGCAGAAGGCTGTGACGCAAATCAACGGTTATGCTGCAGCCCCACGCGTGGAGGCATTGCGGCAGGGCACGCAGATGCACAAGATAATAATGCAGTTCGTAGGCTGGGATTTGCTGAGGATGGAAGAAGTGTAATGTTTTACAGAAGGGAGTGTGCACCCACCGGAAGGCGCATAATTTACACCCGAATATAAAGTTTAATATGTTCTACCATATAATAACCAAAAAACGCGACAAATGGTTTTTGCGTCCTGGATGTACCGCTTTGCCGCTCATTGCTTACATAAAGCAGCGAGGCAAGATGCGTGATGCGCAGGTGGATGCCATCAAGACGTACTTGTATCTAAAAATAGAATGTCAGAACCAGCCGCTTGCAGAACTCTTCAAGCAGGGCAAGTTCAACACGCTTACGCACGATGATATAGACGATATGCCATTGTCTGCCGCTGCACGCAGGGTGTTCAAGGAATCGCCCGCAGCCGTGGCTCTCTATGAGTTTGCATCCATGAAAGACATGAAGGGCAAACCCCTTGCCGATGATTTGCGCAAGGAGGTGATGGCAGAGCCTCAGCACATCGATTTCGACGGCATCTTCAACCGCATCTTCTATCGTGTCAACTACCCTGACTATGTGTTCAGTCTTCCGATGGGGGCAGGCAAGACTTTCCTCATGGCGGCATTCATTTATCTCGACCTCTATTTTGCCCAGCAGGAACCTGACAATACTGCCTTTGCCCACAACTTCATGATATTGGTGCCGTCGGGATTGAAGACTTCCGTCATTCCAAGCCTCCGCACCATTCAGGACTTCGACCCCTCGTGGGTGATACCTGAGCCGGCAGCATCGCAACTGAAACGTGAACTGAAGTTTGAGATGCTGGACGAGAACAAGAGTGCCAACAAGTCAAACCGCACCAAGAACCCTAATGTACAGAAAATTGCCATACACGAACCCTTGTCGGAACTCTTCGGCCTCGTGGCTGTCACCAATGCCGAGAAGGTGATACTCGACCGTATCGACAAAGGAACGAACGGACTGTTTGATTTCCACGACGAGTCTGCCGACGAGAAAGACCGCGTGGCCAACGAGCTGCGCAACAAGATAGGCAAACTGCCCCATCTCTCCATTCTGCTCGACGAGGTGCATCATGTGGCATCATCCGCCACCGACGATGAGGCTAAGCTGCGCACCGTGGTCAACCGCTGGGCAAGTCATGGCTCCATCACCACCGTTTTAGGCTTCTCCGGCACTCCGTATCTTGACAAGAAGGACAAGATTGCCGTGACCGATGCACAAACAGTGGCTACCACCGAGATGTCGAACATCACCAACTACTATCCGTTGGCTGAGGGAATAGGAAACTTCCTCAAAGTGCCGAAGGTTGTCAGGAGCGACAGCAACGAGCGTGAAGAGATAGTAGAGAAAGGCGTAAGGGAGTTCCTGCATCTGTATAAAGACACCGTATATGCTGATGGCACTTGCGCAAAGTTGGGCATCTACTGCGGAACCATAGAGACGCTCGAAACGGTCATCTATCCGCTTGTCAACCGGATATGCAGTGAAGAGGGCATCGACCCGGCTGAGGCGGTGCTGAAGTTCCACGAAGGCAACAAGCAATATCCTGCCCCACAGACGGCACGCGCGGAGTTTGCCATGCTCGACCGTCCTCGGTCGCGCAAGCGCATCATTTTGCTCGTACAGATTGGCAAGGAGGGCTGGGACTGCAAAAGCCTTACGGGCATCATCCTTTCACAGGAGAAGGACTGCCCCAAGAACATGGTGCTGCAAACCTCATGCCGCTGCCTGAGGGAGGTGACGGACGCAAACCGTGAAACAGCCCTCATCTACATGAACAGCGATAACTATAAGTATCTCGACGAACAGTTGCAGAAGCAGCAGCACATCTCCATTCAGGAGTTTCAGCAGGGCAAGAAGCGCGAGGATGTCGTTCTGCTCAACCGCTACGACCGCACCGCTCACCTGCATCTGCCAAAGGTGGAGTTCTACCAGATGCGTGTTACGAGTACGGATGTATTAGAGTATCCCGTAACCGACGACACCACTCGCGAGGTACTGAGCCATGCAGCAGACTCCGCATACATTGCCAATCCTGTAGTGACCGAATGGGAAATAACCAGCAGGGGACTTCAGCGTACAAGCACCACGACCGACGACGGGGAGCATGGCAGCAAAATAACCAACTACAACCAGTGGATTTATAGCATTGCCAAGGAGAGTTTCGGCTTTCTTTCCATACCGCAGCTCAACCGCCAACAGACCGCCCTCGAAGCCATCTTCAACACCATTACTTATAAGGATGAAGAAGGCACGACACGGTTCAGCTCACACTACAACATTGCCCGAGTGAATGCCAACATCCGCAAGGCTTTTTATGAGAAGCGCATACTCAGCGTCAAGCAGGAACTCATAGACACCGATGCCTCGCTGCTGCACATCCATGCCGACACCGTCTTTTCTCCTGTAGAGGTGTTGAAATCCAAGGAGAAGGACTATATTCCCGACAGGGACAAGGTGGAAAACATCGTGAAGGAAGACCGTGGCGAGGTGCTCGTGGATGAAAAAACGCAAGCCATCATCGACGGCCTTATGGCTATGGGGCAGACGGCAATGGCTGAGCAACTCAGGGCGAAGTTCAGCAGTGAGCCGAACAAAGACCGCTCTTACCACTATCTGCCCTATCATGTAGATAGTGCCTTTGAGTCTGTCTTCCTCCATGAAGTGCTGACGTTGCAATGCATCCATGATCATCATCTGGAGGTGTATTACAATGGCGACGGGCAGTTCACGGAGTTCCGCATCGACTGCTTCAAGAAGAACGCCCACGACCAGTGGAAATTCATTGGCCGCTACACGCCCGACTTCCTCATCGTGAAGCGTCGGGACGACAAAATCCACAAGGTGCTCATCGTGGAGACCAAGGGCGCACTCTATGCACAGGACGAGGCGTTCAAAGACCGCCGTGCATTCGTCGAGGGGCAGTTCCTCAAACAAAACGAGGAGAAGTTCGGCTACCGCCGCTTCGACTATCTCTATCTCGAAGACTCCCTGAGCGAGAGCGAGCGTATCAACAAGACAAACGACATCATCAACAAATTCTTCAATAAAACAATATGATAACGAAATTCCAAGCTGAAAGCTTTACTGTCTTTAGCGACATTGACATCAGTTTCTCTCCAGGCATTAATATTATCGTAGGTGAGAACGGTACAGGTAAAACACATCTGATGAAAGCGATGTATTCGGCATGTTCAATCATTGGCAAGAACTTAGACCGTACACTTGCACAGAAAGTGAATGCTGTTTTCATGCCTGACAGAATAGGCCGTTTGGTTCATCGGACAAAAGGACGTAGTTCCGGCGAATTCACCGTGTATCGGAAAAAAGAGGAAGATGCGAAAGAGCGTAGCATAACATTGAGTTTGACTACTCTTGGCAAAGCAGAGCAAAAATCAGTAAACTGGCACGAAGATACCAATCCTGAAGTTACGTTTATTCCAGTTAAAGATATGTTGGCAAACGCTCCGGGGTTTCGCTCGCTATTCAGCAGTAAGGTTCTGCCATACGAGGAGGTCTATCTTGACATTCTGGATAAGGCTTTCATGCCTGTTTCTAAAGGTATTTCCAAGGAACGAGAAAAACTCCTCAAGCACCTTCAAAGAGCTATGGATGGAAAAGTTGTAAATAAGGACGAAAAGTTTTATTTGAAGAATAAATCAGGTAATTTGGAATTTCCTCTCCTTGCAGAAGGCTACCGTAAGTTAGGACTGCTTTATCTCCTTATTCAGAATGAATCGTTGATAAAAGGTTCTGTACTCTTCTGGGATGAGCCGGAAGCCAACTTAAACCCTAAATTGTCTTCAGCCGTAGTAAACATTCTGCTTGAACTGCAGCGCATGGGTGTTCAGATATTCATTACAACCCACGATTACGTGTTGCTCAAGGAGTTTGACCTTGCTGCTAAACCGTCTGACAATGTGCTCTATCATACATTGTACAAAGAGAATGATGTCGTAAGATGTGCGTCAACGAGTGTGATGGACAAGATGTGCCCAAACGCAATAGATGACACGTTTGCAAGAATGTTGGATACAGAAATTCAGAAAGGATTGAGTGACCTATGAAGTTGGTAACCGACGGATACGAGTTTGATTTTGCTAATGCGGTAGCATTGTACAAATTTGACGAGCCTGATAAGAATAGCTCGCATTATCATGGTCTTTCATACTGTATGAAAGCCGTAGATGTTATTGCCGAATTTCCGAAATTCCAGTTGTGGATTGAGATTAAAGATTATCCGCAGTTGCGATTAGAACAGATTCGGAATGGGGAAAAGGGCAAAAGCGGGAAAACAATCGTGCGTGAGATACAAGAAACTTTGAAGTCGAAATTCAGAGATACGTTTTTATATCGGTATGCCGAAGGATGCAATAAGAAAATAGTGTATGTCTGTCTGACGAATTTCAACAACAAAGAATGTGAAGACTTCTGCAAACGATTGAAACATGAAATCCCCACAGGCACAAAGGGTCCCCGTTGGTCGAATGAATTAGTGTCTTCTGGACATTGTTTCGTTGTTGACATCAATGCGTGGAAGCGGAACTTTGAAACAAAATTTGGTACATGTAAAAAGATATAGAAATGGCAGTAAAATATATTCCGTTCTTTCCAGAACCCATCGAGGGACAAGCCCTTCTGAACAATTTCAACCGCACGCTCCGCTATCGTGGCGTGGAAGACCTTAGCGGACGCCTGCGCCGTGGCATGCCTTACTATGAGGTGGAGACAACAGAGAAGGTGGGCGACACTGACACCGACAATATGATTATTCGTGGCGAGTGTCTCTCGGCCTGTGCCTACCTCAAGGAGCAGGGAATAAAGGTTGACCTCGTGTATATCGACCCACCCTTTGCCAGCGGTGCCGACTATGCCAAGAAGGTGTATGTGCGCCGCAATCCCAAGGTGGCCGAAGCCATCTCGCAGGCAGAGACGGAGCTTGACATCGACGAACTGAAAGCCTTTGAGGAAACCATGTACGGCGATGTGTGGGACAAGGAGAAGTATCTCAACTGGATGTACGAGAATCTTGTGGCAATCAAGGCCGTGATGAGCGACACGGCAAGCATCTATGTGCATCTTGATTATCACATCGGGCACTATGTGAAGATTCTCATGGATGAGATATTCGGGGAGGATAACTTTAGGAATGAGATTGTGTGGAAGAGAAGTACTGCACATAGCGATTCTGAATATTATGGGAACAACTATGATATGATATTCTTCTATACAAAGTCATCAGAAAGCACGTTTAATATTGTATATCAAGAATATGAAGAAGACTATATAGCCCGATTCACACAAAGCGATTCTGATGGAAGGAAATGGGATAGTGGAAACTTGACGGCTAAAGGTCTTCAAGGAGGAGGATATGAATACGAATATAAAGGTTGCCGTTCTCTATGGAGAATGCCGTTGGAAACAATGAAGAAACTTGATGAAGAAGGAAGACTTCATTTTACTCGCAACGGTGGTATTCGCTCAAAGGTTTATTTGGATGAGCTGCCAGGAATGCCAGTTCAATCTCTTTGGACAGACCTTAACCCTGTGAACTCACAAGCAAAGGAGCGCGTTGACTACGCTACCCAAAAGCCCGAAGCCCTCTTGGAGCGCATCATCAAAGCCTCGTCTGACGAAGGAATGCTTGTGGCTGACTTCTTCGGAGGCAGCGGAGTGACAGCAGCCGTGGCAAACCGTTTGGGGCGAAGATTTATTCACAACGATATAGGTATCAACAGCATACAGACAGCGCGTGACCGACTTGTGGCGGCCGGTGCCTGCTTCACCATGAAAGAGGTGAAGGACGGCGTGCAGCTCTACCGCAATCCGCAGCAGACCATGGAAAACATCTGCCGGCTCATTCCGGGCTTGAAGAACGATGACAGCGTGGATGAGTTCTGGGAAGGCTACATCAGCGACTCGCGGCTTGGCAAAGTGCCCGTATATGTGCCCAACCTTATGGACAGCTCGTCGAAACTGCTCGACGAGGTGATGATGAACCGCATCCTGCACGAGGCAATTCCCGAACTGCCTACCGACATCAGGAAGGTCATCGTCTATTATGTGGATATCACCAGCGAGGAGGAAATCTACAAGTTCATCCATGAAGACAAATCCGTGACAAAGGACTTCGTGGAACTGCGCGACCTGAAAGCGGTGCTCGACGATGTGGTGGCTGAGGACTATGCGGAATACAAGGTAGTGCCTGCCACCGAGATTCTCTGTGGACAGACGGTAGAGAAAGAAGGCTTCGACATTGAGATAAAGAAATTCCAAAGCGATCGCGTATTGCAGAAAATCAATGAATTCAACGCCAAGAACATGGGTGCCGACAAGAAGAAAAAGTTCAAACCCATCACCATCAGCAACGAAGGCTTGGAAACCATCGAGTACGTTTCCGTTGACTGCACTTCAGCAGAAGGCCAGTGGCACAGCGACTCGGAAATAAAGATTGACAAGCTTGGCTACGTCATCCTTGGCGGGCAGAAGACCAAGGACTTCTGGAACGCCAAAATTTATGCCCCCAAGCAGCCTCTACGCCTCAAGATACGCAACATCTGTGGCGATGAAACTATCTTTACCTGTGCGTTATAAGGTATACAGCGACTGTTATTCCAAACTCGCTACCTTCCAGTCGCCTATTGTACGTCGCTCGGGGTCGAAGTTGATGCCCACTTTTACTATGGGCAGACCACATAATGAAAACTTCGAAGCATAGTCCTTCAGACAGGCACATTGAACTGACCAGAGTGTGTTGATGCAGCATGTTCCTCAATGATTACTGTCACGTAGAGGCTGTAATTATGCCAGAACTGTTGCAAGTTGCAAAAATAGTTTCATTGCGTTAAAAAATCTAAGATGTTTTGCCGTTTCCTTGGGAGTTTGCGAATAATTGTGTAATTTTGGCATTGCAAACAAAAAAATAATCGGAATTGAAACATCTTGCTATATCAATACTTCTGATGCTATCACCTGTAGTGTCAGTCAATGGACAGAAAATAACCATGGGAACCTGCGTCACTAAGGACGGCGGGGAATACAGTGGTGAAATGGTGGCTGGAAAGCCTCACGGTAAAGGTAAGGCGACATACAAGAACGGCAACTGGTATGAAGGCGAATACGAGAAAGGCAAGCGCCAGGGTTACGGTGTGTACACCTTCTTCGACGGTGAGAAATATGAGGGACAATGGTTCCAAGACCAGCAGCACGGTAAAGGCATCTATTATTTTGCCAACAACAACAAATACGATGGTCTTTGGTATAGGGACTATCAGCAGGGCAAGGGTACGATGCACTATTATAATGGTGACAAATATGAGGGTGAATGGAAGCTCGACCATAGAAACGGCTATGGAGTGTATACATTTGCCGGTGGAGCCTACTATAAAGGATATTGGGAAAACGACCGCAAGAACGGAAAGGGATTCTTCGACTGGGGCGACGGTTCGAGCTACGACGGCGAATGGAAGGACAACCAAAGGTCGGGAAAGGGTACGTTCAGATATGCCGACGGCGACGTGTATGTAGGCCAGTGGTTAGACGACATACAAAATGGCAGAGGGATTTACAAGTTCAAGAGCGGCGACGTCTACGAGGGCGACTACGTTCAGGGCGAGCGCACGGGGTCAGGCATATTCAAATATGCCAACGGCGACAAGTACACAGGACAATTCCTTGAAGGCGACAAACACGGACAGGGAACCCTGACTTGGAAGAAGGGCGACGTCTACATAGGAGGATGGAAGCACGACAAGCAGGACGGAAAGGGCAAGCTGACATTGAAGGGAGGCGACATCTATGAAGGAACGTGGCATAACGGCAGACTGAACGGCGAGTGCATTATCCATTTCGCCGACGGCTCGAAGTTCAAGGGTTCTTTTAAGGACGACAAACGCCACGGTGCCGCCATAGAGGAAGACAAGGACGGGAAACGCTTTGAAGGGTCGTATGTAGACGGCAAACGTGATGGCAGATTCGTAGAGAAAGACCGCAACGGCAATATCACAGCCACCGGCAACTACACGAAAGGGTGGAGACAGGTGGATAAGAATTGAAGGTTGAAGGTTGAAAATTGAAGGTTGAAAATTGAAGGTTGAAGATTGAAGGTTGAAGATTGAAGGTTGAAGGTTGAAGGTTGAATATTGAAGATTGAA
>JBJEAS010000010.1:0-4968 GCA_051869235.1 Prevotella sp.
ATGAGTTCAATGTCGTCGAAATAGTTTATTTGCATTGCCTTGCGAACCTCGTCCATTGTTTGGGCTGCTGTCTCACGGGCTTTCTCAGTGCCTTTTTTCAGAATGTTGTAGATTTCAGGTATGTCCTGCTCAAACTCGTGTCGGCGCTGGCGCATCGGTTCGAGGAACTTGTTGAGCACCTCGTTGAGGAACTTCTTGCATGTGCCGTCGCCTATGCCTCCGTGGACATAGTGTTCCTTCAGTTCCTCCAGGTTCTTGTATTCTGGCCAGAATGCGGCAAAGTCTTCGTCGGTGCTGAATGCCTCAAGGTATGTGAAAACGGCATTGCCTTCAAGATGTCCCGGTTCGTCCATGCTCATTCGTGGTTCGCCGTTTGACATCTTCTTCACTTTCTTCCATACTTCGTTGGCAGAGTCGCTGAGATAGATGCAGTTGCCTAAGCTCTTGCTCATCTTCTCTTTTCCGTCGGTGCCTGGCAGACGACGTGCTGTGGCATTCTCGGGCAGCATTATCTCGGGTTCTACAAGAACAGGAGCATAGGTTTGGTTGAAGCGGCGCACAAGCTCGCGTGTCACTTCCAACATTGGCTCCTGGTCTTCTCCTGCCGGCACTGTCGTAGCCTTGAAGAGGGTGATGTCGGCAGCCTGGCTCACTGGATAGCAGAAGAATCCGAGTGGTATGTTTGCCTCGAAGTTGCGCATCTTTATCTCGGTCTTTACTGTTGGGTTGCGTTGAACTCGGCTTACCGTAATTAGATTCATCAGGTAAGTGGTGAGTTCTGCCAATTCGGGTATTTGACTTTGTATGAACAGAATGCACTTCTCGGGGTCGAGACCTGCGGCGAGATAGTCGAGTGCTACCTCGATGATGTTCTGACGAATTTTCTCCGGGTTGTCGGCATTGTCGGTCAGTGCCTGCACGTCAGCCATGAAGACAAACATCTTGCTGAAATCGCCTGCGTTCTGCAGTTCTACTCTCCGGCGAAGAGAGCCAATATAGTGTCCCAAGTGTAGTTTTCCTGTTGGGCGGTCGCCTGTAAGTATTACTTTTGCCATATTTGTTTTTATTCTTTTATTTCTTTTGTGGTGCAAAGGTAGTGCAAATCGAAGACAATACAAAATAAAAGTCACAAAACTTTTATTTTTATTGTTGAGATGCAGCCTACCTTATTAAAAGGTAGTGCAAAAAATCGATTAAGCGAAAGAAAAGAGAATATATTTTCTTTTCTGAGCGTGAGATTTTTATTTAAATCGAAGACAATACAAAATAAAAGTCACAAAACTTTTATTTTTATTGTTGAGATGCAGCCTACCTTATTAAAAGGTAGTGCAAAAAATCGATTAAGCGAAAGAAAAGAGAATATATTTTCTTTTCTGAGCGTGAGATTTTTATTTAAATCGAAGACAATACAAAATAAAAGTCACAAAACTGTATTATTTCTCTAAAAACGACAGGGAGAACAGCGAGGAAACAATGGAGATTGACTTTCTTGTGAGAAAAGCAAGCATCACGAGCCGCCACAACATTTGTCCCATCGAGGTGAAATCAACTCAAAGATACACCACTTCCTCACTAAACAAATTCTGTAGGAAGTTTGACTCCTATCTGCATACACCATACATTATTCACAGTGGTGACCTGAAGGTGGAAGGAAAAACCTTGTTCATTCCACTTTATATGACTCCGCTCTTATAATGCTTTATGTATATAATAAGGTGCAGCCTCGGCAATCGGGGCTGCACCTTGTTACGTTATATATTTCTTTCAGACCGTTTTGAACAAGTCATCCATATTTACTACTGATTGTATCTTTGAGCTTTGACTGTTATTTGCTATGCCGTAGGGAGCTATCATGGTGAGATGCAAGGCTTTTGTGGCAGAAGTGGCTTCTGCAAAATACTCGCGTCGTTGTTCCATCTTGGCGAGGTATGATTTAGTGACAGAGAAAGGCTTGTCGCAGAATTTCATCTCGCAGAGATTTATTATACGATCACGACGGTCGATTACCAAGTCTATCTGGGCCTTGTCGTTCTGCCATGAACAAATGTCGGTGGATATTGTGTCAATTCCCAACTTCTTCTTAATCTGTTGCAGGTGAAGAAGACACACCTGCTCAAAGGCATATCCACTCCACGCCTTGCGACTGCCACTGTCAATCATGTTGCTCCATTTGTGCGTGTCCTGTGAATTATCATTCATCACGTATTTGACATAGAAAAGACTATATAGGTCTATCAACTGGTACATCACCTCACGCTGTTTTTTGCCGTAAGCACTGTATTTCCTTATAAAGTCACATTGGCAAAGATTATCAAGAATCTCCGTAAGATTCCCATTGTCAACGAGTTTTAGCGACTTGATTATTTCTCCTCTTGTCATTCCCTTGAGTTTATCACCAAGAAGTTCTACTATTCGCCTGTAAGTGTTGGAGTCATTAAACAGAGACCTGAAAAGGAATGGGAACTCTTTCTGCAATGGTGCGTCCTCGCTGAAAAACAGTTCGTCAATATTCTGGGTGCCACTAAACATTGGGTTGAACATATTCAGATAGAATGGCGTTCCTCCCACACACATGTATGCTTCGACCGTCTGAAGTCTGTCAGGTCGGAATCCTATGCTAACCAAGTATTCCTCGGTTTCAGCAAGTGTGAATGGACGCAACTTTATCTGTCGGGTCACGCGGTTGTGCAGTCCGCCTTTGTCTCCCAACAACTTACTTGTCATCCATGTCGTGGCCGAACCGCATACGATGAATTTGATATTGTTTTGGCTACTTGCCCATTCATTCCAAAATAGTTCCAATGCCCTGATGAATTTGCTTCGCGGGGTGTACATCCATGGCAATTCATCGAAGAACACCAATATGCGCTGTTTGTCTTTCAATGTGCCAAGATAATGTTGGAGTTGGGCGAAGGCGTCAAACCAGTTATCCACTATGGGATAATATGAGTTGGAATAATTGTTCAGTTGGCGGTTGAAATTGGCGAGTTGCTCCTTTTTGCTTTTATCATATATACCAGTGACATAGAAGTCGAACGACTCCTCATAAAGCTTTTTGACAAGGAAAGTCTTGCCTATACGCCTACGTCCATACAGAGCGATAAACTCTGGTCTGGCTGTAGCCATATAGCTGTCAAGCAATGCTATTTCTCTTTCTCTTCCTATAATGTCTTCGCGTGCCATAAATAGATATTTGAATAAATCCGATGCAAATATAGCAAAAAAAGCACTTACCGCCAAGTATTTTATGATTTTAGTCGGCGGTAAGTGGATTTTTATGTTTTTTTATATTTGCAAAGCTCAAATCTTATACAAATAACCAGTATATAGGATATACAATCAAAAAAAACGAGGTGCAGCCTCGATGGTCGGGGCTGCACCTTAAATATTGGCCCTCATTTATATGGATTTAATAAAGTCAACATCAAGTCCTGTCAATGCTGAAATCTGAATTATGTCAACTCCGGAATCTTTCAACATCTTCACAGTTGCCTTTAAAGCTTTATCCTTCTGCTCCAACTGAGCGTCCTTCTGCTCCAACTGTGCGTCCTTCTGCTCCAACTGTGCGTCCTTCTGCTCCAACTGTGCGTCCTTCTGCTCCAACTGTGCGTCCTTCTGCTCAATAATCATATCTTGCTCGGCAATTTTCTGTTCACGGAACATCAATGCCGTATCCCTGGCCTCCAATGCAGAGAAGAACTCGTCCTCAACGTTCATATCTTGTCTGAGTTCAGGATTGGCAGCCGCCGACACCAGACGGTGCATGATATATTCCATATCCGGATTGCCAACCAGTTGGGATTCCTCAACAGCAATGAAATGCCTGTCATCCGGCCAGCGGTTTGACTGGTCGAAACAGAACAAAACCTTCTCCAGATTTGGGTTTACGCGTCCGTGAAGCAGTGGTATCTGCACGATTATACTGTCGTGGGTGAGGCTCGATACAAACGGGTCGTTCATACAGTCCTTCACCTCATTGCCGTTATAGTCATAAGGCTTGTGGCTGACATAAAGCACAGGTTCCTCTATGTCTCCCACCCTGTGTCCCAAAAGATACACTGCCACCATAGGCAGTGCATGCTGCTGTGAACCCTTGCCCACCACGTTTTCCTTTTTGCTGTACTGTGCGCCGAGATACTGGCGGAAACGAAGTGTCTCTGTCTCCACCCAAGATTTCTGAAGCTCAATGAGAATCAGCTCCTCTTTGCCGTCTTCGCGACGCACGGTGGCGTCGAAGTCGATGCGGAACATCGTCACATCGTTCTTTGTCACGTTGGTGTGCTCATGGGCACGCTGCGACACTGCCACTACCTTCTTCTTGAGCAATGCCGTGAGGATGGTAGAGGCGACACGTTCGTCCTCCATAAGGTATTTGAACACTGTGTCATATAACGGGTTCGCTCCAAAATATTTCATAGTTCTTTCTCCTTCTTTTATTTATTGCGTTTCAAAGATACGGCAATTATTCTGTAATTCCAAGAGATTAACATTATTTATTATCAATAATGATAAAGTGGAGTGGGTTTTATTCTATATAAATATATAAGGTGCAGCCTCGGCAATCGGGGCTGCACCTTTGATAATTGTTTAAAATATATTATATACTGAACTTTGCTTTTCCCTTCGGCCAGCGACCGTTGGTTCCCATCCTTTAAATGTAGTTGAATATTTAGCGGCAAGGACTGGGGGTGTGGGCGTCACGCCCGCACCTTGCGCACCATCAACCGCATAATCCCAAAATATTACCTTGTAGGCGAGGTGCGGGCGAGACGCCCACACCCCCAGTAGCCAGCGCAGCCAAAGAGCTGAATATCTTGAAGTAATAGTTTGCCCGTACTGAAAGTTAAAGGGTGGGAACCAACGGTCGCTGGCCGAAGGGAAAAGCAAAGTTCAGTTATATATTATTGCAGATGTTTTCGACCTGTACGGTTGAAAATCGCCCCTCATTCACAACATTTTTGTAGAATC
>JBJEAS010000011.1:0-42849 GCA_051869235.1 Prevotella sp.
AGTTTTGGGTTAGCATCTGTGCACCCTCCCCACAGGGTTTGTCGGGTGCGCCGAAGTAACGGCACATCTAATCACCACGCCATAGGACAGCGACCTGTCACCTGTCCTTTATTTTGCCATCTTCGTTGAAATGTCCGTGGACAGTCGAAGAATAAAATATGTCAAAAAAAAACGATGCCTAACAACTGAGGGCTGAGGGTGTGGGCGAAGTGGGCGTTCCCTTCAACCGTACAGGTCGCTGAAATTTCCCACCCTTTTCAAATGGCAGAATGGAAGATGTAGCTTATTGACCTTCAGCCCTTTGGATGCGCTAATGGCTGGGGGTGTGGGCGTCCCGCCCGCACCTGTCCGTATGGCGAATCTTTCGTACGTGTTTTTTTATTACCTCGTACCTGAGGTGCGGGCGGGACGCCCACACCCCCAGCCGCCAACGCTGAATAATCAACTGTGTAAAAGGGTGGAAAAGTTCAGTAAATAACTCATAAGACAGCGAAAATGACGAAAAATGGCATGAAATTCGTCAAAATATATGTTAAAAAACGATGTCTTTTACCCCTTTTTCAGCCATTACCCTCATACCATCACCCCTATCACCGTCATTAATTCATTGACATACAGATAGTTAATCAAAGGGTGATGGTATGATGGTAAAATGATGTTTTTATAGAACAGCAATTATCAGACACTTGCTTTAGCTTGATGAGCTTGCGAATAATTGTTCAGCAATTGTTCAACCTGTTAGTGGGCGAAATGTGTGCTCCCTTCAACCTTGTAGGTCGAAAATATTTTACAGGCACACCGAAGGCATCTCGAAGGCATCTCGAAGGCATCTCGAAGGCATCTCGAAGGCATCTCGAAGGATGACGATAGAAAAATTATTCACAAAACGGTGTTCTTTTTGAATGATGAGCGGGCGACGCATGGTGTTTTTTTACATTTTATTATGATTTTTCACACTGTTTTCCTTTGCGGTTTGTCTTTTTCTTCGTAACTTTGCCGCCAGAATTATTGAGGTTCGCATAGCAGCGATTAAAAGGGAATGGGGTGAGAATCCCCAACTGTCCCGCAGCTGTAAGTTCCTTTATTGTTCACATGCAGTAAATCCACTGCCTTAAGACGCCTCACGACTAAAGGCGCACGGTAAGGCGGGAAGGAGCATGTGACGGAACAAAGTCAGAAGACCTGCCCCAAGAAGATTGACAATGGCTGAACATCCTCGGTGTAAGGATAGGAAAGCGCCCCTTAGCATAAAAAGTTCAACTGGTGTCCCCACAAACAGAGATGGACGTCGGCTTTGACTATCAACACCGTAGGAGTGTTCGCATTGGCTTGTACTGTGCGGACCGTACGTGTATTATTATATAAGTTTATTGTAGAAATTGCCCAGTCGTGAGATTGGGCTTTTTTCTTGCCCAAAATGAAAGAAAATGAGCAATTGTTTTGGTGTTTTGAAAAAGAAGCATTACCTTTGCATAATCTTTGCAAAACTTTTCCAAAGACAAATGAAACGAATTATCGCGATATACTGTCTCGCACTGGTCGTAGCGCTGGCAATGGCAGCGACTCATGCCAATTCTCCAAGAGTGAAATATCCTGGAAAGAAGAGCTATACCTTCCGCATTACCCTTGCGGACAAGAAGGGTTGTGGATATGCAATAGAAAAGCCAAGGCAGTTCCTCTCCACCAAAGCCATAGAGCGGCGACGGAGGCAGAACTTGGCAATAGACTCCACCGACCTGCCCGTAGCACGCAACTACATCAGGGCAATACTGCAGAAGACGGACGAGATAGCCTTCGTGGGGACAAGCAAATGGAACAATACGGTTCTGGTGAACTGCCTCGACACCAGCTTTATGAAGGACGTCAGACGACTGCCTTTTGTGGTAGACTGCCAACGCGTATGGACATCGCCTGACTCAATAGCCCCCAAACTGAAGCGCAAACGCATTGCCGACAAGTTCAACGAATGGGACACGCTGAAAAACGTGCCGCTCGGATCGGCACACATACAACTGTCGCTGATGAATGGTGACAAGCTGCACGAGCGTGGCTTCCGCGGCAAGGGAATGACAATAGCCATTCTCGACGGAGGATTTGCCAATGTGGACAGGCTGAACGCCTTCAAGAACATAAAGATTGAAGGTGCCGCCGACTTCGTCTTCCCACGGTCGAGGGACATCTACAACGAGACGGACCACGGGACGAAAGTGCTGTCGGCTCTTGGCGTGAACGCCCCCACCGTCTACGTAGGCAGCGCACCCGAAGCCTCGTTCTGGCTGCTAAGATGCGAAGACCAACAGTCGGAACAGCCCGTGGAGGAAGACTACTGGGCAATGGCGGCGGAATTCGCCGACTCGGCGGGCGTGGACATGATAAGCAGCAGCTTAGGCTACAACGAATACGACAACCACTACGGCGACCACAAATACTGGGAAATGGACGGACACACCACACTAATATCGCGAACGGCATCGATGTTGGCAAAGAAGGGGATAGTGCTCGTGAACAGTGCCGGAAACTACGGCATGGGGCCATGGAAGAAAATAACCTTCCCTGCCGACGCCGAGGACATCATCACCGTAGGGGCGCTGACGTCGACGCTCACCAATGCCCCATTCAGCGGCATAGGCCCGACGCAAGACGGCAGAATAAAGCCCGACCTCATGGCGATAGGAAGTCCAGCGACACTCATTTCGGCACGCGGCACGGTGATGGAAGACATGGGAACGTCGTTCTCCACACCACTCGTCTGCGGACTTATGGCGTGTCTGTGGCAAGCCATGCCCGAGAAGACGGCATTGGAGCTGATAGACATAGTGCGCCGATGCGGCAACAACTATGCCCACCCCGACAACATCTACGGATATGGAGTGCCGGATTTTGTGAAGGCCCTTGGAGTGAGGAGTGTGGAGTGAGGAGAGAGAAGTGAGATTACTGAACTGCGCAGTTTTATCTCAAATCAAGGCTCTCGCTATTCTCTCTCCTCACTCCACACTCCACACTCCTCAATTAAGTTAGAACAATGAAGACAATAACGCTATACGAACTCAACAACCTTGTGAGGCAAACCATAGAAATCGGGTTGCCAAGGGCGTATTGGGTGGAGGCGGAAATTTCGGAACTTAGGGAGAACGGCGGCCACTGCTATATGGAACTGATAGAAAAGGACAAACGCTACAACACTCCTGTGGCGAAGGCCTCGGCACGATGCTGGCGACAGACTTGGGCCATGGTGAAACCATATTTCGAGCAAACCACAGGACAGCAACTGCGAGCCGGCATGAAAGTGCTGATAGAAGTCCACGCACAGTTCCACGAGGCATACGGCTTCTCATGGATAATTTCGGACATCGACCCAAACTACACTCTCGGCGACATGGCGCGCCGCCGACAGGAGATAATAAAACGGTTGAAGGAGGAAGGCGTGTTCGACCTGAACAAACAGCTTCAGCTGCCTATGTTCGCACAGCGCATAGCCGTGGTGTCAAGCAGGACGGCAGCCGGCTACGGCGACTTTGCCAACCAACTCTACGGCAACTCCTACGGCTACCATTTCGAGGCGGAGCTGTTTGCCGCAACCATGCAGGGCGAGGACGTGGAGCGCAGCATAATAAAGGCACTGAACGCCATCAACGAGCGATGCGACGACTTCGACTGCGTTGTTATTATAAGAGGTGGTGGAGCCACAAGCGACATGGCAGGCTTCGACACCCTTGAACTGGCGGAGAACGTAGCCAACTTCCCACTGCCTATTATAACAGGCATAGGCCACGACCGTGACGAGTGCATACTCGACATGGTTTCGCACACAAGAGTGAAAACGCCTACGGCGGCGGCGGCACTGCTCGTCGACAACCTCCACGCCGTGGAAATGAGAGTGGACGAGGCAAGGCAGCGGATTGTCAACCTCACATCAAGGAAGATGGAAGTGGAAAAGCTGCGCCTGAACCGCTTGGCGGAACGCCTGCCGGCACTCTTCACCACGGTGAAGGACAGAAACGAGGCACGCTTGGACATACTGCAGGAACGACTGTTCCGACTTGCCGAAATGCGCCTTTCCAACTGTGGAAATTTTGTCCGTCAGTTGGAGAGCAATATTTCCACAACTGTGGAACACATACTGATGCTCGAAAGGCACCGCCTCGAACTGCTTGAGGGACGCACCAAAAGCCTCGACCCGCAACTGCTGCTGCAACGGGGCTACAGCATAACCCTGATTGGCGGAAAGGCACTGCGCGACCCAAGGCAAGTGAAGGCGGGCGACAAGATAGAGACGCGACTTGAGAAAGGAACAATAACATCGACAATAAACTGAAAACGCTTATGGAAAAGACAATAAAATACGAGGACGCCGTGAAGGAGCTGGAAAGCATAGTAAGGCGAATGGAGAACAACGAGCTGGACATCGACTCGCTGAGCACAGAACTGAAGCGTGCACAGACGCTGATAAAGCTCTGCAAAGACAAGCTGACAATGGCCGACAAGGAGGTGAAGAAAGTATTAACGAAGTCAGAAGAATAAAAAAAAGTGTGAAATCGTTGCATATTAGAATAATTCTTCGTACTTTTGCAACAATTTAGCGTAGAAACATAAAACATTACATAATATGAAAGATTTGGATTGGGCAAATCTCTCTTTCGGTTACAGAAAGACTGATTACAACGTTCGTTGCTATTATCGCGACGGCAAATGGGGCGAAATAGAAGTTTGCTCCGACGAGTACATCAACATGCACATGGCAGCAACCTGCCTGCACTACGGCCAGGAGGCTTTCGAGGGACTGAAGGCTTATCGCTGCCCCGACGGCAAGGTGCGCGTGTTCCGTATGGACGAGAACGCAAAGCGCCTGCAGAGCACCTGCCGAGGAATACTAATGCCCGAGCTGCCCACAGAACTGTTCGAGGAAATGGTCAAGAAAGTGGTGAGACTTAATCAGGAGTGGATACCGACATACGAGAGCGGAGCAACACTCTACATTCGTCCGCTGCTCGTGGGAACAGGCGCACAGGTGGGAGTTCACCCTGCCAACGAATACCTGTTCCTGATATTCGTCACACCAGTGGGTCCTTACTTCAAAGGCGGCTTCTTCGCCAACCCATACGTCATCATCCGCGACCACGACCGCTCAGCACCACTCGGCACCGGTATATATAAGGTTGGTGGCAACTATGCCGCTTCACTCCTCGCCAACAAGAAAGCCCACGACCTGGGCTACGCCTGTGAGTTCTACCTCGACGCCAAGGAAAAGAAATACATCGACGAGGCTGGCGCTGCCAACTTCTTCGGCATAAAGAACAATACCTACGTCACACCGAAATCGACAAGCATACTGCCGTCAATCACCAACAAGTCGCTGATGCAGCTTGCCGAGGACCTTGGAATGAAGGTTGAGCAACGCCACATTCCAGAAGAGGAGCTTGAGACATTCGAGGAAGCCGGAGCTTGCGGCACTGCTGCCGTCATCTCACCAATCTCGCGCATCGACGACGTAGAGACCGGCAAGAGCTACGTTTTCGGCGACAAGCCAGGCCCGATGAGCGAAAAGCTCTACAACCATCTGCGAGGCATACAATACGGAACAGAGGAGGACAAGCACGGATGGACAACAGTCGTAATCGAATAATGTTAGATTACGAAATTAAAGAATTAAAGTATTAAAGAATTAAAGACTTTTAATAATAAAAAACTTACGGCTATGTTAAACAAGAAAGTAGAAGAGGCTATTAACGCCCAGATCAACGCCGAGCTTTGGTCGGCTTATCTTTATCTGTCTATGGCAGCATGGTGCCACGCAAACGGCAACCCTGGCATGGGCAAGTGGTTTGAGGTGCAGTTCCAGGAGGAGCAGGACCATGCCAAGATCATGTTCAACTACGTCATCTCACGCGCCGGAAAGGTGGAACTGAAGCCTATCGACGCTGTGCCAACAGAGTGGAAGAACATTCTCGACGTGTTCGAGAGCACACTGGCTCACGAGCAGAAGGTGACAGGCCTCATCAACAACCTCTATGCACTCAGCGTTGCCGAGAACGACTATGCTACAACAAGCATGTTGAAGTGGTTCATCGACGAGCAGGTTGAGGAAGAGGAGACTGCCCAGGGCTACATCGACAACATCAAGATGATAAAGGACAACGGCTACGGACTCTACATGCTTGACAAGGAGCTGGGCTCACGCACCTACACCCAAGCATCGCCTCTGGCTGGAAAATAAGTTCAGTTGACGAGGTGAAGAAAAGTTGACGAGTAAACGAGTTGAAGAAAAGTTGACGAGTAAACAAGTTGAAGAAAAGTTGACGAGTAAACAAGTTGACAAGTTGACAAGTTATTACCATTGAGGGTAATAGGTGGTTAAACTATCAACTCGTCTACTTGTCAACTTGTCAACTAAGAACTCGTCAACTATCAACTCGTCAACTTGTCAACTCGTTTACTTGTCAACTTGTCAACTCGTTTACTTGTCAACTTGTCAACTAAAAAAAACTATGTCCAAAGGAAAACTGCAGAAATTCGCTGAAATGGAGACGTTCAGCAACGTCTTCCAGTTTCCCTATTCAGCAATGACCGAAGAGCCTTTCGCCTTGCAAGGAGCATGGCGAAGCGGCTATTTCCATAACGACAACCCCATCGTACTCGAACTTGGATGTGGAAAAGGAGAGTACACGGTAGGGCTTGCCAAACTGTTCCCTAACGTCAACTTCATCGGAGTGGACATTAAGGGAGCCAGAATGCATGCGGGAGCCAAGCAGGCACTGGAGGGAAACCTTAGCAATGTGGCATTTCTAAGAACCAACATCGAGATTATCGACCGCTTCTTCGCTCCTGGCGAGGTGCAGGAGATATGGCTTACGTTCAGCGACCCACAGATGAAGAACGTACACAAGCGACTTACGAGCACCTTCTTCCTGGAACGCTACCGACGATTCCTCGTCGACGGCGGTATAGTACACCTGAAGACCGACAGCAACTTCCTCTTCACCTACACATCGCTGCTGGTGGAGCACAACAACCTGCCGCTGGTGTTCAAGACCGACGACCTCTACCACACTGAAGGCATTGACGAGGCGACGCAACACATTCTCGGCATAAAGACATACTACGAGGCACAGTGGATAGAACGCGGACTGAACATAAAATACATGAAGTTCCATCTGCCACAGGCGACAAAACTCGAAGAGTCGGACGTGGAAATTCCGCTCGACGAATATCGCAGCTACAAACGCACAAAGCGCAGTTCATTGGAAAAAAGCAAGTGAACCGCGCTTTTTTCCTGTGCATAAGTCAAAAAACTTAAGCCTTACAGTGAATAAATATTAGAAATAATTTTGTAATCTCAGCAACTTTTACTAACTTTGCGGCTGATATTGCAATATTATGTACGAACAAGAGAAAATCAAGCCTTACGACAGCAAAGGAGACAAGGGCAAGCAGGTGGAGGAGATGTTTGACAGCATTGCACCCACTTACGACAAACTCAACCACAGGCTGTCGTGGAACATCGACAAGGGGTGGAGACTGAAGGCAATTCAGACTCTGGACAAATACAAGCCACAAACCCTACTCGACGTAGCTACAGGAACGGGCGACTTCGCCATTCTTGCAGCAAAGAAACTGCGACCGAAAAGACTTGTGGGGGCAGACATTTCTGAAGGCATGATGAACATAGGCAGACAGAAGGTGGAACAGGAAGGGCTGGCAGACACCATAACATTTGCAAAGGAGGACTGCATGAACCTCTCGTTCGACGACAACACCTTCGACGCCGTCACGGCAGCATTTGGAATACGCAACTTCCCCAACCTCGACAAAGGACTTGCCGAAATGTGCCGCGTCCTGAAACCAGGCGGGCATCTCTGCGTTATAGAGCTGACGCAACCCGCAAAAAATCCCATGAAGACACTCTTCAACATTTATTCCCACACCGTACTGCCAACCTGGGGTAGGATAATATCAAAGGACAACAGAGCATACTCGTATCTTACCGCCACCATTGAAGCCTTTCCACAAGGCGAGAAGATGATGGCAATACTGCAGCGTGCGGGATTCGCAGAGACATCGTTCCGACGGCTGACGTTCGGAATATGCACCCTCTACATGGCAACAAAATGACAATAAACAAAAAGATATACACATCATGGACAAATATGGTTTGATAGGATATCCGTTGGGTCACTCGTTTTCAATAAGCTACTTCAACCAGAAGTTTGCCGACGAGGGATTGGATGCCGTTTATGAGAATTTTGAGATACCAACCATCGACGCCCTTACGGAAGTGGTTGAGACGAATCCTAACTTGCGCGGACTGAACGTCACCATTCCCTACAAGGAGAAGGTGATGCCCTTCCTCGACATGGTAAGCCCTGAGGCGAGAGCCATAGGAGCCGTCAACGTCATCAAGGTGGAACACGAAGGAAACAACACAATTCTCAAAGGATACAACTCCGATGTCATCGGATTTACCAAAAGCATAGAGCCTATGATTGAGAAATACCACAAGAAGGCTCTGATCCTTGGCACAGGAGGAGCATCGAAGGCAATACAATACGGACTGAAGAGCCTCGGGCTGGAAACAGTGTTCGTTAGCCGATACGACCGTCCAAACACAATACAATATAAGGAAATAACACCAGAGATTGTGGAGGAATACAACGTCATCGTAAACTGCACTCCATGCGGAATGTATCCGCACACGGACGAATGTCCAGAACTGCCATACGAGGCAATGAACAGCAAAACGATTCTCTACGACCTTATATACAACCCCAACGAAACGCTCTTCATGAAAAACGGAGAAAAATATGGGGCAACGACAAAGAACGGACTTGAAATGCTGCTTCTCCAAGCTTTCGCGAGCTGGGACTTTTGGCACAGCAAAGGTTGAAGGTTGAAAGTTGAAAGTTGAAAAGTGAAAGTTGAAAATTAAGAATTAAACACGATATGAACAAAGACAACAGATATATGCTACGTGGCGTCAGTGCCGCAAAGGAGGATGTTCACAATGCTATAAAGAACATCGACAAAGGTATTTTTCCGCAGGCTTTCTGCAAGATTATACCAGACATTCTGGGAGGCGACCCCGACTACTGCAACATAATGCACGCCGACGGCGCAGGAACAAAGTCGTCGCTGGCTTATGCCTACTGGAAAGAGACGGGCGACCTGAGCGTGTGGAAAGGCATTGCACAAGACGCACTAATAATGAACACCGACGACCTGCTATGCGTTGGTGCCGTAGACAACATTCTCGTTTCGAGCACCATAGGCAGAAACAAAATGCTGGTTCCAGGTGAAGTAATCTCTGCCATTATTAATGGTACGGACGAACTGCTGAAGCAGATGCGCGAGATGGGCATAGGCATCTATGCCACAGGAGGCGAGACCGCCGACGTGGGCGACCTCGTGCGCACAATTATAGTCGACTCTACCGTAACATGCCGCATGAAACGAAGCGACGTCATCGACAACGCCAACATTCGCCCCAGCGACGTCATCGTAGGACTCTCCTCTTGCGGACAGGCAACCTACGAAGACCGATACAACGGAGGAATGGGAAGCAACGGACTTACGTCTGCACGCCACGACGTGTTCAACAAGTATCTGGCAGAGAAATACCCAGAGACCTTCGACCATGCCGTGCCCAACGAACTCGTCTACAGCGGAGGCTACCGTCTCGACCAAGAGGTTGAAGGCGTGGAGGTCAATGCTGGTCAGCTCGTCCTCTCCCCTACCCGCACCTATGCCCCCGTCATAAAGAAGCTGCTCGACCTGATGCGTCCACAGATTCATGGTATGGTTCACTGCACAGGTGGAGCGCAGACGAAGGTGCTTCACTTCGTAGGCGACAACTGCCGCGTGGTGAAGGACAACATGTTCCCTATTCCACCGCTGTTCCGCATCATTCACGACGAGAGCGGCACCGACTGGAAAGAGATGTACAAGGTGTTCAACATGGGTCACCGAATGGAAATCTACGTCAGTCCAGAAGATGCAGAGAAGGTCATCGAGACAAGCCGCAGCTTCAACATCGACGCACAGATTGTAGGACATATAGAAGAAGGCAAGAAGAGCCTCACAATAAAGTCGGAGTACGGAACGTTTGACTACGACTAACATTACTTCGCAATTAAAGAATTAAAGAATTAAAGAATTAAAGGATTAAAGAATTAAAGTTCGTTGAACCCAAATGATTGAGAACAACAGCATACTACAGAAACTTGACGGACTGGTGAGCCGTTTTGAGGAAGTCTCTACGCTCATCACCGACCCAGCGGTAATTGCCGACCAGGAGCGATTCGTGAAACTGACACGCGAATACAAGGACTTGGGCGACATTATGGATGCCCGCAAGCGCTACATCTCTTGCCTCGACTCCATAAAGGAGGCAAAGGACATTATTGCCAACGAAAGCGACCCCGAGATGAAGGAAATGGCGCGCGAGGAATTGGCAATAAACGAAGAACTGCAACCTAAGATTGAAGAAGAAATAAAAATTGCCCTGGTGCCAAAAGACCCGGAGGACGCAAAGAACGTGCAGATGGAGATTCGTGCCGGAACAGGAGGCGACGAAGCGGCACTCTTTGCAGGCGACCTCTTCTCAATGTACAAGAAGTTCTGCGACTCAAAGGGGTGGAACCTCTCCATTACGAGCGTGAGCGAAGGTGCTGTGGGAGGATTCAAGGAAATTGACTTTGCCGTAAGCGGCGACGGTGTTTATGGTGTACTGAAATACGAGTCGGGCGTCCACCGCGTACAGCGTGTCCCTGCCACAGAGACACAAGGCAGAATGCACACCAGTGCAGCCACCGTTGCCGTACTGCCCGAAGCCGACAAGTTTGAGGTTACCATCAACGAAGGCGAGATAAAGTGGGACACCTTCCGTTCGTCAGGAGCAGGAGGACAGAATGTCAATAAGGTGGAATCGGGTGTGCGACTGCGCTATATGTGGAAAAACCCTAACACGGGCGAGACAGAAGAGATTCTGATAGAATGTACAGAAACGCGCGACCAACCTAAGAATAAGGAACGCGCACTCTCACGCCTGCGTACATTTATATATGACAAGGAACACCAAAAATACGTCGACGACATTGCCAACCGCCGCAAGACTCTCGTCTCTACTGGCGACCGCAGTGCCAAGATTCGCACCTACAACTTCCCACAGGGTCGCGTGACCGACCACCGTATAGGCTACACTACCCACGACCTTCAAGGATTCCTCGGAGGAAACATTCAGGACATGATAGATGCCCTCACCGTGGCTGAGAATGCCGAACGAATGAAGGAAGCGGAACTGTAGTCAGAGAAAACTCTGACAATTAAAGAATTAAAAAATTAAAGGACAAGGCGAAGCTCTGACTGATATAGTATTTAATGATTAAAGAATTGAACAATGAATAGACAACAACTGATAGAAGAAATTAAGACCAAGCGCACTTTCCTTTGCGTAGGTCTTGATACAGACCTGAAGAAGGTGCCACAACATCTGCTCGAAGGTTCGGAACCGATATTCACCTTCAACAAGGCAATAATCGACGCAACGGCAGAATACTGCGTAGCCTACAAGCCCAACTTGGCTTTTTACGAGGCGTTTGGAACAAACGGTCTCAGGGCTTTCGAAAAGACAGTAAACTACCTGAAGAAATACTATCCCAACCATTTCATCATTGCCGACGCAAAACGCGGCGACATTGGCAACACATCGGCAATGTATGCACGCACATTCTTCGAAGAATATGACGTTGACTCGCTGACAGTAGCCCCATACATGGGCGAAGACAGCGTGACGCCATTCCTCGGATACGAAGGGAAATGGGTCATCCTGCTTGCGCTGACAAGCAACAAGGGCAGCCACGACTTCCAGCTCACCGAGGATACCAACGGGGAACGCCTGTTTGAAAAGGTGCTGCGCACAAGTCAGCAATGGGGAACTCCTGAGAACATGATGTATGTAGTTGGTGCTACACAGGGCAAGATGTTTGAGGACATACGCCGTGTCGCTCCCGACCATTTCCTGCTTGTTCCTGGAGTTGGAGCACAAGGCGGCAGCCTTGAGGAAGTGTGCCGATACGGCATGAATGCCGACTGCGGCCTGCTCGTAAACAGTTCGCGTGGAATAATCTACGCCAGCAATGGTGCCGACTTCGACACTGTGGCAGGAGAAAAGGCAAAAGAACTGAAGGAGCAAATGGATGCCGTACTTAAAGAGCACGGATTGTAATTTTTGAATAATAATCTTAAAAAGTCGATTATTTTTCATCATTCTCGTGCACATCTGATTTATTTTTGCTACATTTGCAGAACAATAGACTACAAAATGGAATTTACAGCTAAACAGATAGCCGAATTTGTCGGCGGAAGAATAGAAGGCGATGAATTGGCAAGCGTCAATACATTTGCAAAGATTGAGGAAGGCAAGAAAGGTGCTATTTCTTTCCTTTCTAACTTGAAGTATTTGCATTACATTTACGACACAGAGTCGTCGATAGTGCTAATCAACGAAGACGTGAAGTTGGAGAAGGAAACCAAGGCAACCCTGATTCGTGTGAAGGACGCCTACGAGTGTGTAGCAAAGCTGTTGCAGCTCTATGCCTCGATGAAGCCAAAGAAAGTAGGCATCGACTCGCTGGCGTTCATTCACCCTTCGGCAAAGATAGGAAAGGACTGCTATATTGGACCATTTGTCGCCATAGGACCAAAAGTTGTAATTGGCGACGGATGCGTACTGCATCCACATGTTACAATAGGCGAAGAGGCTTCTGTTGGCAACAATACCGAGATTTACAGCAATGCAGTCGTCTATCACCATTGTGAGGTGGGCAGCAACTGTGTACTCCATGCAGGTTGCGTGATCGGTGCCGACGGATTCGGCTTCGCTCCCAACAGCGAGTGCTACGACAAGATTCCACAGATAGGAAACGTAATAATCGAGGACAATGTGGAGATTGGAGCCAACACATGCGTCGACCGTTCGACGATGGGCAGCACAATAATCCACAAGGGTGTGAAGCTCGACAACCTCGTTCAAGTGGCACACAATTGTGAAGTTGGAGAAAACACCGTAATGTCTGCACAAGTGGGCATTGCTGGAAGTACGAAGATTGGTTCGTGGTGCATGTTTGGCGGACAGGTGGGTATAGCAGGACACATCACCATTGGCGACAAGACTTTCCTTGGAGCACAATCGGGAGTACCAGGCAAGATTAAGGGCAACGAGACACTCATAGGAACACCACCTATGGAGCCGAAGGCATACTTCAAGTCACAAGCCATCTTCCGCCGACTGCCGGACATATACAAACAGCTTAACGAGTTGCAAAAACAAGTAGAAGAATTGAACAACAAAATAATGTAAGATGAACATGACGAAACAAACGACACTGAAGGGAAGTTTCTCGCTTTGCGGAAAAGGACTCCATACAGGTCTGAGCCTGACTGTGACTTTCAATCCTGCAAAAGAGAACCACGGATATAAAATCCAGCGTATTGACCTGCCAGGAGAGCCTATCGTTGAGGCAATAGCAGAGAATGTCATTGACACTCAGCGTGGTACCGTACTCGGGAAAGGCGACATACGCATATCGACTGTAGAGCATGGGCTTGCAGCCCTCTATGCCCTCGGCATTGACAACTGCCTCATTCAGGTTAATGGTCCTGAGTTCCCCATTCTTGATGGCAGCGCCGTGAAATATATAGAGAAAATTGGCGAAATAGGCATCGAGGAGCTCAATGCGCCGAAAGACTGGTATATCATAAGAAAGAAAATCGAAGTTAAGGACGAAAAGACTGGCTCTTGCATAACAATACTTCCCGACGAGGAATTCAGCATAACAGCCATGTGCTCGTTCAACTCAAAGTACATCGACAGCCAGTTTGCATCGCTCGACCGCATGGAAGACTTCTCGAAAGAGATTGCTCCAGCACGCACCTTTGTCTTCGTACGCGACATTGAGCCTCTGCTGAACGCAAACCTAATAAAGGGCGGCGACCTCGACAATGCCATCGTCATCTACGAGAAGCAGATTTCGCAGGAGCAACTCGACAAGCTTGCAGACATGCTACAGGCAGAACACCGGGACGCCAACAATCTTGGCTATATACAACACAAGCCTCTTGTGTGGGAGAACGAATGTACACGACACAAGCTGCTCGACATCATCGGCGACATGGCACTGATAGGCAAGCCTATAAAGGGCCGCATTATTGCTACTCGTCCAGGTCATACCATCAACAACAAGTTCGCCCGTCAGATGCGCAAGGAAATCCGCAAGCATGAGATTCAGGCTCCCATCTACGACCCGAACGAAGAACCACTAATGGACGTCAACCGCATACGCGAGCTGCTTCCACACCGCTATCCCATGCAGCTGGTGGACAAGGTCATAGCCCTGGGCGCAACAAGCATCGTTGGAGTGAAGAACGTGACGAGCAACGAACCTTTCTTCCAGGGGCACTTCCCACAGGAACCGGTAATGCCGGGAGTGCTGCAGATTGAGGCTATGGCACAGTGTGGTGGACTGTTGGTGCTGAACTCTGTCGACGAGCCGGAGCGTTGGTCAACATACTTCCTCCGCATAGACGACGTAAAGTTCCGTCAAAAGGTTGTTCCCGGCGACACGCTGCTGTTCAAGGTAGACCTGCTCGCACCAATTCGCCATGGCATTTCATCGATGAAGGGCTATGTCTTTGTTGGCGACCACGTCGTTTCCGAGGCAACGTTCACGGCACAGATTGTGAAGAACAAGTAAAACGGTGCTAAAGGAACTTTAATTCTTTAATTATTTAATTACTAATTTTTTGGAAGAAAAAATGAATACTATCAGTCCTATGGCCTTCGTCCATCCCGAGGCAAAATTGGGAGACAACAACGAGATAGGGCCATTCTGCTACATAGACAAGAACGTCGCAATTGGCGACAACAACAAGTTGTACAACAGCGTCACCATTCACGAGGGCGCAAGAATAGGCAACGGCAACGAGTTCTTTCCAGGTGCCAGCATCAGCACCAAGCCACAGGACCTGAAGTTCAAGGGTGAGGAATCATTCTGCGAAATAGGCGACAACAACAGCATTCGCGAAAACGTCACCATCAGCCGAGGTACGGCAAGCCGTGGCAAAACCGTAGTGGGTTCGAACAACCTGCTCATGGAGAACATGCATGTTGCCCACGACTGCATTCTCGGCAGCGGACTCATTATCGGCAACTCTACAAAACTTGCCGGCGAGGTTGAGATTGACGACAACGCAATACTCAGTGCTACAGTCCTTTGCCACCAGTTCTGCCGCATCGGTGGATATGTCATGATTCAAGGCGGCTGTCGATTCAGCCTCGACATTCCTCCTTACGTCATTGCAGGAAAAGAACCTACACGCTACTGTGGCATCAACATCATCGGACTGCGCCGCAGAGGCTACAGCAACGAGCAGATTGACATGATCCACGATACTTACCGCATCATCTATGCCAACGGCATATTAAAGGATGGCATACAGGAAGCAAGGACAAAATATCCTGGCGTTAAGGAAGTTGAATACATCTGCAAGTTCATCGAGGACTCTAAGCGTGGTGTAATACGCTGACAATGAATACACTTCTCGTTATCACTGGTCCCACAGCAGTAGGAAAGACAGACCTTTGTCTCGACATTGCAGAAAGCTACGGAATACCTATTATCAACGCCGACTCAAGGCAGATTTACCGCGGCATGCAGATTGGCACGGCAGCACCGACAGCAGAACAGCAAAAACGCGTGAAACACCATTTCGTAGCTACTCTCGACATTGATGCATATTACAACGCCTCGATGTATGAACAGGATGTAATGCAATTGTTAGGCAAAATGTTTCAAGGACGAGAGGACGGCTTAGCACTCTTGACAGGAGGCAGCATGATGTATATCGATGCCGTATGCAACGGAATCGATGACATTCCTACCATTCACGACGATGTCAGGGAGCTATACAAACGAAGACTTGCCGAGGAGGGGCTACTGCCGCTTCTCGACGAACTTCGGAAGAAAGACCCGGAATATTTTGACATTGTCGACCACAACAATGCACGACGTGTGGTACACGGCTTGGAAATATGCCATCAGACAGGCCTTACCTACACATCATTTCGCATAAAGAAAAAAAAAGAACGTCCCTTCCGCATCGTAAAGATAGCACTCAACCGCAACCGCGAAATACTCTACGACCGCATTAATAGGCGAGTTGATTCAATGCTGGAAGGAGGACTGGAAAAAGAAGCTCGGCAACTATACCCACTTCGACACCTCAACTCGCTGAATACCGTGGGTTACAAGGAAATGTTCAACTACATTGACGGAGTGTGGTCACTCGACGAAGCTGTCGAGCGCATCAAAGGAAATACACGAAGGTATGCACGAAAGCAACTGACGTGGTACAAGAAAGACGACGACATCTTGTGGTTTGATGCCGCTGAAACAGAAAAAATAATTAAGTTTTTAGTTGACAAGTTGACGAATTGAAAAGTTGACAAGTTTGCGGAATAAAAAACATCTCGATTATGAACAATAACGAAGAGAGGGAAAAGGGAGCCTTTGCTAACGTTGCAAGCTCCATTTGGTCAGCGTTCCGACATTTCGGTTCGTGGTACAAGGGATTGTATAAAGGAAGGAAATGGTACACAAAAACAGCTGTGGCATTTGCAACCTTCATAGTGGCACTTATCGTTTATCTTGGTGCTGTAGACATCAACTTCCTTTGGCTTTTCGGAAAGTCACCAGGCATCTCGCAGATAAAGAATCCCATCAGCAACCAGGCTTCGGAGATATACAGTGCCGACGGTGTGCTGCTTGGCAAGTTCTTCAACGAGAACCGTACTCCCGTGAAATACGAAGAGATAAACCCGGAATTCTTCCGTGCCCTTATCGATACCGAAGACGAAAGATTCTTCCACCACAAGGGCATTGACCCCATTGGCATATTTGCCGCGATGAAAGACTATGCCGTTCATCGCGATGCCCGTGGTGCCTCTACCATAACGCAACAACTCGCAAAGAATCTTTTCCGAGTGCGCACAAACTACTCAACAGGACTTCTCGGCAATATTCCAGGACTTAAGATTCTGATAATGAAGAGTAAGGAATGGATAACAGCTGTAAAACTTGAGATGATATTCAGCAAGGACGAAATCCTTACCATGTATGCCAACACCGTTGATTTCGGCTCTAATGCCTTTGGCATAAAGACAGCCTGCAAGACCTACTTCGGTACGACGCCAAAGGAGATGACCACCGAACAGGCTGCTGTCCTCGTAGGTATGCTTAAGGCCACGACATTCTACAACCCTCGAATCAATCCCGACAATAGCCTAAAGCGCCGCAACACTGTGCTCAACAATATGCTAACCCACGGACATTTGACAAGAGAAGCATACGACTCGCTGAAAACAACACCTTTGAAACTTGACTATAGTGTAGAGAGCCGCTACGACGGACAGGCACAGTATTTCCGTGAGGCTGTGGCAAACTATCTCGACGACTGGTGCAGGGAAAACAATTTCGACTTAGACGCCAGCGGTCTGAAAATCTACACCACCCTCGACACACGAATGCAGAAATATGCCGAGGAGGCTGCCATAAAACAGATGAAGGTCGTTCAGCGCAACTTCAAGAACCATTGGGGGAACACCAATCCATGGCAGGATGAGAGACATCAGGAGATAGCTGGCTTCATAGAAGGCATCGCAAAGCGTCAACCTTGCTACAAGGCGCTAATG
This sequence comes from Prevotella sp., assembly GCA_051869235.1. Lineage (GTDB taxonomy): Bacteria > Bacteroidota > Bacteroidia > Bacteroidales > Bacteroidaceae > Prevotella. The sequence continues at coordinate 17,741 of JBJEAS010000011.1, forward strand.
CAACGTTTTCCCAATGATCCTGATTCGATTACCTATTACATGAACCGTCCACACAAGGTTAAGCTTTTCGACTACGAGAAGGGAAGCATAGAAATGGAAATGTCGTCGATGGACTCCATACGTTATATGGTGCGTTTCATGCACTGTGGTTTCGTGGCTATGGACCCGCACAACGGACATGTTAAGGCATGGGTGGGCGACATTGACTTCAAGTCGTGGAAATACGACAAGGTCACTGCCATGCGACAGCCGGGTTCTACATTTAAACTCTTTGTCTATACAGAAGCAATGAACCAGGGCCTTACACCATGTGACAGACGTAGGGACGAGTTTATCAGCATGAAGGTATATGACGCACAGAAGAAGAAGGAGGTAAACTGGTGTCCTACCAATGCCAATGGATTTTTCACAGGCGACACCATTCCTCTTAAAGGAGCTTTTGCACAGAGCATCAATTCAATAGCTGTAAAGCTTGGACAGGAAATGGGAATTTCAAACATCATCGAAACAGCACATGCCATGGGTATAAAAAGCAAACTTGACAATGCCCCTGCCCTCGCCCTTGGTGCAAGCGACGTTAATCTTCTGGAACTCGTAAACTCTTACAGCACGATCGTCAACGACGGAAAGATGCATGAGCCTATTCTCGTCACACGAATCCTTGACCGTGACGGAAATGAAGTCTATACCGCTCCAACGGAACAGAAGCAAGCTATTCCTTATCGCAGTGCATTCCTCATGCAACAAATGCTGCAAGGAGGACTGCGCGAACCCGGGGGAACGAGCATGAGTCTTTGGGGATATGTAGGCAAACACAACGATACAGAATTCGGCGGCAAAACAGGTACATCCAACAACCACTCCGATGCGTGGTTCGTTGGCGTTAGCCCTAACCTTGTGGCAGGAGCATGGGTAGGAGGAGAATACCGATGCATACATTTCCGTACAGGAGCCCTTGGTCAAGGAAGTCGCACGGCACTTCCTATATGCGGATATTTCTTCCAATCTGTCCTTGACGATCCCAACATGAAGCAATATCACGGTAAATTCCCTAAAGCAAAAGATGATATTGCATACGAGGACTACAACTGCTCAAGCTACTGGCACAGCCGTGATGAAGACTCGACACTTGTAGACAGTACTGCTGTCGTAACAGAACAACCCATAAGGTTGGACGAAAATGGAAATCCTATCGGTGGTGAGGTTGAAGGTCATAAAACGACAGAACCCAATTCCGGACCACAGACCACAGAAAGTCACGACAACCCAAACAAGGGTGAAGCGACAGAAAAAAAGAAGAAACAGCCTACATACGAGGATGTTTACTTTTAATAATGTGGAATTTATAATATAAGACAAACAGTACAATAAATAATCTTACACAAACTATATGCGAAACTATCTAACCTTATGGGCCTTGGCCTTTGCGGCCATTACCTATGCGCAGCCAAGACAGCAGATGACGCTATCTGAAGGCTGGCAATTCTCACGCGACAATGCCACATGGCAGAATGTTTGCGTACCACACGACTGGGCTATTGCTGGCCCTTTTGACAAGAAATGGGACCTGCAATACGTTGCCATAGAGCAAAACGGCGAAACAGAGAAGTCGGAAAAGTCGGGACGCTCTGGTGCTCTGCCATGGATTGGCGAAGGACACTATCGCACCTCTGTTAACATTCCAAAGGGCTATTCCAATGCCACGTTGATGATAGACGGTGCGATGAGCAATGCCCACGTAAAGGTAAACGGCAAGGAAATGGCATATTGGCCATACGGATACAATGCCTTTAATGTTGACATTCCACTAAATTCGAAGATGTCTTCGCTTGACATAGAGATTGATTTGAATAATGTGGAGGAGAGTAGCCGCTGGTATCCAGGTGGCGGTTTATACAGACCTGTGAAATTGCTGCTCAATGGTGACACTCGCTTCGAAACCTGGCAAACATTTGTTAGAACCATTAGTGCCGACGACAACAAGGCTGCTTTAGAATTATCTGCCAAGGTGAAGGGAAAGACAGGCAAGACCATCATAGAACTTAAAGATGCAGAAGGCAACACCGTAGCCACTGCAACTACAAGACCTGACTCCAAAGGCAATGTCAAGACATCGCTGAATGTTGAGAATCCACGCTTATGGTCGCCAGAGACACCTTATCTATACACTCTTTCACTGAGCCAATACGTAGGCAATAAAAAGGTGGATGAGGAATCGTTGAAGGTAGGCATTCGCACCATAACCATCACAAAGGAAGGAGGCTTCCAACTAAATGGCAAGAGTCGCAAACTGAAAGGTGTTTGTCTGCACCACGACCTTGGTCCACTTGGTGCTGCAGAGAACAAAGCAGCACTTATTCGTCAGATAAAGACGATGAAGGCAATGGGCTGCGACGCGATACGTACGGCACACAACATGCCTTCGACAATGCAAATGGAACTATGCGACTCCCTTGGAATGATGGTTATGGCTGAGAGTTTCGACATGTGGATTTATCCTAAATGCAAGAATGGCTACGCCAAGTTCTTCAAAGAATGGGCCGACCGCGACATCACCAACCTTGTACTACATCACCGCAATCATCCTTCCATTATCATGTGGAGCATCGGTAACGAAATCCCTGAACAATGGAGCCAGGAAGGTGTCAGCATTTCAAGACATCTACAGTCCATCTGCCACGAGTTAGACCCTTCACGCACTGTTACACAAGGCATGGACCGTGCTGACGAGGCTCTCAAATCTGGCTTTGCACAAGTAATGGATGTTCCTGGATTCAACTATCGTGTCCACAAATACGAAAGAAACATCTCACAACTGCCACAGGGATTCCTGTTAGGCTCTGAGACGGCTTCAACAGTCAGCTCTCGCGGAGTGTACAAGTTCCCAGTAGTCGTTAGTAACGAAGCTGTTTATCCTGACGGACAATGTTCAAGCTACGATACAGAATACTGCTCATGGAGCAATCTGCCCGACGACGATTGGCGATGCCAAGAGGACTATCCTTGGGTTATTGGAGAGTTTGTATGGACTGGATACGACTATCTCGGTGAGCCAACTCCCTACGACACTTATTGGCCAAGCCGCAGCAGCTATTTTGGAATCTGCGACCTTGCAGGACTTCCTAAGGACCGCTACTATCTCTATCGAAGCCATTGGCAGAAGAACGACCATACTCTGCATATCCTACCACATTGGACATGGCCAGGACGTGAAGGCGAGGTAACGCCTGTATATTGCTACACCGACGCTCCCGAGGCAGAACTGTTCGTCAATGGTGTCAGCCAAGGTCGTATTGGCAAGCAGAAGGATAGCCGACTGGACCGTTTCCGTCTGCGCTGGAACAACGTAAAATACGAACCAGGAGAGCTAAGAGTTATAGCCTACAACGCCGATGGCAGCATTATGGAAGAGACAACAATGAATACAGCAGGAGAACCTTCAATGCTGAATATCGACATAGACTGTCCTGCTTCTGCCGACAACACTCTGAAGGCCGACGGAACAGATCTCGCCTATCTCACCGTAAGTCTTGTAGATGCCAATGGCACCTTCTGCCCTATCCTCGACGATGATATCACCATAACAGTAGAGGGAGCAGGTGTTTTCGAAGCTGCATGCAATGGAGATGCCACTTCCCTACTATCTATGAGAGAGCCTGAGATGAAGCTGTTCAGTGGAAAGGCTGTATTCATCATACGCAGCAAGACGGTTGTAGGTGCAATTAAAGTTACAGCAACAGACAAACAACGAGGTCTAACACAATCGATTATTTTACATTCGAAATAATTAAAAAACGGAGACTGAAATGGTCTCCGTTTTTTTATCCTTATCAATTGAAGAAATTCCACGATAATCCAAAGCGTATAATGCTATTGTTCTGCGCATAGTGTGGAGCAAGGAACTGCATTCTCGTCCCACTGCCTGCATTGGCATGACTGTAAACCAAAAAGAATCGAGTATGCTTCAGATGCATATTGGCATATATATCAATAAACGGATAACCGCCGAGTTCTACACGACTCTCTACATTCTGCTGAACAGCATACTGACTAAGCTGTGGACTATAGTCAGGAGCGTAGTATTTTGTGAAGAATGTGGCATCGGCACCAAGGTCAACTGAAAGTACACCGGCAATCTTAAACTGGAGATACAGATTGGTGAAAATGTTGAACGACGGTACAGGCAACACATCTGTTTGACTGCAGTTCTGATACGTCAGCACATTATCCCAATGCAAAGGTCCAAGTTTAAAGTCCTGCATCAACTGTGCAGTAATGAGATTAATGTTGCTGCTGCACTGGTTCACAGAAACTGTCATTCCTGTTAATGCAGTAGTAGTACGATCATAGCTCATGCCGAGATAAGTATAATTCTGTATCTCTTCCACAGCCACACGCAGCTTTGTATTTGTCTTTCTATAAGTGAACAGTCCTTCTATGCGTGTTCGAGTTTCCTTGCTCAAATCGTCGTTATCCCACCAAAGATGCTTTGAGTGATAATGACGATGGAGAAACGTAGGATGAAGATTATAAAAGTATGCCTTTGCAGCAAGCGTTAGAGTGTCACCCCAAAGACGGAAGTTGAGGTCGGTAGAGAAATCTACCTTCAGTTGTCCGGCATCCTCTCCAGCAAGCCATGTTTCAGCAGAAAGATTGTAGTGGAAGGTATTACCCAACGATTTTATCAACTGTCCTCCAACGCTTACATTATTCTCATTCCACTTGCCCATCACTACGGTTTGCTGCCCATCTTCACCCGAGGCAACCAAGTCAGGCATTGTAAACTTTCTCAGTTCGTGGGAAGCAAACACTTTCAGCCCAGCCTTAACCCACTTGTTGAAACCTTCAAGCATTGCAATGGCGAAAGTGTTCTTCACCTGCGTAAGTTTTGTCTGGTCGTATATGGAGTCGGCGGCATAAACATTGTCGGCATTGGTATCATAATAGGTATTGGCATAATAATCCTGAGGCGATTGGTATGCCTGATAGATATGGTCATAATTGTTAAAGTCGAGAGTATGGATGAAACTCGTCACTGGTACATACTCCTTCTTCATCGTTGCAGCTATGGAGTCCTCAACAGCCTTGGCAGCAAGCAGACTGTCCATGGTAGCCTGATCGTTAACGGCAACACGCGTAGAATCTGATGCCACATTTTTCGCCACTGGTTCATCCCCTGCAATGGCAGCACCGTCGGGACGTCCCTGCGGAACGTTTTCCTCCTTGCGTCGCCCTCCCTTAGTGCGACTTTTACCTTTTGAGTCAAGGTTTTTCTCTTCGTTGTCCTTTTTCGACTGTTCTGCAAATTGCCTTGCTTTGATTTCCTCTTCTGTCATCTTCACATCTCTGTAGAAGCCAATACTATAGCGATGTGTGAAATAGAAATGAAAACTGTTGTTACGGTTCCAATTCTGGGTGAGTACGGTAGGCATTTCATCAGTGGCAAGCTTGTCCTCGAAAATTTCCGGTTTTGTTATATACTCGTCGTTTAGAAGTCCTCCATTCTCAGCCGCCTTGCGATGATAGGTCGAAAACATTGTGTGCATCTTATACCGGTCACCATCGTATGAACCATAGAGCAAAGCACCAAAATGAGAAGTACTCTGATTGGCAAAATATCCTCGGGCATAAGAATAGTTGAGGTCAAAACCCACTCCAAGTCTTTTGTTGGCATTAACGGCAAACTTCGCATCAATGTGGTCCTCGCCGTTGGTCTTGTTTCCGCAGTTGTCATACTTTATGTTTGTCAGCGGCGACAAAGTATTTGTGAAATGGTATGTGTCGGGCTGGAAAGTTACAAAATCATAAGGTTGAACGAAAGAGAACTGGTCTGTCAACGGTCTATCTATGACGATACGGTTGATACGTGGTGTATAGTTGTTGCCAATGGTATTGTACTCTCCATGTACACCTGTATTGAATATGCTGTTCATGAAAAGGTGCATACTCGTGTCAGGCTTTGCAGGAATGACATCGCCAAACCTACGGTCTATAGTCCAAACGCGAAGTCCCTTCGGCACTTCCTTGTTTTTCGTGGTGTCGTTGTTATGTTTATTGAAGTTGCGGTTCTGCTGCGTGTTGTCAGCAGTCATATATCCGTTGCCATTGGTCTCTATTCTGTCAAATCCTTGCGCATTGGCTATGACTGCAATTATTGCAACTGCAAAAAAGATGAGAATTCTTTTCATTTAAACCTTAAATAATCTTAGTGACACTTCTACAGTCTTTACTATGACAGCAGCACCTATTATCCAACCACCCGTTGACGCATTATATGTTGCATAGACAATGGCGCCTGCCACAGCAAGGAGCATGAATACAATGTTGAGCACATTGCGTATCTTCAGCATCATCAACTCACGTGGGTCTTCGTCATCAAGGCTATGGTGGCGAAGTCTCGACTTCACCATTTCATCAATCTGCCGTTCCTTGTCTGTTGTCATTTTTTGTCGTTGAGTAATGAGTTAAACTTGTTGAAAATAAAATCTTTCCTGTCTATTGTCTTCCTACGGAACTTTCCTGTTCCCCTCGCCAAACGCTGTTTGTCCTTACGCAGTGCATATTCATCGGTTATCCACTCCTCTGCAGTCATCTGCTGAGGATCACGCTCCTCTTCATAAAGATAGTGTATGTGAATTATTCGCAGCTTCAGTATTCCATCAGAACACTCTGCGACGAGATTGTAGAAAAAGCGAGTACGGTCGAGTGAAAGAGCAGAACTCTTGAATACAAGCCATTCCTGAAATGCTCCGCAAAGTTCACCCTTTGCAGGATTGTCAATGACAATTCGGCTAAACTCTGTCTGATTTGCCTCCTTGGTCATCTTTGTCATATATTTCAGCGCAATCTGATAGATTTCGCTTTTTGACTTTCCTGGAGCCTCTATAATAGTCGAGAACTCAACTTTTCCGTTTACCACAGGTACAGCTCCCTCAAGATATTTCTGATCGGGGTTGACATTGCTGTTTTCTGTCTCTTCCTGCTCTATGCGTTCCCAAGTATTATCCTGTGCGTTAGCCATCATGGGCATTAGGCACAATATTACAATGATAAGTTTATTCATTTATTTCACTATAAATTAATTTATTGGGCAAAGTTACAAATATTATTTCAATATTATTGTCATTTGCCAATATATTAACACTTTTTTTATTAGATAGAGACTTTTATACTATGTAAAGCTAATTATCCCTCTCCCAGCAAGGTCTTTAGCCTTATTATCTCGTCACGATATTGTGCAGCTTGTATGAAATCGAGGTTTTTCGCTGCTTCCTTCATCATTATGGTGGTGTTGGCTATGCTCTTCTCAAGTTGTTCGGGAGTCATGCTGCGAATAATCGGATCAGCTGCAAAGGCGCCTTCTGTAGGACCAACATACGCAGTCTGGGCATATCCTTTAGTAGACTTCTCCGTTGACTCCTCAACGCCTGCCTCGTGGCGCAGACTACTCTTTGAATTCTTCATAATCTGTTGCGGGGTGATTCCGTGCATCTCGTTATAGTGCAGCTGCTTCATTCGTCGACGATTCGTTTCATCTATCGTCTCCTGCATACTCTTTGTTATGGTATCGGCATACATGATTACTTTTCCTCTGACATTTCGCGCAGCCCTACCTGCCGTTTGGGTCAAGCTTCGTTTACTTCTCAAGAATCCCTCTTTGTCAGCATCAAGAATGGCGACAAGCGACACCTCTGGCAAATCAAGTCCTTCGCGAAGCAGGTTTACACCTACCAACACATCATATACTCCTGAACGTAGGTCTTCAAGTATCTTTACACGGTCGAGAGTTGCAACATCGCTATGAATATATGCCGTCTGTATTCCACGTTCAAGCAGATACTCCGTAAGTTCTTCTGCCATTCGTTTTGTAAGAGTTGTTACCAATACACGCTCGTTGCGATTGCTTCGAGTAAGTATTTCATCAGTGAGATCATCAATTTGATTCTCGCTCTGGCGAACATCTATCTCCGGGTCGAGGAGTCCTGTAGGACGAATTATCTGTTCTACGACGACGCCCTCTGACTCATCAAGTTCAAAATCAGCAGGAGTTGCCGATACATAAATGACCTGATTCGTCATTTCCATAAATTCTTCGAACGTCAAAGGACGATTGTCGAATGCAGCAGGCAAACGGAATCCATACTCAACGAGATTCCGCTTTCGTGCCCTATCGCCACCATACATAGCATTAACTTGAGGAACGCTGACATGACTCTCGTCGATTACCATAAGATAGTCTTCAGGGAAGAAGTCAAGTAGACAGTAAGGTCGTTCACCAGCTTTTCTCCCATCGAAATATCTTGAATAATTCTCAATACCAGAACAATGTCCCAATTCCTTAATCATCTCCATGTCATACTCGACGCGCTCTTTAATTCTATCAGCCTTTATGGGGTCACCAAGTTCCTGAAAATAAGCAACCTGCTTAACCAAATCGTCTTGAATATTTCTTATGGCTACGTTTGTCTGCTCTTGTGTAGTCATGAAAAGATTGGCGGGATAAATCCTATATTCGTCGAACTGCGCCATTCGAGCCATACTCATCGCGTCAAGTTCTTCTATAGCATCTATTTCATCGTCCCAGAAGGAAATCCTGAGAATGGTCTCACTATATGCAGGAGCAATATCTACTACATCGCCCTTTACCCTAAAGTTGCCTCGCGCCAGTTCTATATCATTACGTGTGTATAATGCCTGTACGAGCTTGCGCAACAAGACGTTACGGTCAATAGTCTGTCCCTTGCGAACCTCTATTACATTCTCTGAAAGAGCTATAGGACTTCCCATGCCATAAATGCAGCTTACCGAGGAAACAACAACAACGTCGCGTCGCCCGGAAAGCAATGAGGAAACGGCACGCAGTCGCAGTCGGTCTATCTCTTCGTTTATTGCCAAATCTTTTTCTATGTATGTGTCACTTGCCGGCAAATAAGCCTCCGGCTGATAATAATCATAGTAACTTACATAGTATTCCACGGCATTTTCGGGGAAGAAACCGCGCATCTCCTCATACAGTTGAGCTGCAAGGGTCTTGTTATGGCTAATAATCAGTGTCGGACGATTCACCTTGGCAATAACATTGGCTATGGTAAATGTCTTTCCCGAGCCTGTCACTCCAAGCAACACTTGTGCCTTGTCTCCACGCCGCAACCCATCCACCAACTGCTCTATAGCTTCTGGTTGGTCACCCGTAGGACTGTATCTCGAAGTCAATTTGAATTTGCTCATAAATGCAAAATTACACAATTTCGACGTAATAAACGTTATAAATGCAGACTTTTTAGTAAAAAATATATGTTTTACTTTGAAATTTGGCAGAAAATGAGTAATTTTGCACACTCAAAAGACAGAAAGATGAAGAAGTACGCATATATTATACCACTTTTGTGTATAGCTTTGCTTAGCAGTTGTGCGGCAGAGTTCAACAGAGTGTACAAGTCAAATGACACCGACTACAAATATGAGTTTGCCAAAGAATGTTTCGCTAACGGCAAATTCAACCAAGCCGTTGTACTGCTACAAGAACTTGTAACCATACAAAAGGGAACCGACAAGGCTCAGGAATGCCTTTACATGCTTGGAATGGCGCAATTTTGCGACCGTGACTATGAGAGTGCCTCCGCGACGTTCAAAAAATATTTCACTTCCTATCCTAAAGGAATCTTTGCAGAACAGGCAGCATTTTATATCGGGCAGTCGCTCTACCAGTCCACCCCTGAGCCACGACTTGACCAGACGGCTACAGTAAGCGCAATTAATGCATATCAGGAATTCATCGACTATTTTCCGGAATCGACATACAAAGAGCGTGCTCAACGCCGTCTCTACGAGTTGCAGGACAAGTTGATACTGAAGGAGTATCTCTCTGCCCGCCTATACTACAACCTCGGCGACTATTTCGGAAACTGCACCAATGGAGGTTCAAACTACGAAGCGTGCATTGTTACTGCTGAAAACACCCTCAAGACCTATCCTTTCACAAGCATGCGCGAAGACTTCTATATCCTCATAATGAAGAGCAAGTACGAATTGGCACAACAGAGTGTCGAGGAGAAAAGAATCGACCGCTATCGTGAAGCGGAAGACGAATGCTACGGATTCATTAATGAGTTCCCTGAGAGCAAAGAACGCGCCACAGCAGAAAAATACATCGAAAAATGCAAGAAAGTGACGGGAGACTAAGGGGATATAAAGAATTAAAGAATTAAAGTATTAAAATATTAAAGTATTAAAGTATTAAAATATTAAAGATTTATAATCTTTGGATTAACGAGGACAAATAAAATAACATAATATAAGGACAATGGATTACAAGAAATCAAAAGCTCCGGTAAACACCGTGACCCGCAACATTATGGATCTTTGCAAAGACACAGACAACATCTACGAAAGCGTAGCGATCATCTCAAAACGTGCCAACCAGATTTCTGTGCAAATCAAGGAAGATCTCAGCAAGAAGCTCGCAGAGTTTGCTTCCTACAACGACAGCCTTGAGGAAGTGTTTGAAAACCGTGAGCAGATAGAAATCTCACGCTACTACGAAAAACTCCCCAAGCCATCGCTCCTCGCTACACAAGAGTTCGTTGAGAACAAGGTGTATTGGCGCGACCAGCAAAAAGACTCACAAAACAACTAAGCCAACAAAGCATAAGAGATGATACAGCGCAAACAAACGGTATTCATGTTGGTGGCGGTAATTCTTAGCATACTCTGCCTCTGTCTTCCTGTAGGTACTTTCTATGCCGAGGGCATGCGCATGGGAACGGAGTACAATCTTTGGATTTACACCATGCAGGGTACAAGAGACTTCTCTGTGTGTCCACTATTCATCATTCTGCTATTATCTTCGGCCTTAGGCATATACTCCATTTTCGCCTATCACAACCGATTGTTGCAGGCTCGACTCTGTGTCTTCAACATGCTGTTGCTAATTGGGTGGTTCATCGTCTTCGCCGTGTTCAGTCAAGTGCTTGGCGGAGGCAACGTAAAATTTGAACTTGAGTTCGCATCCGTCGCCCCCATGTTCGCTCTTGCTATGTACTTCATGTCATACAAAGCAATATGGGCAGACGAGAAACTCGTAAGGTCGACCGACAGAATAAGATAACGAGCAATGAAAAGAAGAAATAGATTTAAGTCGCAGACAACAATGAGAGCCATTGTTTTCTGCGGCTTTTTTCTTAAGTGAAACAAATAATTTACGTTTTTCTTGCACGTATGGAAAAATAGCATTAATTTTGCAAACAATTTAAACTAATATATTATATAATATGTGTGGTATAGTAGGATACATTGGAACCAGCGAAGCCTTCCCAATCCTCATAAAAGGCTTGAGGCGACTCGAATACAGAGGTTATGACAGTGCTGGAGTGGCACTCATCAACGACGACAATGACCTCAATGTCTACAAGACCAAGGGAAAGGTCGACGTTCTTGTCGACTATTGCAAAGACAAAAATGTCGGAGGAACAATAGGCATCGCACACACCCGTTGGGCAACCCACGGCGAGCCTTCTTCACTCAACGCCCATCCACACTATTCTCAATCGAAGAATCTTGCCATAATACACAACGGCATCATTGAAAATTATGCACAACTTCGCACACGCCTGCAAGCCAAGGGCATCAACTTCGTTTCCGATACCGACACCGAGGTTTTAGTACAGCTGGTTGAATATGTCCAGGAACGTAAGCAATGCGACCTGCTCACAGCCGTTCAATTGGCTCTTCACGAAGTTATTGGAGCATACGCCATAGCCCTGCTCGACCGCAGGAATCCCGACACCATCATTGCAGCCCGCAACCAGAGTCCTCTCGTCGTTGGAATAGGCGACAACAAATACTTCCTCGGGTCTGATGCCAGTCCTATAGTAGAATACACAGACAAAGTGGTTTATCTTGAAGACGGAAACATTGCCGTAATAAACCGAAAAGAAGGACTCAAGGTCGTAAACATTCTCAATAAAGAACTTTTTCCCGAAATACAAACTGTAGACATCAACCTTGGGCAGATAGAGAAATGCGGCTATCCACATTTTATGCTGAAAGAGATATTCGAACAGCCCGACTGTCTGACGAACTGTATGCGCGGGCGCGTCAACGTTGCCACCGACAATGTTGTGTTAAGTGCTGTCATCGACTACAAAAAGCAACTGCTCAACGCCAACCGATTCATTATCGTGGCTTGCGGCACTTCATGGCATGCAGGCCTCATAGGCAAACAGATGATAGAAAGCCTTTGCAGAATTCCTGTCGAAGTGGAATATGCTTCAGAATTCCGCTACCGCAATCCTGTAATTACAGAAAACGACGTCGTCATTGCCATTTCACAGTCGGGAGAGACAGCCGACACACTTGCCGCCGTAAAGCTTGCAAAGAAGCATGGGGCATTCATCTACGGCATCTGCAACGCCATTGGCTCAAGTATAGCACGAGCCACCGACACTGGCAGCTATATCCACGTAGGTCCTGAGATAGGAGTAGCCTCAACGAAGGCATTTACAGGACAAGTTACAGTCCTCGCCATGCTTGCCTTGGCACTGGCGAAAGAGCGTGGTACAATAAGCTCAGCCGATTATCTGGAACTGGTGGAGGAACTGCACGAAATTCCCAACAAGATGAAAGAGGTGCTTAAACTCAACGAGCGCATCTCGCGTCTCAGCCGCACTTTCACCTACGCACGAGACTTCCTCTTCCTTGGCCGTGGCTACAGCTACCCCGTCGCACTTGAGGGTGCCTTGAAACTTAAGGAAATAAGCTATATACATGCCGAAGGCTATCCTGCCGCTGAAATGAAGCACGGTCCAATAGCCCTCATCGACTCCGACATGCCTGTGGTCGTCATTGCCACACACAATGCGATGTATGAAAAAGTGCTCAGCAACATACAGGAAGTCAAGGCAAGGAAAGGCAAGGTAATCGCCATTGTCAGCAAAGACGACATTACCATTAGCCGTATAGCCGATGAGGTAATAGAAATGCCATCGACATTAGAGTGCCTCGAACCACTACTTGCCACCATACCTCTTCAACTCCTCGCCTACCATATTGCTGTTTGCAGAGGAAAGGATGTAGACCAACCGAGGAATCTGGCAAAATCGGTGACAGTAGAATAAACAACAGACATAAAACACAAAACAGATAAACAACACAAAAGAATGGAGCAGTTAAAACACGAATGTGGTGTAGCGATGATAAGGCTTCTTAAGCCACTCGACTACTACCAGCGCAAGTACGGCACATGGATGTACGGCATGAACAAACTCTACCTCATGATGGAGAAGCAGCACAACCGTGGACAAGAGGGTGCAGGAATGGCATGCGTAAAGCTTGGAACGGAACCTGGAAACGAATACATGTTCCGCGAAAAGGCAGAGGGTGCCAATGCCATTACCGAAATCTTCAAGAACGCCCAGAAAGGTTTTGCATCACTCACGCCGAGCCAAATCTCCGACCCTGAATACGCAAAGAAGAATCTTGCCTTCGCTGGAGAGATTTACATGGGCCACTTGAGGTATTCCACTACAGGGAAAAGTGGACTTACTTACGTCCACCCCTTCCTGCGACGCAACAACTGGAGAGCCAAGAACCTATGCCTCTGCGGAAACTTCAACATGACCAATGTAGACGAGATTTTTGACAAGATTACAGCCATGGGGCAGTGTCCAAGAATCTACAGCGACAGCTACATTATGCTCGAATGGATGGGGCACAGACTCGACAGGGAAGTGGAGCGCAATTTTGAAGATGCCAAGGAACAAGGACTAAAGGGAACTGACATTACCGACTACATCGACAACAACATAAAGATGAGCAATGTTCTGAAGACTACGATGCCCGACTTCGACGGTGGTTATGTTGTCTGCGGTCTTACGGGCAGTGGCGAAATGTTCTCCATGCGCGACCCTTGGGGCATTAGGCCAGCCTTCTACTACATCAACGACGAAATAGCAGTATTGGCAAGCGAACGTCCTGTGCTGCAAACTACATTCGACCTTGAATGTGACGACATTAAAGAACTTCAGCCTGGACATGCGTTGATAGTCAACAAGAATGGCGAAGCAAACATTGAGAAGATTCTCGAACGCCGCGGCGACTCTGCCTGCTCGTTCGAGAGAATATATTTCAGCAGAGGTTCCGACCGCGACATTTATCAGGAACGCAAAAAACTTGGCGAACTCCTTATGGATTCCATTCTGAAGGCTGTTGACGGAGATGTTGACCACACCGTATTCTCCTTTATTCCAAATACTGCCGAAGTAGCATACTATGGTATGCTGAGAGGCTTTAAGGAACATCTTAACGATAAGAAAATCGAGGAGATAGAAAACCTCGGCCACAAGCCGACACACGATGAACTGAAATCCATTCTCAACAAATATGTCCGTTCGGAGAAAGTGGCTTGGAAAGACATTAAGCTGCGCACCTTCATCACTGAGGGGAACTCACGCAACGACTTGGCCTCCCACGTCTACGACATCACCTATGAAGTTCTTGAACCATACATCGACAACCTTGTAGTCATCGACGACAGCATAGTACGAGGCACGACTCTCCGTGAAAGTATCATAAAAATCCTCGACCGTCTACACCCGAAGAAAATCATTCTCGTCAGCTCAGCGCCGCAAATAAGATACCCTGACTACTATGGGATAGACATGGCTCGTCTTGAGGAATTCATCGCATTCCGTGCTTGCATAGAATTGCTCAAGGAGCGCGGCATGCACTCGCTCATCGACGAGACATACCACAACTGCCAACGAGAAATGAAGAAGCCAAAGGAGGAAATGCGGTGCTGCGTCAAGGCTCTGTATAAACCATTCACAGTTGAAGAACTAAACAACAAAATGGTTGAGATGCTTCGTCCCACGGGCGTCACCACACCCATAGAAATAGTATTTCAAAGCATCGAAGGCCTGCACGAAGCCATCCCCAACCACAAGGGCGACTGGTATTTTACAGGCAACTTCCCTACGCCTGGCGGCATGAAGCTTGTCAATCAGGCATTCATCAACTACATCGAAAACGTTTATCAATATCAACAGAAGTTTTAATTTCCTACATAAATGAAAAATGTAACTTTAGTCCTCGAAGATGGAACAAAATTCTACGGGAAGTCGTTTGGATACGACGCTCCCGTGGCAGGCGAAGTAGTGTTCAACACCGCAATGATGGGTTATCCCGAAAGCCTTACCGACCCTTCGTATGCAGGACAGCTTATGACTCTCACCTACCCGTTGGTGGGCAACTATGGTGTACCCCCATTCTCTATTGAAGAGAACACACTGGCTACATTCATGGAAAGTGACAAAATCTATGCTTCGGCCATTATAGTGGCAGACTACAGCGAAAAGTATTCTCACTGGAATGCCGTTGAGAGCCTTGCCGAATGGCTAAAACGCGAAAAAGTGCCTGGCGTTACAGGCATCGACACCCGACAGTTGACAAAGGTGCTGCGCGAACATGGAGTGATGATGGGCAAGATTATTTTCGACGATGAGCCTGACAATATTCCTGAAGCGGCATACGAAGGCATCAACTGGGTAGACCGCGTAAGCTGCAAGGAAATAATACGCTACAATGAAGGTGCCGGGAAAAAAGTGGTACTTGTCGACTGTGGCGTGAAGAATAATATAATAAGGTGTCTGATAAATCGTGGCGTGGAGGTAATCCGTGTTCCATGGAACTACGACTACACCTCAATGGAGTTCGACGGACTTTTCCTCGGTAATGGACCTGGCGACCCCGACATGTGTGAAGATGCCGTAAACATCATCCGCAAGCAGATGTCCCAGAGCCGCAAGCCTATCTGCGGCATCTGTATGGGCAACCAGTTGCTTGCAAAGGCAGGCGGCGCAACAATCTACAAGCTGAAGTATGGTCACCGCTCCCACAACCAGCCTGTCATGGAGGTGGGCACGAACCGCTGTTATGTCACAAGCCAGAACCATGGCTATGCCGTTGACGCAAGGACATTGGGAAACGACTGGCGAGAGTTGTTCGTCAATATGAACGATGGCTCTAACGAAGGTGTATGCCATAAGGAGAACCCTTGGTTCACCAGCCAGTTCCACCCCGAAGCCTGCTCAGGTCCTGTGGACACCGAATTCATGTTTGACCGCTTTGTCAAAACCCTTGTTTAACAACTCAGGCATTCCCGGACTTTCCGGCAGACCCGGGGACGCAAAAATAAAAAAAAACGACAATGAAAGACAATAATATAAAAAAGGTATTGCTCCTTGGTTCTGGAGCACTAAAGATTGGCGAGGCAGGTGAATTCGACTACTCTGGCTCGCAGGCGTTGAAGGCTTTGCGCGAAGAAGGGATTGAAACTGTACTCATCAACCCCAACATCGCCACAGTCCAAACCTCGGAAGGCGTTGCCGACCAAATTTATTTCCTTCCCGTGCAACCATATTTTGTGGAAAAAGTCATAGCTAAGGAGCGTCCCGACGGCATTCTTCTTGCCTTCGGCGGACAGACGGCACTCAACTGCGGTGTAGAGCTCTTCCGCAACGGAATCCTCGAGAAATATGGTGTGCGGGTATTGGGAACTCCCGTACAGGCAATCATGGACACAGAAGACCGCGAACTCTTCGTAGAAAAGCTCAACGAGATAGACGTCAAGACCATAAAGAGCGAAGCCTGCGAGACAATAGAACAAGCCCGTAAAGCGGCTGCCGAACTTGGCTATCCAGTGATTCTGCGTGCCGCCTATGCGCTCGGTGGTCTTGGTTCAGGCTTCTGCGACAACGAAGAGGAACTGAACAAACTTGCCGAAAAGGCATTCTCTTTCTCACCACAAGTGCTTGTAGAAAAGAGCTTGAAAGGCTGGAAGGAAATAGAATACGAAGTGGTGCGCGACAAGTACGACAACTGCATCACAGTCTGCAACATGGAAAACTTCGACCCTCTCGGCATTCACACAGGCGAGAGCATCGTCATTGCTCCTTCACAGACTCTCACCAACAGCGAATACCATAAACTACGCGCTCTGTCAATAAAGATTGTTCGCCACATAGGCATAGTAGGCGAGTGCAACGTGCAATATGCCTTCGACCCACAGAGCGAAGACTATCGCGTCATTGAGGTGAACGCACGTCTGAGCCGCTCTTCGGCCTTGGCATCTAAGGCAACAGGCTATCCACTTGCCTTCGTTGCAGCAAAACTGGGCATGGGCTACGGTCTTTTTGAACTGAAGAATTCGGTAACGAAAACCACAAGTGCTTTCTTCGAGCCTGCGCTCGACTATGTTGTCTGCAAGATTCCACGTTGGGACCTCTCCAAATTCCGTGGTGTCGACAAGGAATTGGGCTCTTCAATGAAGTCTGTTGGCGAAGTAATGGCTATAGGACGCAATTTCGAGGAGGCTATTCAGAAGGGTCTCCGAATGATTGGCCAGGGAATGCATGGATTCGTGGAGAACAAGGAACTGGAGATTCCAGACATCGATGCCGCACTGCGCGAACCTACCGACAAGCGTGTCTTCATCATTTCCAAGGCAATGCACAAGGACTACACCATCGACCAAATCCATGAACTGACGAAAATCGACAAGTGGTTCCTTCAGAAATTGAAGCACATCATCGACATCGACGAGCAGATGAAAGCCGTAGGCAACATCAACAATCTCGACAAGGAGTTGCTGCGCGAGGCGAAGGTTTACGGATTTACCGATTTCCAAATAGCTCGAGCCGTTGGTCTCGAAGCCGAACTTCACAGCATGGCAAAGGCAAGCCTCGTGGTCCGCAACCTTCGCAAGAACTATGGCATATTGCCTGTAGTGAAGCAAATCGATACTCTTGCAGCAGAATATCCGGCACAGACAAACTATCTCTACGTTACTTATGCGGGTGTTCAGAGCGACATAAAGTTCGAGAACGACAAACGTTCGATAATCGTACTTGGTTCAGGTGCCTATCGCATAGGTTCGTCTGTGGAATTCGACTGGTGCGGAGTGCAGGCATTAAACACCATACGAAAGGAAGGCTACCGTTCGGTGATGATAAACTACAACCCCGAAACCGTGTCTACCGACTACGACATGTGCGACCGCCTCTACTTCGACGAACTCACTTTCGAGCGTGTAATGGACATCATCGAGTTTGAAACGCCTCATGGCGTCATCGTCTCCACAGGCGGACAGATACCAAACAACCTTGCCATGCGCCTCGACGCACAAAACGTACCAATACTCGGCACTTCGGCAAAAGACATCGACAATGCCGAAGACCGTGCAAAGTTTTCGACAATGCTCTCACGCAACGGCATAGACCAGCCGGCATGGAGTGCGCTGACTTCCATGGACGACATCAACAAGTTCATTGACGAGGTTGGCTTCCCTGTCCTTGTCCGTCCTTCCTATGTACTCTCCGGTGCAGCCATGAACGTATGTTCCAACCAGGAAGAGCTCGAGAAGTTCCTTCGTCTGGCTGCAAACGTAAGCGAAGACCACCCTGTTGTCGTTAGCCAATTCATTGAGCATGCCAAAGAAGTGGAGATGGACGCAGTGGCAAAGAACGGTGAAATCATCGCCTACGCCATCTCTGAGCATATAGAGTTTGCAGGTGTCCACTCTGGCGACGCAACAATACAGTTTCCACCGCAGAAGCTCTATTGCGAGACCGTCCGCCGCATCAAGCGCGTCAGCAAGAAGATTGCTGAAGAGCTTCACATCAGCGGTCCGTTCAATATACAGTTCCTTGCCCGCGACAACGACATCAAGGTTATCGAGTGCAACCTTCGCGCCTCACGCTCTTTCCCGTTCGTCAGCAAGGTGCTGAAGATAAACCTCATCGAACTGGCTACCAAGGTAATGCTCGGATTGCCTGTCGAGAAACCTCACAAGAGCTTGTTCGACCTCGACTATGTGGGCATCAAGGCAAGCCAGTTCTCGTTCAACCGTCTGCAGAAAGCCGACCCCGTGCTTGGTGTCGACATGGCATCAACGGGCGAGGTAGGTTGCCTTGGCGACGACACCTCTACGGCTTTGCTCAAATCAATGCTTTCAGTAGGCCACCGCATTCCAGAGAAGACAATCCTCTTGTCTACCGGTAGTGCCAAGCAGAAGGCAGAGATGCTCGATGCTGCCCGCATGCTCGTCAATCACGGCTACAAGCTCTATGCCACAGGCGGAACATCGAAATATCTTGCCGACAACGGCATCGACAACAGCCGCGTCTACTGGCCATCGGAAGAAGGCAAGCCACAGGCTCTCGACATGCTTCACAACCACGAGATAGACATGGTGGTCAACATCCCCAAGAACCTCACCGCCGGGGAGCTTTCCAACGGCTATAAGATTCGTCGAGCAGCCATTGACCTCAATGTGCCTCTTATCACCAACAGCCGACTGGCTTCTGCCTTCATTTACGCTTTCTGCACCGTTGGTATTGAGGGTATTGGCATCAAGAGTTGGGCAGAATATTAAAAAAAATGTCAAAAAGTTGTGTGGTTGAAAAAAAAGCCGTATATTTGCAGCTGTTTATGTAATAATGCTAGCTTATGAACTTTGGCGAAAACTTTGAATCGAAGATAAACCGCAGTGACTATAAGATACTCGTGGTTGATGACGTGGTCAGCAATGTTCTTCTTCTGAAGATTTTGTTGACAAATGAAAAGTTCCAGGTGCTGACGGCAAACAACGGAACAAGTTGTATCGAAATGGCAAAAAGCCAGCATCCGGACCTTATATTGCTTGACGTGATGATGCCAGACATCAGTGGATTCGACACAGCCGTCATCCTCAAGAAGGAGGCGGCGACAGCCGACATCCCCATCATCTTCCTCACAGCGCTCAACAGTCCTTCCGACCTTGTACACGGTTTCCAGGTAGGAGCCAACGACTTCCTCACCAAACCGTTCAACAAGGAGGAGCTCGTAATGCGTGTCATGCACCAGATTTCGCTCGTTGCAGCGAAGCGAATCATCGTGCAGCAGAATGAGGAGTTGCGCCGTACCATCAACAACCGCGACAAGATGTACTCCGTCATTGCCCACGACCTTCGTTCGCCTATGGCAAGCATTCGCATGGTGCTCAACCTTGTGGTGCAGACCGTCTCGCCCGAAGCCATAGGCCCCGAAATGTTCTACCTCATCGACAAGGCGAACAAAGAAACGGAAGAGACACACGACTTGCTCGACAACCTGCTGAAATGGACAAAGAGCCAGACGGGGCGACTCAAGGTGGCTTATCAAGATTTCGAGGTTATGGATGTCGTTACAGGCGTATACGGCATCTTCACCATGATTGCCGAGACAAAGAAGATTGCCCTGAGCATGGAAGAGAAGGACGCCGGACTCAAGGTTCATGCCGACAAGGACATGCTCAACACCGTTGTGCGCAACTTCCTCAGCAACGCCATCAAGTTCACCCCAGAGAACAGTTCGATAGAGATTATCGTAACGCAAAAGGACGATTTCGCCAAGATAAGCGTACGCGACCATGGTGTAGGCATCTCGCCCGACCGCATCGACGGACTCTTCCATAAGGGCGAGACAACCTATGGCACAAACAACGAGGAAGGCAGTGGTCTCGGACTGCAGCTCTGCAAGGACTTCGCCGTAAAGAACGGCGGCGATGTTGAGGTGGAGTCCGTACTCGGCGAAGGCAGTACCTTCAGCGTCCTCGTGCCCTTGTTGAAATAAAGCACTCAACTTTCGCAAGTAGTAAAAAAGGAGATAAATGAAGATAAAAGGAGATAAGTGACATATGTTTAAGCCAGGCTTTTACTATTGTCCTTTATCTTCCTGAGCGACCACAGGAAGCGATAACTTCTTTTAACTCCTTCTAACTCCATAAGTTGAGCAAATGCGAAACTTAAGTAAAAATTATCATTTATATCATTAAAGAAAAATAGAAATGAAAGCATTCGTTTTCCCTGGTCAGGGAGCACAATTCGTTGGTATGGGCAAAGACCTGTACGACAATGACCCAAAGGCAAAGGAACTGTTTGAAAAAGCAAACGAGATTCTTGGCTACAGGATAACCGACATCATGTTCGCAGGAACAGACGAAGAACTGAAGCAGACCAAAGTCACCCAGCCTGCCGTCTTCCTTCATAGTGTTATTAAGGCAATAAGCCTCGGCGAGGAGTTCCAGCCGTCAATGGTTGCTGGCCACTCTCTCGGCGAGTTCTCTGCTCTCGTAGCAGCAGGCGCACTGAGCTTCGAGGACGGACTGAAGCTCGTCTACGCACGTGCCATGGCAATGCAGAAGGCTTGTGAGAAGACTCCTTCCACTATGGCTGCCATCGTAGGCCTTGCCGACGACAAGATTGAGGCCATCTGTGCAGAAGTAAGCGAGACGACACCTATCGTTGTTCCTGCCAACTACAACTGCCCTGGTCAGCTTGTCATCTCAGGTTCTGTTGATGCCATCAACGCTGCATGCGAGAAACTGAAGGAAGCAGGAGCAAAGCGTGCCTTGCCTCTCAAGGTTGGCGGTGCATTCCACTCGCCTCTCATGCAGCCTGCCAAGGATGAACTTCAGGCAGCCATCGAGAAGACTGAGTTTGCTGCTCCAAAGTGTCCCGTTTACCAGAATGTTGACGGTAAGCCACACACCGACCCGGCAGAAATCAAGGAGAACCTCATCGCCCAGCTCACAAGCAGTGTTCGCTGGACATCGTGCGTTCAGAACATGATTGCCGACGGTGCCGACGACTTCACGGAGTGCGGTCCTGGCAAGGCTCTGCAGGGCATGATAGGCAGAATCGACAAGAACGTTGCCGTTTGCGGCATCTCTTAATACCACCATATTGTTTCGGAGCATTCTGGATTCCCCAGTGTGCTCCGAACTTTTTTATTTACTCCACCTAAAACAGAAAATGAAGAAAACAGTCATTTACCAAGTCTTGCCTCGTCTATACGGCAACCGCAACACCACTCGAAAGCCCAATGGCACAATAGAGGAAAACGGTTGCGGAAAACTAAACGATTTCTCTGCTAAGGAACTAAAGGAAATAAAGAACAAAGGTGTAACGCACATCTGGTATACTGGCGTCATACGCCATGCCTCAAAGACAGACTATTCCGCCTTCGGCATACCTTGCCAACACCCTGCCGTGATAAAGGGCCAGGCGGGCTCACCCTACGCCATTGCCGACTACTATGATGTCGACCCCGACTTGGCTGTCGACGTAGAGAAGCGCATGGAAGAGTTCCAGGCTCTTGTTGAACGCACCCACAAGGCTGGCATGAAGGTTGTCATCGATTTTGTTCCAAACCACGTGGCACGCCAATACAAGTCGCTCTTCCAGCCAAAAGGTGTCAAGGGACTCGGCGACGACGATGATCCTCAGCAGGGCTTTTCTCCACTAAACAATTTCTACTATTGCCCCGGTGAGCCTTTCTCTCCTTATTTCGACCTCTATGCAGGCAAGGAAGAGCCTTATATGGAAAATCCTGCCAAGGCAACAGGCAACGACCACTTCGACTCACGCCCTGGCATGAACGACTGGTACGAGACCATTAAACTCAACTATGGCGTCGACTATTATGCCGGCGGAATAGGACTCTTCGACCCTATCCCCAATACATGGCAGAAGATGCTCGACATCATGCGCTTCTGGGCATCAAAGGGAGTGGACGCCTTCCGTTGCGACATGGCGGAAATGGTTCCTGCCGCCTTCTGGTCATGGGCTCTCAGCCGACTGAAGAAGGAATATCCTGAGACGACCATCATTGGCGAGGTCTACAATCCTTCACTCTATCGCTCATACATAGCCTGCGGCTTCGACCTGCTCTACGACAAAGTGGGAATGTACGACACACTGCGAGCCGTCACCTGCGGAAGCTGTTCAGCCTCAGCTATAACAGGAGCATGGCAAGCCACCGACGACATTGCCGACCACATGCTCTATTTCCTTGAGAACCACGACGAACAACGCATAGCAAGCGACTTCTTTGCCGGTTGTCCTTTCAAAGCCATACCTGCCCTTGCCGTCTCCCTACTATTGCGCCGCAACCCATTCATGCTCTTTGAAGGTGAGGAATACGGAGAGCGGGGAATGGATGCCGAGGGATTCAGCGGACGCGACGGACGCACCACCATTTTCGATTATTGGAGCATCGACACGCTGTGCCGTGCAGCATCCTTCCAACTCACAGCCGACGAACAGCGTCTTGCCGAAACCCATAAGAGACTCATTGACATTGCACAAAAGGAAAAGGCGGTCAGCGAAGGCCAACTCTTCGACCTAATGTATGTCAACCCAGCTTCTGATTCGTTCAACCCATACCGCCACTACGCCTTCCTCCGCAAGGCAGGGAAGACATTGTTGCTCGTTGTGGCAAACTTCAGCGACGAGGAAGCCAATGTCAGGGTGAATATTCCATCCCATGCCTTCGACTATCTTGAATTGAAAGAGGGGAACCATAAGGCAACAGAACTGCTGACAGGCATTGCCAGTCCCGTAACTCTCACGAGAGACGGCAGCCTGCCTGCTACGGTTCCCGGCAATGGCGTGTCAATCTATAAAATAGCACTATAAAGATATGGAAGAACTGATTCTCAACTCTCACAACAAGGAAGAGTTCCCTCCGGCACACACAGCCGAACACCTGCTTAATCAAACGATGAAGCGGATGTTTGGCTGTGAGCGCTCACGAAATGCCCACATTGAACGAAAGAAAAGTAAAATATCTTTCATTGTCGACCACAAGCCAACACGAAAGGAAGAGAAGGAGATTGCCGACCGCATGAACCAACTCATTGCCGACGACCTCCCCGTAACGTTTGAATTCGTCACACGCCACACCTTGCCCGACGATGTCAGCCTCGACCGTCTTCCCGACGATGCCTCAGAGGCTATACGCCTTGTTCGCATCGGCGACTACGATGTTTGCCCTTGTATTGGCAAACACGTGCGTTCCACCTCGCAGATAGGCCGCTTCGAGCTCCTTGGCACCAACTGGGACGAACTTTCACACTCTTTCCGCATACGCTTCAAGGTGGTGCAATAAAAAAACGCATTTATGAAATGACCCGCTTTTAGAAGCGGGTCATAACTTCGAATACAATCTTGTCCTTTTCCGAAGGCTTAGGAGTGGCTCCGTCGCGATAGAAATACTTCTCGAAGTTGAGGCGTATGTCTGAGACGAAGGGCTTGGCAAGACTGAGGGTGACTCCTGCGGTCAGTCGATGGCGCTTGTAGTCGGTGAGTTTCAACAATCCATCGGCATTGAGGGTCTGACCGTCACTATGGTCACTCATAAAATCGTAGCGCACGAGCGGAGAAACCTTCTTAACCAGGCTCTCACGTCGACGCATCTTTATATCGTAATTGATGAAGCCGTCGAAAGAGTGTACATCGTCAAACAGATTGTCACTATAGTGCTTATATAGGTATTCTGCCTCTATGTGCCATCCGTTGGCATGATAGTAAGTGCCAAGGTCGTACATCATCGTCGTGTTTCCACCGGGAGTAATCTTCTGTGTACTTAGCGTCACGTTGAATCCACGTGGCAGGAAAAATTGTGCCTTGGCGGAGAAGTTTACAGCTTTGGTCCAATAGTCCTTCTGATTTGTCAGCCCTGAACCATTGAAAAGTCCTGCCTCAAGTATTATTGGATTGGCACCACTGAAGGTGTAGCCTAATGTAGCACCCACGTCACGAACATTGCCCACCTGCTTGGCAATGAACGAGCGGTTGGCGAAATACTGTTGGTGAGGCGAACGGTGGGCATCAATGGTGAATGGCACGCGAAACTGTCCTATGGTGAAGTTCAGTCGTTTCACAGGGGTTATGCGAGCGTATGCGTCAAGCATCTTTATCGAACCCTCGTCAGAGAGGTCTATCTCAGCCTTATACGACACCTGCTCGATAAGCTTCCCCGTAACGCTGATGCGGGCATTCCTCACTTCGAATCGCCCTTCGCCCTCTTGGGTTTGGTACTCATATTTTCCACGTATTGTTCCATGTATCTCGGGTGTGAACTGCTGCGCTGCCGCACTTGTTGCCGCCATTAGCAGAATGGCTGAAAGGAATGTCTTCATACTCGTTGTATCACTAATTGTTTTTTTGCGCTGCAAAATTACAACACCAATGTTACAAACGCGTTACAACTGCGTGAAAGGGTTGTTAATTGTTAACAGAGGAACAGGTGCG
>JBJEAS010000011.1:42949-69035 GCA_051869235.1 Prevotella sp.
AACGCGTTACAACTGCGTGAAAGGGTTGTTAATTGTTAACAGAGGAACAGGTGCGTAGGTAAGTTTGTTGAAATGGCATAATGGCTGGCATAATGGCATAAAATGCCAGATGGCACAAAATATTTTACTATGGATTTCCCTACTTCATACGATTGTTTTCCGTAGCCCAAACATATAAATTCAGTAGCCCAAACAACCGTTTTCACCCCTCAAACCATCACCGCATAGGCTTTTCTCTTGCAAGCGGAATAGTCTATCAGAAGAAAGAATAATAGCTGTCGAGACATGACGACTACCGCTGACATAACGTCTTCATATTAGAACATCTTCATAAACGGGGTCTGTCCACTGTTCAGTACAGGTCTTCCATTGTCACTTCGCTATGCACGACACTATTGTGCATGCCCTTGGCTAAACCAAAGGTACTCACGAAAGTGATGACGGGCGAAAGACGTGTCTTTGTTGATTCGGCAAAAATGCTCATGCGTTCACGAAGTTGCCGCTCGTAAGCATCGGCAATACGATACTCCGACTTACTGAATTTCATTTCGCACAGGTGGATTATACGGTCGGCCCGTTCTATCACCAAATCAACTTGTGCACCATGGTGATTGGCATCTGGCATCTTTCTCCATGATGACACTGATGTTGCCATACCAGAAATTCCAAGAGCCTTCTTTATGCTTGAGGTATGGGTCAGACATACAGTCTCGAAAGTCAGTCCTTGCCAAGCATGTATCTTCGGTGACTCGAAATTGTGTGTCCACCATTGCTCATCACCAGAGGTGTTGTTTGCCACGAAGCGATAATAAAAGATGGTATAGAAGTCAACCAACCTATAAATTGTGTCTTTCGACTTGCGCCCATAGTTGCTTGTACGTTTGATGAAGTCGCAACGCTCCAAGTTGGTAAGCACACGTGTAAGTGAACCACCATTCATACCCACTGCATCAGATATCTCACCCCTTGTCATACCACAGTGATGTTCTGCCAAAGTCTTCACCACATTTATATATACACCGGAATTCGTAAACAATGCATTGTATAGCTCGTAAAACTCCACTGCCATCATTCCCCTTGGCTTGAAAAACAGTCTGTCAATATTCTGCACCAAACTCTCCCTGACATTGAGAAGACTAAGGTAAAAGGGGATTCCACCAAATGTCATATAGCATTGGAGTATTTGGTATCTGTCCCACTTGCAATTACGGCTCTGTAGATAAAGCTCCGTTTCTTTCAACGTGAATGGCCGGATATACAGACTGCATGTGATTCTTGCATGCAATCCGCCCTGGTTTTCTATCAGATTGTCAACCATCCACGACGTTGCCGAACCGCAGGCAATGAGCACGATGTCGCTTCTGCGGGCTGCCCAACCGTTCCAAAACGACTCAAGTGCAGCCACGAAGTCAGATTTTTGGGTGTCTATCCATGGCATTTCGTCAATAAACAACACCTTTTTTCTCCCTGCGTCAAGCTGTTCAAGATAGTCCTCAAGAGCATCGAAGGCATCAAACCAATCGGAGAACCTGTCTGGTTTCGCCCCGGAATACTTTTTTAAAGCCCTTGCAAAACTCGTCAACTGTCTTTGTCGCGACATATTGTGCTCTCCAACGTATGTGAAATCATAAACGCCACTGAAATACCTATCAATGAGGAATGTCTTCCCAACACGGCGTCTGCCATATACAATAACAAACTCTGAGCGATCGGATTCCATCACCCTATCCAGCTCATCGCACTCGGTCTTCCTGCCTATCAGTCGCTTGTCTTTTACCATTGAACTTATATATATGTTACTAAAATATGGTGCAAAGATAAGCAAAAAAATCAATACCTCAAGTAAAAAACAGGGGATTTTTGACCCAAATCTATGTTTTTTATTGAGATTTGGGTCAAAAATCCCCTGTTTTTACATTCGTTACTGATGCCAACAATGACAAGCAATTACTTCAAGACATTCAGCACTTTGAATGCGCTGACAGCTGAGGGCTGTCACATGAACGGGGTCTGTCCCCTGTTCAGTCCTTGTCCTACAGTCGGTGACCCGATGTAACGTTCACTCTCAAAAAAAGATTTTTTGAAAAAGTTGGAGTTCGTCACATTTGGGGGTTAACTCATTGGAACACAATGACTATGGTGTGTGACGAACTTTTTGAGTTCGTCACAAGTTCGTCACACTTCGTCACACATTCCATTATACAATGCCTTTGACATAATCAGTATCGGTACAGGGGACTATCCCCTATACTTTACTTAATATTGATTACCAGTTAGTTTTGTCAAGAATTCTTAAATAAGGTAATGATGAAATATACTTTTCCATAAAAGTAAAATCTGGTTTATTGTCCTTTGTAACTGGAAGTGGAATCATTGATTTCTCCATAATATCTTTCGTCCACTTGTTATTGAAAGTATATTTCTTGCTTTCGTTCTTTATGACGGTGCAGAAAAACAATGCAATATATTTGTTGATAATGAATTTTGGTACCAAAACATTCACGTCATCCGTAGCCCAAAAGACATCCTCCTGATAGAATGCTTCTCCGATCGACCCATTGTAGCATACTGATATGGTATTGGGAGAATTAAGATTTTCCGTATTGCCAATATGGTTTGTTACACCATTGTTGAAAGCAGAAGCACCTACATAGTTGATATTCCCGGCTTTTTGGGCTGCTTTTGTCAAGCGCTGTCCTTTCCGTATATAGAATAGTTCATTAATCTTAAACATCTTCCATTTGATATTGTCGAGAGGTATAGTCGCACTTTCTTCCTTGTCTATCAAGACTTTATATTCGGACAATATATTTGTGTCATAAAGGATGTGTTCCTTTACGTTCGTGCTGAATGAGTTTTCGTCAATGTTCATTTTATAAAGTACATAAGACAATGCCCGCTTCATAAAATCAGAGCGTACTGGCAAAGTCACCTTGAACTCTTCTTGATAGCTTAGGTGTTCATCTGGCTTAATCCATTGGATAGACTCATGACCACTTAGTTTGTGGATAATCTCGACCCATTTGTCCTCTATGGCATCCCAACGGTTACGTATGTCTTGGCGACCTTGATTCTTAATTGTTTCAAGTCCGTCCTCTGCCATATAACAGGTGAATATCTCTTTTCCCGACTGTGGAATCCCAGCCTTGAAAATGAATATACTTGTCGTAACACCTGAAAAGATTTCCTTGGGAAGTTTTATGATTTTCTCCAAGGTACAAGCCTTAAGCCACCGTCTTACCTTTGCACGAGCCTTTTCAAGTTTGTTGTCAGGAAGAATGAAGGCGCAGGTTGTGCCCTTTTGCACATTTGCCAAAACATTTGCCACGATGTCAAGACAGCCATATTTGTTTTCAAAAGGAGGATTCATCAGCACTTTGCTTATGGGTTTGGATTTAATCCATAGTCCTGCTTCTGGTGTTCTGCTATCCATAAGTTCAAGATTGGTTTTTCCATCTTTATGTATAAGCATATTGGCACAGGCAAGAGCGTATATTTCCCTATCATATTCTATCCCATAAAGTTGAGTCTCGGCAATTTGCTTGGCTCTGTTCGTATTGGCTCCTCCAACATCCTTTATCATATTGCACATCGACTTGACCAAAAAAGCGCCACTGCCACAAGCTGCATCAAGAACAAAGTCATCAGAATTGGTGTCGGTAATTCGATAAACGAAAGACGTGATATGGTCAGGGGTAAATACCTGACCAGACTCGGATTTGGCCTTGTACCTGTTAAATTCATTGAAAAAAATTGCCATTACATCCTCTCCATTCCAATATTGAGAAACTATATTGTCAGATATACCTTCTACATCCAATATGAACCTATTTATTGATTCTTGGCTACAACTTGCATTCATCTTTATTTCCGAAAAAACATCAAGAAGAGTCTGCAACTTGATGTTTTTTACAAGGTCTTTCGAAAAAGACGAGGCAAGTGTTTCGCGAATGGCTGTTGAGAACATTGCAAATGACATACCCTTATACATCGGAGCACCATAGCGTTTGGCAACAAGAGCGCAAGCCGTGAAAATCATCCGATGATACAAATTCTTTATCTTAAAGTCAAAATGCAGTGTGTCGTTTATGCTTCGGGTGAGAGAATATATGAGTGCCTTGTCAATTTTGTTTTGCGAAAACAGGGATAAATAATATTCTTTGCCTTTTAGATTACTTTGGCCGACAACAGGTTCGGTTCCTTTATACACTTCTATTTCATATCCATTATAAAGGATACCAACAACATGTTTGTATTTCTCATTAGTAATTTTTATATTCTTCAATAATTCAGCCCGTTCCTTGTCAGTAAAAGTCACATTGCTGCCTTTCACTTCAAGGATAATAGCCGTCAAGTTGGTATCATTTGGAAGATACCAACCATCAGGACGGTCTTTTATCCCTGGTAATCCTAAACGATTGAATGAGGTTAATTGACCGACATCCGACAATGCTTCGTCGGATAATCCCAGCCCAAGTTCTGTTCTGGCAATGTCTCTAACCTCATCTTCCGTCATTTCATATCTCATCTCTTTCATTTGATGTTATTACATATTTTATTTAGAGTGCAAAAATAACAAAAAGACATCAAAATGTTGAAAGATACCATTGTTTTTTTCTGTAATTATGACAGTTTAACAATTAAAGGGGGGAATCTGGGTCGCAGGAACAGGTTCTTTGAGTCATCAGATCACGGCACACTGACAGGTCTTTGTCCTACAGTCGGTGACCCGATGTACCGTTCACTCTCAAAAAAAAGATTTTTTGAAAAAGTTGGAGTTCGTCACATTTGGGGGTTAACTCATTGGAACACAATGACTATGGTGTGTGACGAACTCTAAAAGTTCGTCACACTATTAAATAACTAATTACCAACAAGATAGGCCTGTTTTGTGACGAAGTCCCATAATTTTGAAATAACTTTTTTTTCTGTCGGCAGCATCTTTGTCATGCCTTCGCCGTAGCTCCACTGTGCATTCGCTTTTTCATTAGTGTCCAAGCGAAGGAAGAGAGGCCCACCCCCAACCCCTCCCTGGGGAGGGGAGAAGCCCACCCCCAACCCCTCCCTGGGGAGGGGAGAGGCCCACCCCCAACCCCTCCCTGGGGAGGGGAGAGGCCCACCCCCAAACCCCTCCCTGGGGAGGGGAGAGGCCCACCCCCAAACCCCTCCCTGGGGAGGGGAGAGGCCCACCCCCAAACCCCTCCCTGGGGAGGGGGGAGAGGCCCACCCCCAACCCCTCCCTGGGGAGGGGAGTTGTATGTGGATATTTGCATATTTGCAACTATGGTTGTTCTTCTGCATCGCAAAAACATTTACAAAGCGTAGGTCAGCGTCTCGAACGCATCTCGAACACATCTCGAAGGCATGCAGAAGGAAACGGAGAGGCGAATAATTAACAAAGCAACAGTTAATGTTTAACAATGACTAACTGAACTTTTCCACCCTTTAATGTAGTTGAATATCCAGTGCTGCACATTCCAAAGGGCTGAATTGGATATAAGCGTAATAACATTTGGCTTAACTCCTTAACTCCTTAACTCCTTAACTCCTAACAACTACCCTTACTTGCAACAGTTAATGTTTAACAATAACCAAGTCATCTCTGATTCCACCGAGGAGAAGCGGCTATTGTGGCAACAAAATGGTCTGCCCTTTTCGAGGCAGACCTTTTTGTTTCCATAGTGGCATTTTAGCGGCCCTGTTCATTTCAACGTTCTGTTTTCCGAAACGCAACGTTGGAATTATTGAAACGCAACGTCACGTTTCATGAAACCTAACGTTACGTTTAGCCCAAAACGTAAAGTCGATTTGCCAATATCGACAAGTCGATTTGTCAATATCGAGAAGTCGATATGGAATTATTTCGACCTGTACGGTTGTGAAATGCCACCAACCTCGAATCCACGCCGCGGGTAGGAACTTTACTTTATGTAAGTCCGTACGCCCATAGGGCGTTTTGGCAGCATAGCTTTTGTCCGTTGCTGCTGATTTGCTTCGAGCGTTTCGATGCAGCCAAAAGCCCCTATTGGGGCAGCGGACTTACATAAAGTAAAGTCCCTACCCGCGGCGGACAGCCTATGCCAACAGTACATTGTAGTGCATAAACGGTGTCTGTCCCCTGTTCAAGGTGGTATTTTCTTCGGAAGCTTAGGATTACCCGTTATTTGTCCGCAAGGATAGATAGTATGAAACCTCTATAAAAGACCCCGCTCCAATACAAACAGGACTTGCGTTCAAATCTGCAAGTCCTGTTTCGTAGGATACAAATTAGGTTTATTTTACTTGAAATTGACAGGCAGCATGTATCTGACTCGCACAGGTTGACCACTATTCTTTCCCGGATTCCATTTCGGCATACTCTCAATGACACGAGTCGCTTCTTTATCAATGGTGGGATGCATCGGACGTACCATTTCTGCATTGGTGATAGACCCGTCCTTCTCTACAACGAATTTAACCATTACGCGGCTAACGCCCAGTTCCTTTATCTCATCTGTGATTTGGATGTGCTCCTTTATCCAAATGTTTGCATTTCCATCGGGGAACGACGGCATTTCATTAGTCGTATCATATATAGGTTCTCCTGTATTCCCTTTATTCCTTGCAGCATTGATTTCTTGTTCGGATAGTTGAAAATGTACGCCAACGACCTCTTTTACTCTT
Source organism: Prevotella sp. (assembly GCA_051869235.1). Taxonomy (GTDB): domain Bacteria; phylum Bacteroidota; class Bacteroidia; order Bacteroidales; family Bacteroidaceae; genus Prevotella. The sequence continues at coordinate 49,613 of JBJEAS010000011.1, forward strand.
GCATATTTCTCATTAACTTTTCCTGCATTCCATTTCGACATACTTTTTACAACTCTTTCTGCCTCAGGAACAAGTTCAGGCCAACTTCCTTCATAGGCTTTTACATTGCTGATAGAACCGTCTGGCTCCACAACGAAACCAACAGAGACAGATCCAGTAATTCCTTTGGTTTTGGCTTCTTCGGGATATTGGATATGTTCGGTCAGCCATTTCTCAAGTTCATACCTTGGCATATAAGGTGAGGGAATTTGACCTTGGCAATCTTTCAGTTCGTAAATGGTTTCATCTGCTGTTGCGACCACTTCTACGGTCGTTGCATTTGGATTGATGACAACTTTTCCAAAACATTTCCATGGCTCCACTTGCTTGCATAATTCTACTAACGATTCTGCAACGTGCAGGGTTGTGTACTCAATTTCAGAGCCAATAAATGGATTGCTATAGTTGACCATTACAGGCAGCCTATCTCCATTTACATAGAAATCCTTGAGGTCTCCGCATCTCTCAAATGCTCCAAAACTGATTTCCTGAACACTACTTCCCAATGTAACAGATGCTAAACGGGAGCAACCCTTGAAGGCATCATTGTCAATAATCCTAACGCTATTAGGTACTGTTACAGCGGTTAGGCCGCTATGACTAAATGCATTTGCACTGATAGAGTCGAGCCCATTGTTAAGTTTCACTGATGCCAGACTGGTGCAGTCCGAAAAGGCGTACATGTCAATGTTCGTAACCCCCTCTGGAATGACTATCGTTTTCAGGCTTTTACACCCTTTGAATACAGAGTTCTCTATCTTCTTAATATTTGGACTCAAACTGACAGACGAAAGTGCCAAGCACCCATCAAAGGCCGCAGTGCCAATCTCCGTCACGCTGTTAGGAATCGTAATGCTTTTCAGTTTCTCGCACCAGCGGAACGCCACAGCATCAATCTTTGTAACGGTGTTAGGAATAGTTACAGATGTCATTTCCCCCCAAGCAAACGCGCCGCTACCGATAGCGGTAACCTTGCACGTCACTCCCTCATATACGATGGTCGAAGGGATATTAACGACACCCGAATAGTTGCCCACATCAGGCTTTGTCACTTCCGCTTTCTCGGCTTTGGTCACAATGTTATACCAAATGCTACCGACCTTTGCCTTACCGTTGAAAGCACTTGTCAATATGGGTAGGGCAAGAAGAACTGATAAAAGAATTGATTTTCTCATTGTCTGATATGTCTTAAATTCATCATTCATCGTCTCTGCCGTTTGGGAATAAATAATCTGTATTCTTGCAGTTGTAAGAATCATCAATCTTGTTTAAGACATCTTCGGCGGTGTCGTATTCATCCCCCAATAGTTCATTATAGAAATCTTCCTTGATGTAACGAGCGTATTGGGCTTGCATCCCGTCAGACATCTTTTTTCCGTGATATTTGTAACTGTACTCGCCATTCTCCAGCCACTTAATAAGCTGGTCTAAATCATTCTTCTTCATTTTGCTAATGTTTTAGTTGTTATTGTGCGTCACCAATATATTGCCAGACATGTGGAGTGTACATCAGGTATGAATGTTCTCGTTTAGGACAATCGTTTTGCTTGTCCTCTGGCTTGTTCGATGATTTAATTACAAGACCACAGTACATGCATTGCCAGTACTTTAGGCTTTGCACATCATAATCGCCCAAGTTGGGGTCATCATATTCTTCTTCTCTAATCTTATTCCCATCGTAGTCAAAGAAAATCCTTGTGTACGATTCTACGTTAGAAGCAAGGCATCCTGATACTGTGCTGTCCGACGGTTCAACTTCAACATCATTATGGATGGTGCCAGCAAATAAGGCAACATCCTTGAACTTCTGGGTTTTCAGGTTGTATGTCTGGAACTTTGTGTTGATATAGTTCCCCGTAAAGATAAGGAACGCTATATTTTCTTTTCCTACAAGAACGCTACAGACGCTTTCATCCTCTCCAAGTTGTGGCTTGACCGCTTCTTCCCTGCTGTTGTCAAGATTGTAACGATATAGTTCTCCTCCTCGAACGAAATACACGAGGTGGTCGATGTCATTGATTTGTTCCAACACCACTTGAGCCGTGTCTGGCAGCGCACGTTCAAACTCCGTCGCCAACTTTTGGTAGTCCTTCTTGCACGAGCCGAGTGCCAAGATGCACATACAGACCAAAATGATTTTCTTGCTCATTATCGTTATTATTAGTTATTACTATCTTCTATGCGAAGTCAGCACTACTCTAATAAAAATAGAAACAGCGCAGACAAGCACCATTTCTCACTCAGGCTCGGAACCGCCTAATACCTTAATGGAGAAGTCTGCGCTGTAAAGCGCGAACTCCTATAAGGTATTGTCTTGCTCTGAAATTCATCTTTCGAGGTTCCGATTCGAGTGAGAATAATGAGCAACAAAAAGTTTCGTGTCTCTTACGAAACACGCTGCAAATATAGTCATTTCATAGCACATTACCAAATAACCAGTCTGAATTTAACATCTTTTAGTCCGTGGTTCACCACACAGAGCAAGAAACACAAAAAAGTTAAAGAAACGGCACCATTTGATGCCGTCTCGAAGTGATTAGAGGTGAAATCCGCGATGATTTGACATCTTTTGCTCTTCAACTGATTGCTCTTTCTTAGTACGTTCCAACTGCTGTTGAATCCATTGAACTACTGGAGATTGTTCGACAGTGAGTTGAAGTTTGTTTTAGCCATCTTGACAATTTGAGCCGTGACACTCTCTGCCCATACTCTTGGACTTCGCTTGTCGGCTTGCAAATAGCCTCGAAATGTCAAAGACTCTCCATGTGACTATCCCTAAAAACGTTGTCACATTTGCTGAATGAACGGTGTCTGTCCCCTGTTCATACTTTGAAGTCAAGGCAGGCACAAACTCCCATCTGCGTTCGTTGCATACCTTTGTCAATGGCTGTAACCGCAGTGTTGTTGCCGTAAGAATATGGAGCGGTACTCTGTCGGTACAAGACATCGAGACCCCATCGCCAGAAAACAAGCCATTCCGCCTGATAAACCTCCCATTCTATTATGCGGGACAGCTTGACAAGGTTCTTGCGAAGTATCGTTAATATAAATTGTCGTTCAACGTTTTACATTGACTTCCTATCGTCTTGTTTATAAAACAGGTTGACAAGCATATTTATTATCTATAATCCTCGTTGACAGTACATTGTAGTGCATAAACGGTGTCTGTCCCCTGTTCAAGGAATCTGTCCCTATGACCCCTAAATTGACTACCCACTTGTTTTTAATGTCTAACCAACTTGTTTCCGACCCGTAAACAAGGGGTTTAGGGTGGAAGAGAACCCTCCAAACGAACTTTAATTTTTAATTCTTAATTCTTAATTTTGCAAAGCGGCTCGTGTTCTTGCCCCGACATCAATGTCCACAGGGGTAATATCCCTTCCGTGCGCAGCTATTCCGGCTCGTAAAGAGACGGTCCAAGTCTTTACTTGGATTCCTCCTGAAAGGATAATATATTTATATCTTATATAATAGACGAGGCTAAAAATCGCTCGCATTTTGGAGTCCAACTTTTGAGTGATTTCCTCAGTGGTATCATCGTCGGTGATACCTACATAGACACTCAGCAGCCACATCACCATCGGCAGTATCATACCAGGGATTTGCTCCCATTTCCTCACCTCAGCACAGAGGTATTCAAGTTGTATATTCTTCATAATGCAAAAATATTGAGTTAATATGTTTTTGGCGACAAAATTACTAATAAAAACAATACGACAATCATTTCACTCCTAAATCAGGAGTACGAAATTTTTACTAACATGCACAACAAAAATTAGGCTTTTGTCAAAACAGGTAACTACTCAGATGTATAGCTCTGGAAGGGCAACATAGCATAGGATAGGGCGTGAGCCATCATAGTACGGCGGGAGAAGTATATGGCTAAATCTATGCAGTTACTGGCATGACACCATGACACTATAATAATATTAAAAAACCCTATAATAGGAAATTCGCTTCCTTTAAAGGCGATTAATTTCCTTATTATAGACTTTTCTAATATAGTAAGTGTCATGGTGTCATGTCCCTCTCTACCTCAATGGTCGCTGAAGATACCTTCAATGGCCACTGAAGATACCTTCGATGGCAGACGCAGATACCTTCATCGGCTCCTGAGGATAGCTTGACTTTGACACTTTGACACTACCAAACAACGTGTGTTTAGTTGTTGAGTTTAGTTTAGGTTGAATTGTCTCTTGTTTGGCTATGTGTGGGTGAGACACCCACACTCCTGTTGGGAAGCGTGTCAAAGTGTCAAAGTCAAAGTGTCAAAGTTGAGAATGGAGATGGGATGCTTGCAGGAGAATTGTTTACAATGCACCCGAAGCCATCCCGAAGGCATCCCGAGACCATCCCGAAGGATGGCAAGAGACAAAATATTCACAAAACAACAATTATAATTGAAAAATGAACAGGGCCGCTAAAATGCCACTATGGAAACAAAAAGGTCTGCCCCGTTAGAGGCAGACCAATGGGGTTGGTTTTATCGAGGGACGGTTTATTTCTTGTCAGCCTCCTTAATGGTTGACTTGTATCTCTTGTTCAGACCGTTGATAACGTCCTGGGTGATGTCATGCTTCTTGTCGGCATAGAGGATATTGTCGCCAGCCTTGGAGATGATGAGGTCGTACTTCTTGGTCTTGTTGTAGTCCTTTAGGAAGTTCTGGATAGAGTCGCGGAGCGACTTGTTGAACTTTGCTGTCTCGGCATCGAGCTCAGAGCCAAGGCGGTTCTGCAGTTCCTGGAGGTCTTGGTCCTGACGCTGAATGGCAGCCTGTACGCTTGCAGCCTGCTCACGGCTTGCAAATCCGTTGTTCTGCAACTTCTGCTGGAAATTGGCGGCAGCAGCCTGCAACTGCTTGCTTTTAGCGGCCAAGGTGTTGCGGGCGTTGTTGCTCTTCTTCTGCAGCACGAGAGAATATTCCTTGCAATACTTATACTGCGACATGATGGAGTCAACCTCAACGAAGGCTATCTTCATGTCGGTAGTTGCATTCGACGTTGTTGTCTCCTGCTTCTCGTCCATTTTAGGAGCTGAGTTGTTGCACGATGTGAACACGAAAGCTGAAACGGCAGCAATGCCCAATGTGCGGAAAATGTTCTTCTTGTTCATTTGTTGTTATCTTTAATATTTCAATTTTTAATTATTTCAATCTTTCAATCTCATCCAACGCTTGCTTCAGGTCGTCGATGATGTCGTCAACGTCCTCTATGCCTACCGAGAGACGTATGAGGTCGGGGGCGACACCAGCCTCGCGGAGCTGCTCCTCAGAGAGCTGACGATGGGTGTGGCTGGCGGGATGGAGCACGCAAGTGCGGAGGTCGGCAACGTGGGTTACGATGTTTATCATCTGTAGTGAATCCATGAACTTTATCGCTGTCTCGCGGTCGCCCTTGAGTCCGAATGCCATGACGCCGCAACTGCCGTTGGGCAAGTATTTCTCAGCCAAGGCATGGCACTTGTCGTCGGCAAGCCCTGGGAAGTCTATCCAAGCCACGCGTGGGTCGTCGTGGAGGAACTGCGCCACCTTCTGTGCGTTGCTGCAGTGACGCTCCATGCGTACAGCCAGAGTCTCAAGTCCAAGGTTGAGCAGGAACGAGTTTTGCGGGGCAGGAATGGATCCGAGGTCGCGCATCAGCTGAGCCACAAGCTTCGTGGTGTAGCCGAGCTTGCCGAAAGCCTTGGCATAGGTCAGACCGTGGTATGACTCGTCGGGAGTGCAGAGTCCGGGAAACTTGTCGGCATGGGCGAGCCAGTCGAAGTTGCCGCTGTCGACGACACAACCTCCCACCTGCGTGGCATGGCCGTCCATATATTTTGTGGTTGAATGAGTCACGATGTCACATCCCCACTCGAACGGGCGGCAGTTTATTGGCGTGGCAAAGGTGTTGTCGACAATAAGCGGCACTCCGTTGCGGTGAGCAATGCGTGCAAACTTCTCGATGTCGAGCACCTTGCAGCCTGGATTGGAAATCGTCTCTCCAAACAGAGCCTTGGTGTTGGGACGGAAGGCAGCCTGAATTTCCTCCTCCGAAGCCTCTGGGCTAACGAAAGTACATTCTATGCCGAGTTTCTTCAGCGTAACGCCGAAGAGATTGAACGTGCCTCCATAAATCTCGTTTGAGGTGACGATATGGTCGCCAGCCTCGCAGATGTTGAACACAGCGTAGAAATTGGCAGCCTGCCCCGACGATGTCAGCACAGCCCCTACTCCACCTTCGAGGGTTGCAATCTTGCGTGCAACGGCATCGTTGGTCGGATTTTGCAGTCGAGTATAGAAATAGCCTTCCTTCTTCAAGTCGAAAAGCATAGCCATCTCGTCACTGTTGTCATACTTGAATGTCGTGCTCTGCACGATAGGCAACTCTATGGGTTCGCCATTCTTCGGCTCGTAGCCGGAATGTATACATAGCGAAGCCCTCTTCAATGTCTTTGTCATTATATCGCTTTTTTATTTAGTTTTTTCTTCCACAGCGCATTTCGCCTTTGTCCTTGCCTCACGATCCTGATCCATGACACAGTGTATGCCACGATCCTTCATCGCTTTGCTGTCATGAATATGCTGCGAAGCGAAACGTCCGTTTTTCCGGAAAATGAGTTTCACGCATAAAAATGCCATACTTATAGCAATTATTAACGTGGTAGATAACAATATCTCGAACATATTTATTAACTTTGCAACGATTTTTATACCAAATGCCGCAATTTCGCCGCAAAGGTAATACAAATAAATCAAATATCAGACATCTATCATAAAAAAAATAGCATAATAATGACTAAAAGTGATTTAAAACCTGCATGCGTGTTCGAGCAATTTGCCCGAATCAACGAAATTCCACGCCCTTCGAAGCGCGAGGAGAAGATGATCGAGTACCTAAAGAATTGGGGCGAAAGCCACAATCTGGACACTAAAGTGGACAAGACGGGCAACGTCATCATACGCAAGGCGGCTACGCCTGGCTATGAGAACCGCAAGACGATAATTCTGCAAAGCCACATGGACATGGTGTGCGACAAACTCGTCGACGTTGAGTTCGACTTCGACAAGGATGCCATTCAGACATACATCGACGGCGAATGGCTGACAGCCAAGGGAACCACCCTGGGCGCCGACGACGGCATCGGATGTGCCATAGAACTTGCAATACTTGAGAGCGACGACATTGAGCACGGACCACTGGAATGTGTCTTCACACGCGACGAGGAGACACAGCTCACAGGTGCGAGCGGAATGGAGGCGGGATTCATGACCGGCGACATGCTCATCAACCTCGACAGCGAGGACGAGGGACAGATTTTCGTAAGCTGCGCCGGCGGACGATCTACATTCGCCACATTCAACTTCACACGCGAAGCAGCCCCAGCCGGCTTCTTCTTCCTTGAGGGGTCCATTAAGGGACTGAAAGGCGGACACTCTGGCGACGACATCGACAAGAAGCGCGCAAATGCCATAAAGATTCTTGCCCGATTCATCTATGCGGAGATGCAGAAGATGACTGTTCGTCTGGCACAGTTCAACTCCGGCAAGATGCACAACGCCATTCCACGCGACGGAAAGTTCATCATTGCCGTACCAGAGAGCCAGAAGGAAACAGTACGGGTAGACTGGAACATATTCATCAGTCAGGTGGAAGAAGAATACCACGTTACGGACACTGAACTGGTGGCTTCGATGCAAAGTGCCGACCCACAAGCAGTGTTGCCGGAAGACGTCGCCGGACGATTCGTGCGTGCCCTGCAAGCCGTCGACAACGGAGTGTTTGCCATGTGCCAGGACGAGGCTCTCGCCAACATGGTAGAGACATCGAGCAACATAGCAAGCATTGTGACCAATGAAGACAACATAAAGGCCGTTGCCTCGCAGCGAAGCAATGTCATGAGCAACCTCGACAACCAGTGCAACACCATCAAGGCACTGTTTGAATTGGCAGGAGCCGAGGTTGAACAGAACGACGGCTATCCGGCATGGAAGATGAACCCCAACAGCGAGCTGACAAAGGCTGTAGTGGCAACCTACAAACGACTCTTCGGCAAGGAGCCTATAGTGCGAGGAATACACGCCGGTCTGGAGTGCGGCCTCTTCTCCGAGCGCTATCCACAACTCGACATGGTGTCGTTTGGTCCTACACTGCGCTACGTTCACACACCTGAAGAGCGGATACACATTCCAACCGTCCAAATGGTATGGGACCACCTGTTGGCAATTTTGAAGGAAGTGCCAGTGAAATAGGAGTTAACTCCTGAAAAAGGAAAAAGCATGAAGCATATATATATAATAATAGGTATAATGCTGCTGCTCGTATCATGCAACGGGCAGCAGCATGATGCTGAAAACACCGTGGCGGAATACATGGCGGCAAACCTGTACGATGCCAAAGAAATGAAAATAACAAAATTCAGTCGGCTCGACTCCACAACCAAGATAAAGGACTCGGTGATTGTGGCGCTGCGACACAATGCAGAAAACGGCGGACGCTACAAGAAAGGCATACCTTACGTTGAGCCTTCGGCAAGAAAAATGCTATACATAATGCGTGTAAACTACATGCTCGGCAATGCCGAATGTAGCGACACTTACTATCTCGACGAGTCACTCGAAAGGGTAGTAGCAGTGAAAAACAACTGACAAGAAGCCTTTTTTCAACGTTTTTGAAAAAAAAGGGCGAAAAGATTTGGCAGTCTAAAAAAAAGTTAGTACCTTTGCACCGCATTTAAGAGAAAGTGCTGCGGTAAACACCGGCAAAGGAAGTTTGGGTGAGTGGCTGAAACCAGCAGTTTGCTAAACTGCCGTGCGAGTTTATCGTACCGGGGGTTCGAATCCCCCAGCTTCCGCAGCATTCTCACGGATGGTGGATTCATCTAATGGTTAGGATACAAGATTCTCAATCTTGGCATAGGGGTTCGATTCCCCTATCCACTACCAACAAAAGCAAGAGGATTTCAGCCAACTACTGAGACCCTTTTTTTAACGACAAACCTATGGTGGATTCATCTAATGGTTAGGATACAAGATTCTCAATCTTGGCATAGGGGTTCGATTCCCCTATCCACTACCAAAGCCGGTTTTATGGTCATCATGTAGGACGCATTAAGCGTCCTATTTTTGTTTTGGCAAAAATATAGCGCAAAATTAACTAAATTTTTGATTGCACCACCCTTACTTTGTTGCTTGTTAAACAAAAAAGCCGTACCTTTGCCACGAAATTTCATTAATAAATTGCGAAAACACATTATGAAGAAGATTTTTTTTATGACCATTATGGCATTGTTCGCCATAACAACATCTTTCGCCCAGACAACGACAGAGAAGAAGCAAGCTGAAATAAAGTTTGAAAAGACTGTACACGATTTCGGTACTTTCTCTGAGTCAGCACCTAAAGTGACGTGTGTATTCAACTTCACCAACGAAGGTTCGCTGCCATTGGTCATCAATCAAGCCATTGGAAGCTGTGGCTGTACAGTGGCTGAATATCCCAAAGCCCCTATCAAGCCAGGCGAGTCAGGTCAAATAAAAGTAACATACAATGGTGCCGGCAAGTTCCCCGGACACTTCAAGAAGTCTATCACAGTGCGCACCAACGGTGCCGTAGAGATGACTCGACTCTACGTCCAAGGCAACATGGAAGAAGCAAAGAAATAGGAAATGACAATAATTACAGGTCTGCTCATACCGATGGTGGGCATCGTCCTTGGCTCGGCAATAGTTTTCTTTACGAAACAACAAATGTCAGAGCTGCTGCAGAAGTCGTTGTTCGGATTTGCAGCAGGAGTGATGATGGCAGCGTCGGTATGGTCGTTGCTACTGCCGTCAATAGAGATGTGCGGCGAGATGGGCAAATGGTCGGTAGTGCCTGCCTCAATAGGATTCCTACTTGGCATTGGCTTCCTGTTGCTCATCGACATGCTGACGCCTCACCTTCATTTCGGCACAAGCCAGCCAGAGGGACCACGTTCGCACCTCTCGCGCACTACCATGCTTTTGCTCGCCGTGTCAATACACCACCTGCCGGAAGGAATGGCTGTTGGTGTAGTATTGGCAGGCGCTGAACAAGCCGATGCAGGCATTTCATCGATGAGCGCATTGATTGTAGCTCTCGGCATAGCAATACAAAACATACCCGAAGGAGCCATTGTCTCCATTCCTATGCGGGCAGCGGGAAAAAGCCGTTGGCGTTCCTTTACTTTGGGATGTCTTAGCGGCGTCATTCAACCTCTTGGGGCCATTGCCGTGATAATGCTTTCTGCCGTCTCCGTTCCCATGTTGCCTTATATGCTTGCCTTTGCAGCCGGAGCAATGCTCTACGTCGTCGTTGAGGAACTCATACCTGAAGCCTCAAGCGGCAAACACACCAACCTCAGCACGATAGGTTTTGCAATAGGTTTTGTACTGATGATGACATTCGATATCGTAATGGCATAAATTTGGGAGTTAAGGAGTTAAAGGAGTTAAGGAGTTAAGGAGTTAAGGAGTTAAGACAATAGTTTGTGCGCAGCGACTCGACTACTGTAATCTTTAAGGTCTTAACATACGTCTTAACTCCTTAACTCCTTAACTACTTAACTCCTTATTTAGAATATTTGTCGATGAAGGTCTGAGCCTGAGCATCGCCAAGTTCTTTTGCCTTGGCAAGATTCTTCAGTCCCTCCGTCTTTTCTCCCTTTGCACACTGGGCTACCCCCATGAAGAGATAGCCATCGCTGAGATTGGAGTCTACCGCGATACATTCCTTGGCAGTGGCAATGGCTGCATCATGCAAGCCTAAACGCAACTCGAGCGAAGCCTTCTCTGCCATGTAATAGGTGTTCTCCGGACTCATCTGTATAGCCTTAGCCAAGTCCTCGAGAGCTTGCTTGAAAAGTCTACCCTTTGCTTCTGCCTGTGAACGAACAAAATAGAAATTGTCGTTGACAAAGGCTATCATAAGCTGCTCATAATCATTGAGGTCATTTATTGCCTGACGATACTTGCCTACATTCATCAGCATCTGTGCGCGTGCCATAATATAAGGTGCGGCTTCCTTTAGATAAGGACGGCTGAAAGTGGCTATGGCACTGTCGAGCATGGCGATGCAGGCTGTAGTATCCTTCATCACCTCATTGCAGCGTGCAATGCCGAAATAGTTTTCCGCCGTTGCCTGTCCTTCGTCGACAAGCGATTTATAGACGTCACTTGCCTCACCGTATTTCTGCTGCACGAACAGAATTTGAGCCTTCAATTGACGATAATGTGCAAGAGGCGACAATGCTATTGCAGCGTCAGCTTCTGCCAGAGCCTTTTCGAGAGTCCAAGCCTCAAAAGGAGTTTCCGGCACATAGACAACCTTGTCAAGAATGATCTTTGCGTAGTTGAAGTGCGCCTCATCCTTTTTGTCTCCAACACTTATTGCCGTCTGCATATCTTTGTCAGCCGACGAAAAGTCTCCACCGGCGCAAGCACGATTGGCACGGTAGATGTAGCCATCGACAGAAGTCGGGAACTTGGCAATGAAATCGTCAACCAACCCATTCATGGCCAAAGAGTCAAGAGTTGACGACCCTACATACAATGAGACAAGGGCTTCCTGTACATCGTCAGGCAATGCCTTCTTTATTGAAGTAGATTTCAGTATCGGGTCGTTTACGCTCAAGCCTGTTGCTTTAAGGCCTACGGCCATGTCGATTCCAACGGCATACTGCTTCTCGCCAGAAGCTCCACCCTGCAACAGTCCCACAACCTCACCTGAAGCATTGAGAACAGGACAGCCGACGGCATTCTCCGGTGCGGGTAGAGTGAGTGAATAATAGTCCTTTCCATTGTCAACCTTCTCCACTTTGACAATCTTGCCTTCTATGGTCTTAGCCGTCTTCTGCGCATAAGGCATAAGCCAAACACTCGACTCTTCCGAAGCTCCTGCAGCAACCGCAGAAAGAGGAATGCTACGCTTGATGTTGACATGAAACCTCACCACGTCGTAGACCTCGTTGGCACCGACAATGTAGTCGACGTCGTATTCTTTTCCTGAGGCATCTATGACAATGGCACGAGCCGATCCACTGAACGGTGCAAAGCAACCTACAGCCTCGCCCGCTTCGCCAACAAAGAAGCCGTTCCCGCTTCCCAACAATCCTCCATTGGCATCAAAAGTCTTCACAGTAAAAAGCGACTTCACCGCCTTCTTTGCCCAGCTTTCAGGCTGAGCCACTGCCATACCGCATATTAGCACGGCAATAAATAAATATGTTATTCTTCTCATTCTTAACTCTTAGTTCCTAATTCTTATTCTTTAATTCAAGTTTCGCATGTACTCAACTTATGAAGTTAGAAGGAGTTAAGAGGAGTTATCGCTCCCTATGGTCGCTCAGGAAGATAAAGGACAATAGTAAAAGACAGGCTTAAACATACGTCATTTATCTCCTATTATCTTCTTTTATCTCCTTTTTACTACTTGCGAAAGTTGAGTTCTTTAATTCTTTAATTTCAGCAATGCCTTTGCATTGCTGACAGCCGCCTCGGTGATGTCGCTGCCACTGAGCATTTGGGCAATCTCGCGCACCCTCTCGTCAGTACTGAGTTTTGTCATGGTGCTCACCGTAGTGTCGTCTTTATCCTCCTTATACACCTTATAATGCGTAGCTCCCATGGCTGCAATCTGCGGCAGATGAGTGATGCTGATGACCTGACGTTCGTTGTTGCCCATCTCACACATTATTTCTGCCATTCTCTCGGCAATCTTTCCACTTACACCTGTGTCTATCTCATCAAAGATGATTGTAGGCAGTTTCACCGCTCCACTTATCATGGCTTTCAACGACAACATAAGTCGAGCTATTTCACCTCCCGACGCTACCTGTGCCGCAGGCTGCAATGGCACATTTTTATTGGCGCTGAACATATACGCCACCTTATCGGCGCCCACTGAACTTGGTTCGGCAGACGTAAGACTGATAGCAAACTGTATGTTGGGCATGCCGAGAGAAACAAGGCGTTCGCGTATTTCCTTCTCTATCTGGCTTGCAGCTTTCTGTCTTGACTTTGTCAGTCGTGCAGCCTTGTCGAGAGTTGTCTGACGGGCTTTCCCCACTGCTGCCTGCAATTCCTTTAGGTCCTCGTCGCCATTCTCTATACCGTTGAGTTGAGCCTTAAGGTTGTCGCGAATTTCTATTAATTGTGCTACTGTATCGCAATGATACTTCTTCTCAAGACCGTAGATTTTGTCGAGTCGGTCGTTGATGCAGTCAAGCTCTTTCGGGTCGAAATCCACCTTTTCAAGCTGTCCGCCCACTTCGTCGGCAATGTCCTTCAAGTCAATGAAGTTAGCATCCATACGACTTGCCAACTCTCCTAACTTTGGCATCACCGTTTCTATGGAATGTAAGGCATTAATTGCAGTACGGAGATTCTCCGTCACGCCGATTCCCTCGCCTGAAAGGGCATTGTCCGCCTGATAAAGAGCCGTCTTGATGTCTTCATAATGGCTCATCTGCGTCGACTGCTGTTCGAGGCTTTCCTGTTCGTCAGCAATAAGGTTAGCCTTATCGAGTTCTTCAAACTGATAGCGGATGAAATCTGCATTGGTGCGGTTTGTCGCTATGTGTTCTTCCAATTCTTTCAGTTGCGCTTCCTTCCTTCTAAACTCGGAATAGGCCTTGACATATTCGTCAAGTTCCTTCTTATCGTCGGCAATGATGTCAATAACCTCCATTTGGAAGTCCTGCTTGCCAAGAAGCAAATTCTGATGTTGACTATGAACATCTATTAGCTGCTCGCCAAGTTCCTTCAGCAAAGATAGTGGAACAGGAGTGTCATTGACGAAAGCACGACTCTTGCCCGATACAGTTATCTCACGACGTATTATGCAATCGTCGGCATCGTACTCTACATCGTTGTCGTCGAAAAACCTCTCCATTCCATATCTCGAAAGGTCGAAATGTGCCTCGATGACACACTTGTCTGCCCCACCCTTTATGAGTCTTGAGTCGGCTCGCTGACCCTTCAATAAGCCAATGGCGCCAAGAATGATACTCTTGCCGGCTCCCGTCTCGCCAGTGATGACTGAAAAGCCCTCGTTGAACTTCATGTCAAGACGTTCAATAAGCGTGAAATTACGTATGTATAATTGTTTCAGCATAATTCAAAACTCCTAATTCAAAACTCAAAACTCAAAACTCAAAACTCCTAACTCAAAATTCAAAACTCAAAATTCAAAACTCCTAATTCTTCACCTTCTCCCAACTGTCTCCTTGGGAAGCGTTTATACTCATAAGCAGTTCATACACCTGTTCCTTCTCCTTCTGAGTTCCCTTGCCCTTATAGATACTTGTCAGCTCGTCGCGCTTGAAGTCTGTCCATATCTGAGGCAAAAGACTTAGTGGACGATTGTCATGGGCTTTTTTTAGTCCATTCATCAAGGCATCGGTAATCTGTGTCCTGCCTCGCTCCACATTATTCGCCATTTCGTCGAGGCCAAGACGATAATAGTCGTATTGCAACTGTCTGAAAGGTTTCATTGGCTCCTCAAGATAATCGTTTATTATGGCAAAACGATTACGGCTGTCGTCAAAGGCTTTCCAACCGGAGAAGTTGAGATTCTGCGCATTGTTGACAAGATTATAACAACGTTGCAGTACATCAGTGCCTGCCAATGGCGCAAAACTGTCGAGGTCGAGTCCGATAATGAGATAAGCATAGTAGGCGATTAATGCCGTCAACTGATTATCCACCGTCTCATCGTTGTAGTTGAGTTGGTCAAACTCGGCGAACTCGAAATTGAAATTGGCATCCTTATTGTTGTAAAGGGTGGTGGTGTACTGACTGTTGAATACAGGGCGGTTGGCTTGAATCATTGCCGTACACTCGAAAGTGCCCGTTGTCTTGTCGTATTTGTCAATTGTGATGTTGAAATTACATACAATACGCTCGTTCTTCTGAAACTGAAGCTCTGTCCACTGCCTATCGTTGACGAACTGCTCAAGTGACTGCTGCAGATTGTCGAACACGCTCTTCTCGGTTGTCCCCACCTTCTGAGTGTTGACAACAACTTTTGCCGACAACTCCTGTGCCTCTGTTCTCACTGTGGAAAACAAGGCAAGGGAAAAAGCCAATATGGTGAGCAACTTCTTCATCACAATGCAAATGATATTCATTAGAAAGGCAATGGTGTCGGCATCACCTCAACCAGTCGGTCTATGATGTCGCTTGCAACTTCATTCTTCGGCTTACGGTCATACTCCGTTATGCCATCGGCAGAAAGAATCTTTATCTGGTTCTCGTCGCTCTTGAAACAAGTTCCCTTGTTACGTAAGGAATTAAGCACTATGAAGTCCAGATTCTTCTTCTTCAGCTTTTCCGTCGCATGCTTTTCCTCGTTGTCTGTCTCAAGCGCAAATCCCACCATTACCTGTTCTTCACCTTTCATCTTGCCAAGCGCGGCGGCAATGTCGGGATTGGGCGCAAGCTCAATGGCAAAGCCGTCACTACCACGCTTTATCTTCTTATCTGCCACATCGACAGGACGGAAGTCGGCAACAGCAGCGCACAAGATGGCAGCATTGCACATCTTAAAACGCTCCATACAGGCATCATACATCTCCAGGCAACTCTCGACGTCTATTCGGTTAATATTTGAATGCCTGCAGCTGATTGAGACAGGTCCGGCAATGAGGTCGACCTCAGCACCGCGTCGTGCACATTCCTCTGCCAATGCAAAGCCCATCTTTCCACTCGAATAGTTGCCAATGAAACGCACAGGGTCAATCCTCTCATAAGTAGGTCCTGCTGTAATCATTATGCGTCCATACTGAAGGTCCTTGGGTTTCTCTTCAAAAAAGTCGTCGAGAGCCTGAACGATTATTTCAGGCTCTTGCATTCGTCCCTTGCCCTCAAGACCACTTGCGAGGAAGCCGCTGGCAGGCTCAATGACATGATTGCCATAACTCTGCAGAATGTCCAAATTACTCTGCGTTGAGGGATGGGCATACATGTCGAGATCCATCGCCGGTGCAATGAACACTGGAGCCTTCATAGACAAATAGGTAGTAATGAGCATATTGTCAGCCACACCATTAGCCATTTTGCCCAAAGTGGAAGCCGTACAGGGAGCAATGAGCATGGCATCAGCCCACAATCCGAGGTTGACGTGGCTGTTCCATGTTCCGTCGCGTTGGGAAAAGAACTCACTGATGACAGGCTTTTGCGTCAGCGCCGACAATGTTATAGGCGTTATGAACTCCTTTCCTGCCGGAGTGATGACGACCTGCACTTCCGCTCCTCTCTTCACCAGCTCGCGTATGATGTAACAAGCCTTATAGGCTGCTATTGAGCCAGTGATGCCAAGAACAATCTTTTTACCCTTCAGCATGACACTACATCATTTTGCTTTCACGCAAGCGTATGCGAGTAAGCACCTGCTTGGTGTTGTTTGTAAAGTCGCTCGACAACATCCAGCTGAAATATCCTGGATCGTAGCGAAGAACTGTAGCAACCTCCTGACCTTTGTACTTTCCAAAGTTGAACACCTCAACCTTCACGGGATTGCCGTCGGCATCAAGGACAGGAGCACCCTTGGCATCCTTTTTCTCTGCCATGATGATGCGACCGGCAAAGTCAACATTGTCGTTCTGCTTTGAAAAATCGGCAAGGAACTGCATGTCGTTCTTCAGTCGGCGGTCCGGCTCAGGTTCGTTCTCCTCGCTATATCTGTCGAGCTGCCCCATAAGCACACGATAAGTGGCCTCTGTGTCCTGGTCGGCGCGGTGAGCCTCAAAGTCTTCTTCCATCTTTCTGCCACAATAGAACTTGTATGCGGCAGCCAGGTTACGACGTTCCTGCTTGCGGAATATTGCCATGGCATCAATCATTCGACACTTGCTGAAATCGAAGTCAATGCCGGCACGGAGAAACTCCTCACACAGCATAGGAATGTCGAAATTGTTGGAGTTGTAGCCAGCCAAGTCACAGCCCTTGAAGTCATCTGACAGTTTCTGCGCCAACTGCTTGAACGTTGGCTTATCGGCAACATCGTCATTGGATATGCCTGTCAGCTCGGTTACAAATTGTGGAATTTCAATTTCTGGATTTATTGTAAGATTAACTCTCTTCTCTTCACCATCGGGCATCACCTTAATGTACGACAACTGAATGACACGGTCCTTAACCATATCCAGTCCTGTCGTTTCAAGGTCGAAAATGACCAGTGGCTTTTGAATATTCAGCTTCATTTCTTTTATCGTATGTATTATATTCTCATTTTTGTTTATTCATTGATGAGCATTGGCATCATCAACATCAACACATCCTGATTCTCAGGCTGCTGCGCAGGAACCACAATGCCGGCACGACTTGGGTCGGAAAGCAGTATGACAACCTCCTGACTATCAAAATTGTTGAGTATTTCAATGAATGCACTACCCTTGAAGCCTATGCTCATTGTCTGTCCTTCATACTCGCACGACATCTTTTCTGTAGCAGTCTTGGAGAAATCGAAATCTTCTGCATCGAGTTGAAGTACACGACCCTCAATATGGAAGCGTATAAGATTGCTCGAGTCGCTTGCAAAAGGCTGAACACGCTTCAGGGCACTCAACAGCGACTCGCGGTCAATCTGAAGGCTATTCGGATTGTTTTGTGGAATGACGGAGCTGTAATTAGGGTATCTTCCTTCTATCAGACGGCACACCAACTTATTTCCACTGAAGGAAACCTCCGCATTGCGGTCGTCGAACTTGATGTTGACTATGCTGCCGTCCTTTGCAAGCATGTTCTTCAAGATGTTGGCAGGCTTCTTTGCCAGAATGAACGACGACGTTGTAGGATTGCTAATGTCAAACAATTTGTTCCTGACCAATTTGTGACCGTCGGTAGCCACAATGGTAAGGCACTCTGGAGTGATGTCGAAATAAATGCCGTTCATCACAGGGCGCAACTCGTCCTGGGCAGTAGCGAAAACCGAACGGCTAATGTTCTCTGAAAGAAGAGCCGAAGGAATGTCGATACTTACAGCACTGTCGCTTACACTCTGTATCTGCGGAAACTCATCTGCGTTTTCAATAGGAAGAGAGAACTGGCCGTTCTGATAGATAATTTTTACATTCAAGTCGTTCTTGTTCACCTCAAAGGTCAGTGGCTGCTCAGAGAAGCTCTTCACTGCCTCAAGCAGATTGTGATTCTCAATGGCAAACGACTCGTCGGCATCACACTCTGCCAACTCAATGCTTGTAGACAATGTGTTCTCGCCGTCGGACGCTGTAAGATAAAGGGTGTTGCCCTCTGTTCTGAAAATGAAATCCGCCAGGATTGACAAAGAATTCTTACTGTTGATGACTTTTGCCAAGGCGAATAGTTTGCTGCTCAATGCAGTGCTCGATAGTGTAAACCTCATATTTATTTTCGTTTTATATTTTTATTGTTCAGTTAATGGACTACAAAAATACAAAAAAATGGCGTTATGGCAAAAATATTGCCGAAAAAGTTGCATAAATTAAAACTAATTTGTACTTTTGCGTTGACTTAAGGACAAAACAACAACAAATAAATAAAAACATTTATGGAAATTACAGGTAAAATCATCGCCGTATTGCCGGCTCAGGGTGGCGTGTCTCAGCGCACTGGCAACCCATGGAAATCACAAGATTATGTCATCGAGACACACGACACTTATCCAAAGAAGTGCTGTTTTAGAGTCTTTGGTGAAGATAAGATAAATCAGTTCAACATCCAAATGGGTGAGGAGATGACCGTATCTTTCGACATCGACTGCCACGAATATCAAGGTCGTTGGTTCAACGATGTACGAGCATGGGCAGTAAACCGCAACATACAGCCTGCTCCAGGAATGCCTGGTGCTGTTCCTGGTGCTGTGCCTGTAGCTGCTCCCGTAGCTGCTCCTACAGTGAACGCGGCTCCTGCTGCTGCCGCCGCCCCATTCCCTCCTGCTCAAGAGCCTGCCGACTCCAACGGCGACGACGGGCTACCGTTCTAAATCGCTGTGCGATTTAGAAATAAAAAACTGAACTTTCCCACCCTTTAATTTTCAGTATGGGCAAGCTATTACTTCAAGATATTCAACTCTTTGGATGCGCTGGCTGCTGGGGGTGTGGGCGTCTCGCCCGCACCTCGCCTACGAGGTAATATTACAGAATTATGCGCTTGATGGTGCCCAAGGTACGGGCGAGACGCCCACACCCCCAGTCGCCACCGCTGGATATTCAACTACATTTAAAGGGTGGGAAACTTAAATTAAAGAATTAAAGAAAGGCTGCGCAATTGAATTGCACAGCCTTTTTTTTATTTGCAAAGAACTTTAATTTTTTAATACCCTAATTCTTTAATTTCGCGAAGCGATTTGATTCTATAATATCAATTTGCGCCGAAGCGCAAATTGACTATTCACTCCAGTCCATCTTGGT
>JBJEAS010000012.1:0-68569 GCA_051869235.1 Prevotella sp.
CCCACGGTCGTCCTCCCAACCGACTACATGGAAAAACACCTTGCGTCCATCTGGGGTCTGCTTGTAATATTCTCCCATGCCTGCAACAAGTCGGTCAAAGCCATGCCAATAGTGAATTTCAGCCACGGCAATAAGGTGAATGTCTTTCTGTTTCTGAGGATTATGCAGAGGAATACTGTCAAGATCGATACCATTGCTTATGCAAATTGTTCTCTTGCCAAAAATGCTCGCCTCATTAGAGAATGTAACTATTGCCTCCATTTTTGCTGCAAGAGCCTTTCTGAACGCCTTGTCTATATAAAGCGGAATTTTATATTTTAGCGGATAGCCCTTGAACTCTGAATCGTATGGATATGTGGGTATCTCTGTTACGCATTTTATTCCTGCCTTTTTAAGTTTATCAAAAAGATGTATAAGAACAGGGCTGGCATTCATAAAACTGCGGGCATATACAAACTCTATGCCGTTTTCCACGCTATAATTGTATATGCAGCTAAAGTTTATTCTCGAACGTAAAGCAGCCGCACTTCCCTTACCGTAGTTTGCAATAACATTTCCGTCAACATACCGACAGCGGTTGCCTTGCGAGTCAAAGTCGTAGTAGCAGAGATGGACTTCATGTCCATTCTGCCGCAATCCCTTCACTTGATAGTGAATTTTCTTGCTAATTCCGCTCTCGGCTGAGAAGCCGTGATATACGAGGAAAAGTATTTTCATTATCTACCGCTCAGTCATTTGAATATAAACTTTCCCAACCATCAATATAAGTTTTATTTTCCCATGCTTTTTTCTTCAGTTTGGGAATTAGAGTATAAAGAATCCTTTTGAAAAGAAGTTTGTTTATAGCATAATGCCGCCAACCCGAAAGTCGTTGGTATTTTTTAAACAGTTCTTTGCCAGGAACGTAACTGCCCAATATCCAAGGTTTCGTGGGACCCATATAGTGGAATATTGTGGGAGCTGTTCTTGCTTTGCAAATTTCTTCATGGATTTCCGAGGGGAAATTATTCAGATTCCGGAGAAGATGGTATGGTGTGCAGTCGTATTTTATTGGCAGCTTCCTTCTCTCATTCTGAAGTGTAACATTCAAGGCGTCTTGGTCGAAATATATTAAATTCTTTCCATTTTCTTCAATGAAGGTCAACACTCGATTTTGCACATTGTGTTTTCTCCAATATTCAAGATTCATTACTATTATGCCGGAATTAAGGTATTCACCGTTCGTCATTTTCAGACGTTCTAATGTTGTCGCGTCTTTATACAGATGGTCGGGAGCCATTGCCACTGCCACATCATCGACATCAAAATCCCACAAGTCTTTCAAGTCGCCATTGACAACGAGGTCGCAATCCAAATAGATTACCTTATCCAAATCGGGCAACATTGTCGGCAAGAGCAATCTCGCATACATCATTATGTTTGCATAATGTATTTTCTTATTTACAGGACAACCTTTCAGAATGTCGGAATTGATTTGCAAGAAATTGATGTCCATTCTATACTTATTGGCAATTTCGTGTATTCTATTGATGGTATGTGATTTCAATCCATTGTGCAATAGATGCAACATCACCTTGTCGGAAGTAACGTTTACTCCGATTGATGTTGCAACTACTCCAAACAATGGAGCCATTTTCTCATTTGTGCAGCATGCAATATGTATCATGGTCTTTATTTTATTAATGCTTCTGAATAGAAATTCTTCCAACCCTCAATGTAGGTTTTGTCCTCCCACGCATTCTTTTTGATTGAGAAGGGTGCTAATGTATATATTATTCTTTTGAGGAGATGTTTCTGTATGGTGAAGTGTCTCCAACCAGATTGTTTTTGATAGTGCATGAAGAGTTCTTTGCCGGGAACATAACTGCCCAACGACCATGGCTTAGCTTTCCCAATATAATGGAATATGACAGGATTATTTCTTGCTTTCTCAACCTCCTCAAGCATCTTTCCAGGAAGAAAAACGTTCTCTTTGAAAAAATGGAATGGAGAGACATTATAAAATAGAGGTAGTTCCTTACGTTCATTTTGTAGGACAACATTCAGGGCATCTTGGTCAAGGAATGTAAGTTGCTTTCCTTTTTCTGCTATGAATTCCAACATCCTTTTCTGAAGGTTGTGTTTCCTCCAATAGTCAAGATTCATTAACATAACTCCTGCATTAAGATATGCTCCATTGGGAATGTTCAGTCGTTCCAATGTTTTTTTATCATGGTAAACATGGTCAGGAGCCATTGCCACAGCAACATCCTCTATGTCAAAATCCCATAAGGGCTTCAAATCCCTATGAACAACGAGGTCACAATCCAAGTAGAGAACTTTCTTCAACTTTGGCAACATTGAAGGCAGCAAGAATCTTGCAAATGTCATTATGTCGGCATAATGGAGTTTTTTGTTCGTAGGACAATCCTTCAGCAAGGACGCATTTATTTCCATCAGTTCAAGAGCGATGTGAAATCTCTCCGCTATTTTATTAAGCCTTTTTATTGTCTTGTCCTTCAATCCATTATGTAGAAGATACATCATTACATCGTCCGACTTTACGTTAATGCCGACAGATGCCATAACAACTCCAAACATCGGAGCCAACTTCTCGTTTGAGCAACATGCGATATGTATCATACTTATTTTATAGTTTTATTGAATGACTTGTTATAAACCAAGTTCTTTCAGCAATTCGGATATTTCCTCTTTAGATATAGATGACCGTTCTTCTTTATCATAGATATAAACCAAATGAATTGTTCCGTTGCTTTCGTCAACCAAGACATTGAATGTTATTATACGCGCTCCATGACTCTTTCCTTTGTTTTTAGCGGAGATAGACATTCTGACTTTGCGTAACCCATGACCAAGGTCAACACCTTCAGAAGGATTCTTTTCCAATCTGTCCAACAACTGTTGATAGTCATTTTTCAATGACTTATATTTCTTTCCAAGTCTTTTGAGTTCTTTTGCAAATAGCCTGGAAGCTATAATCTTAAAGCTCATCCAACAACTGTCTTGCGTCCATTAATTTGATTCCTTTTTCACGAGATTCTTTTATCTCTATAAGTGATTTTCGTATTCCTTCAAGAATTTCTTCTTGGCTAATGTATTCCTTGGTTTCCTTTTCACGAGCTTTTGCAAGCGTTTGTTCAAATGACCGTTTCAATGATTTTATCACTGAAATACTATTGACATTGCTGACTAAATCAATCAAAGCCATCTTTTCTGCTTGTAAATTAATTGTCGATGTGCTCATATCCTTCGTCGTTTTTATTGTTATTCTGTGCAAAAGTACAAATTATTAATGATAAAACCAAATGTTCAGAGGATTTTTTCCACTATCGGAGCCATATCGTAATATTTGTATTCGGCAAGGCGACCGCCGAAGATGACGTCTTGTTCCTGGTCGGCAAGCGATTTATATTTTGCATAGAGAGCGGAATTCTTGTCGTCGTTCACTGGGTAGTATGGCTCCAAGCCGTCGTGCCATTCTTGGGGGTATTCCCTTGTGACTACGGTTTTGGGTATGTCATATACCCTGTCGCCGAACATCTCGAAATGCTTGTGCTCGATGGTTCGGGTGTAGGGAACTTCCATGTCGGTGTAGTTCACCACGGCATTGCCTTGGTAGTTTGGCACGTCGAAGATGTCGTGCTCAAAACGAAGGCTGCGGTAGTCGAGTTTTCCGAACTGGTAGCCATAGAATTCGTCTATCTTTCCCGTGAACACCAGCTTGTCAGCCAACTCTTTCCACCTGCCGTTGTTTGCCGTAGGCAATTTCTCGCATTGCTTGAAGAAATCAACGCCAATGGCTGTGTCACAGCCTTTTAGAAGACCTTCGACAAGTAGGTTGTAGCCACCAATAGGTATTCCCTGATAAGAGTCGTTGAAGTAGTTGTTGTCGTAGACAAACCTTATTGGCAGACGCTTGATGATGAAGGCTGGCAGTTCGGCGCAACGCCGTCCCCACTGTTTCTCGGTGTATTCCTTTATCAGTGTCTCATAGATGTCTTTGCCTACGAGCATCAGAGCCTGTTCCTCAAGGTTCTGTGGTTCTCTGCCGTTTAGTCTCTTTACTACTTCCTTTCGTTGCTCGTCTATTATGCGTCGTGCATCCTCTGGTGTGGTGATGTTCCACATTCGTGCAAACGTGTTCATGTTGAACGGTAGGTTGTAGAGCCTTCCGTGGTATTTGGCGAGAGGCGAGTTGGTGTAGCGGTTGAATGGAACTATGGAATTGACAAAATCCCACACCTTCTTGTTGGACGTGTGAAAGATGTGTGCGCCATATTTATGTACGTTGATGCCCACGATGTTCTCGCAATATATGTTGCCTCCAAGGTGGTTGCGCTTGTCAACTACAAGGCACCGTTTGCCTTGCTTTGTCAACTTATATGCCATCATCGAGCCATAAAGTCCTGCCCCAACAATCAGGAAGTCGTATTTTTTCTGTTCCATAACGTTTTATTGTTTTATTAGGTTCTCTTCCGAGTCTTCGTATTTGTCTTTAGTAAAGAATATTCGGCTGATGCCTTTCAGCTGTACTTTTGCGCGATAGACGAGACTGGCGAACAGCGAGCCGTTGCCAAGTGTTCCATATCCAGTCACGGGGCGTGCCTTGCGGCTGTGCACAAAGGCTATGCGTCCATACTTCTTTAGCGACAATGCCAGCGAGCCGTCTTCCCCTCGGCGGATGTCGGTTCTGATTTTTTCCTTCCGTGCGTAGTCGGCGTTAAAGGCGAACACCATTCCACGGATGCAAAGTTCCGGACGTTTGAAGTGTTGTATCCACAGGAACGTGTCGCGTATCAGTTCAAACGCCCAAAGGCCAAGGCGTGAGTGGTTCTTGTCGGGATAGTAGCTCCAGAATGAGCCAACGCACGAGATGCCTGTCTGCTGCAGCTTTCGCATCATGGTGTCGATGTAGAGTGGGGGATAGAACGTGTCGGCATCGATGAAGAAGTGGTATCGTCCGCGGGAATTGTCAAGTCCGCATTGTCTTGCAAACCCTGGACTTTTACGCTCTTCGTTGTAGTATCTCAAGCCGAAGGCCTGATAGACTTTTTCCGTATCGTCGAAGGAGTTGTTGTTCACTCCTATTATTTCTATGGGATAAACTGTTTGCAGATTGCTCAACGACCAAAGGCATGACGAGAGTCGCTTCTCTTCGTTATACGCAATGACCACTATCGATACAAGTGGTGCGTCGCTTTGCATCGCTGCCAATCTTTCTCTTGTTGAGGAGATTATTGTGTCCGGCACTTCAGAGAAAGGCTTTTCGTATATTGATAGATATTTGCTATACCATGCCATTATGTTAGATGAATGATTGTTCAGCCGCAAAGTTACACATTATTTTCCAATCTTCCAAGCCTTTGTTCATATTTCTTTTTAATATGGCTGCTAACTGAAGTTCCCCACCCTATATTTTTCAGTAAGGGCAAACTAATGCTTCAAGAGATTCAGTTCTTTTGGTGTGCTGGCTACTGGGGGTGTGGGCGTCTCGCCCGCACCTTGCCTACGAGGTAATATTTCGGAATTATGCGGTTGATGGTGCGCAAGGTGCGGGCGAGACGCCCACACCCCCAGCCCTTGCCGCTAAATATTCAAATACATTTAAAGGCTGGGAAACTTCAGCTGCTAATTTGTCTCTTCATACTTTCGAGGTTATATTTCACGCCGTGAAATGTACGTTTCACGCCGTGGGATGTACGTTTCGCGCCGTGAAATGTACGTTTCACGCCGTGAAATATAAGTTTGAAAGGTAGTTGCCGATTTCTTACAAAGCTATTCTGCATTTTTTTCTCAGTTTTTCTTCTTTCTTTTTAAACCTTTTGTATTGGTGTTCGTCTTACAATCAAAATTACAACAAAAACGAAAGATGAAAAAACTTCTTCTCATGCTTGCGTTCACAATGTGCGCAATGCTTGCAATGGCACAGCGTGCCATCACTGGAACCACCGTTGAAAGCGATTCACAAGAGCCTTTGCCTCAGGCAACGGTAAAACTGCTGAAGACCGACAGTACTTTAGTGAAAGGTGTGCTAACGAACATAAATGGCGTTTTCAAGATTACGGCTCCTGCCGACGGACGCTACATCCTTAGGGTTTCGTGCGTGGGATTCAAGAACTACACCAAGCGCATCACCGTAAGTGGCGGAAAGGATGTGGCTCTCGGAAAGATAAACATGTCGGCCGACGCCATAATGCTGCAAGGCGCAACGGTAACTGCCAATGTGGCAAAGGTGCAGGCCAAGGGCGACACACTGGAATATAATGCCGCCGCCTATCGTACTCCCGAAGGCTCTGCCATAGAGGAACTTGTGAAGCGTCTGCCGGGAGTCACTGTGAGTGATGACGGCAAGATAACGCACAACGGAAAGGAAGTGAAGAAGATTCTTGTCGACGGAAAGGAATTCATGACTGGCGACACGCAGACGGCGATGAAGAACCTGCCAACATATATTATAGAAAAGGTGAGGGCATACGACGAGAAGAGCGACCTCGCAAAGGTGTCGGGAATTGACGACGGCGAGGAGCAGACCGTACTGGACTTCTCGGTGAAGCGAGGCATGAACAAGGGTGTGTTCTCCAACATCGACCTTGCTGGGGGAACTGAAGACCGCTATGCGGCAAGGGGAATGGGCGCACTGTTTCAGGACAACACGAAGATTATGCTCTTCGCCAATGCCAACAACACCAACGACCAGGGATTTCCAGGCGGTGGAGGCGGCGGACGCTTCGGCGGTGCCCGCAACGGACTCAACGCTTCGAAGATGCTCGGCACAAACTTCAACTACGAGGAGAAGGACAAGCTGAAGCTCAACGGAAGCGTGCGCTGGAACCACAGGGACGGCGACGTGATGTCGAAGAACTCGTCGGAGAACTTCGTAAGCGACAAGTCGTCGTTCTCCAACAGCCTTAACCAAAGCTACAGCAGAAGCGACAGCTGGAACGCGCGCATGAGGATAGAGTGGATGCCCGACTCGATGACCAACATCCTCTTCCGACCTACATTCTCATACACTAAGAGCGACGGCACGTCGAACAACATCTCAGCAACATTCAGCGACGACCCTTATCTCCACGTAACTAATCCGTTGACCGACGAGGGCTTGGCAGAGATGGACAAGCAGGGACTTGCCGTCAACACGCAGAAGAGCAGCGGCATAACCTACAGCGACTCGAAGAACGTGGGCGGTAGGCTACAGATAAACCGCAAGCTGAGCACCACAGGAAGAAACGTCACCCTGACGGCATCGGCAAACTATTCTGAAGGTACGAGCAAGAGCCTTTCGACCAACAACGTGCATCTCTATCAGATAAAGAATGCGCTTGGCAACGACTCCACCTATCAGACCAACCGCTACAACCTCACCCCACAAAAGAACTGGGACTACACCACGGAACTGACCTACAGCGAGCCGATATTCAAGGCCACGTTCCTGCAGTTCCGCTACAGCTTCCAATACAAATACACGAAGAGCGACCGCAAGACCTACGACTTCAGCAATCTTGGCGAGGACTTCTTCAGCGGACTCTCGCCAGAATACCGTTTGTGGGACGGCTATCTCGGACGCTTGACAAATCCGCTCGACTCGTATTACGACGACGACCTGAGCCGCTATTCAGAGTACAAGAACTACATTCACAACTTCGAGTTGATGCTTCGCGTCATTCGCAAGGCGTATAACCTCAACCTCGGCGTGAAACTCGTGCCGCAGGAGACCAACTTCATTCAGCACTATCAGGGCGTGAATACCGATACGGTGCGCAACGTGACGAACATCACCCCAACAGCCGACTTCCGATGGAAGATTTCCAAGCTGAGCCAGTTGCGGTTTACCTATCGCGGAAGCACTTCGCAGCCAAGCATGACCGACCTGCTCGACATTGTTGACGACAGCAACCCACTGAGCATCACAATGGGTAATCCTGGACTTAAGCCTTCGTTTACCAACAATCTGATGTTGTTCTACAACAACTACATACAGAAGCATCAGCGAGCTGTGATGGCAAACGTGTTCTTCAATACCACAAGCAATGCCGTCAGCAGAATGGTGACATACAATCCAGAAACCGGTGGACAGACAAGCCGACCAGAGAACATCAACGGCAACTGGAGTCTTAACTCAGGCTTCATGTTCAACACTGCACTCGACACTCTTGGGCTGTTCTACGTGAACACCATGACCGACTTCGGCTACAACCACAGCGTCAGCTACCTGAACCTCAACCGTTCGGAAACGGCGCAGAAGAATGCCGTAAACACCATGACCATTGGCGAGCGTCTTGCAGCGGGAGTAAGAAATTCGTGGCTTGAGTTTGAGCTGAACGGCTCGCTCAACTATACCCATGCCCGCAACCAGCTGCAGCCGGAGTCAAACCTCGATACATGGCAGTTCTCATACGGCTTCAGCACCAATGCCCAGTTGCCTTGGGGCACGACGATAGCCACCGACCTGTCGATGAACAGTCGTCGCGGCTTCAACGATGCCTCAATGAACACCAACGAGCTGATTTGGAATGTTCAGCTTTCGCAGAGTTTCCTGAGAAGCAAGGCACTCACCGTGTCAGTCCAGTTCTACGACCTGCTGAAGCAGCAGAGCAACATCTCGCGCACTATCAACTCCATGATGCGAAGCGACACGGAGTACAACTCCATCAACAACTACATTATGGTTCACGCCATCTACAAGATCAACCTCTTCGGTGGAAAGCAGGCACGCGAGCAGATGCGTCCGCCTCATGGTGAAGGAGGTCCAGGAATGCCACCTCCAGGAATGGGCAGAGGTGGAAACTTTGGCGGTGGCCGTCCACGTGGTGGTTTCGGAGGATTCTAATGAAGCAGGTTAAAGGTTTTTGAATGCCTCTCTGAGATTCTTACGGTACATACGTCCAACCTTTATGGTTGTGATGTCTTCAAAAGGAGGAAAGAAACGACAGGCGTTGTCAACCACTTCAAGCAAGTAGTCGATGTTGATTATATGCTTCTGACTGACTTGTATGAAGCGGTTGTCAATGTCCAAAATAGTAGAGCCGTTGGTGTTTCGCTTCAGTCCAACGGGTTCGGGCTGGTTGGCGACGAAAGCCTCCCATATTCTCTGCTTGTGGTTGTATTGGAAAAAGCAGATGTCCTTGATTTGCAGTACCGTAAGGTCAACAGAATTGCCGTGTACGACACACAGGCTTTGGCTTTCCCTTTTCAACAAGTCTTGGTCGAGGAAAGGCTCAACGAGGGTTGGCTTCATTTCAAGACGTTCCATTACGGTGTCAAGCTCTGACGTGTCGAGAGGCTTAAGAAGAAAGTCGAAGGCATAGTTCCTGAACGATTCGAGCATGTATTTGTCGTAGGCGGTATACATAACCACCTTGCATTGTGTCTTGCAGGCTATCTTGATGCTCTTTATCACCTTTATTCCGCTCATGTCGGGCAGTTCGACATCAAGGAACACCACGTCGGGGTGAACATTCTCCACGAGTGTTATTCCGTCTGCAGCAGACGATGCTGTTCCAACAATCTCTATTTTCTTAAACCTTCCCAGTTGCCTGATGAGCACATTTACGGCTGTCGGTTCGTCGTCGATAACTGCTACTTTAAACTTTTTCATGTTTTCCTTTTATAGTTTTATGCACTTTGGTATAGTTAGCGTTGCCTTGCAGCCCTTCACTCCA
The DNA here is from genome assembly GCA_051869235.1 of Prevotella sp. Lineage (GTDB taxonomy): Bacteria > Bacteroidota > Bacteroidia > Bacteroidales > Bacteroidaceae > Prevotella. The sequence goes on from JBJEAS010000012.1 coordinate 9,663, forward strand.
TTGTTTTCGTCCTTGACGTTTGAAATGCTGAACTGCATTCGGTTCCTTTTGTCGTTCTTCCTGTTTATTGCCGCCATGGACTGCCTGATGATGTTCAGTCCTGTCTTTGTCGACGAAGTGTCGTTCATGCAGATATTGAATCCTTGTCCGTTGTCGACGACTTCTATCATGACGCTTTCTTCGTTTTGCCTAACGTTGATGCAGAGCAGCTTTACGCCATTCTTTTGCTTCAGTGCGTGCTTGATGGAGTTCTCGACGAGAATCTGCACGAACATCGAAGGAATCTGAAACTCTTTCGTGTTCAACGTTTCGTCAATGACGACATCGTATTTCAGTTCGTTGTTGAACAATGTCTGTTGCAGTTCAATGTATCTGCCTACAAAGTCGAGTTCGTCTTCAATGCTTACCGTCGGCGATGTCGTCATTTCCAGGTTGTTCCTGATTATTCTCGAAAGTTTCACCAGGGTCTTGTTCTTGTCGTCGTTGTCGCCGATTTGGGCATTGAGAATGTTGAAGATGAAGTGTGGCGAGATGCGCTGTCTTGAGTTTTCCAGTTTCAGCCTCAGAATGTTCATTTCCGACTGAATGCTTTTCCGTTTGTGGTACATCACCAGGTAAATCAGTACCGAAGCCATTATTACACAAATCAGTGTAAACGTAAGAATAGCATTCTTTGCATGGCTTATCTTCACGTTCTGCGCATTGATTTCCAACTGGTGGTGCAGTCTCAGGGTGTCCTCCCTCAGCTTGATTACTATATCCGACGAGTGCATCTTCTGCTTGTTGTGTTCCAGGCTGTCATTCTCCTCGATGCGTTGGCTCAAGCTTTTGTAGGCACTTTTCCAGTCGTCGGTGTTGATGTAGTAGTCCTCAAGATATTTGCTTCTGATGTCCTCTATGTTTTGCTCTATTTCGGTCGTAAAATGTTCAGAACCTATTATCTTCTTTATCTCGTTGTACTTTTTATCTTTTATGGCGATTCCTATGCGTATGGTGTTGGCATAGTAAATGCAAGGCTCGATGTTGTTCGCCTTGAACACAGGCTCCACTTGGTCGAGATAGAATGAAGCACTGTCGGTCATGTTGAGGTTGAGCATCACGTCGGCAAGGTTCACCTTGCAGAGAAACATGTCGAACGTGTTTTCACCTATTTCCTTTTCTATCAGTCGTTTCAGCTTGCGGAATATTACAAGTGCCTTCTGGTAGTCTTCCTTATAGTAGTAGAGGTTGCCGTAGTTGTTAAGGAAGTAAGCCTGCATGTTGACTGTCATTTCGCCAAAGTGTGGCTCCACCTTCTTGTATATTGCTTCTGCAGCATTGTAGTCGAACATCTGTGTGTATATTCGTGCCATTCCCATGTAGAGCGTTATGCTCTTTCGGCTTGGCAGGTTGAGCGAGTCGGCAAGCACCAATGCCCTTCTGTACCATTGCGAAGCCTTTGGCATGTCGTCCACAAAGGTGTAGGCATCGGCAAGATTGGCAGCAATGTCAGGAGCCATATCCTGGTTGCAGCTTTCCATCGCCTTGTTGTATGCCTCGGTGTAGATGCTTATTGCCTTTTGGTTTTCGAGTCGTTGGGTGTGGTAGTAGTTTCCTTCCATCATCAGTGCCATTGCCTCCAAGGCATTGACGCGTGGCGAAGGCTCCTGCTGTTCGGCGAAGTTGCGTGTAGCCATGGCGGTGTGGATTACAGAGTCCAATTGCGACGTAAGTTGAAAGTGCATGCCTTTCATTGCCTTCAGTTCGTAATAGTCCATACTGTCAGTAGCGATAGCCATGAAACTGTCGCATAGATTCAAGAATTTCTCTGATTTCATTCCTACTGAATCCGTCAGTGTTTCTATGTAGTGGCTCTGCTTGTCGCTTCGCTCCTTTTTATTGTTTTTCGTGTTACAAGATGCAAATACAAGAACAGCCAATATTGCAATGTATATCTTCATTCCCTATGTGGTGTTTATTGGAGTTATTTAATTAGTGAGTGCAAATATACAAATCTTTACTGACAAAACAACAAAAAATTGACTAAATTTGTTTCAAGAATAAAAAAAAACTGCTTTTAAAGCGATAATATCAATTTTATTGTGTAATTTTGCGGTCGAAATTGAAATACATTATAAATAATATATGGTACGTAACATATTTAAGGGGCTCGGTATAGCACTTATAACCCCATTCTCTGAGGATGGTTCGGTGGACTATCCTACGTTGGCGAAACTGGTAGAATACCAACTAAAAAACGGTGCCGACTTTTTCTGCATTCTTGCAACAACGGGCGAAACGCCTTGTCTGACAGCTGAAGAAAAGAAGCAAATCAAGGACACCATCGTCTCTACGGTTCATGGTCGTGTGCCTATCCTTATGGGATGTGGCGGCAACAATACTGCTGCTGTCGTTGACGAATTGAAGAATGGCGATTTTACAGGCATTGATGGAGTATTGAGCATCTGTCCTTACTACAATAAGCCTTCGCAGGAAGGTCTATATCAGCATTTCAAAACCATCTCGGCAGCCACCAAACTACCTATCGTTCTATATAATGTACCAGGTCGTACAGGCGTCAACATGACGGCAGCCACTACAGTTCGTCTTGCCCGCGACTGCAAGAACATTGTTGCCATAAAGGAGGCAAGCGGAAATCTTGAACAGGTGGACGAGATAATAAAGAACAAACCTTCTTCGTTTGATGTCATCAGTGGCGACGATGCCCTCACCTTCCCGATGATTTCGTGTGGAGCAGTTGGAGTCATCAGCGTCATTGGCAATGCACTGCCACGCGAGTTCTCGAAGATGATTCGCCTGGAGTTCAAGGGAGAATACGAGGGAGCACGTAAGATACATCATCGCTTCACCGACCTTTTCAGCCTTCTCTTTGTCGACGGCAATCCTGCGGGCGTGAAGTGTGTGCTCAGCGAGATGGGTATGATAAAGAACATCCTTCGCCTGCCTCTCGTTCCAACGCGCATCACAACAATGCAGCGCATCAGCGATATTCTAAAGGAACTGAAAATATAATTTTTAGGAGTTAAAGGAGTTAAGGAGTTAAAGGAGTTAAGCCAAATGTTTTTGCGTTGTTATCCAATGCTTAAACTAATGGCTTAACTCCTTAACTCCTTAACCATCATATTCCTTTCATTGTCAGTGATATTCGGTTGCGTCGTTTGTCAACCTCCGTCACTTTCACCCTTACATGTTGATGCAGTTTCACCACTTGGTTAGGATCGCTTACATATCGGTCGGCAAGTTGTGAGATGTGAACAAGGCCGTCCTGATGTACACCGATGTCGACAAAAGCTCCGAAATTGGTAATGTTCGTCACTATGCCAGGAAGTGTCATGCCTGGATTCAGGTCGTCGATGGAATTTATTCCGGCGGCAAATTCAAACTCCTCAATCTGACTTCTTGGGTCGCGTCCAGGCTTTTCGAGTTCGCTCATTATGTCGTTCAGTGTCGGCATTCCTATAGTGTCGCTTACATACTTCTTCAGATTTACCTTTGCCCTTATGTCTGCGTCGGTCATCAGTTGTCTTACCGTACATCCATTGTCGCGTGCCATTTGCTCCACTATCTTATATGACTCGGGATGCACCGCACTGTTGTCCAATGGATTGTTAGACTCAGGAATGCGAAGGAAACCGGCACATTGCTCGTAAGCTACAGGTCCCAGTCGTGGCACCTTCTTCAATTGGGCACGACTGGTGAAGGCACCGTGTTCGCGTCGATAGTCAACAATGTTTTTTGCCAACGTAGGACCAAGTCCGCTGACGTAGGTCAGGAGGTGCTGGCTTGCTGTGTTAAGATTCACACCGACGGAGTTTACACAGCTCTCTACTGTAAGGTCAAGGCTCTTCTTCAATTTTGTCTGGTCTACGTCATGCTGATATTGTCCCACTCCGATGCTCTTTGGGTCAATTTTCACCAGTTCGGCAAGCGGATCCATCAGTCGTCGACCTATGCTCACCGCACCACGCACCGTGACATCCTTGTCGGGAAATTCTTCCCGTGCAGTCTTAGAGGCAGAGTATACCGATGCACCGTCTTCGCTTACGACAAACTGCTTCACCTTGTGGTTGAAGTGCAGCGACTTCATGAAGGCTGCCGTTTCTCGGCTTGCCGTACCGTTGCCTATTGCCATAGCCTCTATTCCGTAAAGCTCCACCAGGCGTTCTATGGCGGCAGCGGCTTGCTCTCGCTTGGCGATGGGAGGGTGGGGATAGATGGCTTCATAGTGCAGCAGGTTGCCTTGTGCATCAAGACAAACTATCTTGCATCCTGTTCTGAAACCAGGGTCAACACCCATCACCCGTTTCTGACCTAATGGTGCCGACATGAGCAGTTGTCTGAGGTTTTCTGCAAATACCCTTATGGCTTCCTCCTCTGCCTTTTCCTTGCTTCGTGTTGCAAACTCGTTTTCTATTGATGGTTCTATCAGTCGTTTGTAGCTGTCGTCAACAGCCTCTTCAATTAGCTTCGCACATCGTCCGTTGCCTCTTATGCGGCTGCGACGCAAGCGGAACAGGCAGTCGCCGTCGTCGGTTGAGATGCTGATGCGCAGAATGCCTTCAGCCTCGCCACGGCGCATAGCCAGCAGACGGTGTGAAGGACATCGTTTTAGAGGCTCTGACCAGTCGAAGTAGTCGGAATATTTTGCCGCCTCTTCCGAGTCTTTCTTGTCTTTCACTACTTTTGACGTTATGGTGGCTTCACGTTCAAACGAACGTCTTACGGTTTGTCGTGCCTGTTCGTCCTCGCTCACCATTTCAGCAATAATGTTTTGTGCGCCTTTTATGGCGTCGGCAGTTGTTTTCACGTCGCCTTTGACGAAACGTTTTGCAACTCCCTCTGGGTCGTTTTCCCTACCGAGCATTATTATTGTAGCCAACGGCTCAAGTCCTTGTTCGCGAGCTACTTGCGCTTTTGTCCTGCGCTTGGGCTTGTAGGGCAGATATATGTCTTCGAGAGTCTCTGAGTCTTCACATTCCTTTATGCGCTTCTCCAGCTCGGGTGTCAGCTTGCCTTGTTCGCTAATTGTTTTTATGATGGTATCCTTGCGTTTTTCCAGTTCCGTCAGCTTTTCGTTGAGGTCGCTGATGGCTGCTATCTGTACTTCGTCAAGTGTACCTGTGCGTTCTTTCCTGTATCGTGCTATGAATGGTATGGTGCAACCTTCGTCCAGCAGTTGGAGCGTATTCTCCACGCTGCGGGTCGACAGTTGCAGCTCCTCTGCAATTTTCTTTATAATGTTGTTCATATACTATTGCTTCCGAAAGTCGAGTTACTTGTACAAGTATCGTTTGATGCTCTTTTTCGGAGTCTTTTCAAACTCTTGTTTATGTATTTCTATTTCTGCTATTTTGCAGTAGGCTGGAATTTGTTCGTTCACTGCCACTCTGTTCTGTTCCAGAATGTTCTTGATGTCTTGTTCGTGTAGTCCTAAGTCAGTCAGTGCGTCCATGTCGGGATGCACCAGTGCCACAAGACGAGTGTCGCGCTGTACGACAAGGCTTTCCAGGACGAACTGCATTGAGTTCAGCTTGTCTTCAATCTCTTCGGGATAGATGTTTTGTCCGCTTGGTCCAAGCAGCATGTTCTTCGAGCGTCCGCGTATGAAGACGTTGCCTTGTGAGTCCATTGTTCCGAGGTCGCCAGTGTGGTACCAGCCTTCAGAGTCAATGGTCTGTGCCGTAGCCTCTGGATTCTTGTAGTAGCCAAGCATCACATTTGTTCCGCGTGCAAGTATTTCGCCTGCTATGTTCTCCGGGTCTGGGCTGTCAATCTTCACTTCCATGTGTATCACTGCCCTGCCGCAACTGCCTGGCTCGAAGTCCTTATGGTCGGCATAGCAGATGATTGGGGCACATTCCGTAGCGCCGTAACCTACGGTGAACGGGAATCCTATGCTCTTTAGGAACATTTCCACTTCGCGGTTGAATGCCGCTCCGCCGATTATTATCTCGTAGAATTGGTCGCCGAAAGCCTTCTTCACCTGGTCGCAGATGCGCTGTTGCAGCTTCTTGTTAATCACCGGAATGTTCCAAAGCAGTCGAACCTTGTTGTTTTGCAGTTTTGGGAACACTTTCTTCCTTATTATCTTCTCGATGATGAGTGGCACTGCAATGATTATCGACGGTTTGACGTCGGTGAACGCCTGTGCTATGATGGCTGGCGAAGGAATGCGTGTCAGGTAGTAGATGTGACATCCGTGGAGGAACTCGAAGATGAACTCGAAAGCCATTCCATACATGTGTGCCATTGGCAGTATGCTGATTACGCTGTCGCCTTTCTTCACGTCTTTGCCGAGAACGTGCTCCGCAAAGTCGTAGTTGCCCCACAGTGCCCTGTAGGGAATCATCACTCCTTTAGAAAATCCTGTCGTCCCCGAGGTGTAGTTGATTAGTGCCAACTCGTCGCCATTGTTCTCGCGGTAGTACTTCACATGCTGCTTGCGGAAATACTTCGGATATTTCTTGCCAAACATCTCGTTGAGGTGTTCGCGGGCGTAGGTGAGCTTGTCGGTGCGCGATAGTGCGAGAGAATAGTCGGGAATGTTTATAATTCCCTCCAGTCCAGGCATTTTCGTGCCGTCGATTTGTGTTGCAACAACATCTCCCACAAAGAGGAACTTTGCTTCACTGTGGTTTACTATGTTGTGGATTTGTTCGGGTGTGAATTCGTGAAGAACCGGTACGGCAATGGCACCGTATGTCAGTGTGGCGAGGAAAGCCACAGCCCAGTTGGCGCTGTTGCGTCCGCAGAGGGCTATCTTGTCGCCCTGTTTCACTCCTCCGTTCTCGAACAATATGTGTAGTTTCTCTATCTTGCGTGCCACGTCGTGGTATTGCAGTGTAGCACCTTTATAGTCTGTGAGTGCATCATAGTCCCAATTGTCTATAATGCTACGTTCAATGATTTCGTTAAAAGATGGTATTTGTTCCATATTATTATTTTATTTAGGTCTCAGCCATTTGTAGATTTGCTTTTTCTATACCTTATTTATATAGGTATCGCTTGATGCTTTTCTTAGGTGTCTTTGCAAACTCTTCGTTGTGAATCTGCACGGATGTTATCTTGCAGTAGGGAGGCAGTTGCTCGTTGAGCTCCTTCCTGTTCTGCTCCATCACGTCGTGTATGTCTTCGTCGTTGAATCCCATGCTTTGCGCCTCGTCGTAGTCGGGAAATACAAGTGCGACGAACTTGTCGCCACGCTGAATGATGAGGCTCTCGTTCACCATAGCCATCGAGTTCAGCTTGTCTTCTATTTCCTCTGGATAGACGTTCTGTCCGTTTGCTCCGAGCAGCATGTTCTTTATGCGTCCGCGAATGAATACGTGTCCGTCAGCCGACATTGTGCCGAGGTCGCCCGTGTGGTACCAGCCGTCCTTGTCGAGCGCCGCTTCTGTAGCCTCCGGGTTCTTGTAGTAGCCTATCATGGTGTTCATTCCTCTCGACACTATTTCGCCTGGAATGTTTTGCGGGTCGCTGCTGAGTATCTTCACTTCCATGTGTTTTACCGGTGTTCCGCAGCTTCCCGACACAAAGTTGTTGTGGTCGGAGAACGTTATGAGCGGAGCGCACTCCGTTGCTCCATAGCCCATGGTGATGGGGAAGTCTATGCTTTTCAGGAATGCTTCAATCTCCTGGTTCAGCGGTGCGCCTCCAACCACTACCTCGTATGCCTTGCCTCCGAATGCTTCGAGCACAAGTTCGCAGATGCGTTGCTTCACCTTCTTGTTTATCATAGGCATGTTCCACAGCAGACGCACCTTGTTGTTCTGTATCCTTGGGAACACGCTCTTGCGTATGATTTTTTCCACAACAAGTGGAACAGAGATGACTATGGCCGGCTTGATGTCGGCAAAAGCCTGTGCTATGATTGCTGGTGAAGGCAGTCGGGTGAGGAAGAAGATGTGGCATCCGTGGGCAAAGGAGAAGATGAACTCCACCATCATTCCATACATGTGTGCCATAGGCAGTATGCTCAGCACTTTGCTGTTCTCTGCTATCTTTGTCCCTATTGCGTCGAGGCAGAAGTCGAGGTTGCCCCAAAGTGCTCGATAGGGTAGCATTACGCCTTTTGAAAAGCCCGTAGTGCCTGACGTGTAGTTTATCAGGGCAAGTTCTTCCGGCTCGTCGGTATGGTATTTCACGTGTTCTGCACGGAATGCGTAGGGGAATCGTCTGCCGAAGATTTCGTTCAGGTGCTCACGGGCGAAGGTCAAGTCTTCCGAGCGTGAAATCATCAGCGAGAAGTCGGGTATGTTTATGATGCCTTCAAGGTCGGGCATCTGCTTAGGGTCAATGTCCTTTGCCACAATGTCGCCCACGAAGAGCAGCTTCGAGCCGCTGTGGTTGACGATGTTGTAGATTTGTTCTGAATTGAATTCGTGTAGGATAGGAACGGCAACGGCTCCATAGGTGAGAGTAGCGAAGAACGTAACTGCCCAATGTGCGCTGTTGCGTCCACACATGGCAATCTTATCACCTTTTTTCACACCACTGTATTCGAACAGTATATGTAGTTTCTCTATCTTCCTCGCTACGTCGTGATATTGCAACGTGATGCCCTTGTAGTCTGTAAGTGCATCGAGGTTCCAATTATTAATTATGCTGTTTTCAATGTATGAGTTGAAACTGCGATATGTATTCATTGCACAAATTTTGAAATTTTGTGCAAAGATAAATGTTTCTCTGCACATTTCCAAACTTTTTGTGCAAAAACTTATGCTTAGAGTGTAGTTTTAGTGCAAATAGACCATTATATCACCTTTTTTAGCAATAAAACGGCTATTTTGTTGCCGTTTGTTGTTGATTTCTTAATGGCATAATGGCAGGAGTAATGGCATGAGTTGCCAAGCTTATTCATATCTCATCGACTTCGACGGATTGATGTGCGAAATAAGGTAGCTGGGTGCAATCAGTATTATGACGCTCACTATGAGTGTTACTATATTTAATATAAGGAACGCGGGAAGGTTGATTTCCATTGGAGCCTCGCTGACATAGTAGGTGGCAGGGTCGAGGCTTATTATTCCTGTTGTCTTCTGTAGTGCGATGATAAGCATGGCTGCAATGTCGCCGAAGACGATGCCTTTTCCTATGACGAACACCGCAAACCAAAGGAAAGTGTGGCGTATTGTGGAGTTCTTTGCTCCCAATGCCTTCAGGGTGCCTATCATTTGTGTACGTTCAAGAATGATGATCAGCAAACCGGAAATCATGGTGAAGCCTGCAACGCAAATCATCAGTACAAGGATAATCCACACGTTTATGTCGAGCAACGAGAGCCATGAGAAAATTTGTGGATATGCTTCGTAGATGGTCTGCGAACTCATTATGTCGCCATGTCTGTCGGTCTTGCGGTTGATTTTCTCTACCACTCTGTCTGCCGTTGGCTCAAGTTCGTTGAAGTCGCTTACGCTAAGTTCTGCTCCAGAGCATTGTCCTTCTTCCCATCCGTTCACTTTGCGTGTGGTGTATAAGTCGGTAAAGCAAAGTGCGTTGTCAAACTGGCTCATGTTGGTCTTGAAGATGCCCGCTATGGTGAAGCGTCGTGCCTTTACCCCTGTGTCGCTGACGAAGTAGCCGAAGATGCGGTCGCCAAGTTTCAGATGCAGTGTAGATGCCGTATTGGTGGAAATGAGCAGCTTGTTCGACGCACTCTTGTCGCTGAATTTTGGTATTTCGCCTTCTACCATGTTTTCTTTGATGAAATTCCAGTCGTATTCCTGGGCCACGCCCTTAAAGGCGATGCCGAGGAAGTCGTTTTCCGTCTTCAGTATTCCCTGGGCTGTAGCAAATCGTTCGGCGTGCTTTATTCCCTCTATGTGGCTTATGGCGTTCAGTGTGCTGTCGTCGATGCAGATGGGATAGATATCGGTATTTTGCATCGCCATGAAGTTTACCACCTGTATGTGGCTACCGAATCCCACCACCTTGTCGCGTATGGTGTGCTTGAATCCGAGAACCACCGCTACTGTTATTATCATCACGGCGAGACCTATAGCCACACCGACCGTGGCGATATGGATAGCCGGTCGGCTAACCATTCGCTTGTCGCCTTTGTCGCTGTAGATGTGTCTTGCTAAGAATAGGGGGAAGTTCATTGTCTTATGTTCATTCGTCTACCCTTCCAGGGTATGCTTCAAGTGCCTTCTGCAGCACCACCAATGCACGGTTCAGGTCGTCCTTCTTCAGCACATAGGCTATGCGCACCTGGTTGATTCCGGCTCCTGGTGTGGTGTAGAAGCCCGAGGCAGGTGCCATCATCACAGTCTCGCCCTCGTATTCGAATTCAGAGAGGCACCAACGGCAGAATTTCTCCGAGTCGTCGACTGGCAGCTTTGCCACCGTGTAGAATGCGCCCATTGGAATAGGCGAGTATACTCCTGGTATGCGGTTCAGTCCGTCAATGAGGCATTTCCTTCTCTCTACGTATTCGTCGTAGACGTCGCGTAGATATTCTTCAGGAGTGTCGAGTGATGCTTCCGCCACAAGTTGTCCAATGAGAGGAGGCGAGAGGCGTGCCTGGCAGAACTTCATCACCGCCTTGCGCACTTCCTGGTTCTTTGTTATTAGTGCTCCGATGCGGATGCCGCACTCCGAATAGCGTTTCGATACAGAGTCGATGAGTATCACGTTCTGTTGAATGCCTTCAAGGTGGCACGCGCTGATGTACGGCGAGCCGGTGTAGATGTATTCGCGGTAAACCTCGTCTGAGAAAAGGTAGAGGTCGTATTTCTTCACCAGGTCGCGTATTTGGTTCATTTCACGTCGGGTGTAAAGATAGCCTGTAGGGTTGTTGGGATTACAAATCATGATGGCGCGGGTGCGGTCGTTGATGAGCTCCTCAAATTTCTCCACCTTTGGCAGTGAAAAGCCCTCGTCGATGGTTGTCGCAATGGTGCGAATGCGCGCTCCTGCTGAGATGGCGAAAGCCATGTAGTTGGCGTAGGCAGGTTCGGGGACGATGATTTCGTCTCCAGGGTTGAGGCATGACATGAATGCAAAAAGTACCGCCTCGCTGCCTCCCGAGGTGATTATGATGTCGTCGGCCTCTACGTTGATGTCATATTTCCGATAATAGTCGACGAGTTTCTCTCTGTAACTTTGAATACCCTGCGAAGGCGAGTATTCAAGAATGTTGCGGTCGATGTGCTTAAGTGCGTCGAGGGCAACCTTTGGTGTGGGCAGGTCTGGCTGACCTATGTTTAGGTGATAAACCTTTGTCCCACGTCGTTTAGCAGCGGCAGCGAGAGGTGCGAGTTTTCTTATTGGCGATTCAGGCATCTCCAGTCCGCGGACAGAAATTTCCGGCATGTTTGTTATATATATTATTAATCGTCTGCAAAGTTAATACTATTAATTGAGAAAAGGCACGGTGAAAATGAAAAAAATCAAAATTATGGCATTTTATGTGGTAAATCATGCCAATTAACATATTTTTTCGCAATCCTTTCGCTCTTTTCAGCAAAATGTCTTACTTTTGCCAAACTTTTATACATAATTGCAATAGAAAATGAATTATGATGAGCTTTTGTCGGCTCGCGACAACGAAAACGGCACGTTCAGCCTGTTGATGCTGGGAAAGTTTTCAAAGCGTGAGGTCGACGGGAAATATATCAATGTCGTTGATGTCAAGGACAAGCTTTGCAGCAACATTCTTTTTGAGGAATGTTTGAAATACGAATGCAAGGCCATGGGCTTGATAAAGAATCAGCACCAACTGCGCTTCATGATAGGAGGAGAGGACGTCAAGGGCGACTCTTCCATGACTCTCGTAATAGAGCGTGGATCGTATTCGACGTTGGCACAACTGCTCTTTGAGACACCCTCGCTTGTGGCAAGGGAGAAGTTTGTCGACTCGCTCATAAGCCAGGTTTTCGATGCGGCTCAATCGCTCCATGAGCAGAATATTTGGCACGCTTGCTTCGCTCCGCAAAACATATTGATTAGAAAGGGCGACAACCAGCTGCTGTTGCTTAACCACGGTTCATTCTATTCCAGCCTTTCCGACATGCTGGAGTTATATGGCGACATGGCAGAATTCGTGGCTCCCGAAGTGTTGTCGAAAGGAACCGTCGACGAGCGTTGCGATGTCTATTCAATCGGAAAATTGATAGAGTCGCTCTACTCTATGGGCGATATGCCTGCAACGCTGAAGCGGGTGGTGAAGAAGGCTACAAGGGAATTGCCCGAGGACAGATACGATTCGGTTGCCGACATGCGAAAGGCGTTGAACCGCTTGCGCTCCTTCCGCCACTCGTTGCTCACCGTGGTTGCCGCAGTGGCTATTGCATTGGTGGTAGTAGGCGCTTATTTCGGAATGGTGCCCGAGCAGAATGAGATGGAATATGTGAAGCCTGTTCCTAAGGCTTCCGTCGATGACCTTCTCGACGACGGTTTCGACCCCGCCACCGAGCTTGGCTTCATTGCCACCGACACTGCTGCTGCTCTGTCTCCCGAACAGCAGAAGAAGATGGAGGAATACGAGAAGAAGGCAGAGTCAATCTTCAGAAAGAGGTTTGAACGCGAGGCGGAACGAATCCTCACCAAAGTCTACAACTCCGGCAATATGGGGGTGGGCGAGAAGAAGTTCATTGTCGAGAGCCAAAAGGCACTGAAGGAACTCAGCAAGGTGCAGGAGGAAATAGCGAGCCAAACAGCCATCTCGGGGGCAAAGAGCCAGCGCATAGCGTCGGAGATAATAGAGAAGGTGTCGAATGAGAAGAAGAAGGCAATGACACAGAATTAATACATTATTTAATATAATAGAAAACAATATGAGAAGTAGAACAGCAATTTGGTTTGAATGTAAAATTCGTTATGAGAAGACCATGGAGGACGGAATGCAGAAGAAGGTGACGGAGAACTATGTCGTCGATGCACTCTCCTTCAGTGAGGCTGAAGAAAGGATAACAGAAGAGATGTCTGCTTATGTCAGTGGTGAATTCGATATCGTTGACATAAAGATAGCTCCATACGGCGAGGTGTTCTTCGCCGACAGCGACTCGGCGGACAAGTGGTACAGGGCGAAGCTCGCATTCATAACACTCGACGAGAAGACACAGAAGGAAAAGCGGTCGAACGTAAACTACCTTATCAATGCAGGAAGCCTTAACGGTGCTGTGAAGAGCATTGACGAGGTGATGTCGCAGTCGATGGTCGACTACAACACGGTGTCTGTCAACGAGACGACACTGATGGACGTTTTTGAATACAAGAAGAAGGAAAAGAACGACAAACCTGAGTACGAACAGCAGTAAACCGCTCGACATGGATTACGATGTAAGAAAAAACATCCGCGAAGTATTGGCTACGTTGCCTGACAATGTCAGGCTCGTAGCCATAAGCAAGTACCATCCCTGCGAATATCTTCAGGCGGCGTACGACGAGGGGCAACGCATCTTCGGCGAGAGCCATGTGCAGGAGTTGGAGAAGAAGGTCGGCGAGATGCCTGACGACATTCACTGGCATTTCATCGGACACCTGCAGACCAACAAGGTGAAGTATATTGCTCCCTACATAACAATGATTGAGGCTGTCGACTCGCTGAAGCTGATGGCTGAAATACAGAAGCAGGCGGCAAAGCACGATCGTGTGGTCGACATTCTGCTTGAGCTTCACATTGCCGAGGAGTCTACAAAATATGGACTTGCCCTCGATGCCTGCCGACAATTGCTGGAAGAAGGCAAGTGGCGCGAGATGCCAAACGTGCGCATCTGTGGTCTTATGATGATGGCGTCGTTTACCGACGATGAGGCTCAGATTCGCCGTGAGTTCACCACGGCTGCCGATTTCTTCGACGAGGTGAAAGCGAAATATTTCGCCGATGCCGACTATTTCCGTGAGCGTTCGTGGGGCATGAGCGACGACTATCCCATTGCCGTCGAGTGTCGCAGCACCATGGTTCGAGTAGGAACGAAGATTTTTGGCCCCAGGGTGTATTAACTCCTCATCATATAATAGTACTGTCCTCTCTTTCGGGTGATGCTCCCGTAGTTTATTGCATGGTGTGGACAGTGGTGGTAGCAGGCGAGGCAGCTGGTGCACCTGTTGTCGTGCTTCCACTTAGGGTGTCCGTCGCTCATTGCGATGTTGCCTACAGGACACGACTTTGCGCATTTTCCACAACCGATGCACACATTGTTGTCGACGGTGAATTTCTTGTCGCTTATCATGAACCTGTTGAAATATCCACCTACGACGTAGGTAAAGAACCATGGGGTAGGGCCTTTCACGAGGTGATGCACTTCCTTCCTATGTGCCATAATCATTTCCGTGTAGAGTGCAAGCTCCTTTTCAGCCTGCATCTTCTTTTCCCGTTCACGCTCCAAGGTGTCAGTGTACATGAAGGGTAGGGCGACGTAGCTTTCGGGCATGATGAGCGTGAAGGACGCATCGAGGTAAAGTCCCCGTTTGTCAAGGTCTTTCTTGAATATTTCCATTGCCTCGCCGATGCTGTCGCCACATGTACACACAGCATAGCAGTAGTTGCCGCATGACGTTATCTGCGCCAACGACAAAAAACGCCTTACTATGCCTGGTGGTTGCCATCCGTGGATAGGGAAGCAGAAGCCGAGGCATTCATTCTTTTTCAGTATGAATTGGCATTTCACGGCATTGTCATTCGAATAGACATAGGTTCCTATGTCCACCAGTTCTTCTCCCAATGCTTTCGCCAACGTTGTTGCCGCCCATTTCGTATTGCCTGTTCCTGAGAAATAAAAAATCATCTTTACGCTTGTTTTCTTCAAATGTCTACTAATGGTTGAATCTTTTCTTTCCTTTTTCGATGTAAATGCCTTTGGACAAGGTGTGTATGTTGCTGCCCACATGCTTACCATCGATGGTGAAATAATTGTGGAGAAGGGTATCGTCGGTGGCTATGCCTTCGACTTCCGTTGTTCCACCCAAATACTTGAACGACACGTTGCCATCGGCATTTTGCGTGATGTCGGTAAGAATATCAGCTGCGTATCCACCCGTATACCAAAAGGCAGAGGGTAGGGAAGTGCCTGTAAACGTTTTGTTGTTTGACGTTCCGGGGAATGGGTCGCCAGCAGCTTCCGTCCTATAGGTCGCTGCATCAATCTTTTGTCCTTCGTATCTGTTCAGCAGTTCGGCGTTTATGCTGTTTATTGTCGCATTGCTCGACCTCGTGACGGTTTCGCCCACAAGTAGGTCGTTGAGCATCAGTCCGTCGGCAGCCACCAATGCAAAGTGCGGATGCCCCAGTTCGTAGTTCACTCTGTTGCCGAGGAACGTTGACACTGAGAATAGAGTCTCGTCGTAGTCGATGTGGTAGACCAACATTCCGTTGCCGAAGGTGTATCTGTTCCAAAGGTTGTTGTCGGTGTTGTCTATCTGCTCCAGCATGTAGCATTCTTTCCTGTTTGCCTCGTTGCGAATGACGTAAGCCTTGCCGCCCTTTTCCGCCGTCGTCAGCTTTACGTCGCATGGCGATGTGAGTTCTTCCACTTCAATCCAACCGAGTTGTGCCTTCTCCCAGCAGTTCAGTGCCGTAGGCCTGAAGCCGTAGAAGGTGTATTCGCCGCTGTCCATAAGTCCGTAGTAGCCCACTCCCATGTCGCAACACTCGCTGCTCTGTGAATCGTAGGTGGCATACAGGTCGGGCAGACCGAGCGAATGAGCAAACTCGTGGCAGAACACCCCTATGCCGTCCATTCTCAGTCCGTTTACGTCCTTCTCTGTTTCAGCTCCGTAGAGTTCGTTGTTCACACTGTATCTTCCAAGGTATTTACCGTCGTAGAGTCTTGATGATGAGGCTACCGATGACTGCGGCCAGATGTAGTTTCTGCTATTGCCACCGCTGTTCTCGCCGTATCCTGCATAGATGATGCAGACGAGGTCTACATATCCGTCGCCGTCGTTGTCGTAGTTTGAGAAGTCGATGTCGTTGTCGGCGGCGCTGCAGGCGTCGATGGTCAGCAGGTTGGTGTTGTCGTTTCCTGCTCCATAGGTCTTGTAGGACTTCCCTAACTTGTATGGACCGTAGATGTCGAACTGAGGCGAGAACTTGCCGAAGCTCATGTCGGTGTAGTACTGCTTCACGCTGCTGAAGTTCTCGTAGTAGTCCTGTTGCGGACGTTTCTCGGTGTTGTTGAGATAAGTCTCAAACTGTGCCTTCGGATTGTCTATTCTGAACTCCATGTCGCTGAACTCCACAAGCAAAACCGCTATGCGTGGAGAGCCTGACGTGGGCAGGAAGTTGGGGCCAGAGCTTGCGCGAGTCGTCAGTTTCGTGCGCGCTGCCTCTATCATTTCTGCACCCTTGGCGAGCATCGCCGTGCGGTCTTGCCTTTCCACGGCGAGCCGCTCCGTGAGGTTGCGTTCCATAGGATTGTGGGCAAGCACTCCCGACGAGACGATGCTTCCGTCCTCTGCCTGTTCTGCCACATAGAGGCTGTTGCCTTCCATTGTGAGTATTGCTCCGTCTGTTGCCGTGTAGTAGTGGAAGTGTTCGTCGCCGTGGGCAATGGCTGTGACTGTAGTGCCGTCGCTTTGCCTTATTTTGGCAATGCCGCTTCGTGCCTTTGCTGCATACATGCCCATTGCTGTTGCTGCAATGATTATTGTGAGTGCGAGTCGTTTGAATGTCATCGTTATGTATAATAAAGAATGGAATTTTCTTGGAATATCTTGTTATCAAGCTCCAAAGGTAGTGATTTTTCGGCATTGCACAAAATAAATGGAGTCAAAAATGTTCTTTTTCCTTGTTTTTTATTACCTTTGCCACAAAAATCGTAGATATTAAATAGAAATGAGATATTTCATAACTCTTGCTTACGATGGAACCGACTTCCATGGTTGGCAAATCCAACCCAATGGCAATTCTGTTCAGGAGGAGTTGCAGAAGGCACTTTCTACGCTGCTGCGGCAGACGGTTGCTGTGGTAGGGGCAGGGCGGACCGATGCTGGTGTACATGCTCGAAAGATGGTGGCGCATTTCGATTTCGACGAGGCTCTCGACTGTCCTCAGTTGGCTTATCGTCTCAACAGGATGGTGCCGAGGTCGATGGCGGTCTATGGTGTAGAGCAGGTGGATGACGACAAGCATGCCCGCTTCAGTGCCACGAAGCGTACTTACCACTATTATATACACATGCGCAAGGACCCTTTCCTGCGTCATTATTCGTGTGAGCTTCATTACGACCTCGACTTCGCCCTGATGAACGAGGCTGCAGCAGTGTTGATGGAGTATTCTGACTTCGGAGCGTTCTGCAAGAGCCATTCCGACGTCAAGACCACCATCTGTCGTGTCGTTGCGGCGCAATGGCATCAGACGTCGCCCACGGAATGGTATTTCGAAATCAGTGCCGACCGTTTCCTCCGCAACATGGTTCGTGCCGTGGTTGGTACGCTGATGGAAGTGGGTCGCCATAGGCTCACCATAGCTGAGTTCCGTAATGTCGTCGAAGGACGCAAGCGCACGGCGGCAGGCGAGTCGATGCCCGCCAATGCCCTGTTTCTTGAGGATGTAGAGTACACTGAAAAAAATATATAAAAAGATATGTGGCTAATATTAGCTTTTTTGTCAGCCGCTTTGCTCGGCTTTTACGATTCGTTCAAGAAGAAGGCGTTGGCTGCCAATGCCGTCATTCCCGTGTTGTTTCTCAACACTCTCTTCTCGTCACTCATCTTCCTGCCCTTCATCGTTGTCAGCTACTGTTCAGATTCGCTCGACGGCAGCCTGTTCCATGTGGGCAGTGGTGGATGGGAGATGCACAAATACATTGTGTTGAAGAGTTTCATAGTCCTCAGCAGTTGGATATTGGGATATTTCGGCATGAAGCATCTTCCGCTGACCATTGTCGGTCCTATCAATGCCACACGCCCAGTGATGGTTCTCGTAGGAGCGATGCTGTTCTTTGGCGAGCGACTCAACGGTTGGCAGTGGCTTGGAGTGGCGTTGGCTGTCGTCTCGTTCTTCATGCTCAGCCGAAGTGGCAAGAAGGAGGGCATCGATTTCCGTCGCGACCACTGGATATGGATGATTGTAGGCGCAGCACTGCTTGGCGCCGTCAGTGGTCTCTACGACAAGTATCTCATGGCGTCGCCTGCCGACGGTGGAGTGGGGTTGGACAAGATGATGGTTCAGAGTTGGTACAACATCTACCAGTGTCTTATGATGGGCGTTATGCTCCTGTTGCTGTGGTGGCCCAACCATAATAAGACGACTCCTTTCCGCTGGCATTGGTGCATCATCTTCATCAGCATCTTCCTCTCGGCTGCCGATTTTGTCTATTTCTATTCCTTGTCGCTACCTGGAGCAATGATAAGCATTGTGTCGATGGTTCGCCGAGGCAGTGTCATCGTCAGCTTCCTCTTTGCCGCCATAGCCTTCCACGAGAAGAATCTCAAGTCGAAGGTTGTCGACCTCGCCCTCGTCCTGCTTGGAATGATTTGCCTGTACATAGGGTCGCATTGAGGGTTGAAGATTGAAAGTTGAAGGTTGAATTTTAAAGATTGAGATATTATGATTGAACTGATAAACGAAAATCTATGGGCGGCTTGGGCGGTTGTAGCCCTCGTTTGCCTGCTTGTCGAGTTGTTCACCGGCAGTTTCTACATCATGTGTTTTGCCGTCGGTGCTGTAGCTGCTGCCATCGTCTCGCCTTTCAGCGGCGTTTATGTGCAGCTCGTAGTGTTCATTGCCGTCTCTTTGGCTTCAATTTTCCTTGTCCGTCCGCTTGTGATGCGGTGGATGCACCACGAGAAGGATTTCATTCCTTCCAATGCCGATGCCATAATAGGGCGAGTGGCTACCGTAAGCCAGGACATTCCCGCCCATGGCTTCGGGCGTGTGGCACTCGACGGCGACGACTGGAAGGTGACGGCAAATGAGAGCCTCGGCAAGGGAGAGAAGGTGACGATAGTTGCCCGTGAGAGCATCATACTTACTGTGGAAAAACTTTAATTTCAAAAATTTTATACTATGGTCTACGTATTAATTGTTTGCGTGGTATGTATCCTTGTTTTTGCAAAGATGGCACTTGTCATCATACCACAGTCAGAGACTAAAATCATCGAGCGTCTTGGTCGCTACTATGCAACCCTGCGCCCAGGTATCAACATCATCATTCCGTTCATCGACCGTGCAAAGGAGATTGTCGTAATGCGCAACGGACGCTACCTCTATTCCAACTCCATCGACCTTCGCGAACAGGTCTACGACTTCCCCAAACAGAACGTGATAACCAAGGACAATGTGCAGACCGAAATAAATGCGCTGCTCTATTTCCAAATCGTCGACCCATTCAAGGCTGTCTATGAAATCAACAACCTGCCCAACGCAATAGAGAAACTCACACAGACAACGCTGCGTAACATTATCGGCGAGCTGGAACTTGACGAGACCCTTACCAGTCGCGACACCATCAACACCAAACTGCGTTCCGTCCTCGACGATGCCACCAACAAATGGGGAATAAAGGTCAACCGCGTTGAGCTGCAGGACATTACGCCGCCTGAGAGTGTGCTCAGTGCCATGGAGAAGCAGATGCAGGCAGAGCGAAACAAGCGTGCCACCATTCTCACCAGTGAGGGAAAGAAGGCAAGCGACATCCTACAGTCAGAGGGCGAGAAGATGGCTACCATCAACCGCGCCGAGGCAATGAAGCAACAGGCGATATTGAGGGCAGAAGGTGAAGCTCAGGCTCGCATACGCAAGGCAGAGGCAGAGGCAATAGCCATACAGAAGATTACCGAGGCCGTAGGCGACACAAGCAATCCCGCCAACTATCTTCTCGCACAGAAATACATTCAGATGCTGCAACAGCTTGCCGAAGGCGACAAGACGAAGACAGTCTACCTGCCTTTCGAAGCTACAAACCTCTTGGGCAGCATCGGAGGCATAAAGGAACTGTTCAAGGATAAATAAAAAGCCACCTCATCTCCCTTTAGGGGAGATGGGGAAGCAGCGAAACTTGAACTTGGATATGCGAATCTTGAACTTTGATATTGTCAAGAGACTATTGTTCCAGTTGCGCCACCTTGGTGGCTATGTTTAGACACCAGAGTGGTTATTGTGCGTCACCGTAGTGGCGTGTATAAGACGCTTTAGTGTTGTCGTGTAGGTGAATAGTGCTTTGCAAGTAGAAACACACGGACTGGTAAGTCGGGACTTGAACAAGGGACGACTTGAACAAGGGACTGACACCGTTCATAAGCTAAAAAAGAATTACGGTTGCAGCCTTTTGATTTATCATCACTAAGTTTGTTTTGGATAGCGGGAGATAGCTATACATTCCATTTCTATCAGCCAACCGGGGCGGCAAACAGGGGCGTGGACTATTACCTTGGGGATGTCGGGGAAACGGTTTCTCATTGTGCGGCTCACCACTGCGTAGTCGCTGATGTCTCGCAGATAGACAATAATTTGTCCTACGTTGTCAAAACCACATTCTGCCTCCTTCAGCAGGGCTTCCACGTTTTCAATCATACGGTCGGTCTGCCTCACAATGTCCTTCGTGTGGACAATCTGTCCACGGTTGTCGATGCTTGCAGTGCCTGAGATGAAGACGTGGCGGCGGTCGGTGTAGTCAACCATCGTGCCGCGCTCAAAGCTCACGCCGTAGTCGCTTGTGCGGTTGAGGTGGGTGGGGGCGTAGAGGTGTTTCACCTGTTCGGGGCTTATGCCGCCGATGGCGTAGGTGTCCATTTGCGTCAGCACGTTTGGGTCGGCTTGTCTGCCGCCAATGCCTGTGCTTGCAATGAAGTGGGTGTCGTTTGTCAGTCCTTGCGTGAAGAACGTGCGGTTGCGGGCACGCACCACTCCGCCGTAGTTGAGGTCAACGTCGTTGACGAAGAACCACGTGCGGATGCAGTTGTCCTTCAGTGTGCAACCTTCCTTTTCCAACTGCTTGATGTATTCGTCGAACAGCATTAGGGTCTGATGTTCGGAGTTTGCCGCAAGGTTATGCGCACTGCCGCCCCATAGGTGACGGTAGCGTCCGTGTTCGGCACAGTAGAGTCCGCTTTCCAGTTGGCTTGTCTTCACGTCGGTCATCAGGTAGCACCACATTGCCACCTTTGTGCCGTCGAGTGGCGGCTGCTCGATTATCGAAACAGCGCATTTCTCACTCCTCACTCCTCCTTCCTCACTCCTCACTCCAGGAACATCTCCCCTCCCCAGGGAGGGGTCGGGGGTGGGCCTCTCCTTTCCCCTCACTTCGTCCTCCTGGTTTGCAGCATCGCTGAGGAAATAGCGTTTGAATACTGGCTGAAATTCCTTCAGCTCGTTGGCTGACAATGTGTTCAAGGCTTCAGCCACAGCCGAGAGCTGTTGGCTGAAGGGTGCAGTGGGGTCTGTCGCATGTATCATCACGTGCGCTTCCTTAACTTCGTTGCCGTTGTCGAACACGAATGATTCGACAGCGGCGTTCTTGTATGTGTACGTTTTCTTCATTGTCCAATGTTTTCTATCCATTTTTTCAGTATCTCACGCCATGTGTCGCTGATGTCGGCATGTTGGTGGTCGTATCCCCACGAGGCGGTAAGGTCGGTGTCGAGCATCTGTGCAATGACGCTTTCCCCGTAGTCGCCTGGTTCTACGATGTTCTTTCCGCTGACGTGTTTCGACGGTTTACCGACGATGTTGTCGTAGGTCTTGCCTTCAGTCAGGTCGATGCCGGCAGCGGTGAACGAACTCATTCCGTGGCATCCGGCACATCGTGGGGTGAATACGTTTTGCTGTAGTTGGGCAAGCATTCCAACGTCTATTGTCCCGACGTTCAATTCTATCGTGTCGCGCGAGCTTTCTGCATGGTTTGTTTCTCGACCGGCAATGGTGGCGACCCTTTGCCTGAGTCTGTCGACGACGCAGAGTTCCACTGTTGCCGCTTCGTTGGGAATGGCATTCATTGTGATTTCAACGTCGCCCTCTGTCGTCAGGTTTTTCGTTATCAGTGCATAGGGACTTTCGTCGTCGAATGCAGCCACCACAACGGAGTAGCCGTCAGCCCAAGAGTCGATGCCTGTTATGTTGCCATTAAGTTTCATCACGAGTCCTTCCCGCTTGGTGTCAGTCGCCGTTTCGGGATAGATTCTCCCATCGTCACATGCCGTGATTGAGGTCATGGTTAGGATAGCGGCGGCAAAGTTACAAAAAAATTTCCTCATACCGAAAGAATTGTGCAATTAAAAGCAATACTGCAGCAGAATTGTTGCTGAATGGGTTGTAAGTCCAAGGTCGTCGTTGTCGCGGTCGAGCTGGGTCTCATGTCCTGTTCGTCCTGTATATTGGTACATTGCCTGCAGTTTCATTCCTGTTCCTTTGATGAAATAGTTGAAGCCTATGGCTGGCATGTTCAGCATGCCGTCCTTGCCGCTGCCGTTGCGGTCCATGATGTCGTAGCGTGCCGCCAGTTGCAGTCGGTCGGTGACGAAATATCCTCCTTGAACGTAGCCGCCCCAATAGTTGTAGGCATCGTCCGTCTTTTGTCGCTCGGTGAATCCTACGTGCATGTAGTATGCCTCCGCTGCAAGGTAGAGTCTTTTCTTGAGCATGGCAAATTCAACGCCGGCACGATAGTCGTTGGTGCTCTCATTCTCACTTTCAACATTGAGGCTTGTGGAGAGTCCCACCATCCATTTGTCTTCGTTGAGGCGGTCGGGATTGCCTTGTGTTGAAGGCATCACTCCCTTTGGCATCAGGGTCACCCTTCCGGCATAGAGTAGGGAAGGGATGTGCCAGTCGTCGCTGAAGGTTTTCGTTGCCGTGTTTACCGACGACCCTGTTCCGTTGAACAGTCCCACTTCGTAGCCCACCTTGCCTCCAAGCAGTCCGTGCATCTCCACTCCGATGTCAAATCCTGTGCCGATGTTTGGCGTTACGGCATTGAGCGAGTAGGGTAGAATGACGCTTGCCGTGAGCGAGGTTGGCAGTTGCGGCAGTAGTGTCTCGCCAAGGGTGGTCAGATAGCCGTGGGTGAATGGTGTCTTGAACTTGCCGACGCGGAAAGCCATCTCGTCTTTCAGCCGCAAGTCGAGCCATGCCTGTTGCAGAATGTTTGCTCCCGTGGCTGCGGCGTTCATCGACACGTTGAACGTCACCTTGTCGAAGGCCTTGCCCGTAAAGCCGATTATGGCGTAGGGAATGGCGAAGCCTGAGTTTGCCACGTTGTCTTGGTTGTAGGCTTTGTCGAGTCCCTCGTCGTCGTAGTATTTGTAGGATGCCGAGGTCTGCACCATCATGTAAGGCTTGAACACGAAGTCGCCCTTCTTAGTGCCAATGGTGAAGCCTTCTTTTCCTGCGAGCGACATGACTCCGTTTTCGGTGTCTTCCTCCTGTTGTGCCGATGCCACTGTTGGCATCATTGCAGCCATGAAGGCTGCCATTATTGTCCTTTTCATAGATTTTCCAAGAATTTTATTAGTGCCGAACGTTCGTCCTTCGACATTTTCATGAATATGTTTTTTGAGGCTTCGCCCTCTCCGCCGTGCCAGAGTATTGCCTCTGTGAGGTTTCGGGCTCTGCCGTCGTGCAGGAAGTAAGTGTGTCCGTTCACCTTCTCCTGCAGTCCGATGCCCCATAGTGGCGTGGTGCGCCACTCGTTGCCGCGTGCCAGTCCGCTGACGTAGTTGTCGTTAAGTCCAACTCCCATTATCTCGCTTCCCATGTCGTGCAGCAGGAAGTCGCTGTAGGGGTGTATGGTCTGTCTGCCAAGCCACGGAATGTTTGTGCCGTTGAGCAGTGTCGCGCCGCGTGGCTTGGTGTGCAGTGTGGTGACATGGCAGAGTTGGCATTTCGCCTTCATGAACAGTTCCATGCCTTTCTTCACCTGTGGGTCGTCGACGTTGCGCCGTGCCGGGACGCTGAGGCAGTGCAGGTAGAGGTCTACATTTTCCATGTCCTCGGTACTCACGTCGAGTTGGTCGTAGGTCAGTCCCATCATGCTGCCTTGTTGCATTTGGCTTTGTCCCTCGCATATCTCTTCGGGGTATCGGCTGTTTGTTGCTCCCATGTCGCTTGAGAATCCGAGTTCAACGGTGAGGTCGGCATGTTGAGCCTTGTTGCCTGAGAGTCCAAGTCGCAGTCGTCCGCGCTCGTTGATGTAGTTGCATCGTCCGCTGATGCCATATTCGGGGTAGTTGCTCTTTCGTGCCAGAGCCTCAATCTCCTCTTGGTCGAGTGCCATCATCTGACCCAGTCCCACGTGGCGCAGCGGTTGGCGCACAGTGCAGAAAAGGTCTTCGGGCTTTATGCTGTCGGCATACCATTCGGTGATGGTGTATTTCGGGCAGCATAGTTCATACTCTTCGCCGTCGGGGAACTCGCCCTTCATGTATTTCCAGTCGACGTGCAGCTTGCCTTCGGGCTTCACACCGTAGATGGCTTGGTCGTGCAGCACACGTCCGTAGTCCTGGAAGAAGGCTCCGTTGCGGCGTGTTATGTAGACGAGCATGGCAGAGAAGCCATAGTCGCCTGAGCCGTATTCGCCCTTGCTGTTTTGTGTCCACAATGCGGGTTTTGTGCGTCCTGCATTGTGGTGGCAGCTGCCGCATGAGTATCCTGCATAGACTGGTCCAAGTCCTCCACCGTATCCGTTGCCGCTTGTCAAGGCATCATCGTAGAGTCTGTCTCCGCGCGTAAACCTTTTCATGTATTCGCCGCTCAGCCAGTCAGAGTTAGTGTCGTAGGCAAAGGTCGACGAGAGGAAGTTTGTTGCAGTGCCTGCCGACAGTTCATAGCCGTCGGGAACCACGATGTCGGCTTCCGTTATGCCCTCGCCGTTCTCGCAAGCTAATGCGAGAATGGCTAAGGCTGCTATCGTAATAGAGTACCAACTGTCTTTCTTCATTTCTCACTCCTCACTTCTCTCTTCTCACTCCACACTCTTCACTTCCCTCGCTTTTCCGTCCTTGAACAGCAGGTATTCCAACGTGTGGAATCCGCGCAGGCTTTGTGCCTGTTCCTGTTGCGAGTTGTCTTCGTCGTATTCGCCGCTCCAGTCCATGTCGTTCCAGTTGCCTGTCTTCAGCACGTTGACAATGCCTTCCTGGTCCAAGGGCCATGAGTCCATGTTGGGGTCGAGGCCTTGGTCGGCAACAGGTCCGAAGAGGAAAGCCTCGCTCGTTTCCCAAGGCTGGCGTGCTTCGAGCCATGCGTTGCAGGCGGCGGTGAAATTGGCGTTGGTGCGGCTCGAGTTCAGTGTTGCCACTGCCGTAGCCAGGGCTGCTACCTTGTCTTTCAGGTTCTTGTATGTAGGCTCTACGACGGCATCTACATATTGGTTTACGATGGCGTTGAGGCGTTCGTCGCCAATCTTGCTCTCGTTGGCTTGCAGATAAGGTTTCAGTTCGCGTTCCAGTACGTTGTTGAGGCTTTCACAAGCCTCCATGGCAGCTTCGCTCTCGGTAGAGACGATGTTGTTGCGGAATGGCTGTGGAATGGCGAGGATGGCGTCGTAGGTCCCCTTGATGGTGTTGCGCACCTTTGAGTCGAGTTCGGCGTTGCTCTCTGCCACCACAGCCGATATAGAGTTGGTGTTGGGTTCTTCGTTGCCCGTAATCCTTGTCGTCATCTTGCCGAGATAGGAGTTGTAGATTGAAATGATGTTGTTTGAGTAGTCATCGCGCGAGTGCCAGCTGTACCACGACTCCACGGCATACAGTGCCTGTGTGGTCTTGCCTGCCTTGTAGTAGTCGTAAGGCTCGCCTATTTTTGCCGTGCCGACCTCGTTGGCAATGTCGCAGCAACCGTCGATAATCTGCTCAATGCAGCTGATGGCACTTGGATAGGCGTTGCTGTTGTGGTTGGTGAAGGTGGTGCTGAAAGGTTCGCCGCCTTTGTAGCTTGTAAACCAGTAGGTGTAAAGGTCGTCGGCGTCGGTCTTCAGTCTTGTCGCCACCTGCTGCATGTAGTTGTGCCATGCATTGGCGTTGGTTGAGGAGTAGTCGAGAACGTCGGCCGACTGCTCTACGTTGTTTCCCACCTCATTTTTGTCGTCGCTGCTGCATGACGACACGACGGCTCCAACAAGAATTGTTTGGAATGCCACCGCAAATAATGTCTGTTTATTCATATTAAATTGTTTAATTATGCCTTTCTATTTTATATTTCACGTCGTGAAATGTATGTTGCACGGCGTGAAACGTATATTTCACGGCGCGAAATGTACGTTTCACGGCGCGAAACGTAACTTCCTGCCCTTGTCGTGAACTTTTTCAAAGGGTTTCCTGGTGTTTTCTGTCTGTCCTTTCGGTCATTTCTTTGCAAACCAACCAACGAAAGCCACTCCAACGGCAAATTCGTTCTCGCTGTTGTATGTTCCTTTGCCGAAAGGTTTCGATGTGCCTATTTGCCGTGTGGTGTAGTCGGCTTTGACGATGAGGTTAGGCAGTGGTCGCCAGTTCACTCCAGCCACCCACATGCTTGTTTGCAGACGTCGGTCGGCAGAGTAGTTGCCAACCACCTTTTCCTGTGGATTATAGTATTCGTATCGGGCGAAGGGAACGAGGTCGGGAATGTCGCGTCCAACGATGTTGCGCAGGTTGAACCCTATCTCGCCACCGTAGCTCACCGCTCGTTTTGCCACAGGAGTGAGTCGGGAATAGGGCGAGTTGTTCGACAGTTTTCCGTTGCGTGAGTTCACGGCTTCCGTGTTGCCAAGGTTGCCTAAAACGACATTTGCCCTTGCCGTAAGCAGGCGGTTGCGGTATTGTCCGTCGAATGTCCAGATGCGCAGCGGAATGTCGCCAAGTCCTTCGTAGGTCTGCTGCTTGTCGGAGTTTGCACCGATGTTCTTGCAGAAGTAGAACGAACCACCTATCCGCAATCCTTTCACGCCTCGCCAGTCCAAGCGCACGACGTAGCCTGGGGAAGTGAAGTTGTCTTCCTCAAAGATGCCTTGGCGTGCTCCGCCAGCCCACTGGTTGCGGTCGAAGCCGTTGGCATTGAGTCCTGCCACCACCATTGCCTCGTAGTCGAAGGTGGCAAGTCCTTTGCCCAAGGTTCCAAACAGCTCCAGTCCTGTGTCGTGCCATGTGGATGGAAGTATGGTTGTCTCGCCCTCGGGGCGCACAGTGCCGAAGAAGAGGTTGGGCTCGTGGTGTGCATTGGTAAGACTGACGGGAACAATCATGTGTCCTGCACGGACGTTCAGCCCACGTGTTATCAGTCGGGTGATGTGGAACTGCTCGATAGCCACCTCGCCGCCTTTCTCCAGCTCTGTTTCGTATTCTCCGTTCTCAGTGTTTTCCAACTCGTAGGCAGAGCCTGTTCCACCGCTTTCAAACTCAATCTCGGCTCCTACGATCCATTTTGGAGAGAGCTTGTAGTCGAAAGCCACGACGAAACGTGGAATGGAGATTGTCGAGCGGCTCTCCTTAGAGTTTCCATACTGACCGCCAAAGAAGCGGTTGGTGCCGTAGTCTTTCCATGTCGCCACCATTTCGCCGTAGCCACCAACGCGGTATTTTCCGAAGGTGTCGTAGGGCGAAACGACGTTGGTTGTGTCGGCTGTTGCAGCATTTGTGCTTGCTGTTGTCAGGACGAGTGCTGTGGTTAGCACTGCCGTCCTGCTGAGTAGTTTAGTTATGTTCATATCAATCAAAATGGTTTTCACTTTTTCGACTGCAAAGTTATGCCAAATAAGAAGGCCACGCAATACCAAAAAATGGTGAAACCCCACCGCTGGACATGCAGCAGTGGGGTTCCACCTTATTTATATAAGAAGATATACTAATATCTTGTTATGCCTGTTGGCAGGCAGTCGATGAAAATACCTAATCGGGCATTGGACATTTAATCACCCGTTTTATGGCTTTCGTCAACCCGATTACCATATTTTAGTGATTGTTAAACCTATTCCTCGGCTATGAGCTGCTTGAGTTTAGGCAGCGAGAGATGGTATTTCACGGCGAGTGCCCTTATTGTACAAGTCACGACGAAGCTCACCGTGGCGGCAAGTTCAACGCTGTTGTCCAAGTGCATGACGAGCCAATAGGTAAGTCCGCCCATGACACTTGCCATGGCGTAAATCTCCTTTCGGAAGATGACAGGCTCGTTGTTGAGCAGCACGTCGCGTATTACGCCTCCTGCCGACCCAGTGATGCATCCCATGATGATTGCCACCCAAAAAGGTTGTCCGAGCATGAGGCTCTTTTGTATTCCGGCAATGGTGAAGAGGGCGAGGCCAAGGGTGTCGAAGACAAACCACGCATTCTTCAGCGGTTCAATCCACTTTGAGAAGGTGACAACGAGGATCAAGGCAAGGGCAGTGCAGAGCATGTAGAAGGGATTGGTCATCCAAAACGGCGTGGTGCCAAGCATTACGTCGCGTATCGTTCCGCCGCCTATTGCCACGGCGATGCCGCAGACATAGCCGCCAAACCAGTCGAAATTCTTGGCAGCCGCATGACGAATGCCGGAAATGGCGAAAGCGAACGTGCCAAGAAATTCGATGACTTGCTGTATTGAGATGTTGATGATGAATTCCATCTCACTTATTCACTACGTTAATGGGCTTGCCCTCAATGAATGCCTTAACGTTGTTGACCGCAATTTGCATCAGTCGAGTGCGTGCCTCGAATGTTGCCCATGCAATGTGTGGTGTGATGTAGACATTGGGAGCCGAGAAAAGAGGATTGTCGGCTTGTGGAGGCTCTTGGCACATCACGTCGGCACCATAGGCTCCGAGCTGTCCGCTCTTGAGTGCCTCTGCCACATCGTTTTCGTTCACCAGTGGTCCGCGTCCAGTGTTGATGAGTATGGCTCCACGTTTCATCTTCTTCAATGCCTCGGCGTTTATCATCTCGCGGGTTTCACGGTTCAGTGGGCAATGCAGGGTCAGGATGTCGCTGGTGGAGAGCAGTCCGTCGAGGGTCGTCTTCCTTATGCCTTCGGGCAGTTCAACCCTGTGCTTGCTTGTCACGGCAAACACTTCCATTCCGAAGCATAGTGCAGTCTGTGCCACTTTCATCCCAATACGTCCCAAGCCGACTACACCGAGAGTCTTTCCAGCCAGCTCAACGAGTGGCGTGTCCCAGTAGACGAAGTCGGGATTGCTGCTCCAGCGTCCGTTTCTGTTCTCTATGCTGTAGTGTTCCACGCGGTTTGCGATGGCAAGAATGTGTGCGAAAGTGTTTTGTACTACACTGTCGGTGCTGTATGCGGGAATGTTGGTTACAACGATGTCGCTGTCTTTGGCGGCTTCAGTGTCGACTACATTGTAGCCCGTTGCCAGGACTCCAATGTACTTTAGGTTGGGCAGTTCCCAGATGACATCGGCGTTCATGACCACCTTGTTGGTCAGTATGATGTCGGCGTCAATGCTGCGTGAATAGACTTCCTCCTCTGTGGTGCGGTCGTAAATGGTAACGTCACCAAGTTCCTTCAAGGCGTCCCAAGAGAGGTCGCCTGGATTTAATCCGTAACCGTCTAATACTACAATTTTCATGTTATTATCTTTTATTTAAGTTTCGCATGTACTCAACATTTTGGGAGTTAAGGAGTTAAGGAGTTATCGCTCCCTGCGGTCGCTGGGAGTTAAGCCATTAGTTTTGAGCATTGGATTTAAGCGAAATAACATTTGGCTTAACTCCTTAACTCCCTAACTCCTTAACTACCAACAATTTCCTTTGCTTGCAAAAGTTGAGTCCTTTATTATTGTTACTTTTTATCTAATCTCACTCCTCTCTCCTCACTCCTCTCTCCTCACTCCTCGAACATCCCCCCAATAGTTTCTCATTCTCTGAGCCAACACGTCTTCGGCAGGAGAGTGTTGTGGTGTCCAAATCACTTGTCCTTGCAGTTCGTCGGGCATATACTGCTGTGGTGTGAAGTGTCCTGGGTAGTCGTGTGGATATTTGTAGCCGTCGTGATATCCCAGGTCTTTCATCAGGCTGGTCGGAGCATTTCTAAGATGCAGTGGCACCGGCTGGTTGCCTGTTTGTCTGACAAGTGCCAGGGCTTTGTCGATGGCAAGATAAGCGGAATTGCTCTTTGCGCTGGTGGCGAGGTAGACCGTTGCCTCGGCAAGCGGTATGCGTCCTTCGGGCCAACCAATCTTGTTTACGGCATCGAAGGCGGCGTTGGCAAGCAGCATGGCATTGGGATTGGCAAGTCCAATGTCCTCCGATGCACTTATGACGAGTCGACGGGCAATGAACTTCGGGTCTTCGCCGCCTTCTATCATTCGTGCAAGCCAATAGAGGGCTGCATCGGGGTCGCTGCCGCGAATGCTCTTGATGAATGCCGAGATGATGTCGTAGTGCATCTCGCCGTCCTTGTCGTAGGCGAGTGGGTTCTGCTGCAGCCTTTCTGCCACAAGGTTGTCGGTGATGACAATGGGCTCCTCGTTTTCAGAGTCAATCACCAGTTCCAGAATGTTGAGCAACTTACGGGCGTCGCCTCCGCTGTAGCGCAGAATGGCAGCCGTTTCCTTCAGTTCTATTTTTTTCTGTTTCAGCTCTATGTCTGATGTCAGAGCGCGGTCAATCAGCTTCAGCAGGTCGTCGCGTTCGAGCGACTTAAGCACGAAGGTTTGGCAGCGTGAGAGCAATGGACGAATCACTTCGAACGAAGGATTCTCTGTCGTTGCTCCAATAAGAGTCACTATTCCTCGTTCCACGGCTCCGAGCAGCGAGTCTTGCTGCGACTTGCTGAAACGGTGGATCTCGTCTATAAATAAAATAGGTGAAGATGTGTTGAAGAAACGTCCCTTCTGTGCCTTTTCAATCACGTCGCGCACATCCTTCACGCCGCTTGTCACGGCACTGAGTGTGAAGAACGGGACTTCAAGTCGGTTTGCCACTATCTGTGCAAGCGTCGTCTTTCCAACTCCTGGGGGACCCCAAAGGATAAACGACGATACGTGCCGCGCGTCAATCATTTTGCGTAGCACTGCCCCTTCGCCTACCAGATGCTGTTGTCCTATGTAGTCGTCAAGGGTTCTCGGTCTTAATCGTTCTGCAAGTGGTTGTGACATTTTTTATTCATCTTTAGGTGCAAAGGTAGTGCAAGTTTTAGACAATGCAAAATAAAAATGCACTTTTTTTGATATTTTATCCCTTAAACACTTGTATAAATAAAATAAAGTATATACATTTGCAGAGAAAAAAAGAAAATACATAATGGAAGAAATGAAACAAACAACAACAAAGAAGGCACTCTCGTTGAAGATGCTTACAAAAAGTAACATCTGGGACGTGCAAGAGAACGACATCTTCAGAATGTGGGAAGGTGCCGACAAGGATGCTGAGATAAAGGATAATCTGCGTCGTTATGTTGACATCATCAAGACGGCATTCCTTGTAGAGGAACTCAAGGATGACACAAAACTGATGAAGGGAAAATACGAGAAGATGGGGTATAAGATAGCTACCGTGAAGGTGGACGACAGCCTGAAGATTACTTGGGCTATCAAGAAGCGTCCAATAATGCGAGTCAGCGACCTTACATACGAGAACATTACTCATATTTCAGCAGCGAAGCTCGTGGAAGTGTTGGAACGCAACTTCGGAGGCGGTTGGGAGTCGCTGCCACAGAGCATTCAGGACATCATCGAGAGTGGATTTGAAATCTCAACCACTACGCTGCCGCAGAATCGTCTGCACAAGCCAGGTGGAATGTACGACCGCAAGGTGGCTGACGGATTCGACGTCTTGGAGGTGCCAAAGGGAACGTGGGTCGAGGCCATCTTCGTCAAGGTGAAGCCTCAGATGGAGAAGCCGCGTCTGCAGCTGCAGCCTAAGGGCGACGAAGACGACCTGCCTATCGACGACTATAAGAACCACGACGATGACGACGAGATTGAGGAGCCAAGCGACTTCAACGACGACGACATCACCGAGGACAACTATCGCACTACATTCGCCATAGAGGCCGACCCTGACGAAGAGGCAGAGGACCTTGAGGACTATGTAGATGAGGAGTAACAACTAAAATAAAAAAATTATTATGAACATTCCTATGGTATTTTGGCTCGTGCCTATAGCCTCAGTTGTGGCTTTGAGCATGGCATGGTATTTCTTCCGCCAGATGAGAAGGGAAGACGAGGGAACACCTCGAATGATTGAAATCGCTGAGTATGTAAGACGTGGAGCCATGGCCTACCTAAAACAGCAGTATAAGGTGGTTACCATAGTGTTCATTGTACTTGCTGTCATCTTTGCCTTCATGGCATACGTGCTGAAGGTGCAGAATCCTTGGGTGCCATTCGCATTCCTCACAGGAGGATTCTTCTCGGGACTTGCTGGCTTCTTTGGAATGAAGACAGCAACCTACGCTTCGGCTCGAACTGCCAACGCCGCACGCAAGAGCCTCAACAGCGGACTGAAGGTGGCTTTCCGCAGTGGCGCCGTTATGGGACTTGTCGTAGTGGGTCTCGGCTTGCTCGACATTGCCATCTGGTTCCTTGTGCTTAGCTATTTCTACCATGGTTCAAGCATGGCTCTCATCACCATTACGACCACGATGCTCACTTTCGGTATGGGTGCTTCTACACAGGCTCTGTTTGCCCGTGTAGGTGGTGGCATCTACACCAAGGCTGCCGACGTGGGAGCCGACCTTGTGGGCAAGGTTGAGGCAAACATTCCGGAGGACGACCCACGCAACCCAGCCACCATTGCCGACAATGTGGGCGACAATGTGGGCGACGTTGCTGGTATGGGTGCCGACCTCTACGAGAGCTATTGCGGCAGTATTCTTTCTACGGCTGCACTCGGTGCAACGGCTTTCGCCATGAACATCGATATGCAGCTGAAGGCTGTCGTTGCCCCGATGATCATTGCCTCGGTAGGCATCTTCCTCTCGCTCGTGGGCATCTTTACCGTAAAGACAAAGGAAAAGGCAACAATGCGCGACCTGCTCCACTCGCTCGGTCTTGGAACAAACGTTGCGGCTGGTCTCATTGCCGTTGCCACCTTTATTATATTATATCTCCTTGAGATAGAAAACTGGCTCGGAGTGTCGTTCTCTGTTGTCAGTGGTTTGGTGGCAGGTGTTGTAATAGGTCAGGCTACGGAATACTATACGAGCCACAGCTTCAAGCCTACTCAGCGTATTGCCGAGTCGTCGAAGACAGGACCCGCAACAGTCATCATTCAAGGTATAGGTACAGGTATGATTTCTACGATGATTCCTGTTGTCACCATCTCGGCTGCCATCATGCTCAGTTATCTGTTTGCCAACGGATTCGACCTCAGCATGAGTGCCCACAGCATCTCCATGGGGCTTTATGGCATTGGCATTGCCGCCGTTGGTATGCTGTCAACGCTTGGCATCACCCTTGCCACCGACGCTTACGGTCCTATAGCCGACAATGCTGGCGGCAATGCGGAGATGAGCGAGCTGGGCGAGGAGGTTCGTCACCGCACTGATGCCCTCGATGCTCTTGGCAACACCACGGCTGCCACAGGCAAGGGTTTTGCCATCGGCAGTGCAGCACTTACGGCTTTGGCTCTGTTGGCTTCTTATGTCGAGGAGATAAAGATAGCCATGGTGCGTGCCGTTGAGGAAGGTCAACAGTTCATCGATGCGGCAGGCAACATCTTCAACCCGGAGAGTGCAAATATGCTCGACTATATGAATTTCTTCCAGGTGAACCTTATGAACCCGAAGGTTCTCGTTGGTGCATTCATTGGTGGCATGGCTGCCTTCCTGTTCTGTGGTCTCACCATGGGTGCTGTAGGTCGTGCAGCACAGACAATGGTGGAGGAAGTGCGCCGCCAGTTCCGTGAGATAAAGGGAATACTTGAAGGTAAGGGAACTCCCGACTATGGTCGTTGTGTTGAAATCAGCACTCGCTCGGCTCAGCGCGAGATGATTTTCCCAAGCCTCCTTGCCATTGCCATTCCTATCGTAGTAGGTCTGCTGCTTGGCGTGGCTGGCGTAATGGGATTGCTCGTGGGCGGTCTTACGGCAGGCTTCACACTGGCTGTCTTCATGGCAAACTCAGGCGGTGCTTGGGACAATGCGAAGAAGATGGTCGAGGAAGGCAACTTCGGAGGAAAAGGCTCTGAGTGTCACAAGGCTACCGTCGTTGGCGACACTGTTGGCGACCCATTCAAGGACACTAGTGGTCCATCGCTCAACATCCTCATCAAGCTGATGTCGATGGTAAGCATTGTGATGGCAGGACTCGTAGTTGCGTTCTCTTAATGAATTTTGAGTTTTGAGTTTTGAATTTTGAATTATTCTCGCTTTGCTGCGATTAAACAATTCTGAATTTAATAATTGAGAATTGCTCGAAGAGCAACAATTCAAAATTCAAAACTCAAAACTCAAAACTCTTAGTTCACCGTCATGTGGAAGCAACCTTGCTTCACCTCGTATTTGATATAACAGCGATTCTGTTCGCGGAAGTCGCGTAGGACCTCGGAGAGTACCCATTTCAGAGTGTCGTTTCTTACGACACGACGTTTGGGACCTTCGGGGTCTTCTATTGTTATGTAGCGGTTGTAGCAGAGGTCGAAGGTGGTGCCATAGAGGTGGCAGCTGTTCTCCGTTGCATTGCCGTTGCGGTTGCGCAGTTTTGTCACGTCGTCTTTCGTGCGCAGTACGCTGGTGACAATAATCTTATGAAGTGGAATGCCTTTGATTTGCAGACTGTCGAAAAACGAGCGACCGATGTCCTGGAGTAGGGCGGAGGCCTTTGGCACAAGATATGGAATGCTGTTGTTCAACTTGTCGACGTGGAAATAAGGATTCGCCCCTACATACACCAGTTCCTTCATTCTGTTCTCCGCCTCCTCGCGGTTCTTCACTGGTGGCACACCATTCCTCTTTGCCGCCTCCATTTGCACGTCGTTGTTATCAGGAAATGTTGTCTTGAATGCCGGCACGCTGTAGATGGGGTGTTTTGAATGAGGAGTGTGGAGTGAGGAGTGAGGAGTGTGGAGTGAAGAGTGAGGAGTGTGGAGTGAGGAGTGAGGAGTGAGATTACTGAACTGCGCAGAATCCTGGCTCTTGCTATTCTCACTCCTCTCTCCTCTCTCCTCACTCCGCTGAGTGGCCACTTCCGGCCAAATTATCCTTGTCAAGGCAAGCACCGCTACGACGGTGAAAAAGCCTTTTATGTATGTTTTCTTTTTCATTGTTGCTAATTTTCGTGCAAAATTAATAAAAAACATCGTAATAATAACACTTTATTGAAAAACTTTCTGTAATTTTGCACGTGAATTTAAAATAATAAGGTAAAATTGACAGAGAAGCATATAGTTTTGGAGGACATTGACCCAGTGATTTTCTATGGGGTCAACAATGTCCATCTGCAGATGATAAAGGCACTTTTCCCAAAGCTGAGGATTGTTGCGCGAGGCAATGTCATCAAGGTGCTTGGCGATGAAGAGCAGATGTGCGCCTTCGAGGAAAACATTGAGAGCTTGAGAAAGCATGTCGTGAAGTTCAACTCACTGAAAGAAGAGGACATCCTCGACATCGTGAAGGGAAATCGTACCAAGGACGAGCTGCCCGAAGGTGTGCTCGTATATAGCATGTCGGGTAGGCCGATAAAGCCGCGCACCGAAAATCAACAGCAGCTCGTGGAGGCATTCTACAGCAACGACATGATTTTCGCCGTCGGACCTGCCGGAACGGGAAAGACCTATCTAAGCATTGCTCTCGCTGTGAAGGCTTTGAAGGAAAAGACAATAAAGAAGATCATTCTCAGCCGACCTGCTGTGGAGGCTGGAGAGAAGCTCGGATTCCTGCCTGGAGACATGAAGGACAAGATAGACCCTTATCTGCAACCTCTCTATGATGCCCTCGAAGATATGTTGCCGCAGGCAAAGCTGCAGGAGATGATGGAGAAGCACGTCATTCAGATTGCCCCTCTTGCCTTTATGAGAGGAAGAACTCTGAGCGATGCTGTAGTGATTCTCGACGAGGCACAGAACACTACCTGCGCACAAATCCGAATGTTCCTCACCCGAATGGGATGGAATACAAAGATGATAATCACCGGTGACATGACACAGATAGACCTGCCGCGAGAACAGAAGAGCGGACTGAAAGAGGCTCTCAACATACTCACGGGCATAGAGGGAATAGGTGTCGTAGAACTTACACGAAAGGACATTGTGCGCCATAAGCTCGTAACGCGTATCGTCAATGCGTATGAGAAGTATGATGCCCACCCCCATCCCCTCCCTGGGGAGGGGAGCACTCACGGCATCTCCGACAATAGAAGTTAGAAAACAAAACCGCCTCTATCCCCCCTCCCCAGGGAGGGGCAGGGGGTGGGCCATTAAAAAAACAAAACCGCCTCTATCCCCCCTCCCCAGGGAGGGGCAGGGGGTGGGCCATTAAAAAAACAAAACCGCCTCTATCCCCCCTCCCCAGGGAGGGGCAGGGGGTGGGCTCAATAACAATATAACAATGAAAGCTTTAACAAACACCGAATTCAATTTCAAGGGACAGAAAAGCGTATATCATGGTAAAGTACGCGACGTTTACAACATCAACGACGACCTCATGGTCATGGTTGCCACCGACCGCATCTCGGCATTCGACGTCATTCTGCCCAAAGGCATTCCTTTCAAGGGACAGGTTCTCAATCAGATTGCTGCCAAGTTCCTCGACGCTACAAGCGACATCTGTCCAAACTGGAAACTGGCTACTCCAGACCCAATGGTTACGGTAGGTCTGAAGTGCGAGGGTTTCCGTGTTGAGATGATTATCCGTTCAATTCTTACAGGTTCTGCCTGGCGTGAGTATCAGAAGGGTTGCCGTGAAATATGTGGTGTCAAACTTCCTGATGGTATGCGCGAGAACGAGCGTTTCCCAGAGCCAATCATCACTCCAACGACAAAGGCCGACGAAGGTCACGACCTCAACATCTCTCGCGAGGAAATCATCGCACAGGGCATCGTCAGTGCTGAGGACTACGCCGTGATGGAAGACTACACTCGTCGACTCTTCGCTCGTGGACAGGAGATAGCCGCAAAGCGTGGCTTGATTCTCGTCGACACGAAGTACGAGTTTGGCAAGCGCGACGGCAAGGTCTATCTCATCGACGAAATCCACACACCCGACTCAAGCCGCTACTTCTATGCCGACGGCTACGAGGAGAAGTTCGAGAAGGGCGAGCCGCAGCGTCAGCTCTCTAAGGAGTTCGTACGCCAATGGCTCATCGAGCACAACTTCATGAACGAGCCAGGACAGCAGATGCCTGAGATTACCGACGAGTATGCCGAGAGCGTCAGCGACCGCTACATCGAGCTTTACGAGCACATCACCGGCGAAAAGTTCGACAAGGCCGCCGAGGAAGGCGACATCGCCGCACGCATAGAGAAGAACGTGGCGGAGTATCTCAAGTGAGAAGTGTTTTGAATGAGGAGAGAGGAGTGTGGAGAGAGGAGAGAGAATAGCGAAAGTCAGGATTTGAGATTGAGACATCTGCGCAGTGCAGTAATCTCACTCCTCACTCCTCACTCCTCACTCCTCACTCCTCGATAAAAATAACTTCCCCTAATAAATAGAATCCTTAAACATATATTGTAGATATGATAAAAATAACTTTCCCCGACGGTTCTGTCCGCGAATACGAACAGGGCGTCAATGGACTTCAAATCGCCGAGAGCATCTCACCAGCTCTGGCGCGCGACGTTATCGCCTGCGGTGTAAATGGTGAGACCGTTGAACTCAACCGACCCATCAACGAAGACTCGAAGGTGCAGCTCTACAAGTGGGACGACGACGAAGGCAAGCACGCCTTCTGGCACACCTCTGCCCACCTCCTCGCCGAGGCTCTCCAGGAGTTGTATCCTGGCATTCAGTTCGGCTTTGGTCCAGCTGTAGAAAACGGATTCTTCTACGACGTGCTTCTCAAGGACGGTGAGTCAATCAAAGAAGCCGACTTCCCAAAGATTGAGGCAAAGATGAAGGAACTGGCAGGCAAGAAGGAGCCGGTGGTTCGTAAGGAAGTGTCGAAGGCCGACGCTCTGAAGGAGTTTGCCGCCGACGGACAGACCTACAAGTGCGAGCACATCGACCAGGATCTTGAGGACGGCACCATCACAACCTACACCCAAGGCTCGTTCACCGACCTCTGCAAGGGTCCACACCTCTTGAACACAGGTCTCATCAAGGCCATCAAGCTCACAAGCGTTGCCGGAGCCTTCTGGCGTGGCGATGCCACCCGCGAGCAGATGCAGCGCCTCTACGGCATCACCTTCCCAAAGAAGAAGATGCTCGACGAGTATCTCGTCATGCTTGAGGAAGCCAAGAAGCGCGACCACCGCAAGAT
Organism: Prevotella sp.; assembly: GCA_051869235.1. Taxonomy (GTDB): domain Bacteria; phylum Bacteroidota; class Bacteroidia; order Bacteroidales; family Bacteroidaceae; genus Prevotella. The sequence continues at coordinate 47,870 of JBJEAS010000012.1, forward strand.
AGGCAAGGAGATGGAGCTGTTCATGTTCTCAGAGAAGGTGGGCAAGGGTCTGCCCATCTGGTTGCCAAAGGGCACTGAGCTGCGCCTACGTCTGCAGGACCACCTGCGCAAGGTGCAGAAGCGTTTTGGCTATCAGGAGGTTATCACTCCACACATCGGCTCGAAGAACCTCTACGTGACCAGCGGCCACTACGCACACTATGGCAAGGACTCGTTCCAGCCAATACATACCCCGGAGGAGGGCGAGGAGTACATGCTTAAGCCAATGAACTGTCCTCACCACTGCGAGATTTTCGCTTGGAAGCCACGTTCTTACAAAGACCTTCCATTGCGCATAGCAGAATTTGGTACTGTCTATCGCTACGAGCAGAGCGGTGAGCTCCACGGTCTTACCCGTGTGCGCTCGTTCACTCAGGACGATGCCCACCTCTTCTGTCGTCCCGACCAGGTGAAGCAGGAGTTCCTCAACGTAATGGACATCATCAACATCGTGCTAAAGGCATTCGGCTTCAACTTTGAGGCACAGATTTCGCTCCGCGATCCCAATGACACCGAGAAGTATGTGGGCAGCGACGAGGACTGGGCACGCTCAGAGGCTGCCATCGTAGAGGCTTGCCGCGAGAAGGGACTCAACGCCAAGATAGAGTATGGCGAGGCTGCCTTCTATGGTCCTAAGCTCGACTTCATGATTAAGGATGCCATCGGTCGCCGTTGGCAGCTCGGAACAATTCAGGTTGACTACAACCTGCCAAAGCGTTTCAAGCTCGAATACACCGACGAGGACAACACAAAGAAGACTCCTGTCATGATTCACCGTGCGCCATTCGGCTCAATGGAGCGTTTCGTGGCAGTGCTCATCGAGCACACCAGTGGTCACTTCCCACTCTGGCTCACCCCCGATCAGGTTGCCATCCTGCCTATCTCGGAGAAGTACAACGACTACGCTGCACGCGTTGCCAAGTATTTCGACTCGGTTGGCGTGCGCGCCACCATCGACTCTCGCAACGAGAAGATTGGCCGCAAGGTTCGCGACAACGAGCTGAAGCGCATTCCGTACATGCTCATCGTTGGCGAGAAGGAACAGGCTGACGGTACGGTGGCTGTACGACCACAGGGTGGTGGCGAGCAGTGCGTAATGTCTATGGAAGACTTCGCAAAGAAGATTAACGACGAGGTTGCCGAGATGACAAAGGAATTCTAAGACTTTTGCTTCCCTGCAAGAAGTCTGTTATAAGCCTTTGAATGTACGTTCAAAACTTTTGAATGTGCGTTCAAAGGCTTTGAACGTATATTCAAAGCACTCTGAACGGAGGACTGTGTATAAGTTGAATAATGTAGTGACGTTTTAGTGACGTTTATTTGTGCAAAAAAAGATTGTATGAAACAAGTTTGACGGTTGATGAACATGGGCACAAAAAAACCGCCGAGCTATGCCCAGCGGAATTTTCTCTCTTTAGTTCGGTGTTGCACGAAATTACTCGGCAGCAGCTGAATCAGCAGGAGCAGCAGCGCTATCAGCAGCAGCTGAATCAACAACAGCGCTATCAACAGTAGCTACAGAATCAGAATCTACAGGAGCAGCCTGATTTGTCTTGTTACCACATGATGCGAAAGAGATAGCTGCAACAGCTACGAACATAAATACTAATTTCTTCATTTCTTTGCTTTTTTAAATCTGTAAAACAATCATTTGTTTATTAAAACGTTGCAAAGGTAGCTATTTTTTTCATATCTTGTTCTTTTTTTTATGGTTTTTTTTCGCTCGTTTTTGTAACTTTTTTGTAAAGGACTGTAAATCAGTGACTTTTCAAATGTTAAAAAATACATACGAATAGGCGTTTCTGCTCATTTCTTCGATTTTGTGCATTTTTTGCGTTCGAATAAGTGTAAATAGTACCATAAAGAAAATACGTGTTTTTCTTTGTGGTCTCGTGTGTTTGTATTAATTTTGCAGCATAATATTATATAATAATAGGTGATATGAAAAGAAAATGCTTATTCATTGCGATGCTTATGGCTTCTTCTTATGCCATGGCTTGCACAAACTTCATTGTAGGAAAGAATGCTTCCACAGACGGTTCGGTCATGTGTACTTATAGTGCCGACGACTATGGAATGTTTCAGTTCATGTGTCATTATCCGGCTGGCAAGCATTCTAAAGGTGAGATGAGACGCATTGTTGACTGGGATTCAAACGAATACCACGGCGAGATTCCTGAAGCGGCAGAGACATACAATGTCGTGGGAAACATCAACGAGTGGCAGGTTACCATTGGCGAGACTACGTTTGGAGGTCGTGAGGAAATGGTCGATTCTACGGGAATACTCGATTACGGTTCGTTGATTTATGTTGCCTTGCAGCGTTCGAAGACAGCGCGTGAGGCTATCAAGGTGATGACGACATTGGCTGAGACCTATGGCTACAACAGCGGCGGTGAGACGTTTACCATCTGTGACCCTAACGAAGCGTGGATTATGGAGATGATGGGATGTGGAGCCGGCAGCAAAAGTGTTGTTTGGGTTGCTCTTCGAGTTCCTGACGATGCCATTTGCGCCCATGCCAACCAGAGCCGCATACGCACTTTTAATGTTAAGGACAAGGAGAACTGCATGGCTTCAAAGAATGTCGTGAAGTTTGCCCGCGAGAAAGGATGGTATAATGGCAAGGATGCCGACTTCAGCTTCTGTGACGTTTATGCCGCTCCTGACTTTGGTGGACGCCGATTCTGCGAGGCTCGTGTGTGGACGTTCTTCAACAAGTATTGCGACTACATGAACGACTATGTAGACTATGCGGCAGGCAAGGTGGCTGATGCCAAGCCAATGCCCCTGTGGATTGTTCCTAACCGCAAGCTGAGTGTAAAAGACCTTGAGATGGCAATGCGCGACCATTATGAGGGAACTCCATTCGCCCTTGACAGCGACATTGGTGGTGGTATATGGGATATGCCATACCGTCCAACGCCGCTTTCGTTTGAGGTTGACGGTAAGAAGTGCTTCAACGAGCGTCCTGTCAGCACCCAGCAGTCGGGCTTCGTCTATGTTAGCCAGATGCGTTCGTGGTTGCCAAGGGAGATAGGAGGTGTGCTGTGGTTTGGCAACGACGATGCCAACATGGTGTCTTATGTTCCTGTCTATTGCTCCGCTACAAAGATACCAACGTGTTTCTCTACTCCTGGAGCTGATGCCTTGACGTTCAGCATGGATAATGCCTTCTGGGTGTGCAATTGGGTGAGCAATATGGTTTATCCGCGTTATTCTCAGATGTTTGCAAGCCTGGAGCAGGTTAGGGACTCATTGGACAATTCTTACCTTGCCCAGCAGGCAGAGGTTGAGGCAAAGGCTGCTCAACTCTCAGGTGCCGAGGCTGCAAAATATCTTAATGACTATTCGTGCAAGAAGGGCGATGAGATGATTGCCCGTTGGCGTCAGTTGGCTACTTATCTCATTGTCAAGTACAACGACATGGTTGTAAAGCCGGAGAATCCTGACGGAACATTCAAACTGTCAAAGCACGGAATAGCGGAGCGTCCTGTTCGTCCCGGTTATTCAGAAAAGTACGCACGCGAGTTGATAAAACAAACTGGAGACAAGTTTGTAAAATGAGTGAAAGTTGACGAGTAGATCCAGTTTACAAGTTGACGAGTTGACGAGTTGACGAGTTGACGAGTTGACAAGTTGACAAGTTGATAGTTTATTTGCGACTTAACTTAAATGCAAATTACTTGTCAACAGAACTAACAACTCGTCAACTTGTCAACTCGTCAACTTGTCAACTCAACTAACAACTCGTCAACTTTTTCTTTTACTCATGATGATATGGTTCGCCTTTTATTATCGTACAGGCTCTGTAGAGTTGTTCGGTGAAAATAAGGCGAACCATTTGGTGTGAAAAGGTCATGAGCGAGAGGGATATTTTCTCGTCCGCCCGTGAATAGACGGCAGGCGAGAATCCGTATGGTCCTCCAATGACGAAGACAAGCCTACGGGAGTTCATTGAGCGTTGTTCAAGCCAACGGGCATATTCCACGCTGCGCATTTCCTTGCCGTGCTCGTCAAGCAGGACAACGGTGTCCGTTGGCTGCAGTTGGCGCAATATCAGTTCACCCTCAGCGGTCTTTTGCTGTTCTTCGCTGAGGTTTTTTGTGTTGCGCAGCTCAGGAATGGTAATAATGTCGAAAGGCATATAATGACTTATCCGCTCAGAGTAGTCGTTTATGCCAGCCTGAAAATGTTTGTCGTTGGTCTTGCCAACAAGAATCAAAATTGTTTTCACTCCTTTCTTCTTGGATTCTTTGGAAACCAACCCTTTTCAACTCGCTTTTTCTGTTCGAACAGTTCTCCTATAGCCCATAGGCTCGATGCGCCGAAGACACCTAAAAGGGCTGAGGTCATCACGTCTTCGATGAATAGGGCTGCAACTATTGAAGCAATGCCGACGGCGAGGAATACCCACCACTGGCTTGTGCCGAAATAGTACTCGCATTTTATTACTATCGGGTGGAAGACTCCTATTATAAGGAATGTGCCTATTGCTATGAATATACCTGTGAAATACATGTGCGGAATGTTTTTTAGTTAACGTGTAGCATGGAAACCCTCGATGTTCGCATAGCGGCGCTTCATGAACCTGTTGTAGATGTTGCGCATCCAGATGGGGTGGGTGAGGGTGAACAACAGGCCTATCACTGCCAATATGATGTAGCCTATGGTGTCGCCGAACAGTGATGTAAGGGTCAAGGCAAGGGCTACAGGGACAAAGAACACGATGAGCTCTATGACAAGTTGCAGGGTGTTCTCAAAATTCCCTTTTGACGTTACCTTCTCGTTCAGCGGCAAAGAGCTTTTGTTGTAAACTGCCAGTTGGAACAGCAGAAAATGCTCAACACCCATGGTGAGGAAGAGATAAGCGACAATCATGAGTATGGAGAAACGACCTGAGAAAACCGGTGGCAGCAACAACAGTGTCGGCACAATGAGTACGGCACAGAAGAAATAGTATTTTGCCTTGAGAATCTCGTAGATGTTCTCCTTGTGTGTCATCATAAGGTCGATGTAGTTGCCCTCTGGTCCCATTATCTTCACGAGATTTACGGCACCGAAGAATACGAAGCAGTAGAGACACCACATGTTCACGGCAAACTTGCCGTCGTAGACATCGGTGAATGCCAGCATGAGCGAAAGAAGGGTGATGAGGAATAGTCCCTGAATGTATCGCTGACGCATTGCCTTATTGCGAATGGCACTTTTTATTTCCAATTTCAGGTATTCGCCTGCAAGTCCGTATCGGTTGAGGAAAGACATCTGTGCCGTGTTCTGGAAATCCTTCTTCTCCTCGGCTGCGACTTCCGACGATGCAAGACGTGCTTGCAGACGGCTGTTGATGACGAACAGGGCTATTGTCGCCACAGCGTAGATGACGATTGCCGGAATGGAGAAAGCATTGTCGTAGCAGAACTCAATGATTGCCTCAAATCCCTTTTCCGCACCCATGAACAGCATTGGCGAGAAAGGAATGGCGTAGACGGCAACAGGCAGAGCCACCCACCACAACGACTGGTTGCAAAGTGTGCGTACAAGCATGCTCCATAAGGCGTTGATGACTATAAGCCACTCGCAGACGAAAAGCATGGCTAATGTCGTGGAAAGCGGAAGACCGCCGCAAAGGACGATGAAGAAATATGGAACAAGCAACAACAGCCACAAAAGGTTGAACGAGCTGCACATTGTTAGAATGATGAAGCAGTCGGTAATGTCGTGCTTGCGTACAGGCATGAGCAGATATGGCTTGATCATGAGCGAGGGAAGTTGCTGGCCGCCGAAGCGCATGAAGAAGTCGAGAATGAGGAAAATGGGCCAAATGGCGAAAATCATTCCCTCGTCGCCTCCTCTTGCTCCCCATCCAAGCATTGTTCCTATGGCGATAAAGTATATTGACATGAAGCCAATGCCAATGGCGGCGAAGAGTAGAGCCACCTGATTCTGTTCGAACATCGGGTGGCGGCGGTTGCTGAGTTTCATGTTGCGGCGCAGCATGAATAATAAAGCCAGTTTGTTCATCTTAAATCAATAATTTCTGCTTGTGGAAAATCTTTTGAAGGGAATGTAAAGTAGGAATCGTCGAGATTGACGCTCTTGAAGCTGCTCACCGTGATGGTAGTCCATCGCTTGCCTTCCCTCATGGAGAGAATGGTAGGGGCATAGGTCTTCTTGTCCACACGAATGAACATCTCGCCGATGCTTTGTTTGCCGTTCGTTGAAGTCAGATGAATCTGATACAGATTTCCCACATCCTTCAGTTCTGCCTTGTAGCCTTTTTTGTAGAGATGTATGAAGTTGTAGGGATTGACGGCTTGAAGTTCCGAACTTGTGGGGTTGCTGACATTCACCTCCGAGTTCTGCTTGACGTAAGTCCATTGCGTCTTTCCGTCAAACCATACCATACCTTGTGCGGTTGTGGCATGGAATTTCCGTCCTTTTACGCTTATCGTTCCTGAAACGCCGTTCTTCACGGCGAATGAAGCCGTGATGCCTCCCTTGTTGCTCAGTGCTGCGGCTGTCTTGTCGAGCACCTGTCTTGCCGTTTGTGCTGTTGCAGTCAGTGTCAACAGCAGTATTGAAAGTATAGTCAATAATCTTCTCATAATCTATTATCTGAAGTTGTTCAAGAGGTTGTTGAGGCTCACTTCGTCCTGAATGAGCACTTCTCGGGGCTTGCTTCCGCTGGCAGCTCCTACGATGCCAGCCTTCTCCATCTGGTCCATGATGCGTCCTGCACGGTTGTAGCCGATGGAGAACTTGCGTTGTATAAGACTCGTTGAGCCTGATTGGCTTGCCACTATCAGACGGGCAGTGTCCTCGAACAGAGGGTCGAGATGCTGCATGTCCACGTCGTTGGCAGAACCTACGTCGCCGTCGCCAAGGTCTGGCTCAGGCAGTTCGAATGGTGTGATGTAGCCTTGCTGTTGAGCTATGAACTGGTTGATGCGCTCCACTTCCGGTGTGTCGACAAAGGCACATTGTACGCGCACTGGCTCGTTGCCGTTGAGGAACAGCATATCGCCTCGTCCGATGAGCTGGTTGGCGCCTGGGCGGTCGAGGATTGTCTTCGAGTCTATCATTGCGCTCACCTTGAAGGCTATGCGTCCAGGGAAGTTGGCTTTGATGTTACCTGTAATGATTGTCGTCGTTGGACGCTGGGTGGCAATGATCATGTGTATGCCGACGGCACGGGCCAACTGTGCAATACGTGCTATAGGCAACTCTATTTCCTTGCCTGCTGTCATGATAAGGTCGCCGAACTCGTCGATTACCACTACGATGTAAGGCATGTATCGATGCCCCTTCTCCGGGTTCAGCTGTCGCGAGATGAATTTCTTGTTGTATTCCTTCACGTTTCTTGCTCCAGCCAATTTCAGCAGGTCGTAGCGTGTGTCCATTTCCTTGCAGAGGCTGTTGAGGGTGCGGACCACCTTCGTCACGTCGGTGATTATCGGTTCGGCATCCTCGTCGGGGACTTTGGCAAGGAAGTGGTTGGCTATTGGCCCATAGATGCTGAATTCCACTTTCTTTGGGTCTATCAGCACTATCTTCAGTTCTGCCGGGTGCTTCTTGTACAGGAGTGAAGTGATGATTGCATTCAAGCCAACGGATTTTCCCTGACCGGTGGCACCTGCCACAAGAAGGTGAGGTATTTTTGCAAGGTCGAACATGAACACCTCGTTGGTGATGGTCTTTCCTATGGCGCAAGGCAATTCCATTTGCGATTCCTGGAATTTCTTTGAGTTGAGAATCGACTCCATCGACACTATGTTTGGCTTGGCGTTCGGCACCTCTATACCTATGGTGCCCTTGCCTGGTATTGGTGCGATGATACGTATTCCCAAGGCGGAGAGCGAGAGGGCGATGTCGTCCTCAAGATTGCGTATCTTTGCGATGCGCACTCCCTGTGCCGGTGTGATTTCATAAAGTGTGATGGTTGGCCCCACGGTAGCCTTTATGCTGCTTATCTCCACACCGAAGTTGCGCAGCACTTCAATGATGCGGTTCTTGTTGGCATTCTGCTCGGTCATGTCGATGTATGGCTTGCCGTCGTTCTCATATTTCTTCAGCAGGTCGAGTGTAGGGTAGTGGTAGTTTTCCAAGTCGAGCTTAGGGTCGTATGGGTCAAGCTCTCTGCCCCCTACTTCCACCAGTTCCTTGCTGCCAGCCTTTTCTTCGTCCATGGTGGCATTGATTTCCATGTCTATTGGCTTCTGGCCGTCGTTTTCTGTAGCGTTGTCAGTGTCCGACTCGTTTTCTGTCTCCACCTTATTAATAATATGTACATCGCTGTTCACGGCGAACTCAACGGTTTGCGTCTCGGGATTGTCAAACACGGTGGGGTCTTCCACGGCATCCACTTGTTGTGGCTCATCATTCTTTTCGTGGCTTATAACCTCGAACTTCACTCTGTCGGTGAAGAACTTCACGGGGTTGAGCATCTTGCGGATTATGTAGATGGTCTCCGCACTGATGTAGGTAAGGAAAGCTATAGCCACTATGGCAAGAATGGCTGTCAGCCCCGGTGAGCCTACGAGATTCTCTATCCATTGGCATACATAGAGTCCGTGGTCGCCTCCTGGGTTGTAGAAGCTGTCGATGAAGAGAGGCGAGAGGAACTTGCCTAACGTTATGCTCGACCACACCATTATTATTGACGATGTGAGGAACCATTTCAGCGTGCTTATCTCGTAGACGCGCATCAACTTCAGTGAAACGACAATGAGGAATGCGGGAATGATGAACGCCGACAGTCCGAAACATTCCTTCACGAAGAAATAGGAAACGTAGGCTCCCAGCGAGCCGCATTTGTTGGTGAATTCACCCTTTTGGTTCATTATCTCTCCTTCGCGTGCCGATTCAATCATGCTTTGGTCAACGCTGCCTGTGGTGAGGAACGAGACGAACGAGATGATCAGACACACTGCCAAAGCCAAGAAGACAAGTCCCAGGATGAAGTTGAATTTTTCATTTTGGAACATGTCGAATCCGAGCACGTCTTTAAGCGAATTATGGTGGTTTACCTTCTTTTTCTTTGCCATTTTTAGTTGTGTTATCGAAAAACTTCTGCAAAAGTAACTGAAAAAAGTCAGAAAATACCATAAACTCCCATTTTTTTTGTATTTTTGCACTTCGAAATTGAAAAAGTAATGGAAAAACTATTATACGACAAGTATGATAAGGCGAAAATAGCCAATCTTCCCCGCGCTGTCTTCAGTGGAAAGATAGTCGTCGTGGTGTCGGAGTCGGAGGCTCGAAGAGCCGTCGACTACCTGTTGTCGCAGCCCATTCTCGGAATTGATACCGAAACGAGGCCGTCGTTCCGTAGAGGCACCAACTATAAGGTGTCGTTGCTGCAGGTGTCGTCCCACGATGTGTGTTTCCTTTTCCGCCTCAACCATACCAAACTGTGCGAACCACTGAAGCAGTTGCTTGAAGACGAAAAGGTGATGAAGGTGGGTCTGTCGCTTCACGACGACATTTCCGCATTGAAGAAGTTGGAAGTCTTCAAACCGGGCAACTTCTTCGACCTTCAGAAGCATGTCGGTGAAATAGGCATTGAAGACCTTAGCCTACAGAAAATCTACGCCAATCTTTTCGGTGAAAAGATCAGCAAGAATCAGCGGCTCACCAATTGGGAGGCGGACATTCTTTCGGAGAAGCAGAAGGTCTATGCCGCCACCGATGCCTGGAGCTGCATCATGATCTACGAGGAACTGATGAGACTTGAAGAAACAGGTGATTACAAACTTATAAAACAAGAAGAAAATGTACAAGAAGATATACCTCAAGAAGGGTAAGGAAGAAAGTCTGAAACGTTTCCATCCATGGATCTTTTCCGGAGCCATTCAGCAGACGGAAGGCGACATCGAAGAGGGTGAGGTGGTAAGGGTCATTACCGCTGGAGGCGATTTCATTGCTGTGGGGCACTATCAGGTTGGCTCCATTGCCGTAAGGGTTCTTTCGTTCAACGATGTTGTCATCGACAACGAGTTTTGGAAAAGCCGTCTGCAGTCGGCTTTCGACATGCGCCGTTCCATCGGCATCGTCGACAATCCTCAAAACAACACCTATCGTCTTGTACATGGCGAGGGCGACAACATTCCTGGTCTTGTCGTTGACGTATATGGCGATACAGCCGTGATGCAGGCTCACAGCGTCGGCATACATCAGGAACGGCTTGCCATTGCCAACAGTCTTGTCGAGGTGGCTGGAACACGCATAAAGAATGTCTACTACAAGAGCGAGACGACCTTGCCCTACAAGGCTGACCTTGGACAGGAGGACGGTTTCATCTATGGTGGCAGCGACGACAATGTGGCAATGGAAAATGGACTGAAGTTCCATGTCGACTGGTTGAAGGGGCAGAAGACGGGATTTTTCGTCGACCAACGCGAGAATCGTCTGTTGCTCGAACAGTTCTCACGCGGCAAGAAGGTGCTCAACATGTTCTGCTATACTGGCGGCTTCTCGTTCTATGCCATGCGTGGTGGAGCACAACTGGTACACTCCGTTGACAGCAGTGCAAAGGCGATAGAACTGACCACGCGCAATGTCGACATGAACTTCCCCGGCGACTCGCGCCATGAAGCCTTCTGCGAGGATGCATTCAAATATCTCGACCGAATGGGCGACCGCTACGACCTCATCGTTCTCGACCCGCCAGCCTTCGCCAAGCACCGCGGTGCATTGCACAATGCCCTTAAAGGTTATACCCGCTTGAATCTCAAGGCTTTCGAGAAGATACAGCGAGGCGGCATCCTTTTCACTTTCTCATGCTCGCAAGTGGTGACTAAAGACAACTTCCGCAATGCTGTCTTCACAGCTGCCGCATTGGCAGGACGCAAGGTGCGCATCCTGAATCAGCTGCATCAGCCTGCCGACCACCCGATAAACATTTTCCACCCAGAGGGGGAATACCTTAAGGGTTTGGTGCTGTATGTTGAATAGATGTTGGACAAGAGTATATTAGATAAAGGGAAACTCTATATCGTTGCTGTCAGTGGAGGAGCCGACAGTGTGGCTCTGCTGCTGATGATGCACGACGAGGGATTTCGCGTTGAGGCAGCACATTGCAATTTCCATTTGCGGGGCGATGAGGCTGACCGCGACGAGCAGTTTGTCGTCGACCTCTGTTCCCGCCTTGGCATCGTTCTGCATCGTGTGCATTTCGACACCCGCGAATATGCCGAACTGCACAAGCAGAGCATTGAGACGGCGGCGCGCAATCTTCGTTATGCTTATTTCAACAGTCTTCTTCACGACATCGGTGCCGATGCAATAGTTGTCGCACATCATCGTGACGATAATGTAGAGACCGTCTTGATGAATCTCGTTCGTGGGACGGGGCTTAATGGAATGTCAGGCATCCGACCTGTCAACGGAAACATTTTGCGACCGCTTCTCGGAATGTCGCGCATGGAGATTGAGGATTATCTTCGCCGTAGAGGGCAAACATGGGTCACCGACAGCAGCAACCTCGAAACCGACGCCACCCGAAACAAGTTCCGCCTTGAGGTAATGCCGTTGCTCTCAAAGATTAATCCGAGTGTGGCTCGTAGCATTGATTCCACTGCACATCATTTGCAGCAAGCGGGCGAAATAGTGGATTGGGCATTGGGGATTATGATACGTCAGGTGTTGACCATCGATGTTGCAGGAGTCGACGAGGTGGATGTTGAGAAACTTCTGACCCTTCCTGCTCCACAATATGTCCTTAATGCCATTTGCGCCCGTTATGGCTTTACGCCGCAGCAGACGGAACAGGTGTTTCAGATGATGAACAACGCAGTGAAAGGCAAGGCAATAGCTTCCGCAACTCATGAAATTGCAGCAGAAAAGGTAAGACTGCTCATTGGTAAGAAGGAAACTCTCCCACAACCATTGAGGATTCCGCTTGAAGGCGTGTATGTCTTTGCAGACAAACGAATAAGGGTAGAGAAGATTTCCTTGGCAAATGCTGCTTTTTCGATAGAAAGAAACCCCGACGTAGCCTGTCTTGACGCCTCTACAGTGGCCTTCCCTCTTACTGTAAGAATATGGAAGGAAGGCGACCGTTTCGCACCTTTCGGAATGAAAGGCACGAAACTGGTTAGCGACTATCTTACCGACCGCAAGAAAAACTATTTTGAACGCCGTCGTCAGCTCGTTGTTGAAGATGCCAAAGGCAACATCGTTTGGCTCGTAGGCGAGAGGACGAGCGAGAAATGCCGTGTTAAGGCGGAGACGGAAGAAGTGGTTTTGATGAGGAGCTATTTATAAATCTCCCCCAACTTGTTCAGCAAAGCTTCGCCACGGAGGTCGCAGGCTACGATTACGCCGTCGGGACCAACGAGGATGTTCGACGGGATGGAGTTTATGCCGTAGGCTGCTGAGGCGGCGCAGCCCCAACCTTTCAGGTCAGAGATGTTGTGCCATTCAAGTCCGAGGTCGGCTATTGCCTTCTTCCATGCTTCTTCCTTCTGGTCGAAGCTGACTCCGACAACGTCAAATCCCTTTGCCTTGTAGGTTTGATAGGCCTTTACGACGTGTGGCATCTCGCGGCGGCATGGTCCGCACCAGCTTGCCCAGAAGTCCACCAACACATAGTTGCCCTTGCCAACCCAGTCGCTCAGTTTTGCCAGTTTGCCCTCAGTGTCGTTCATCTCAAGGTCGGTGAACTTTCTGCCTGGCTGACGTTTGCCCATTGCCTCCACCTGCTTCTTCATCGGAGCAATCATTGGGTGGCTGACCCATGCTGCACCTGAGTTGATGAAGTCTACAAGCTCCTGATACTCAAAGTTGTAATACATTTGGCTCATCACCATGGCTGGGGTCACGTCGTTCTTGTGAGCCTTTACGTATTCTATTTTTATGTTGTCGCTTTCCTCCATGAGGGCGTTGATTTTGTTCATCAGTTCAGCGGCCTTAGCCTTGCCGGCTTCGCTCTCGTCGCTGCGCACCTTCTGCCATTCTTCTATCAGGTCTTTGCCCTTTGCCATGAAGTCGCTCTTTACCTGCATTTCGCCAAACTCGTTGTTCAGCTTCGAGCCTTTCACCATCATGTCGTCGACAAGGCGGATTTCTATCTCCTCGCCGTCGTTGAGTGCAGAGACGTAGCGCAGCCTCTGCTGGTCTTTGTAGCCGATGCCGAGGATAGCGTCCTTCTGTGCGCTTCCCTCAATGGTGAACTGACCGTTCTTCACCTCGCCCGTTGCTATAGGTGCTTTGGCGTTGCCGTTTTCTATCACCACAACGGTCTTTACTGTGTCGGGCAGTGTGCCCTTAATCTTGAATTTCACACCATCTTCAGCGCAAGCCGTCAGGCATAGCAATGCTGAAAATGCCATCATAAAAATCTTTTTCATAGTTCTTTTATATTAAAAATGTGGTGCGAAGTTATCAATTTATTCTTATATGAACAAACTTTAGCGATAAAAAAAGAATAATTTAACTAAAAAACTATCTCTTCTGCACCAACAGTTGCGCTTCCTTCAACATTCCTGCAAGATAGGTGTCGTTGTCGTATTGCTTTGCCAGTTCGCCAAGCGATGCCTCGCAGGTGCTGCGCTCGTTGGGCGAGAGCAGGTGGCTGTATTCCTTGCACAGTTCCACTATCTTCATCACCGCTCCAACCCTGTACATCTCGTCCTTGTTCTTGTTTGCCGCAAGGAACGCAGCCCTTAGCATGCCGAAACGCTTCATGAATTCAATGTCGTTGGTCACTCCCTTTGTCGCCCCTAAGGTGCGCTGCCTTGTCACCAAGGTGTTGAAGTTGTCGGTGATTATTATATTGTCATTGTCGAGAATTATCGAGCTTGACGACTTCTTTGGGTCGTTGCCGTAGATGTGGTAGCGTGATATTCTCATGTTGCCGTCGTCCTCATACCACACCATGGCATAGGCATGGCGTTTGTCTTGGTCGCCTTTGTCGCGGAAGAGTGCCACGAGATAGTTGTGCTTGTTGTATGAGCCGAACGTCACCGACTGCTCGTTTCTCGTTCCGTACGATATTTTTATCTTCTCGGCATTTGGCGCGTCGTTGGTCTTGCGGTAGAAGGAGTATGCACTGTCGTTGTCGGCAGTGAAGGCTTCCACTATCAGATTGTCGAGGTTGCCGAAGTCTGCCTTCGACATCATCACCACCTTGTAGTGGCAGAAGGTAGTTGGCACGTCCTTGTCGTCCTCATAGTTGTTTTTTTCTATGAGGTTGACGTTCTTCTTGGTGTCGAGTTCGTCGAAAAGGCGCTCTATGTTTCCCTGTGCCGATGCAGCCGTTGTGGCTGTCAGGACTGCTATTGTGATTAAAATTTTTTTCATGTCTTTAGTATTCTTCTTCTTCAAATTCAACATTGCAAATCTCATTTATTTTCAGTTCCTGATAGATGGTCATTGCCGCTACCACAGCCTCCACCTCCCTCATTGCCTCGTTGAGGCTGTCTTCTCGCGTCATCGTCTGCTGGGCGTTGGCGGCTATCAGGTTTCGTGGCACTGGGGGCGAGTAGGGCAGACGGCGTTGGCGGTGTGGCTTCTCCATCTTCGTTGGAATTGTCTCAACGTTGCGCACCTTTATGGTGTCTGTAGAAGTCGTGTCGGCAATCTCTTGCATCTCAGCGGCTAATGGCGTTTCGTTGTTGTCTTTGTTTAGGCTAAGTGTTGTCAGGCAAACAACCAATAGTATTGCCGCTGCCGCAGCTGAGAGAGCCGTCCACAGAGGCTTGCGCTTTGCCTTCTTCTGTGGGGCAGGCGATTCGAATCCTTCTTCAAACTGTCTGAACATCTCTCGGTAGGCTTGCCAGTCTTCGGCGGCAATGTCGGCAGGCTTGTCGTTGTCGGTGGCGTTGCGGAAGAAATCGGCAAGTGATGCCTCCTCGTCGAGAGTCGTCTCGCCGTCCATAAACCGCTTCAGTGTCTGAGTCAATATTTTTTCTTTCATTGTCGATTCCTTTCTTTTATGTCGTTAAACAGTTTCCGTCGTGCCGTGGATAGCATTACGCTCACCGATTTCTCGCTGATGCCCATCAGTCGTGCTATTTCTTCGTTGCTTCGTTGCTCCACCTGCCTCATCTGCAGCACTTGCATTTCTCTCGGCGGCAGCGTTTCCATTCGTTGCCTCAGCCATTTCTCGTCCTCCTGCCATTCCACGGCTGCCTGTGGACTTGCCGAATTGTCAGCTGACAAGACGGAAGTAGGGTCTACATCTGTAAAGATGTTTCGGCTTCGTTGCCGTCGTTTCAGTGTGTCTATCGAGGTGTTGTGTGCGATGACCTTTGCGAGTCTGAAGGCATGGCTTTCGTCGCTTAGCTGGTCGTGCAAAGCCCACAGCTTCAGCATTGTGTCGCCTGCAGTGTCCTCGGCGTCTTCTGCCGAGGAAAGCTGGCTACGGGCAGTGGCAAATGCCGTTGCCCGCAACTGTTTAGCTATCTGTTCAAACTCGCGTTGGGTCATCTGTCTTGAGAGAGATATTCCTTATGGATTGGCTTCAATGCCGTTCGACGTTCTTCTTTTGCCGTAGTTCATCTTTTTGCGGCTGTCGCTTTCCGTTGTCTTTCCCGTTATCGTCAGTTCCTTCTTGTCTATCTCGCCCATCCCGGATATTGCCGATGTGTAGTCGCCCACCTTTCCTTTCAGCTCTATCTCGCCTGAGCCTGCTATCTTGCATCTGAGGTCACGGCAATCTTCAAACTTCATTTTCATTTCGCCCGAGCCTGCAATGGAGAGTTGCGCAATGTCGCAGCGGTCCGTAACGTTGTCTATTTCTATCTCGCCCGAGCCTGCAATTGATGTGTTGAGGTTCTTTGTGTCGATTTGTTTCATGCTGATGTCACCCGAGCCTGCAATGTTGACCTTGGCAGCGTCAGCGGTAACCTTCTTGAATTCCATGTCGCCCGAGCCTGAAATGTTGAGGTTCAGGTTGTCGGTCTTTATGTCTGTCGTTGCCTTGAAGTCTCCGCTGCCCGTTATCTTCACTTCCTTAAGGTTCTTGGAAGCCACTTTCACTTTCACCTCGTCGATGAATTTTGTCGTCTTCACGGTCACTCCTCCCACATTCTTCTTTTCCGTCTTTGTAGAGATTACGAGTGTGCTGCCTTTCACCTCAGCCTCCACCTTGTCGATGTCTTTCCTGTTTCCAACGATGACCACCGATGTCTTGGAGTCTTGCGAGAAAATGACGTCGATGTTTCCCATCAACGAAATCTTGTCGAAGTTGTCTACTGCAACCGTTTGCTCTTCCGTCTGAGCCTTTGCCTGTGTAGCTCCCAAAGCAAGGGCGAGAGCCATCATGATGATACTTTTTTTCTTCATATTAAATCCTATTTTTATTTGTTGTTCTGTTTATAATAACGATTGAAATCTTAAAAGTTAATGCCAATTTCCATTTTTTTTCGAAAATATTTTGCCGTTTCACATAAAATCCTTATCTTTGCCAACAGAAATCAAACATTAAACTTAATTTAATTCCTTTTATGATGATGTCAAAAACGAAGAAATATTATGTTCCACCTGTAATTGTTGTTTATGAGGTGGAAACATACAAACTATTATATGCCAGTACGGAAACTCCAGAAAATGATTCAGAAAACCCATGGGACAATTCATTATGAGAAAGATTTATAGTATTTTTTTGTTTGCCAGCATTATGTTCCTGGCATTTACAGCTTGTTCATCTGAGGAGAATAACGAGTCAGAAAATGTAAGTAACTCCATTGTCGAAATGGTGCCAATGACTTTCAAAGTGTCTAATGAATCAGAGTCAGATACTCGTGCCTTGATTGATGCAAACAACATCATAAAATGGGAGGATAAAGACGAAATCTGCATTTTTGATGGAACAAACAATAATAAATTCGTTTTAAGTGAAGGTGCGGGAACTTCTTCTGGTTCTTTTACTGGCGAGGCATCGTCTGCTGATAAATACACCGCCGTTTATCCTTATACAGAAGGTGCAAACCTTAATAGTGACGGTAGTGTCTCTGGAGTTGTGCTTCCCTATAAGCAGACAGCTACTGTAGGAAGTTTTGATCCAAAAGCCATTTTGATGATGGGTATGTCAGATGCTAATGACAAAACTAAGTTAAAGTTTAAAAATGCCATTGGTTTCGTGAAATTTAAGACGGACTTCGATTGCAGCAAGGTTGTACTTCGACCTGTTGACGATAAAACTCCTTTAGCTGGAAAAGGAACTCTAAAATGGAATGCAGGAGAACCGAGCATTGATTTCTCCGACTCTAATGAAAAGTCGTATTCCATTACTCTTTCTGGTGATATTTTGGCTAATCAGACTTATTATATAATTATTCCTGCTGGCACTTTATCTGCTGGTTGGAATGTCACTTTTGCTGCGTCTTCAGGCACTGTCTATATTCGTAAAACTACCAAGAATTTTACTTTTAAGCGTAATTATATTGTTGATTTAGGCAATTTGTCTAAAGACGGAAATTATTGGGCTGATTCTACCAAAGGTATTGTCGACAGTACTCAGGAAGTAGACTTGGGGTTAACTATTAAACAAAATGGCAAGGATTATAAGGTGATATTTACCAAAACCAATCTCACAGCTTTTGGTCTTGCCGAGAAAGAAACAGAGTTTGGTGATTATTTCGCTTGGGCTGCCACTGAACCTTGGTGTACAAGCTATGAATATTCTGGAGGTTCTTTCACACCTTTGACATGGGTGAGTGGAAGAGAGGAAAGGGGATATTATGATGAGTCTTTTTCACCCAAATATATTAATGCAGGTGATATCTTGGAAGCATCTGAGGATGCTGCGAGCATGATATTAGGAGGAACTTGGCAAATACCACCGCAAGAAGTTTTGGATGAATTGCTAAAGTGTAGTCCAACATGGGATAGTGAAGCCAAAGGTTATAAATTTATCCAAAATAATGTAACTCTTTTCTTACCTGCAGCTGGCACCTTTAATGGCTTGATTATGAATTCTCAATATAGTGTAGGTGGTTACATATTTAATTCTCTACATAAACCTATTGAAGCAAATAGTATGTACTTTAACAAAGGTGATACCAAACCTGAACATAGTTGGAATTCAAGATATATAGGCTGCTCCATCCGCCCCGTTCGCCTTGAAGAAATTCGTCAAAATAAATATTAAAACGTTTCCAGCATTTCAAAAGGCAGAATGTCAAGATGTTATTTTTTTGACATTCTGCCTTTTGTGTAGCGGCTGGGGGTGTGGGCGTCTCGCCCGCACCTCATGTACAAGGTAATATAAAAATCATGTACGAAAGATTTGCCATACGGACAAGTGCGGGCGGGACGCCCACACCCCCAGTGGATATCCGCATCAGCCCGTGGATGAGATGGGAGCGCCCTTCAACCGTATAGGTTGAAAAAATTAACTGAATATAGTATGTATTCCGTAGAGTGGGACATTCGTAAGCCATTCTTGGTCGATGTAGCTCGACATGGAGAAGCGCACGGCTTTCAGGTCAGGATGTGAGGACATAAAGACCTTGAGGGACTTTGAACGGAGGTTTTCCTCCGCCTTCACTTCAACAGGAGTCACCTTGCCCCCATACTGCACCATGAAGTCAACCTCGAGCTTTGAATCCTCACGTGAATAATAATATGTGTTCATGTTATCCATACACTTCATCTGACACAACACGTAGTTCTCTGTCAATGCCCCCTTATACTCTTTTATAGCATCATTTGATAGCAGCATCTGTGCCGGTTCAATCTCACTAAGAGCCCCAAGCAGTCCTACGTCAAGAAGATACAACTTAAAGGCATTGAAATCTTCATAGAATTTTAATGGCATGGCAACATCGCGCACTCTCGATACGCGATAAACGAGACCAGCATCTACAAGCCACTGTATTGCCATCTCGAAATCCTTTGCCCTTGCTCCTGCCTTTACGGCTCCATAGATAAACTTCTTGTTCTCGCGTGCCAACTGTGAGGGAATTGATTGCCAAACCATGCTGATTCTTGTCGTTTCATTTGATGTGACATGCTTCGACATGTCCGAACGATAGATGAAAAGAATGTCATTTTGCACCTGTCTGACGGCATTGGTATCCAACGACTTAATAAAAGTGGATACAGCCTCAGGCATACCGCCTACGAAGTAGTATTCCCGAAGCAGCTTCTCAAGTGTATCGTGTATCATTGAGGTGGTAGTCCAGTCGCCTGACTTTAGTATCTCAACCGCATTGTCCTCGCCTCTTGCCATAAGATATTCCTCAAAGTCCATGGGAAACATCCTGATGATATTCACCTTGCCGACAGGTGCTGACTCGCCATGCCTCATGGCTATTCCAAGAAGCGAGCCTGCCACTGCCACGTGGTATTCAGGAGCATCTTCACAGAAATATTTCAGTGCCGTTAGTCCGTGCTCCACTTCCTGTATTTCGTCCAATACGATTAATGTCTTGCCAGGCTTTATGGATTCGTGCGTTATGGCCCCTATTGCCATGACAATTCGTTTTATGTCATAACCATTTGCGAACAAGCCCATTGCTTGTGCGTTGTTGTCGCAGTTGATATATGCCACATTTTCATATTCCTTGCGCCCGAATTCCTTGAGAATATATGTCTTTCCCACTTGTCTGGCTCCTGCCAGGATAAGGGGTTTCCTGTTTGGAGAATGTTTCCACTCTCGCAGCTTTCTCATTATTTTTCTTTCCATGTGTTCTGTATTTTTGATGATGTTCAATGCCGTCGCAGTTGCTTTTCGGGTGCAAATATACACTTTTTTCCACGAACTTCAAAACAAAACACACACTTTTTTCCATGAACTTTCAGCAAAAACCTACATTTTTTTCCACGAATCCCTTGGGTCGATTTGTCCTTGTCAACATAAAAAATGATGTTTTTTGTCTGCAATCGGAAGTGTTAAGTCTGGAATTATCAGGATTCTTTTCTTTTTTTTGAACGCAAATTTCCATGAATTATCCGTAAATTTCCGAAAATAATTATTCGCAAGCTCATCAGCTTCGCAGTGTCTGAATAATTGCTGATAATTGCTGTTCAATAAAAAACAAAAACGTCATTTTTTTTGTCAACAGCAATTTCCATCAATTTGACAGCAATTTCCAAAAATTAATTCACTTAAATTTACGGCACATTAACGGGTATTATACGTTCTATACCTTTTCTTTTTTTTGAACGCGAATTGTCGAAAATTATCCGTAAATTTCCGAAAATAATTATTCGCAAGCTCATCAGCTTCGCAGTGTCTGAATAATTGCTGAATAATTGCTGATAATTGCTGTTCAATAAAAAACAAAAACGTCATTTTTTTTGTCAACAGCAATTTCCATCAATTTGACAGCAATTTCCAAAAATTAATTCACTTAAATTTACGGCACATTAACGGGTATTATACGTTCTATACCTTTTCTTTTTTTTGAACGCGAATTGTCGAAAATTATCCGTAAATTTCCGAAAATAATTATTCGCAAGCTCATCAGCTTCGCAGTGTCTGAATAATTGCTGATAATTGCTGTTCAATAAAAAACAAAAACGTCATTTTTTTTGTCAACAGCAATTTCCATCAATTTGACAGCAATTTCCAAAAATTAATTCACTTAAATTTACGGCACATTAACGGGTATTATACGTTCTATACCTTTTCTTTTTTTTGAACGCGAATTGTCGAAAATTATCCGTAAATTTCCGAAAATAATTATTCGCAAGCTCATCAGCTTCGCAGTG
>JBJEAS010000013.1:0-21776 GCA_051869235.1 Prevotella sp.
TCAACACTTCCATCACATTGCCGCAAATGGGGCAACGGTAGATTTCCCTAATCTTAGTCATATTTACTCCTTTCTTTAGATTGAGCACATTATCGCACTCATGATTTCACAGTGCAAATATAGCAAATTACCTGCCTCTTGTCAATACCTTTATGCGTTTATTATGCCTATTTACGATATTTTAATCATTATCTCCCCCGATATTCCAAAGGCGTGCAACCGATGATGCGCTTGAAATACTTGCCGAAGAAGGACTGGGACGGGAAACCGAAATGTTGGCTAATCTGCTGGACTGTGAGAGTGGAACCACGGAGAAGGGCGCACGCCTCCTTTGCCACATACTCCTCAATCCAGTCGAGGGGAGTCTTGCCACTCACCGACTTTACGGTTGTGGAGAGGTAGCCGCGGGTGATGTTCAAGCGGTCGGCATAAAAGCTGACCTTGCGCTCCTTGAGGAAATGCATGCTCACCTCATCAAGGAACCGGCGGGTGATGTCTTCCTCGTTGGTCAGCACAACACTCTTCGACACCTTATATAAATAACCTCCAAGCCCATAGAAGAAGGCACACGTGAGATGATGCAGCGTCTCGCGTTTAAAGGGATGGTCGTCGGTAGAGAGCAGACGCTCCACCATCTTACAATAAGTCATTATCGCCTCCATCTGCGACGGCAGCAACTGAATCACGGGATGCGACTTTTGCATCTGGTTGAGATGGAAGTTATACGACAAGCCAAGCTCCTTGACAAATCCTTCTGACATACAGATGCACACGGCACGGAAATCACGGCTCATACATTGCTGTTCAAGCAACTGCCCCGGCACATTGATTGACATATACGACGGTCTCAGTTCGCAAGGCATCAAGCCGTTTGTCCCCTTGGCACTGCCCTCAATACACACGCAACAACTATAGTCGTTAGTCTTGAAGGGATAGTCGAGCTGGGGCTGAAACGTCAGTTCGCTGATACAATAATCTCCCTCTGCAGTCATCACTCCTCCACTTACGGACATGAGGTAATCCATTATGCTATGATACTCTATTTTTGCCATACATTTTACAATTTGACTGCAAAGGTAATGCTTTTTTCGCAATTCTGAATACTTTTGTGTACAAATCGTCCACATATTCCAAAACATTGACCTTGCATAATGCAGAATTTCGCCGTAACTTTGCACCCAAAAACAAAAGACATGCAAAAAGTACTTATCACATTAATTATTGTATTGGCAATGCCCGCAATTGTGAGGGCACAGGAAAACAACGACTCGATAGCCTTTGACTTCCGCAGTTTCGTGGCGAAAAACTTCTCGCGCTACCGTACGATGAACTTCTCCTACGAGACCAAGACCTCACACGACTACACCCTCTCATACGGTGGCGAGGAGATGGAAAAAGGCAGGAGAAAGAACCTCCACACCATTCGCTTCTCAACGATGATACCACTGATAAAAATGAAAAAAGTGTCCTTCTATGCCAACTGTAGTTATGCCTGTTATAACTTTGGTGATGAATACAACCAGGACTCTCAAGTGTTCCATGAGAAATCATACAACTATTATTATGGAGGCTTTAATGGTTCGTATTATGCCCGTCTGTTCAACCGTCCACTGATTCTGTCGGCAGAAGTGGCTGTTGACGGTTGGGACAAGGGTTGGGGCAAACTGCAAGGCAGGGCTTCGGCGATAATGGTGCTGAAGAATGGTGAGCGCACCAAATCCAGTGCAGGACTGATGGGCATGACCCTGTTCAGTTCCACACCCGTGATACCAATCATCGGCTACTGGCATCGCTTCGCCAATCCCAACTGGAGCGTTGACATTACACTGCCGAGCCAGATGTACCTGCGCTATCAGATGAAATACCAGCGCATATCCATAGGAGCGACGATAAGTGCCGACAAGTTCTACGTCGATTCCACATTTGCCTCGTCGCCCTCCGTATGTTTCTATCAGGAAGCCGTGATGAAACCCGAAATCCACTATGAGTACATCATCAACCGCCACCTGTATCTCTCCGCCCACGCCGGAATCTCGATGATACTGAAGAGCGGACTATACACCAAGAACCGCAAGGAGGTGGAGACGGTGAGCGCAAGCGGCACGACGGTGAAAGGCCCAATAGTGTAACAAGACCGCTCAGCCGTCCCATTTGTGAATGTCGGCATATCCTATAGTCTGTTTAAATAAAAGGAAACGACTGCCAGCAGACAATAGATGTCATTGTTTAATAGTCACTTGTGTTTAATCCTGTCTATATATTCGGAGGGAGTTATCCCCTCCTTTTTCTTAAACAAGCGACTGAGGTGTTGAGGATATTCAAAGCCCAAGTCGTAACTGACGGCAGCTATTGTTTCGCCCGAGGCAAGGAGGTTTTTGGCTTTCTGAAGGATGAAGCTGTGGATGTAGCCCTTGGCGGAATCGCCTGTATGCCTCTTTACAAGGTCGCCGAAATATCCGGCTGACATACAGAGACAGTCGGCACAATAAGCCACCGTGGGCAGGCCTTGCTTGAATTGTCTCTCTTGGGCATAATAGTCTTCAAGAACGGAGCTGAAACGCTGGAGCATATCCACATTCTCCACTTTTCTTGTAAGAAACTGCCTGTCGTAGAATCGCTTGCAGTAGTTCAGCAGCAGGCTGATATAATCCAACAGAATATTGTCCTGCATATCATCATGCCTTGCTTCCAGCTCTGTCTTTATCCTTTTCATGATGTCGGCAAGCAGTGCATATTCCTCTTCCGTTGTATGCAGAGCTTCATTGGCATTGTATTCAAAAAACGTGTAATTGCGGATCTCCTTCTCCAAGGGAGTGCCATGCAGCATATCGGGATGAAACAGCAATGCCCATCCGTCGAGGTCCATCCGCTCTCCGTTGTCTTCTTTTCCTCCTATTTGCCCCAGTGCAACGCAGATGACTGTGCCTCCACTTTGATAGTCATATTTTCCACAACCATACTTAAGGTCAACAGACAGATGTTCGTGCATAAACACGCCATACACGCCATAGTTGTTCAGACTATGACGTATGGGCGAGAGAGCCGCATAGTCAACCAATCCCACCAATGGGTGATGCTCCTGTCCTCCAAGGTATCGGATATAGTCATTTGCTGTTCTTACCTTTAGAATCTTGCTCATGGTCTTGTCGTTAAAAGTTGTCTGGCAAGTCATCACATAGCAGTTGACGAATCTCCTCTTGCGTCGGCAGATAAGTCATATATTTGGCGGCAAATATCTGATTTTCCCCTTCCGGCAATGTATATTTCACGACTGCATCGTTCTTTTCTGCACACAGAACGATGCCAACAGGAGGATTGTCCCCCTGATTCATCATCTCCCGCGTATAGTAGTTGACATACATCTGCATTTGTCCTAAATCCTGGTGGGTCAGTTCATCAATCTTAAGGTCAATCAGTACATAACATCGGGCAGGGATATTGTAGAAAACAAGGTCGATATAGAAATGCTTGTCGCCCAAAGAGATACGTTTTTGTCGGGCTACAAATGAATATCCCCGTCCCAGTTCGAGTAGAAAATGTTGCAGTTTGCTGATGAGCATCTGTTCGAGGTCACCCTCAAGAAAATGCTCTCCTTGCCGTATTCCGAGAAATTCAAGGATAAACGGGTCATGTATTATCTCGCGAGGTTGCAATGTTCTTGGGGCTGTCTGCTCTATCTCTGTCTTGACGGCTTCTTTGTCGCGGCTTGCCAGCATCCTTTCATAATACATCGTGTTGATTTGACGTTCCAACTGGCGGACACTCCAGTTTGCAGCAGTGCACTCCTGAATATAGTACTCACGGGCTACTTCATTCTGCACTCTCAACAGTGCTCTCCAATGAGTCCAGGTCAATTGGCTACTCACCGAGTAGCCTTTTGGATAATAAAGGTAGAATTGTCTCATTAACTTGATGTTAGGTACCGAGAAACCACCTCCATACTCCATAGTGAGTCTTTTGGAAAGATTGGTTATCACACCTTTCCCGTATTCAGCCCTGCCTTTCCCCTGCTGCTCATATTCCACTATATATTTCCCCACCTGCCAATACGCTTTGACAATAGTAGTATTGACGGAACGTGCCACCTGCCGGCGCGTTTCGTCCAGCACATTCTTTATCTGCGCAAAGAGTGCATTGTCTTCCTCATTATGAGATAACGGCTCGCTCATATAGTCATTCTGTCTTAGTTGAACTTTTCAGATTACTTACCAAAAGGTCTTTTACGTCCACATTCAAGAGATTAGCAATCGCATTGAGGGTTTTCAAATCTGGTTGTATAGAGTTACTGCACCATTTGCTTACCGTACAACTCGATTTCCCCAATTGACTGGCAAGCCATTTCCCTGTTTTGCTATGCTCAACAAGCACTACTTTTATACGATTGTAACTATCCATAATAATTCAAGTATTTTAATTATTATGCAAAGGTATATAATTTTTATGGTAAACAAGAAGATTTTCCTGAAATATCATCAATTATTGCAGAAAACAAACATTTTATCCGATTATTTGCCTGCAAAACTCCTATAAACTAATACTCGAAGGGGAAATTCTGCAAAAGTGGTATGAATCCCCCAAAAATCGACACGTCACATTTTTGAAGCAGATGTAATTTTGCATCGTCAACCGACTTTTGACGACGCTCAAAAGTAGAGCTGAGCGAGAGCAGAAGCCTGACTTGTTTGGGTTATGCTGAGTCGCGATAGCCGACGGCAAAGCCATACTATAAATAAAAGTAAAAATGGACATAAATATTAAAAATAAGAAAGAAGTATTGGATGACGAGGTGATACAATACATAGCCCACCGTCATCATGCGACTGCCGATGATGTAGTCAGCAGTTGTGTTGCGGAGGATTGTAATAAAGTCAATCTCGAAGAGAATGAGAAAAACATCATTCGTGACTTGATTCGCATGTATAATAATATATAATAATGTATATGGATAGAAGAAGTTTCTTGAAAAGGTCTGCCGCAGGAATGGCGGTGGCAGCATGTCAATGGAGCGGTGCATCACGGCTATTTGCCAATGACAATACAGCTTTAAAAGGTGATGAAAAACCATCAAACTCGGTGATTGACGACAAGAGCTATCGCCACCTGATGGGACTTGGCGTGTCGCCCATTGGTTTGGGCTGCCTGCCTATGGTAGGCTATTATGGCGGAAAGTATGACAAGAACGAGATGATTGCTCTTATCCGTCGGGCATACGACAAGGGAGTGACATTCTTCGACACGGCTGAGGTGTATGGTCCTTACACCAGCGAGCAGTGGGTGGGCGAGGCATTGCAGCCTTTCCGGGGTGAGGTGAAGATAGCCACCAAGTTCGGTTTTGGCGTGGAGGAAGGCAAGCCGACATCGCTCAACAGCCGCCCCGACCATATCCGCCGTGCCGTGGAGGGTTCGCTCCGCCGATTGCGTACCGACCATATCGACCTGCTCTATCAGCATCGTGTTGACCCCAACGTGCCCATGGAGGATGTGGCAGGCACAGTAGCCGACCTCATTGCCGAGGGCAAGGTGCTGCATTTCGGTATGTCGGAAGCCAGTGCACGTAGCATCCGCAAGGCACACCGCGAGTGTCCCATCACCGCAGTGCAGAGCGAGTATGCCATCTGGTGGCGTGAGCCTGAGACGAAGATATTCCCCACTCTCGAGGAATTGGGCATCGGTTTCGTGCCCTACTGCCCGTTGGGACGTGCATTCCTCACTGGCACCATCGACGAAAACAGCCGTTTCCAGAAGGGTGACCGCCGTTGGAACCTTCCGCAGTTCACACCCGAGGCATTAAAGCATAACATGCCGCTCGTGCATCTCGTGAAAAAGCATGCCGATCGCAAGGGCATTACCATGGCGCAGTTTGCCCTCGTATGGATGCTGTCGCGCAAGCCGTGGATAGTTCCTATCCCCGGCACAACCAATGCCGCCCATCTCGATGACTTCCTCGGTGCCGCCAACATACGTCTCACTCCCGAAGAGTTAGCAGCCTTCGACAACGACTATTCACAAATCCACCTGATGGGGCATCGCGCAGATGCCTTCACAGAAAGTCAAATAGATAAGTAATAAAATGAAATTATTATCAGTCATACTGTTTCTCTCCCTATTCCTGTCGTGTAGTACACGGCAGACAAAGGAGACGGTCAAAAAGAATAATACCGAAATGAAGAAGAAGGATGCAGGCATGTGCGCCAAGCAGACGATTGCGACTGACGGCATCGTGCGTCTATCTAAGATTGAGGTCTATCCGCAATACCTTGATGAGTATATGAAGTTTGCAGTAGAGGTGGGCGAAATATCTCTGCGCACAGAACCAGGAGTATTGACCATGTATGCCGTACAGGACAAGGCGAATCCAACACTTGTGACCATCCTTGAGACCTACTCCTCAAAGGAGGCGTATGAGAAGCACATTGCCTCAAAGCATTTCCAGAAATACAAGCAGGGCACACTGCACATGGTCAAGTCGCTGCAACTCTGCGACCAGACTCCGCTGAATCCTGCCAACAAGATTAATAACTTTATCGAGTAAATTATATGAGAAGAAAAATTTTATTCACATTATTAACATTAATGACAATCAACGTTATGGCACAGAAAAAGATAGTACAAACGGCAGGCCGCACACAGCTTGGTGAGTTTGCCCCAGAGTTTGCTCACCTCAACGACGACATCCTCTTCGGCGAGGTATGGAGCCGCAACGACCTCCTCAGTCTGCGCGACCGCAGTCTCGTCACCCTCACCGCGCTCATCAGCCAGGGAATGACCGACTCGTCGCTCACCTTCCATCTGCAGGAGGCGAAGAAGAACGGCATCACCCGAACAGAAATCTCTGAAATCATCACCCACATCGCCTTCTATGCAGGATGGCCCAAGGCATGGGCAGCATTCCGTCAGGCAAAGGAGGTTTGGGCAGAAGAAAGTTCTACCGAACAAGCGAGCGAAAAAGATAACAATAAGGTATACGAAAAATGACAATGAAATGAAAACAAAATTATTATTGATTATGGCTATATTATCAAGTGCAAGCAGCGGCATAAGCGGCGTGGTGGCAGATGCAAAACGCCTCATTCCCGAGGGCAATTTCCTTGAGCCAAATCTCTGGATTCGCTCGTCGCATTTTTCCAATCGCCACAGAATGATTGAACAGTGGTTGAAGGACATTGACTATACAGGCATCACCTCCTCCATCTCTGCCGTGGGCAGGGATGGAGAGGAGGAAGCGATTGCCACCTATAAAATAGGCGGCCAAAGGATAAAGACGGATTTGTCAAAGGCAGGAATCAGTATAAAGCAATACAAAAAAGCAGGCAAGACTTATTCTAAAAAGCATCTTAGAAGATAAATTACTAAAGTTTCGCCAGTGGGAAAAGCCCTTGTATAAAGGTTTTATTTAAACCACAGAGATAAAGAGAAAAAGAGTTCTATCTATATAGAGTTGGTCGCAAGCGACGGAGGAAGCAGAGCCTCCATACGGCAGACATAATGCACAGCCCACTCTGTGAACTCCAAATGCCTTGGCATTCTATCTCTTAAGAATATGGTATCTCTCAATCTCTTAAACTCTGTGGTTCAAAATTACTTGCGAAAGTTGAATAAATTAAACGTAAAACCTTTGTATTTCAAATATTTTTTGTACCTTTGCACCATCATTGCTAACTTCACTATTTTAAAAACAATTATGGTAATAAACATCCGAAAGACTATGGCAACAGTGCTTTTAGCAGCACTCGCCACGAATGCCTTTGCAGAAGGAAAGGCTACAGACAATGGCTATCCATATAGCCAAGTGCCCTTCACCGCAGTGAAAATCACGCCATCCACCTTTTGGGGCGACAGGATTAAAGCGGCAAGGGAAACCACCATTCCGCTCGCCTTCAGCAAATGCGAGACACAAAACCGATACAGCAATTTCACCAAGGCTGCATATACCTTGACGCATCCCGGACATGCAGGACTGCATACCAAGGACTATGACGTGCCAACATTCATGGGATTCTGCTTCGACGACACTGATGTTTATAAAACCATAGAAGGTGCAAGCTATGTGTTGCAGACATATCCCGACGAGAAACTCAAGGCGTACATCGACAGTGTGATAACCATCGTAGGAGCGGCACAGGAGCCTGACGGATATCTATACACTGCAAGGACAATCAATCCTGCAAAGCCCCACCAGTGGTCGGGCAAGAACAGATGGGTGGAGGAAGAGGTGCTAAGCCACGAGTTGTATAACCTCGGACATATGGTGGATGCCGCCTGTGCGCATTATCAAGCCACAGGAAAAACCAACTTCCTCGACATTGCCAAACGCTATGCCGACTGCGTGCTGCGTGAGGTTGGCCCTAACGATGGTCAGGCTCACGTAGTGCCTGGTCATCAGATTGCAGAGATGGCACTCTGCCGTCTTTATCTCATCACAGGAGAAAAGAAATATCTCGACGAGGCCAAGTATATGCTCGACTATCGCGGAAAGACCGATATACATAACATCTACACCCAAAGTCTGCAACCTGTCGTTGACCAAAAGGAAGCCGTAGGACATGCCGTAAGGGCTGGATACATGTATGCAGGAATGGCTGACGTGGCTGCACTCACGGGCGACTCGTCTTACGTGAAAGCCATTGAGACGATATGCGAGAATATCATTGGCAAGAAATATTATCTCACGGGTGGTGTGGGAGCCACTCATCAGGGCGAGGCTTTCGATGCCAACTATGTATTGCCCAATCTCACGGCATACAATGAGACTTGCGCTGCCATCTCGATGGTGTATCTGTTTGAAAGGATGTTCCTCTTCAAGGGCGACGCACGATATATCGACTGTCTGGAGCGCACTCTGTATAATGGTGTCATCAGCGGAATGTCGGTAGATGGCGGAAAGTTCTTCTATCCCAACCCCTTGTCTGCCGACGGGAAATACATGTTTAATGCCGACAACACCAACACCCGCCAACCATGGTTCGGATGTGCATGTTGTCCGTCAAACCTCTGCCGATTCATACCATCAGTACCAGGATATGTTTATGGCGTAAGAGACAATAGCCTGTATGTCAACCTTTTCCTCGGCAATACCGCCACCATCAACATCGCAGGCAAGAATGTGGTGCTGCAGCAGACAACCGAATATCCATGGGATGGCGACATTGCAATAAAAATCATCGCATCGAAGGCCAAGGACTTTGACATGAAGATAAGAATACCCGGATGGGTAAGGGGCGAGGTGGTGCCAAGCGACCTATACAAATACAGCGACGGCAAACAGTTGGGTTATTCCATATCTGTCAATGGTGAAAAGATGGAGAGTGAGATTGAAAAGGGATATTTCTCCATAAAAAGGAAGTGGAAGAAAGGCGATGTGGTGAGAATACACTTCGACATGCAACCACGCACTGTTATAGCCAATGCCAAAGTGAAGGACGACCTTGGACGAATGGCCTTCGAGCGCGGACCTTTGGTATATTGTGCGGAAGGCATCGACAATCCCGATGCCAATGTCCATAACATATTCATTGGCGAGACTCCAAAGATAACCGTTGCCGACCATACCATACAGAACACCGAAGGCGACAATCGCCCATTCACGGTGAAATCGCTTGTAGTTGACAATGTTCAGGTGATGACAACTTCGGATAGTGGACGACTTTCCGTGAGGGACACCTCACTGCGACTGATTCCATATTATTCATGGAACCACCGCGGAGCAGGACTTATGGACGTATGGTTTGCCTCATCCCTTGAGGCTTTCAAGTGACTTTGAAAAGACACTGCCCGCATCTCTGTCAGTAGATGCAGGCAGTGTTACTCCTTTCTTTTATTTGAGTGCAATTAGGCACTCATGATTACACTGTGCAAATATAGAAGATTTTCTCCCTCTTGTCAATGCCTTAATGCGTTAATTACGTCTATTTACCATATTTTAGTGTTGGTAACAACAACTTGGTACGATTTATCTCAGATTTTTGAGATGTTTTTGGATTCTCGAAGAAAAAGTTAGTCTTTATTTTTGTTCTTTGCTCAATTTACACTACCTTTGCAAAAAAATACAGCAAAGAGAAATAAAACAATTGTTTTTCATCATGCAGATACTACTTGCCAACGCTAAGATAATGTTCGATAAGGTGGGACGTATGCCTTGGTCACAACCGCAGTTCCAATCCGTGGCAGACACCCTGGCTATGGAAATGGCGGCTTTGGACATTGCGGAACTGGAACGCCAGCTTGACTGTAGCCGGAAGATTGCCGCCGAGAACTGGCAACGCTACCAAAACTTCTTCACAGCAGAGAAGCGACCCGCCATAATGGCTTACAACGGGCAGGCATACAAACACTTGCGTGCTGCAACGCTCAGCGATGAAGCCATTCTTTTCGCCCAAAGCCATCTGTGGATAACATGCTTCCTCTACGGAATGTTACGCCCAATGGATGCCATTGTTCCCTATCGTATGGAACACACTGTTTGTCTGAACTCAACATACGGAAAGCCAATCAACCAATTCTGGCGCGACAAGCTGACCGACGTGCTGATAGAAAGCGTAAAGGCTGACGACGGGATTCTGATGCATCTCTCCACCGAGGAATACGAACACCTGTTCGACTGGCAGCGCGTGTGCCGTGAGGTGAGGGTTATTCACCCTTTATTCTATGTCCGTCAGAAAGACGGCTCGCTGAAGATGCAGGCAGTTTGGGCAAAATCATGCCGCGGAGCGATGGTGCGCTACATTCTTGAACACCGCATCACCTCACCAGCCGACCTGCAAGGCTTCAGCTACGAAGGCTTCAACTTCTCGCCACGCCTTGGCGAAGAGTCTTACCCGCATTTCATTAGGGAATATGAAGAAAATTAGAGACTGTTTCCGCTCAGCACTGCCAGCATCATGGAAAAGCACCAAGTGGCTTCTGAAACTGATGATACCAATATCATTGGCAGTGACACTAATGCAGCACTTAGGAGTACTC
Source organism: Prevotella sp. (assembly GCA_051869235.1). Lineage (GTDB taxonomy): Bacteria > Bacteroidota > Bacteroidia > Bacteroidales > Bacteroidaceae > Prevotella. The sequence goes on from JBJEAS010000013.1 coordinate 10,960, forward strand.
GCTTGGATAGCCTCTTGGATTAATCCCTTGTTCATACATTTCGGTCTGCCAGGCGAATCGGCAGTGGCATTCATTTCTGGTGCCGCGGCAGGCACCTACGCAGGACTTGCCGTGATGATGTCCATTCCGCTGACAATGAAACAGGCTTCGATATTGGCACTGATGATTGCCTTGTGCCATGCCCTGCCAATGGAATGTTCGGTAAACAAGAAGACGGGCTCGTCATTCTGGACAATGGGAGCGATACGCATCACCATGGCGTTGGTTTGTGCATTGATTCTCAATGCCACATTGCCAGAGATGCCTGAGAAATACATCTATCTCGGAGCTGCCGCCGACAGCAGTTTCACTGAAGTGATGGCGACATGGGTAGTGTCGCAGCTGAAGATGTCGCTAATGGTGATGCTCATCATCTTCAGCCTTATGGTCGTGCAGCGAATGCTTGAAGCCTACCATTTGCTCGACCCTTTGTCACGAATGCTCTCTCCATTTATGAAGTTGTTCGGCCTGCCACGACATGCTTCCTACATGTGGCTCGTAGGCAACGTGTTGGGCATAAGCTACGGCTCGGCTGTGATGCTCGAGCTTGAGGAGAAAGGCATTGTGACTAAGGAAGAGGCAAACGATGTGAACTACCATCTGATAATGAACCACTCAATGCTCGAAGACACCATCGTCTTCGCCGCCACAGGAATTTCAGCACTCCTGATTGTAATAACCCGCGTCAGCTTTGCGCTGATTCTGGTATGGGGACGAAAATGCCTTGTGAGTTTCAGGAATTAATCCCCAAATGGCAAAAAATAAGAAAATATATCGAGGACATTAATTATTTCATGAAAATATTTATGTCTTTGAGATAATAATCGTACCTTTGCGAAAGTTACAGATATGCGATATAAATTTAAAAAAAATAATAATGATACTGACAGACGAAATGCTTATGGCGGCTTTCCGCTACCGTGACACAAAGTTGTGGGAACGACTTGACGACAGCATGATTTTTGCTTTTAGGCTTTTTGGCTGTTTTGAATTCTTTCATCAGTCATGTAGCCCGCTACACTCCTTCTTCGAGAATCCAAAACATCTCAAAAATCTGAGGTAAATCGTACCAACTTATTTTTTTAACATCACTAAACCCGTAAAATAGGTCTTTAGGGCATCTACATAACGCAGCATGGCTTCGCGCCCCTCATGGGTCATGCTACATGTGGTGCGGGACTTCTGTCCGCTGTTGTCGGTCTTCTTCGTTATGTAGCCCGCAGCCGACAGTTTCTCGAGCTGCACACTCAAGTTGCCGGCTGTTGATTTTGTTTGCTCTTTCAGATAGACGAAGTCAGCCTCTTCGGCAGTAAGCAATATCGACATTATAGCGAGCCTCAACTGGCTGTGCAGCAATGGGTCAAGTTCCTTCATGGCTTCTTTTGCTCAAGTTCAACTTTGGCCTTGTGGTTGAGATAGTGACCTGGCATGATCATCATCACAACATAACATGCTGCAAAGGCAAGACTCCACTCAGCGGTTAGCCGACCAAACGACAGTTGGGTGCATACACTTGCCATGCCGAATATGGCTCCCAACATTCCACCTACAACGAGACAACGCTCCTTTAGCACAAAACCCGTAACGCAACAGCCGATGCCCGTAGTTATTAAACCGAGAAAGAAGAACAGCACCCAAGTAGTGGTATGATGTACTATGAAGAAATAGCCGCACAGCACCACGGCAAAGATGTAGAGCGAGCAGATGGCACCCCACACCTTGTTAATAATTCGCGTGGTAAAAGTCTCCACCCTACCCTCATCTTTGGTGTGCTTCAAGACATAGCCCTGCAAGCAGGCTCCAACCACAGGAATGAGGAAGTAGAGTATGCTCATGCGGGCGTCGTGGGTGTACATCAACAGCACATAAACAAGCAGTGAAACCACGGTGCAGACATAGCCCCACACGAGAAACAGGTTGCCACTACCAACATTCAACCTATCCTTTGTCTGACGTATCATCTCTGTTATCAGTTCCAGACTCTCTCTTTCAGAAATAGTTTTATCTTCCATTGTTCTATAGTTTTTGATTTTGACTCCACATCGTACGCTTGTGGTGCCTGGTTAAACACTATGGTTTATTTTGTAAACCGCCACAAAATTAGCTACTTTATTTTATAAACCAAACAATTTCACAATAAAACCATTCAAAATTAACCTTTTTTACGACAATACGATATCAAAGCATCTGTTTGGGGTTTTAATTGACAATCAACTCACATTGCCATCGGGTAGGAATCTTGCTATGGTTACATAAATTTTGGTACAAAAATACGAAAATGGCAAAGTCAAAGAGTTAAATTATCAGGTTCTTTATATTTTTTCCATCAAAACATTTCCGTTTTTCAAATATTATTCGTAATTTTGGAGCGGATTTCAGTATGATGAGTCGATAGCTCTCATATTTGACTTCCAAAGACATTGTGGGTAAAAACAAAGCATTCGCTATTATTTCGCGTTTAGCCAAGAGCGTCGGAAACTCTTATTTGGTATAAAAAGCACGAAGATAATATGTGAAGGACAGGTGACAGGTCGCTGTCCTATGGCGTGGTGACTCGACGTGCTGTTCCTTCTGCAAAAAAAAGATTTTTAAAAAAGTTGGAGTTCGTCACATTTAGGGTGTAACATATTGGAATACAATAACTTTAGAGTGTGACGAACTTTTTGAGTTCGTCACAGGTTCGTCACACTTTTCATTCTGTAATGCTATGTATTTTTTTTACAGCAATTAATCAGCAGTTATTCGCAAGCTCATCAAGCTGAAGCAAGTGTCTGACCACAACAAAGAGTCAATGGGTTTGGTTTTGAACGTAATTTCCTGCAAATTATCCGTAAATTGAGTAAATATTTTTTAGTATATTTATCACCACACAAAGTATTACAATGCCGTCGATATAAATTTGGAGATGTTTACTGTTTGCGTGACGAAGTGTGACGAACCCAAAAAGTTCATCACACTATTAAGTGTCTAATAGTCAGTGGGATAAACCTGTTTTGTGACGAAGTCCCAAAATCTTGAAAAAAATTTTTTTCTTGTGTCGATAACAATCGGCAATATGGCATAAGTTACTTACTGAACTATTTTCGCAAGCTCAAGGAAATTTCAATTATTTATAATGCTTCTGCAATCTTATAGCCCAAAACGAGTGCTGCCATTCCAAGTGCAAGGCTTGCCAAGGTGTATATGGAAAGTATCAGCAGGTGGTCCTTGGCGAGCAGGTAGTTCTCGTTCATGAATGTGGAGAAGGTGGTGAAGCCTCCGCAGAATCCGGTGACGAGTACCAACTTCCATTGTGCCGGTAAATGGCCTGATGCCGCTATGCCAGTAAATAACCCGATGAGCAGGCACCCAATGACGTTCACCGCGAATGTCGCCCACGGAAACGAACCGTAAGCCACTGTCGGGAAACCAGTGAACCTGTCGTGCAGCAATGCCACCAAATATCTCATTCCGCCTCCGAAGAAGCTGCCTATACATACTAATAATAGTTCTTTCATATTCTCTAAATCACCTTTTTCTCATTGTCATTCAAGCGTCATAATAATGCTGCAAATTTACACATTATTTATTAAATAAGGCTAAGGAAAACAAGTATAAATATAGAAATAATGTTAAATACCTGCACATTTTCCCCTATTTATTTCACTGAATAATTTGAAAAGTGTAATTTTGCAGCACGAAATCATATTGAAAAGTGTAATTTTCGGGTGTTATTTTATATTGAAAAGTGTAATTTTGCAGCACGAATTTGTATTGAAAAGTGTAATTTGAAAGATATGCTATACAGAAAGATTGGCAAATACATAGAGCAACATCTGCTTGGCGGTTCTGACAAGATACTTCTCATCGAGGGTGCTCGTCAGATAGGTAAGTCGTTTATTATCCGAGAGATAGGCAGTAGGCTCTTTCGGAATTTCATTGAGATTGATTTTGCGGAGGATGCCGAAGGCAAGGGAGTGTTTCGCAATGTACGCACTACGGACGAGTTCTATTTCGCACTGAGTTCAGTTGCCGGTGGCAGGTTGGGCAGTGCTTCGGACACGCTGGTGTTCCTTGACGAGATTCAGCAATATCCACAATTTCTTACTATGCTGAAGTTCCTTCGTCAGGAGGGACGTTTTCGGTATATAGCCAGTGGCAGTTTGCTTGGAGTGACACTCCGTTCAACTACCTCTATTCCCATAGGCAGCATTATCAGAAAGAATATGTTCCAGCTCGACTTCGAGGAGTTCCTGCTCGCTAACGGTATGGGCGAGGAGGCAATCGCATCAATGCGCGAAGCATGGCGGAAGGGAGAGAGTCTGAGTACGGAAGTGCATGAAATGATGATGACTCATTTCCGTAGGTATCTGCTTGTCGGAGGAATGCCTGATGTGGTTAATGAGTATCTTGCCACGAAGAATATTGTAAAGGTAAGGCATCTGCAGAATGCCATCCGTCAGCTGTATAAGGATGATGCGGCAAAGTATGTGGAAACGGCAGGCAGAAACCTGTTGGTAAGACGTATATATGACATGATTTCTTCCCAAATGGAAAACAAGAAGAAGCGTATTGTGGCTAAGAACATTCAGGACAAGCATGGCGATCGTTTCGAACGTTATGAGGAGGAGTTTGAGTATCTTGTATCTTCGGGTATCGCTATTGACGTCCATGCTGTGAGCAATCCACGTTATCCCTTGTCGGAGTCGGTGCAGAAGAATCTTCTTAAGTTATATCTTAACGATGTTGGTATGCTTACAGCTCAATTGTATGCCAATAATATTCAGGCAGTTATGAGAGACGAACAGAGTGTTAATCTCGGTGCTGTATATGAAAGTGTCGTTGCTCAGGAGTTGGCTGCCCATGGTTTCTCGCTTTTTTATTATGACAACAGGAAGAACGGCGAAGTGGATTATCTGATAGATGATTATGAAAGCCTTTCGGTATTGCCAATTGAGGTGAAGTCTGGTAGGGGCTATACCATCCACAGTGCATTAAACAAGCTATTGTCGAACCCTGATTATCACATCAAGTCGGCGATTGTGGTGAGCAACGAGCGTATCGTTCGTCAAGTCGGCAATGTCAAGTATTTTCCCATCTATTATATTATGTTTCTCAATAAAGAGGATATGGGAAGCGAAGAGGTGATATTTTGAAAATATATTATTAAAGATCCATTTTATTAACGTCTCATCAATTGGTCACTTCTTGATTATATTCTTTAAGTTCTGCCTTTGTCACATTCGTATCGATATTATCTTTGTCCAAAAGGAACTTGTCAACGAAGGCCTCCACCTCGGGATATTGGCATAATGGCAGTTGGCAATGAGGATGACCGCCCACGATTGAGTAGCCCATGCGGTCGGCAATGCCAAAGGCGCTCCATACCTCTCGGGCAGCTTTCGAAGACTCGTAGTTGGAACGCTCGGCAAGCCATTCGTAATCTGTGTTGCCCAGTACGAGTAGTGCGCGTGGAGCTATGAGTGCCGCAAGTTCGTGATGGTCGATAGGCAAGCGGTCAACACAGTTGGAGAATCTGCGCATGCTCTCCTTAAACCATGCATAGTTGGTGCGTCCCAAGGTTTCAACATTGCCTAAGGTCTCCGACACACGCCATGAGTTGACACCGCCGCCTCCAGGCTCTTGGGCTATGGTGAGGGCAATGCGCTCGTCGAGGGCTCCGGCAAAGAGTGCCATCTTTCCGGCAAACGAGCATCCCGATACGGCGATGTGCTTCATGTCAATACGCGATGCCTTACCCACAATCTCTAATGCGTCGATAATTCTGCTAATGCCCCAAGGCCATGCGCAATAGGCTCCCATCTCCGTTTGGTAGGGATAGAGGCGGTTGATTGGTTCCTGCCCTCGCTTTTGGGTATGCGACATCACTTGTGTGAAATTGAATGCTATCTGTGCCACTCCTCGCTTGTCGAAGATGTCCTTAGGCAGTGAGCCTGTACCGAATCCTATGCCGATGATGGCAGGGAAAGGTCCTTCGCCTTCAGGATATTTAATTCCGGCAGTAAGCCTTAGGGTCTCGCCTCCCACGGTAATATCCACGTAAAGCGTGTCGCCCACAATCTCGGCTTTCATCTGTTCTTTCTTGACCACAGGCTTTTCGCCTATTTCGTAGTGATATAGCATCTGCATTATCTCCGAGCGATGGCGCTCCCAGTCCTTGAAATCCGTAGAGCGACCGCTTCCGTCAGCCCAAGCGAAGGGGTCGGGCAGTTCGGGAATACTTGGAAGTTCCTCAAATGCCTTCATCTTGATTTGTGGATAACAGTCGGCAGTGTTCTCCTTGTCATATACAAGAGGAATGTGTTTTTTGTTTTCTTTTGAAGGCGTGATTATGATACGTCGATACCCTACAAGTGGGATGGTGCGGTTGTCGCGCACTTCGCATATCACGTGGATGTTGCCATTCAGCATGTTCTTTGGCATGGTAATCGTCGCCTTGCTTCCATTGGCATTGAGTATGGCATCTGGATTACTGCTGATGTCTTGCTGAATCCACCATTTGAATGTCAAGTCATCGCCATCAGGGTCGTACGACTTTGAGGCATCGAGTGTGACTGTTTCCCCGGGATTAGCCTCAATGGTGATGACTCCCAATCCCTGCTTGCCGTTTACTGTCACCACAGGATTACGGTTGCCTTCGCCTTTGTCTGCCCATTCCATTCTTGCGATGAAGTCATTCACGATGTCGGGATAAAACCTTTCCTCGTATGAGCGCGATATGTCCTTTTGCGGTTTCTGCCAGTTGGTCCATGCTATGGTCACTGAGTCAGGACACATGTATCTTCTGAAACATCCTGCCCAACCTATCTGTTCCGGATGGTCGGCATCATGCAGGCCGTTGGGCATGATATTGAGGAAACTTGGTGTGTCGCCTTCCACACCCCATTTGTATTTTGGATATACCTTGCCGAGATTGCCCTTGCCTTGGATATGCGAGGCATAGAGTTGCCATCCCTTGCTCCCCAGTCCGCACTGTGTGAGCCATGCACTTTCGTCCCAGATGAACAGGAGGTCGTCGGCAAACTCCCTGCGCATCCATTGGTGCGAACTGTAGGCACGGTTCATTCTCATGGCATACACCATGTCCTGGTCGGTGATGGTGAATACCCTCAGCTTGTGCAGAAACTTCTTCAGTTCTTCAGGCGTGCGCTCCTGTTTCACCCTCCATATAGCCTGTGCCAGTGTGTTTCCGCCTCCCCAACATGTTATCCACAATGGTCGAGGGTCAGCTTCGTCTGCCAATTTTATAATAAGGTTGCTGCCCGGAGAGTCGTTGTTCCCACCAATCATCTTTATGCCTGAGCGTTGACTGCCCATGGCTATTCGGCTGCGCAGATATTCCGCACTTGGCCAATATCCGATATTCTGCTTCCCTTGTTCCTTTTCTATGGATAGAAAACGCTTCTGTCCCGAGCGTTTCATCAGTTTCCTGACGTCCTTCTCGTATGCTTCCACCACACGATATAGTGAGTCGGCCCATTCCTTTGGGTATGGGTCGCAGTTCCAACCCGTCGTAGTGATGAGAGCCTCTATCTCATATTGGTCTGCGTATGCCATCAGCCTAACCATCGACTCCATGTCGTCTGGTTCCAAGTCGCCAGGGGCAATGTCGGTCAATACTACCAATCTTGGTTTCAAATCAGCCTTCTCTTTGGAAAAGGCGAATGTGTTGACAAGCAACAGCATTAGTAAACTTACATAGATTCGTGCCATAAACAATCATTTTTGCGGCAAATATAATCATTATTTCCGAAACCTCAAAAGAAACGTTGGATTTTGTTATATATTCACCGCTTTTTGTCTCATCATAGCCCCATTCCTGTTAACATATGCCCCTGTCCCTCGGCTGCGTACTTGCATATTTGAAATTATGATTGTGCTTTTTTACTGTGAAAATGAATAGAAAACGCAAGTCAGCATCTCGAACGCATCTCGAAGGCATCTCGAACACATACCGAAGGAAGAGGGAAGATGAAAATTAACAAAACGACATTCATCGTTTAACAATTGGCTGATGCTACCACAATACAGAAAAAAATTCATGCCAACCATGTTGAATCGCAATAGTTGGCATGAATTAATTTTTTACCCCTGATTATTTCCCAAAGACCGTCAAAAGTCTGTCCTTTTCAGCTTGCGTGATAGGAATTATGGTTCCATGACGTGGTGTGAACTTGCCTTTTGTTTCAGTGTTCTGCACAACCTTGAAGTTCCTTAGGTCAGGACTTATGCAAAACTGATAGTGTCCATTCATATAACAGTCGTACATGACGATCCACGACTTGCCGTCGATGTTCTGGCACACTCCTACTCCCTCAACAGCCTCTTCCGTCTGGTCAACGTGGGCATCATGCTTAGTCCATTGGCTACCCAACGGTTTCCCAGGTTCCGCAGTCAGCGACTTTGATGTTGCCTGGAAAATGCCACGCCCACCCTCACTCTTATAAAAGAGATGATAAAGTCCGTCGCTTGGATTGTAAACGATGTCACCATCGATAGTAGCAGAACCATTGTCAAAAAGATATTGCGGCTCGCCTATCAAATCGGTAAAATCGTCATTGACATAGGAGTAGTAAATGCGGTCGAACGAGTCGTCGCTACTTGTCCGCAAGGAATAGAACACCATGTATTTTCCTGCCTTCTTGTCATAAATGGTCTCAGGTGCCCAAACGCGTATGACATTGCCCCACTGTTTCGGATATTTTGTTGGGAAGTTGACTGCCGAATGTTGCCAGTTGATGAGGTCGTTGCTCTTCATGAGCACCATACCTCGATTGCTTGCCCAACCGAGCGAAGACTTCATGTCGGTGACCACCATATAGAAAGTCTTTCCGTCTTCACATCTCAAGATGTGCGGATCTCTTACACACTGCGTATATGCTATTGTATCGCTGCTGATGACGGGATTTCCTCCATTCAGCGGAGTGAAATTATAACCATCGTCACTTATAGCATAGCATATCTGCTCCTGTTCGGGCGCATTGCCTGTGAAATATGTAAAAAGGTAAGCCACTTTCTTTTCCTGAGGCTGTGCGACTGCCAATGCCACGGATACAGTCGCCACAAGTGTCAAAAGCTGTCTTTTCATATTCAATGTCATCTCCGTCTTTTCTTTTTAAAGAGGTTGCCATAACGGCGATAAAGTTTACTGAAAAGCATGAAGGCATCGAAAGCCATAATGCCTTTGCTGATTACTCCTGCAACAATTTCGCCCTTGTCGTCTGACTTCTTTACTGTAGTAAGTTCGCGCCATAGAGTTGCTATGGTATCGCTACGCTGTTCAATGGCGCTTCTGAGTTCTTCCTTCTTCAGCTGGACATCCTCAATATTATGAAAGGTGTTTATCATACTCATATACCATTTAGCTTAAAAGAATGTTTGCAAAACACTTCACCAACGGACGCTCAATGAGCCTCCTCTTGAAGATGAACACAAGGACCAGCAGCAGCACATAGATGCCTCCCATAATGGCAAAAGCCTCTGCCGTTCCCGTATACGGCGACATCCAGTAGATGGCAGCAAAGGACACATAAAGCATTATTGCCAAAAGGAAGAGGAACGCCACGACAAACAAGGAGGCTGCCGTAAGAAGCTTTACGGCCTTGTCGATTACGTCGAGCTTGAGATAGTCCTTCTGAAGCTCGACGTAATCCTTGACCGCCTCAATGAGCTGGGCGATTGTCTCAATGTTTTTGTCGTTTGAAAACATACACAAAAGGCAAGTAGTGAGACAAAATGCTTCTACTCGGCTGGAGCAGCTTCCTGAATGTCGTCAACGAGATCATCCACCTCGCGACGAGACAACTTGATGTTGTGCTTCTTCAAGAACTCATCAACCGTGTCGGTGATTTTGCTTCTTGTGTCCTTACCCTTCTCTGGTGCCAGAAGCAGACCTAATGCGGCTCCGGCGATTGCGCCTCCGAGGAAAGCGCCAATATAACCTAAACTTTTCATACCCTTAAATTTTAAATGTTAATGACAATTTGTTGATGTTTTGAGACGGCAAAAATAAGAAAAATAATTTGAATGTCAATGATTATCCGCGTGATTTTTTGTTAAAACACTCGTATTTTAGCGATTTAACAAACTTTATGCAGACATTTTGCTCATATTTCGCCGATTATTTGTAATTTCGCACGATAAAAGGTCACACGACAAAAAAAGTAATTTTTAATTCAATAACATAATAATGAACATGAAGAAATATTTTGTATTGTGCGCTGGACTCTGCGCAGCATTGTCTTTTACAAGTTGTAAATCAAGCGAAAGCGCCTATAAGAAGGCATACGAGAAGGCTAAGGCACAGGAGACTCAGCCCGTTCAGCAGGCTCCCGTTGAGGAAACACCTGTCAATGTTGTAGCTCCAGTAGAGACAAAACCTGCCACCGAGACGCGTGTCGTAGACAATATGGACAATGTTCAGGTTCGTCAGGAGAGCGTGTCGCTCATCAGCGGTTCTGGATTGAAGAATTTCAGCGTCGTTGTTGGTTCATTCTCTGTACGCGCTAATGCCGAAGGCCTGCAGTCACAGCTGAAAGACGCTGGATATGACGCTCAGATTGTGAAGAACGAAGACCGCAACATGTATCGTGTTGTAGCTGCCACTTTCGACAGCAAGGCTGAAGCCGCAGCCAGCCGCAACGAGTTCCGTTCAAAGTATCCTGACGCTTGGTTGCTCGCAAAATAAATATAGTTGACGAGTTGACGAGTTGACAAGTTGACAAGTTGACAAGTTGACGAGTTGACAAGTTGACAAGTTGACGAGTTGACAAGTTGAC
>JBJEAS010000014.1:0-4784 GCA_051869235.1 Prevotella sp.
CGGACTGAACGGATATCACCGGAATTGGTGAACGGGTATCGACCGGAATACGCACATTTGGCTTTACTACAGACTATGGTGTTGACTATTCTGTTGATTTCGTAACAGATGACCTTATTTCAAGTGACGAATCCTATCAATTGATTATTGCCAACTTGAACAACAGGAAATCTCCCCGGGACGGAAAGGTCAAGGACACCGTGTTGTATATAGTTGAGGAATTCTTCAATAAAAACCAGTCAACACTGTTGTATATTTGTGAGACGGGAGACAGTAAGCAAACCATGCGTAATCGTTTGTTCGAGTATTGGTTTTCAACATACAAGAATCGTGCACGATATGCCATAATGTCGTCTTCAATAACCGATGAATATGGCGTGGTAAACTATGCTACGATAATTGTCAGGAACGACAATCCCAGAATGCCTCTGGTCATGGCTGAGTTTTCAGAATCAATACATCTTTTGAGTCAAAAGCCAAACAACGAACAATATGAGCCGTAAGCGCCCAAATTGGAAACGAGGTTTATTCCAAAGAACATCGGCACGCCCTATATATTATTATAAGGTGTGCCGACGCTGGTTTGAGTTGTGTGGGGATTACAGTCCGTGCTCCTTGGCGTATTTGATGCCTTCCTCGAACTCCTTCTGTTCTTCCTTGCTCATTGGGCGGGTCTTGAGTTCGGCATCGGGGTTGTACACCGCCTCGACGATGCGGGGCTTGGGTGGGATTAGCTTTATCAGCAGGGCTTTCGCCTGTTTGTCGCGCAGGTCGCCGATGTAGTGGATAACGGCGGAGTCGCCGGGGATTACCACGCCGTTGTCGAAGCGGACCTGCTTCATGTCGAACGTGATGTCGTACTTGTCTATTGTCGCCACCATAGTGGAGTCGTTCAGCTTCTTCACCTTGCCGGTCGTAGTCTGAATCTTCTCCTCACATGAGCTGACTGCCAGCAGCACCGCTGCCGCAGCCATGAATACGAATTTTGTTTTCATTGTCTTATTGTTTATATTTGTTATCTTGTCAATTCTGTCTTTCTTTAACTCGGCTATAGTCGCCTCCAAGTGCCAATACCACTGCAAAGGTAGGCATTTTTCAGCGAATCCCATTATCCGTTCACTTTATTTAATGCTATTTGATGTTCTGCACTGGTCGTGGTACTAAACTCATTCTTCGTAGGCTATGTAGAAAAACACCCTTTATGAATGTTGTCTTCCATTAATTATTTGTAGTTCATCAACCACATTGTCTCCATTTGCTTTAAAATGGAAATATCCCTTCTTACCTCCAAGCTCATTTAAGTTTTTAGCAAACTGTCTAAAACGTCCCCAATTACCAGATTCGTAATCGCTTAAGAACTGGCTTCCCATAAAATTGGCAAGCACAGCATAATATCCAAAATTGTAGCATACATTATCCATGTCTATTGCATCGTTTTCCTCCGCATACGTCAACTCGTCAAAGAAACGTATAAACAGTTCTCTGCTGTATATATTATCCTCAGGATTCAATCTGCTTTTTAAGTATGTGCCACTCATTTCATCATAGCAGGCTAACAACTCTTTAACAACACTTTCGATATTCTTATCTGTAGCATATCTTTCGCTCAACTTTGACAATGTATCAGACTTTCTTCTTTTAACATGTCTACCATATTCACATTTAGTATTAACCAATGCCAAAATTGAAATAAAGAAAGTCATAAATGAAAAAAATACATCAATCTTATCCTTGCACCCAAGGTCAGTAATATTCAAAACAATATCCAACATAATAATCAACATTATAGCAAGAAAGAGGGAGCATGCACCTATGCACATGCTCCCTATAATTTTATCAGATAGGAGCTTTCACTCCGTTAACTCGAAATTAGTTCGATGCAAGCTGGTCGTTAGTACCAGAGATAGCCTTGAACTCAACATCCAACTTGATTACTTCCTCGTGCTGGAAGCAGTCCTTAACTGTAATCCATACCTTTGCGCTGTGGTTTGGTACGGTGTTGCCAGTATTCTTCAGAGTGAAGGTAATTACACCTGATGTGTTAGCAGCTGCAATATTAGATGCACTAACCTCATAGTACTCGTTTGTGATACTGAAGTTTGTGTTAGACTTTGTCTCAACCTTTGTAATCTTGAGGAAATTATTTACTGTACCACCAGTATTGCAGATATATGCATCCAAGTTAGCCTGACGCAAATTGCCATTGATCATCTGACCTGGAGTAGTCAAGATATTAGCAATCTTGATAGATGGTGAACCTACAGTATTCAAGAAATTAGTTGGCTGCATATTTGGAGTAGTTCCTTGTGCGCCATGGTTCAAGTCAACCTTCTTCCAAGCATAGCTCATGTAGTCAGCAGACTGGATTGACCATGTTGTGTAGGTCAAGTTGTAGTTGCTCGAAGAGAGCTTGAATGGATTCTTGTTGGAATCATTCGAAATGTCGCCATAGTTGTACTCTGTTGTCAGAGCATGAGATGTGGCATTGTCGATGAACTTATTGGCAATCAAAGCCTGATAGCTATTACCTGTACCAGTATATGTGGTATAAACTTGATTGCTGCCATTGAAGTAGTACTGATCTGCCCAAGCACGATAGAGATCAACAGTCTTGTTGTTGTCACTTGTATTTATTTCACTACCTGCAAGCTTGAATACATACGAATAGTCGGCGTCAATCTCAGAACCATCAGCAACGATGAACATGTTCTTGAAGTTCAGTATACCATCCTTCTTTGTACCATCATTTGCATAGCTACCATTAGCAGGTACCAAAGCCTGAAGTTCTGTCTGGTTTGTCTTCCAGATAAATGTAGGACAGCTTGTTGGCATATCCTTGGTGATGTTCACAATGGCGTTCTTTACAGTGTAAGACTGACCTGCAACACTCTTCTGCAGAGGCAAAGTAATCTTATATGTTGCACCGTCCTTGAAGGCAGTCGCATCCTTAATCTGTACCTTTATTGCAGTAGCATTAGCGGCAAAAGCACCCTGCCAGTTGCTGCCAACCTTATAAAGTACTTGGTAATTTGTATCTGCAGGCTTGTCGTTACTGTCAGCAGTGTTTACACAAGATACAGTACCCAAGGTAAAGTTTGCAAAAGCATTGCTTGGAAGTGCAACTTCACCTGAAAGGTTACCAGCTGCTGTAGCAGGTGTAGTATCGAAGCCTTGACTACTAACAGCCTTTGTAACAAGGATCTTCTGTGCAGTTAGGTTGATGTCATCACTTGTCTGCTCACCAATTGCTACATAGAATGCTATACCATCTGGGTCTACGAGAGTACCATCGAGGTTGACAGCATAGATGCGGAAACCGATGTAGTCGCCTGTCTGTAGACCATTGAGGCTTGATACCTGAATAGCACCCTTGTTGCCATCAATCATGGTTGCCTTCTGAGACTCAGTACCTACGTTGATGTACTTGTAGCTGTTCCATGCATTTCTCTCTGATGGAGTAGATGTCTGCTCGTTGTAGTCGTAGTCAAGCATAACATAGAAGCCCTTGATTTTCTTAGTCTTGTCAAACTCAATGTTGATGTCCTTGCCAACCTGAGCTACAAGATAATCCGCAGAAGTACGCTTATCACCATCAACTTCTGTGCCATCAACAGCTACATTTGGTGTACCGTTCCAATAGTAATCCACGAGAGTTGCGTCTACGTCATCACCAGTTGCGTTTCCATAACGGTTCTTTATGGACTTGATATCTGTACCTCCAACCTTCAAGCTGATAAGATCTGCATAGTTCTGATTTGTTCCATCAACATGTGCAACATAAGATTTTGCATTAGTTGTTTGCATAGTAACGTCATATGCAGATACGACACGACGGTCGCTTGCAATCGAGTCAGAGATGGCACTCTTAACTGCAACAGCATAAACAATCTTTTTGCCACCCTTTTCCCAATAGCCTTTCAAATCATTTACCTTCTGTCCTGCAGCAGGAGCGAATTTGATAGCCCAAAGACCAGTGCGCTTGTTGGCTGCACGTGTCAGATAATCGTCTGTTGAATAAGGCTGTACGTCAACAACGTCAACGATGCCTGTCAGTTCCTCACCCTTAGAATTGATGAGAGAAATATCTTCCTTTGTAAGCTCTGCGTCTACTGGATTTACGCGAACATATACCTCATCGCCATAGAACTTAGTGTCGTTCTTTACAAACGAATAGGTCTTGTCTGTCTTCTGTACGTCGTTGTTGTTTTCTTTAACAACTCCAAATGGACCACGCTCTTTTTCTGTTACAACCTCAAAATCAAGGTCGTTCTCGCCGTTGTATGCAGTATAACCATTTGCCCAACTGCTATATACGAGCTCAACGCTGGTAACCATATCAGACACAACACCAACGAGAGCCTCGAAAGCGTCCTGGATGTCCTCGAGTTCATCCTGAATCTCAGTGAGGTCGATGTCCTCGCCACCTTCGCCGAGACCAAGCTTAGCCTCAACCTTGTCGAGACGGTCAGAGAGAGCCTTCAGCTCCTTAGCCTGAGCGTCATACTTGTCGGCAACTACCTTAACGGCAGCAGTAACCTCGTCCTTTGTGGCGAGATTCTTTACAGCCTCCTGAATCTGGCTTGCAGCATTCTCAACTGCCTTCTTCAAGTCAGCAGCAACGGCATCGGCAGCACCCTGAGCGTTGTCGGCAGCAGTCTGAGCGGCAGCGGCAGCCTTCTTTGCAGCATCTGCGTCAGAAGCGGCACCCTTGGCAGCGGCAGCAGCTTCGTCGGCAACCTTCTTGGCAGCGTCAGCAGCCTGCTGTGCATTGCTGATGGCTGTTG
>JBJEAS010000015.1:0-21587 GCA_051869235.1 Prevotella sp.
AGAGTGCCACGAATGATTGTAGCATCCTTCGTGAGTTCAACCTCTTTGATTGTCAACCATGATGGCGCGTATTCAATGTCTTGAATCTTGATTACCTTGCTTGCCACCATTTGCAGCGAGACAAGCAATGTCAATAATGCAGTTACAATTGTTTTCATTTTTTTATAATACTATTATTTGGTGTTATACGAGGAACGGATTGGCTATTCTTCTCCACCTTTTGTCCATGTTAATCTAATTACGTAATTATCGTTACGAACTTTTCGTAATGCAAATATCCGAATAATTTTCCGATTATGCAGGATTTGGGCATAAATATTATCTTTAATTAACCATTTATGGCTTTGCAAAGGATAAAACAATCAGCAAGGCCTTTATGCACTCTGCCATTCTCGTTATTTTCTGCCCTACAGGAAACATGAAACTACATAAATACTGCGATTTTGGTAATAAAAACCATAATATTGGTGTGTGGAATATGAGAAAAAAGTAGTAATTTTGCAGAAAATTTATGTTGAACATAAAATAATAAATGAAAAACTATGCAAAACTTTGATTATCAAACCCCCACGCGACTGATTTTTGGCAAGGGCGTGGTGGCAGAGAAACTGCAAGGCGTCATGGCGCAGTTTGGCAATAGGGTATTAATCACTTACGGCGGCGGAAGCATCAAGCGCAGCGGACTCTACGATCAGGTGCTTCAACTCCTCAAAGGCAAGGATATTTACGAGTTGCCTGGAATTGAACCCAACCCAAAGTTCAATCCAAGCGTGATGGAAGGTGTGCGAATATGCAAGGAAAAGGGCATCGACGTGATACTGTCTGTAGGTGGAGGCAGTGTGCTCGACTGCACAAAGGCAATAGCAGGAGCAGCCTGTTCCGACGCAGACCCTTGGGACATTGTAACAGGCAAGGCACCCACCTTGAAGGCAATACCTATTGTTGATATCATCACCTTGGCAGCAACAGGTTCGGAGTATGACTCGGGAGGCGTAATCTCACGCACGGAGACCAACGACAAGCTCGCCTATTTCTCGCCACTGGTGTTCCCTGCCGTATCGTTCATCGATCCAACCTATACCTTCACACTTCCAGTGAAACAGACCCTCGCTGGCGTTGCCGACTGCATAAACCACATCATGGAGCAGTATTTCTGCGGCGAGCATATCATGATGAACGACGCCTTCATGGAGGGAGCTGTGAAGTCGTTGGTTAAGAACGTGAGGATTGTGCTTGACGAGCCTGACAACTACAATGCCCGCGCCGAGATATTCTATGCCACAACACTTGGATGCAACGGCATCTATGCCCTTGGCAACTCTGAGAGCGGTTGGCCCATGCACGCCATCGAGCATGCCCTCTCAGGGCATTACGACATTACCCACGGCGAGGGACTTGCCATAGTCACTCCACGCTGGATGAGCCATATTCTGAACAACACCACCGGCGAACTGCACGAACAGGTTGTAGAGCGCATCACGTCGTATGGAAAGAATGTGTTTGGCACTGAGACCCCAGAAGAGAGCATACACGCCATTCATGATTTCTATGAGAGCATCGGAATTCCTATGACGCTCGGTGCTGTTGGCATCGACGGCAGCCGCATTGACGAGATGGCACACCATATAGCCGTGAACGAGGGACTCGACCAGGCATGGGTGCCGCTGTATGAGGAAGACATTGCAGCCATTTTGCGTGATTGTATGTGATTGTTATGCAAGAGATTAGATTTGATACAATACAGCAGGTGAACGACTATTACGGCATCACGACCCTACACCCTTTGGTGACCGTCGTTCATCTGGAACGGACGAACTACACCACGGCAGCAAAGTCGCAGATACACTATGGACTGTATGCCATCTGGCTGAAGGAAACCAAGGGTTGCAACCTCTCTTACGGCCGCACACCCTACGACTTTGATGAGCAGACCGTAACATCGTTCGAGCCAGGGCAGACGGTGACTGTTGAGGTGACCGACCAAAGCATACGCCCGAAGTGCGTAGGACTGCTTTTCCATCCCGACTTCCTGCATCGTACCAACCTTGGAAGGAACATTCAGCGCTACGAGTTCTTCTCCTACAGCAGCACCGAGGCACTGCACCTCTCGGAAGCAGAAGTGGTAGTGTTCAAGCAAGTTCTCGACATGATAGACACAGAACTGGAACACCCCATCGACTCCCATACCCGCGAACTGATAGTATCCAACATCGAACTGCTGCTCAACTACTGCCTGCGCTTCTACGACCGACAGTTCATCACCCGCGAGGAGATAAACCACTCTGTTGTGAAACAATTTGACCATCTGCTGCGCAGCTACATCAAGGAAGAAGCTCAGGCAAAAGGGCTGCCCACGGTGAACTATTTTGCCGACAAATGCTGCCTGTCCACAGGCTATTTCGGACAGCTGGTGAAAACGGAGACCGGTCGCACGGCAAAGGACTTCATCAACGACCGACTGATATCTGCCGCCAAGGAGCAACTGAACGACGAGAGCTTGTCGATAAACCAAATTGCCGAGCGTCTCGGCTTTGACTATCCACAGCATTTCGTACGTTTCTTCAAACTGCGAACTGGAGTGACTCCAAGGGAATATCGGAAGGCAGGATAAAAAAAATCTCAGCAAAAAAACATGAGTAGCGCATCCATGTGACGGTTGTGCACGATGAGGTTTCGTTTGAGTTAACAGTTAACGTTAACGCTTTTCACATCCAAGGCGGCTCCTATTCTTTCCCTTGGTTTTGTTTCCTTTGGATGGAATTTTTGTTTCCTCGCGTGGAAACAAAAAACGCCCGTTTTTTACCCTATAGAGAAGTGGGGTGGCGATGGTCGAAAGCGTTAACTGTTAACTGTTAACTCGAATCTTTTTGCAACGTTCACCTACACGTCCCCCTTCTCTATAGGGTTATTCTTCTATTAATAATTAATTTAAATTATACATTATTTAATACGCGCGCGATTTGCAATATAAAAATAGAGTTAACAGAGTAAAGGAAGGAATGGAGGAATATGCAAAGTAGGTTTTGCATCGAGTTAACAGTTAACGTTAACGCTTTCGTTGGTGTTCTGAATTTTAAAGTTTAAAATTCGGGACAACTCTTGCATAATTCAATTTCTTTTTGTACCTTTGCAGAATAAACGGAAGAAAAAATGATTTCAGTAGAACAATTGAAGGTGGAGTTTGGCGTGAAGCCACTGTTTAGCGGAGCTTGCTTCGTGGTGAACGACCGCGACCGCATTGCGCTCGTCGGCAAGAACGGTGCCGGCAAGTCCACTCTGTTGAAGATTTTGTGCGGCATGCAGAAGCCTACGGAGGGCGTGGTGGCAGTGCCTAACGACACCACCATAGGTTACCTTCCACAGGTGATGATTCTTCAGGACGACACTACGGTGAGAGACGAAGCCCGCAAGGCTTTCGACAATGTGACGGAACTCAGCAGGCGCGTGGACGAACTGAATAGCCAACTGGCAGAACGCACCGACTACGAGAGCGAAGAGTATGCCGCCCTGGTGGAGAAATTCACCACCGAGCACGAGCGACTGCTGATGATGGGCGCAGAGAACTGCGAGGCGGAATTGGAACGCACTCTTGCCGGACTCGGTTTCAGACGTGAGGATTTGGATCGTCCTACGAGCGAGTTCTCGGGAGGATGGCGAATGAGAATAGAGCTGGCGAAGATATTGCTTAAGAAGCCCGATGTGCTGCTTCTTGACGAGCCGACAAACCACCTCGACATCGAGTCGATACAGTGGTTGGAGCAGTTCCTCAGCACTCAGGCGAAGGCTGTGGTGATGGTAAGTCACGACCGTGCGTTCATCAACAACGTGACGAACCGAACCCTTGAGATTTCATGCGGCAAGATCATCGACTACAAGGTGAAATATGACGAGTATGTGAAACTCAGGGCAGAACGCCGCGAGCAGCAGCTTAGGGCATACGAGAACCAGCAGAAGGAGATAGCCGACATAAAGGATTTTGTGGAGCGGTTCCGCTACAAGCCAACCAAGGCTGTTCAGGTGCAGAGCCGACTGAAGCAGTTGGAGAAGATTGTACCGATAGAGATTGACGAGGTTGACAACTCGGCGCTTCACCTTAAGTTCCCTCCCTGTCTGCGCAGTGGCGACTATCCAGTGATTTGCGACGAGGTGCGCAAGGACTATGGCAGCCACACCGTGTTCGACCATGTGACGCTGACCATCAAGCGCGGCGAGAAGGTCGCCTTTGTGGGTCGCAACGGCGAGGGAAAGTCAACGTTGGTGAAGTGCATAATGAACGAGATACCCTTCACTGGCGAGCTGAAGATAGGCCACAACGTGCAGATAGGCTACTTTGCCCAGAATCAGGCTCAGCTGCTCGACGAGAGCCTGTCGGTGTTTGAGACCATCGACAATGTGGCTCGCGGAGAGATACGACTGAGGATAAACGACATACTCGGAGCGTTCATGTTTGGCGGCGAGGCGTCGGAGAAGAAGGTCAAGGTGCTCAGTGGTGGTGAACGCAGCCGACTGGCAATGATTCGCCTGCTGCTCGAACCCGTAAACCTGCTGATACTCGACGAGCCTACCAACCACCTCGACATGCCTTCCAAGGACGTGCTGAAGGAAGCCATAAAGGCTTTCGACGGAACGGCGATAATAGTAAGCCACGACCGCGAGTTCCTCGACGGCTTGGTAACTAAGGTGTATGAGTTTGGTGGCGGC
The DNA here is from genome assembly GCA_051869235.1 of Prevotella sp. Lineage (GTDB taxonomy): Bacteria > Bacteroidota > Bacteroidia > Bacteroidales > Bacteroidaceae > Prevotella. Next base: position 4,702 of record JBJEAS010000015.1, read on the forward strand.
AAGGTGCGCGAGCACATAGGCGGCATCTACGACTACCTAAGGACTTGCGCTTCGTCGGGAGTGGAGGCTTTCTCGTTGAGGTCGGAGAGTCAGGAAAGCAAGGCAAGTCCTGACAATCAGGAGAAAGCAAAGGAAAGCACCAACAAAATAAGCTATGCCGAGCGCAAGGAGCGTCAGAAACAGATTAGCAAGGCTGAGAAGGCCGTCAAGGAGTCGGAGCGCAAAATAGAGCAAATGGAAAAGCGGCTCAAGGAGCTCGACGAGATACTATGCAAGCCCGAGAACGCCAGTGACATGACGATAATAACGGAATACACCTCAACAAAGCGTCTGCTCGACGAGGAGGTGGAGCATTGGGAGGAGGCGAGTATGGAGTTGGAGGAATTGAACAAGGAGAAATAACTCGATTTTCGGAAGTGGGGTTGGTAGTTAAGGAGTTAAGGAGTTAAGGAGTTAAGGAGTTAAGACAAATGTACATGCGATTAAAAGTCTTTGCGCTTAAATCCAATGCTCAATACTAATGGCTTAACTCCTTTAACTCCTTAACTCCTTAACTCCCAAAACATTGAGTACATGCGAAACTTGAAAACAATAATTGTTGAAATATGAAAATTAGAACATTTATGACAATCATGGCAATGGCTTCAGCATCAATTGGAGCCACAGCACAGGACAATTTGACGGCAGGAATACAGACCGCCAATCTCGACACGTCGGTGCGTCCTGCCGACGATTTCTATCAGTTTGCTTGCGGTGGATGGATGAAAGCCAATCCTCTGCCAGCAGCATATTCGCGCTACGGCAGCTTCGACAAGTTGGGCGAGAACAACAACAAGCGCATCAATGCCATTCTCGACGAACTGAAGAATGCTGACTATAAGGAAGGAACAGTGGAGCGGAAGCTGAGCGACCTCTACAAGCTTGCCATCGACGCGGAACGCCGCAACAAGGAAGGCGTAACACCGCTGATGCCGATAATTGAGAAAATGGAAAAGGCGAAGACCGTCGACCAGCTGTTCGACATTCAGCTCTCTCTCGCTAAGTATGGCGACAGTGAATTCTTCGGAGCATACTATGGAACCGACCGCAAGAACTCGAAGCAGAACATTCTCAACGTCAGACAAGGCGGACTGACACTGCGTCAGAAGTCGTACTATCTTGACGAAGACAAGGCAACAGCCGACATTCGTGAAGCATACAAGAAGCATATTGTGAGAATGTTCACCCTGTTCGGATTCAGCGAGAAGGCTGCACAGAAGAAGATGCAGAACATCATGAAGCTTGAGACAGAACTCGCCAAGGCCTCAAAGTCGCCTGCGGAGTTGCGCAATCCGGAGGCAAACTACCACAAGATGAGTCGTGCCGACTTCAACGAGCGTTACCCAAATGTCAAGCTCGACAAACAACTCGTGGCATCGGGCATCGACCTGAAGTATGTTGACGACGTAGTGGTAGATCAGCCAGAGTTCATGGACGCTGCCAATGGTCTGATAGGTTCGCTCAAGGCTGACGAATACCGCGACTATATGGAGTGGGGGCAGATAATGAAAGGCGTGGGCTTCCTCAGCGACGACGTGGTGGCAGCCAACTTCGACTTCTTCGGCAAGACAATGTCTGGACGCAAGGAGGACTACCCACTCTGGAAGCGTGCCACACAGCAGGTGGAAGGCGTCATGGGACAGGCTCTCGGCAAGATTTATGTGGAGAAGTATTTCCCACAATCGTCGAAAGACCGTATGGTGACTCTCGTAAAGAACCTGCAGAAGGCACTCGGCGAGCGTATCGGCGAGCAGAACTGGATGAGCGAGGAGACAAAGAAGAACGCACAGGAGAAGCTCAGCACATTCTATGTGAAGATTGGCTATCCTGACAAGTGGGACGACATCAGCAGACTCGTCATCGACCCTTCGAAGTCATACTACGACAACATGCTTGAATGTTCGCGCTTCATGTTGTCGCAGATGCTCGACAAGACCCTCGGCAAGCCTGTCGACCGCGACAGGTGGGGCATGACGCCTCAGACGGTCAACGCCTACTATAATCCTACGACCAACGAAATCTGCTTCCCCGCAGGCATACTGCAGCCTCCATTCTTCGATGCCGAAGCCGACGACGCGTTCAACTATGGTGCCATCGGAGTGGTCATTGGTCATGAGATGACCCACGGCTTTGACGACAGTGGACGCAACTACGACAAAGATGGCAACATGAAAGACTGGTGGACTGCCGACGATGCGAAAAAATTCAACGTCAAGGCAGACATGTACGACAACTTCTTCTCTGCCATCAAGGTGTTGCCAGACCTTAATGCCAATGGCCGTTTCACTCTTGGCGAGAACCTTGCCGACCACGGTGGTCTGCAGGTGGCATACACGGCGTTCAAGAATGCCACAAAAGACTCAACTCCCGTAGACAAAGACGGTTACACAGCTGACCAACGCTTCTTCATGGCTTATGCAGGAGTTTGGGCCGGCAACATCACCGACGAGGAAATACGCAACCGCACAAAGACCGACCCTCACTCGCTCAGCCGTTGGCGCGTCAATGGCGCACTGCCCCACATCGATGCGTGGTATGAAGCCTTTGGTGTGAAAGAAGGCGACAAACTGTATTTGCCGAAGAGCGAGCGACTTGACCTTTGGTAAAACGAAGAATCCAATTTTTTAAAATAAAGACCGCCCAAAATGAAAAAAATGGGCGGTTTTTTTGTTTATTAAGGAATTATTTTATATCTTTGCACTCAATAACCCAATAAATGAAATGCAGACAGCAAAAAAATGTCTGTTAGAGAACCTAAAAGGACCTTTTATGGACGACAATATAACATCAATGAACAGCTTGAGCTTGGAACGTACGGCACGCACGGAAATGCCAGACAACGCTCCAACGAATATAGGCAGCGACGAGCAATACGATGCCATGGGGCAGCTATCTGCCATGCTGCAATCGGAAGCCCAGAGTGTATGCCCCAATTGTGGCGCTCCCATCAGTGAGGGCTCTGACTTTTGCGAGTCGTGTCGCCATTACATAAAATACGACACCTGTTCGTTTTGCGGTGCTGCGCTGCAGGGCGACGAAGCCTACTGTCCCGAATGTGGCAATCCGAGGGGAGGCATTGTCTGTCCCCGCTGCAATACGATGAACGAGTTCGCCTTCTGCAAGCAATGTGGACTTCCACTGACTGAGGAGGCGCGTCATCTGATGCAGAAAGTGAAAGCCTCACCCGAATACAAGCAGCTGCAGATGATAGCCGACCAGTTTTTGGAACTTGACAAGACATTGCCAATGACGTCGGAAGCGGAAGTGCTGCACGAGGAAGCCAACAGGGCGTTGCGTGAAAGAGTCTTGAGACTGCTTGCCGAGGACAGGGGCGAGAAGGCCCCCGACATTCAAGACATCCCTTCAAGACGATTGACTTTGGAAGAATACAACATCAGGAAGACAAATCTTGCCGACCAGCTGATGGAAGCACTCGGAGCCATGCAGACCAGACCTATGGAAAAGCCTGTGGAGGCAAGAAACTATGCCATGGCAATGAAACCTGCCGGACTGCGGCTGGCATGGAAGTGCAACTATAAGAATGCCATACACAGCAGTCCCTGTGGCTGCGCAAAGCCGCATCTTGGCGGGAAATGGATCATTTTGGGTCAGAGCTCAAAGAAAAATATTGTTGACGACAATGGATGACAAGACAATTATACCAAGTAGCGATTCAGTATTCGACACCATAAATGGCCCATTGGACGCTACGTCACACATCGATTCAACTCTCGATGTGACAGGACGTATGGATGACGACGAGATGACATTCAGGTCGGAGTCGGCGCAGGTGGACATGGTGCATGACGAAACATTCGAAATAAAGGGCAACATCTACCGCAAGCTGAAATGCCTTAGCGACAACTCAGGCGAGGCGCAAGTGTTTCTTGTGGAAAACGAGGGTAGGGAACTTGTCTTGAAAATCTATTATCCCAACTTCTCAATAAAGAAGAAATTGATGAAGATTGTGGCAAACATCGAGTTCGAGATGATTGTACGCATCTTCGACTACGGAAAACTCTATGTCGAAGGCGTCAACAGAGACTACGAACTGATGGAATACCTAAGGGGAGGAACCCTCAACCAGTATCAGGTTCGCGGCGACCTCGACAAGTTCCGCCGAATAGCTCTTCAAGCCGCAGCAGCTTTGGCATACTGCCACAACAACAACATCATACACAAGGACATAAAGCCTGGAAACTTCTTCTTCAGGGACACCGAGCACACGGAACTCGTACTTGGCGACTTCGGCATCTCGTCGGTCATTCAAGACAAGAACGAGCTGCACCGCACCACACAGGCAAGAACGCCAATCTATGCCTCACCTGAAATGTACAACGACGTGATTGACGGAATAGTAGAGCTGACGCCAGCCACCGACTACTATTCGTTGGGCATCACACTCTTGGCATTGTGGCGAGGCAACAGTCCGTTCAACGTCGGCGAGCGCACCATAATGAAGCGCAAGAACGAGGGACGACTGCCAGGGATAGAAACTCTGCCAGAGAGGGTGCGAATGCTTATCAAGGGACTGACGGCAGTAAACATTCAAAAGCGTTGGACATACGACGAGGTGGAACGCTGGTTCTTGGGTGAGAGTCCGGAGGTTGACCTCTCGTCGCCTTTCCTGCGCTACAAGACGTTTGTGGTTGATCCCGAGCGCAATCTTGTAGCTGAGAACGTGCAGGAGCTGATTCCCATGCTTCTCAACAACGAGCGAATCGCCCGTGGCTATCTGTATGGCGGACGACTGATAAACTGGTTCGAGTCATGCGGCAACAGCAAGATGGCGATGGTGCTGAAAGACATTGTCACAAACCGTTATCCCATCGACCAGCATGCGGGACTCATGGCAGCCGTCTATTCCATGGACTCTTCGTGGCCTTACATCGACGTTACGGGTCAAGAATGTAACGACATTCACAGTGTGGCGGTGACGATGCTCATAAATGCCCAGCACTATCAGGTGATGCTTCGAAATCCCAACGACCACCTGTGGATTTACGTAGAGTGTCACTCCGAGTGCGACATCAATCGCATGCGAGGCTATTTTGCTGGTGTCCAGGCTGTCGACCTCAACAACTCGCTTCTGCGCACCATATACGAGCTTGACAAGGAAATGCCTTTCTTCGCCAAGCACAAGTCGCGCTCGCTGAAGGACATTGTACACTGCTTTGGCTATGAAAACATGAGTGAGAGCGACTGGCACAGCATCACCGACGGAAGACTGTTGTCGTGGATGTACAGCCATGAGGACAAGATGGCTTGCGAGGCACTGCGAATCATGACCGAAGGGCAACCATTCTCTATGACCTTGGCGTATAAGGTTTTATACAACATTGACCGAACAGCGTCGTTCGACCTTCGTGGAGCCAACACTCCAGCCAAGGTGGGACGTCTGTTGTCGGAGAAGCTTAAGCAGTGGCAGAACCTTGGCGACGAGGAGTTTGCCGCACGCATAGCCGATTTCTCCGACAAGAACGGGAGATTCATTTATTTTGCGCAGATGCATGGTTGGAGCAAGCAGATACACGAATGCTGTCGTTGCTTCGACATGAAGAGCAACGAGAACCACGACAGATTGGGAGTCTACGACCTTCGGACGGCTGCCTACCGATTCTGCAGAATACTCGACACAACGCCGTCCTACCAGTTGCCATCGGGAACCCTCTTGGAGGATGGACGGAAGATGGAAGTGCACGATAAGGCAGAAATGCGCAACGAGGTGCGCAACGGCAGCCTCATGCAATGGCTTTCTGTTTTCTACCATGAGAATCCTTTCGACAACTTCAGCGAGGAATACAGCTACGAGCGCAGTCTTGAGGAGTGGATAATGACAGTAGGCGCCATCGACCCTCAGCAAACCTACTATCGCAGGTTTGTCAAGGCAAAGGAGGAGACGGCACGAAAATATGATGAGGTAAGGGTGGAGTACAAGCGTTCGTGCAGACGTGCCCGAGGGTTGAAGTACTTCTTTTATGGTTTAGCGTCACTATGGACATTGTTCGTCCTGGTTTTTGGAATTACTGGACGCGACGCAATGCTCGACAATGGATTTATGACCGTTTGCCTTCCTGTTGGCATTTCAACGGCAATCATTGTCGGTGTCAGCTCGTTCTTCAAGGGCTTTGGAGTGTCGATGTCTGCCGTTTGGGCGTTGTTCGGATTCTTCACCTCGTTCGTTCCCTTGCTGTCGCTTCGCTATGTACACCACAACTATCCTGTCTTGTTCATTCCCGCCGTGCTGTTGCTGACGGGAGTCTACGTCCTTGTCTGCTATCTTTCAGACAACCGCAAGGAAGGAGCTGAAGACAAGGAGCTTGTGGCTGAGGTCATGGACGACGACATGAAGTCGTCGCTGCTTGAGCCCTTGTTCTATACGTTCAAGACACGTTCCTCGCGCTTCAACGGCTCGAAGTTCGGCTTGCTCGACGACGTGAAGAACCAGTTCAAGGCTGTCAGCAGCGATTCGGTTATACATTATGCTCTTTGGAGCATCTTGGCTATAGTGCTCTTGGTTGAGATGATAGTCTACAATCCGCATCTGCTCAATATGCCAAACCCATAATAAGAAAATCCTTTTTCAGATATCTATATTATATGAAATGTGAACATTGTCATAAGGAAAATCGTTCGGTAGCAAAGTACTGTCGGTGGTGTGGAAAGCCGATGGCTACTCAGAATGTGCTCTCGAAGATGGTTGGTCTCGACGAAGTGAAGATGCAGTTGAAGACTATTGTCGATACCTATACCTTCCTACAGTCGCGCAAGGATGTCGCCAACGTCAGGTTGAGCATCAATGCGATGATAATCGGCGAGACGGGAACAGGCAAGACGATGCTTGCCGAGGTGCTACGCGACTATTTCTATCAGAACAAGATAATATCAAAACCGAAACTAACGATGGTCGACGCCGTCGACTACCAGCGTTTTGTCGACAAGTGGGACGACAACATCAAGAAGGCGAAGGGTGGCATTCTCTTTTTCGACAATGTTCAGAAACTGCTCCCCGACCGCTATTCCAATCAGGTAAACCCTCTCGACAAACTCTTTGTGGAGATGGACCATTGGGACGACGACCCCATTGTCATCGTATCAGGTCTGACACGAGGTCTCGACGACTTCATTACGAACAATCCTGCCGTAAGCAACCGCTTCAAATACAAGTTCTATCTGCCAACCCCTGGCTATAAGGAACTTGCCGCCATTTGCCGTAATGTGCTTCGTTCAAAATATGGGCTCGACAGCTTTAGTCTTGATGCAGAACGCAAATTGGCGAGCTATTTCAAATATCAGGTTAAGACGAAGGACGAGACCTTCGGCTTTGCACATGAGGCGACGAAGGTGGCAGAGGACATCTTCACCTCGTTCATCAGCAGAGGCGTCGACGCTCATGTGGTTGAACCAGACGACATTCGCGGATATGTTCCCGTAGAGCGCACGTTGGACGACATACTCTCCGACCTCGACCATTTCATTGGAATGGACGAAGTGAAGAAGGCAGTGCGTGAAATAGCCTATTCGGTGAAGAACGGAATAGAGCGACAAGGACGAGGACTGGGCGGCGGCGAGAAGATGTCGATGCACGTCGTGCTGACAGGTAATCCGGGAACGGGAAAAACCACGATAGCACGCAAGCTGGGAGAGATATTGGCTGCCATAGGCTATCTCGACAGTGGACATGTGGTGGAGGTTGACCGTGCAAAGATGGTGAGCCCATACCAAGGAGAGACGCCGAAACTGGTCGACAGACTCTGCGACAAGGCAATGGGAGGAATACTTTTCGTCGACGAGGCTTACACCCTTGCCCCAATCAATCAGACAGGAGAGCGCGACCAGCAAGGTGCGCAAGCCTTGGAAAAACTCATGAAACGAATGGAGGACGACCGAGGCAAGTTCGTGTGCATTGTTGCAGGATACAGAATGGAGATGGACAACCTGTTCCGCATCAACCCTGGATTCAGGAGCCGCTTCAACTACTTCCTCAACATCGACGACTATAATCCTACAGAACTATATAAGATTATGCTCACCTTTGCCGACGACAAGAAATATATTCTCTCGCCAAAGGCACAGGATAAGGTGACGGCGGTAATAAACGACCTCTATGAACACCGCGACAAGAATTTCGCCAATGGTAGAGCCATGAGGCAGTTGTTCGACTCCATCTGCAAACTGCAGGCAGAACGTCTGCAGAAGAACGACTTGAAGATGCTGAGCAACGACGAACTGATGACCATAGAGGAGGACGATGTGCCTTACGACCGTCCACAAAGCGTCGACTACACCGACTGTCTGAAGGAACTTGACGGACTGGTGGGTCTGACCACGATAAAGCAAGAGGTGAGCAACCTCGCCTCGTTCATCAACCTGCAGATACAACGTGGGGCGAAGGACACTTTCCAAGGCAAGCACTACATTTTCACGGGAAACCCTGGAACGGGAAAGACCACCGTCGCACGCATCATGGCAAAGGTGTTCAAGACCTTGGGAGTCTTGCCGCGAGGTCAGTTGGTGGAGGCAGACCGCAGCAGTCTCGTTGCAGGGTTCAGCGGACAGACGGCAATAAAGACCAACCAGCTCGTCGACTCTGCCATGGGAGGCGTGCTGTTCATCGACGAGGCTTATACATTGAAGTCAAACGACCAGGACTCGTTTGGCTCAGAAGCCATCGACACGCTGCTGAAACGCTTGGAGGACGACCGCGGCAAGTTTGTTTGCATCGTAGCAGGATATACGCAGCAGATGCACGACTTCATTGACTCCAACCCAGGCTTGAAGAGCCGCTTCACCCAGACGATACATTTCGACGACTATACGGCAGACGAACTCTCGCAGATATTCTTCAACATGGTAGAGGCACGGAAGTTCAATGTCGGTGACGAAATGCAGTCTGCCATTCATCGAATGTTCGAGCAGATTTGCCTGAGGCGCGACCACAATTTTGGCAATGCCCGCGAGGCTCGCAAGCTGTTCGACGAGTGTGTCGAGCGACAAAGCCGCCGACTGGTTGAGGAGATGGGACATGGACAGCTCAACGAGAGCGACATGTATGCTCTCACCATGGCTGATTTGCCTCATGGCGGCAACGAGGCGAAGCGACCTCTCGACGAGGTGCTCAACGACCTCGACGGATTTGTAGGCATGAGAATGGTGAAGAACATGATAAGGCGTCTTGCCGTGCAGAGCATGTTCATGAAGCAGCGTTCGGCAAGTGGAGTTGGAAAAGTGCAGCAGATGGTAATGAACTTTGTGGTGACAGGAAACCCTGGAACGGGAAAGACCTCGCTCGCCAGACTGATGGGAGAACTGCTGCAGAGCATGGACATTCTGCCTACAAAGAACGTCATTGAGGCAAGCAGGGCGCAGATGGTAGGAAAATACATGGGCGAGACTCCAAAGCTGGTCAATCGACTCTGCGACCAGGCCATGGGCGGAGTGCTGTTCATCGACGAGGCCTACGCCCTCTGCAATGGAGGCGAAGACCCTTACGGACATGAGGCCGTCGACACGTTGATGAAGCGCATGGAGGACGACCGTGGCAAGTTTGTAGTCATCGTGGCTGGTTATAAAGACCGCATGGACGCTTTCTTGTCGGAGAACCCTGGATTGGCAAGTCGCTTCACCCACAAGATGCACATCGACGACTACAACGAAGACGAGTTGCTTGCCATATTCAAGAAGATGGCAGCCAAGGAGGACTATGTCCTCTCCACCGAGTCGGAGTACAAGCTGATGGGAGCCATCTGCCATAAGGTGATGAACCGAGGACAGTCGTTCGGCAATGCGCGTGAGATGCGCACCATGCTCGACGAGACCATAGGCAACCTCTCGGAACGTGTTGCCGACATGGATCCTTCTGAAATCACCAGCGAGACCTATAGGATGATAATGCCCGACGACATTGAAATGGTTTAGAGTGGGCTAAAAACAAATAGAACATAAGGAGAAAAAACATGATAATTTGTCCATATTGCAAAGAGGAGATTGATTCTGGCTCACACTACTGCGACCAGTGCGGAAAGATGCTGATGTATTGTAGCAAGTGTGGTCATGTCGGCACAGGGAGGCGATGCACCTTGTGTGGCGCTATGATGCTCACCGCCGAGGAACTTGAGGTTCAGAACCAGCAGACGACGATGTCTGAACATTTCTCGCTCCCTATTGCGGCACAAGGGTCGCACAACGACATTTCCACCTCCATGGTAGACATGTCGATACCGCAGCTGACTCTTGTCAATCGCCAACTTAACTTGAACATATTGGCAATCAACGGAGCTGTAATAGGTCGAAGGCAAGGACCTTACCGTGCACTGTTTGAGAACAACAAGTATGTTTCGGGCATTCATGCACAGTTGTTCTACAAGAAGGGCGAGGGTTGGAGCATTATGGACAAACATTCGTCAAATGGTACAATGCTTAACAAACGCAAGCTTGTTCCCGACGTGGGCATGAACTTGAACAACGGCGATTTGGTGACAATAGCCAATGTCAATCTGCAAGTCATTATTAACAACGTAACAAAAAACTGAACTGATGAAATTGACCAAAGTAAAGATAACGGCATCGAGCAATGTCGGCTTGATAAGGCACAATAATGAGGATATGATTCTCGTTCGTAACAAATATGTTCGCAATGAGTCATACAGCACAGAGATAGACTTGGAGACGTGTGACAGATTCGTTGTTGCCATTGCCGACGGCATGGGAGGCTACAATGCCGGCGAGATAGCAAGTGAAGAAGTGTTGTCGAGCCTGCATTTCTTCATTGGTGACTTGCCTATGCGACTGACGCCGGCCCACCTTATGGAGACGCTCGTGGAATGGCTTAATTCCACCAATGCCACCATCAACACCAAGGGACAGCTAAGCCCCGATACAAAAAACATGGGAACCACATTGGTAGGCATCGTAGCCTACGAAGGCAGGTTCTTTTGGATGAATTGTGGCGACAGCCGTCTGTATCGTCTGCGCGACGGCAAGCTGACGCAAATATCCACCGACCACTCGCTCAGTACACTGCTTGGCGAGGAGAAACATTCCAACGTCATCACCAACTGCATTGGAGCTGGAAGTCAATCGTCGTTCCTCGACATCTTTGAGCTTACTGACGGACTAAGGCACGGCGACACCTTCATGCTTTGTTCCGACGGCATGAGCGACATGGTCGACGACCCGAGCATAGAGCAGCTCCTTGGCATAGACTGCGATGCTGGTCAGCTGATTCAGGCTGCACTCGACGCCGGAGGCTTCGACAACGTTTCGGTTTGTATCATGAAGATTGTATAACATTAAATAATTAGAAATGCCATTAAGACTACCAGATAAGCTGCCCGCTATCGAGCTGCTTAAAAAAGAGAACATTTTTGTGATGGACAATTCGAGGGCTACAACTCAGGATATTCGCCCATTGAAGATTGTCATCCTTAATCTCATGCCATTGAAGATTACCACCGAGACAGACCTTGTGCGTCTGCTCTCCAACACACCGCTTCAGTTGGAAATATCGTTCATGAAGCTGAAAAGCCATACTCCAAAGAATACGCCCATAGAGCACATGATGATGTTCTATCGCGATTTTGAGGAAATGCGTGACGAGAAGTTCGATGGTATGATTGTCACTGGCGCTCCCGTAGAAACCTACGACTACGAGGAAGTGACATATTGGGACGAGATAAGCACCATACTGAAATGGGCGCGCACCCATGTAATGTCTACGATGTACATTTGTTGGGCTGCACAAGCAGGTCTCTATTGTCACTACGGAATACCCAAATATCCGTTGGCCAAGAAGATGTTCGGCATCTTCCGCCAACGTCCGTTGAAGCCTCACCTGCCTATCTTCCGTGGCTTCGACGACATGTTCTATATGCCACACAGCCGACACACGGAGATTCGTCGTGAAGACATTGAGAAGTGTCCCGACTTGACCATCATTGCCGAGTCGCCTGAGAGTGGCGTAAGCATGGTGATGGCTCGCGGTGGACGTGAGTTCTATGTAACGGGACATCTTGAGTATGCCCCCGACACACTCGACAAGGAGTATAGGCGCGACATTGGAGTAAGGTCTGATGTGGGAATGCCCGTCAACTATTATCTTGACGACAATCCCGCAAACAAACCTTTGGTAACATGGAGGGCTCATGCCAATTTGTTCTACAACAATTGGATAAACTACTACATCTATCAGGTTACTCCATACAACATCGACGAAATCTATTAAGATGGGAAACGTGAGGACACTTGAACTGCTTGCTCCGGCAAAGGATTTGGAGTGTGGAATGGCAGCCATTGACCACGGTGCCGATGCGGTATATATTGGAGCCGACAGCTTTGGGGCTCGTGCTGCAGTGGGCAACAGTGCTGACGACATTGCCGAACTCTGTCTCTATGCTCACCGCTTCGGAGTGCGTGTCTATGTCACCGTCAACACCATAATCTATGACAACGAACTCGACAAGGTGCGTCGTCTGCTCCTAAAGCTGAAGGAGATTGGCGTCGATGCCGTCCTCGTACAGGACATGGCTCTTGTCGACATGGTGCGTGGTCTTGACATGGAGATGCACGCAAGCACACAGACCGACAACAGGTCTGCCGACAAGGTGGCTTGGTTGAAGGGCTTGGGATTCAAGCGTGTCGTTCTTGCCCGTGAACTGTCCATAGCGGAGATTGCGACAATTCATCAAGAGCATCCTGATGTTGAACTCGAAGTGTTTGTGCATGGTGCGCTCTGCGTAAGCTACAGTGGTCAGTGCTATGCCTCTCAACATTGTTTCAAACGTTCGGCTAATCGTGGAGAATGTGCGCAGTTTTGTCGCTTGAAGTTCGACCTCGTCGATGCCGAAGGCAAGGTCATAGAACACGACCGTCATTTGCTTTCGCTGAAGGACTTGTGTCAGATTGACAACATTGAAAGGCTTGCCGATGCTGGTGCAGTGTCGTTCAAGATTGAAGGCAGACTGAAGGATGTGACATACGTAAAGAACGTTACCGCTGCATACAATAGGAGACTGAACGACATCGTTGAGGCTAATCCGGATAAGTATCGACGCGCTTCTTTCGGACATGTTGAATACTACTTTGAGCCAAACCTGAAGAAGACTTTCAATCGTGGATACACTACATATTTCGCCGATGGCCGTCAGAACGACATCTTCTCGCCTGACACGCCGAAGGCTCTTGGTGAATATGTTGGAAAGGTGAAGGAGATAAGGCGTCAGTGCATCACCGTAGCTGGTGTGGCGTCCTTTGCCAATGGCGACGGCCTTTGTTTCATCAACGGCAATCGACAGCTTGAGGGTTTTCGTGTAAATAGGGCAGAGGGCAATCATCTATATCCCTCCACCATGCCACGCAACTTGCGTCAAGGCATGGCTCTATACCGCAACAACGACCAACAGTTTGAAAAGCAGCTGTTGCGACAGTCGGCAATTAGAAAAATGCGCTTGACCATGGCATTCTACGCCACAGAACGCGGTTTTGCACTTGAAGTGAAGTCAGAAGACGACAGAGAGGCAAGGGTAGAGGTTGACGCAGAACACTCGATGGCACAGAAACCTCAGCGGGAGAACATCATTCGTCAGCTGACAAAACTCGGTGCCACAATATACGACTGCTCGTCAGTCGCCGTTTCCGACGATTTCCCCTGGTTTGTGCCCTCAAGCCTGTTGGCACAGATGAGGAGAGAGGTATTGGAGAAGATTGAGGGGAGGTCCACCCCCGACCCATCCCCGGGGAGGGGAGATGTTGGCGAAGAGAGGAGTGAGGAGAGAGGTGTGAGGAGTGAGAGCCTGGATTTTGTGAATTTTAGTAATCTCACTCCTCTCTCCTCTTTCCTCACTCCTCAACAAAACTACCTTTTCAACGCCTCCAACCGCCTCTCCGTCGAGTTCTACCGCAAACAGGGAGTGGATGCTGAGGCTTTTGAGACACAGAAGAAGCATGGAGTGGGGGAGATGCTGATGCAATGCCGCTTCTGTCTACGCCATGCCTTGGGCTATTGCGTTGCCAAAGGTGGCAGGAAGCCAGAATGGAAGGAGCCGTTGTCGCTAAGACTGCCCGATGGTAGAATGTTTAAACTACAATTCAACTGCAAACGATGCGAAATGTATTTGTTGTCATAGTGGCGTGCTTCATTTGTTCGGCTTGCTATAATCAGGCAAGCCAAACACCCGACGCATGGAGTCTTACGGAAAAGCAGCAGGACTCTATATCTTTCTACACCACACACCATTACACCCAGAACTTCAACTTCGTGGTTAAGGGTGACAGCCTTGCACTTTATGAATTGCGGAGCGATCAGCTGTCCAACGAGCAGGAGAACGACTCTTGCGTTGTCGCCCCTGGAGAGCGTGTCGTTGTTGCCGACATCACTTATGTCCCTAACGACACCATAGATTCCGTGTGGGTAAAACTTGCCCACGACCAGTCTACCCAGGGTTGGATTCAAGAGAGCCGCATGTTGCCTAATGTCAAGCCTGACGACCCTATTTCATGGTTTATTGATACTTTTTCCGATGTCCATCTCCTCTATTTCCTTGCCCTCTTTGTCGTTGTTGGGTCGGCCTACAGTTTGCTGCTCCTAAAGCGTCGCAAGGCATTGATAGTGCATATCAACGACATTGAGTCGGTGTTCCCCATGTTGCTTGCCCTGCTTGTTGCAACATCGGCTGTAGTGTATGCTTCCATACAACTGTTCGACCCCGATTCGTGGCGGCATTTCTATTATCATCCCACCCTCAATCCCTTTGCCTTGCCTCCAAAGCTGTCGTCGTTCATGACGCTTGTGTGGGCTATTGTCATAGTAGCCATTGCCGCTGTCGACGACATTTTCCACCGCCTTGCCGTAGGCGAGGCACTTCTCTACAGCTTGGGGTTGGCGGCAGTTTGTGCTGTCGACTATGTAGTGTTCAGCATTTCCACCTTATATTATATAGGCTATCCTCTGCTTGTCGCATATTATGTTTATGCACTCCGCATGTATATGAAGAACAATCTTCACGCCTATCGTTGCGGCAACTGCGGCAGACCAATCCATCGTCTTGGCAAATGTCCACACTGTGGAGCTTTCAACATTGGAGATTGACTCCACATTCGCCCAATTTGCTTTTGTCCACTTTGCAAAGTGAATTTCACAAAAGTGTTGAAAAGTTTGGAGGTTTAATGGAAAACTTCCAACTTTATCGAAACAATAAGTCATTATAGTTCGGCAGAGCAACATTAGCGATAGGAATCATAATAAATCATCATGTTTTTCGCCTTTTTGTTCTTATTCTCGATTTTTTGTTGTATCTTTGCAACCGTATTTAGGTTATTTTTATAACAAACTGGACAAAATAGCAATGAAACAGACGAAGATTGTAGCATCCATCAGCGACAGACGCTGTAGCGAGGAGTTCATACGCGAACTGTATGAAGCAGGTATGAACGTAGTGAGAATGAACACGGCACACGCCACTCCTGAAGGCATTACGGAGATAGTAGAGAACACACGCAAGGTTTCGCATCACATCGGATTACTTATCGATACCAAGGGACCAGAGATAAGGACTACGGGTTGCAGTGCGCCTATACATTATAAGGTAGGGGACGTGGTGAAGATTTTTGGTCGCCCTGAGATGGATTGCGAACACGACATCATCAACCTTTCTTATGCAGACTTTGCAGACGACGTACACGAAGGCGACGAAATCCTGTTTGACGACGGGGCACTCGCCATGAAGGTGATTGGCATCAATGGTCCTGCGGTGATAGCACAAGTGCAGAATGAGGCTGACCTCGGGTCACACAAGAGCGTCAATGTTCCTGGTGTGCATATCGACCTGCCTGCCCTCACAGAGAAGGACGTTAAGAACATCAACCTCGCCATCGACTTGGACATTGACTTCATTGCCCATTCCTTTGTTAGGAGCGCAGCCGATGTAAAGGCAGTGCAGGACATTCTCGACGACCGTGGCAGCGACATTAAGATAATATCAAAGATAGAGAACCAGGAAGGCGTAGACAACATTGATGAGATTATTGAGGCTTCTTATGGCATAATGATTGCCCGTGGCGACTTGGGCATAGAGGTGCCGATAGAGCGAATCCCCGGTATTCAGCGCAGCATAATACGCAAGTGCGTAAGGGCAAAGAAACCTGTAATCGTTGCAACGCAGATGCTCCACACCATGATTCACAATCCTCGTCCGACACGCGCAGAGGTAACCGACATTGCCAATGCCATATACTACCGTACCGATGCCCTTATGCTCAGCGGCGAAACAGCTACGGGCGACTATCCTGTTGAGGCTGTGCGCACTATGGCACAGATTGCCGAACAGGCGGAGAAGGACAAGGTGCGTGAGAACGACATCGTCATTCCGATGTCGGAAAACTGTACCGTGAGAGAGTTCCTTTCGCGCAGTGCCATCGAATCGACCGAGACAATGAACGTGAAAGGAATAATCACCGACAGTTCTACAGGTCAGACGGCACGCAACCTTGCCGCTTTCCGTGGTCCAAACCCTGTTCTTGCCATTTGCTACAATGAAAAGCTGCAGCGACTGCTGAATCTGTCATACGGTGTAATTCCTGTTTATCAAAAGGAGCACATCTCGCCTCAGGAACTCTTCCTTGCCGCCGTCAGAATGCTCAGGCAGAAGGGGTATCTTGAACTCGACGACCGTATAGCCTATCTCAGTGGCACGTCGGGCAAAACAGGCGGAACGACATTCCTTGAGATAAACACAGCAAGGGCACTCTTCGACGAGTCGTATAGGTTTCATAAGGAGTTAAGGAGTTAAGGAATAAAAGGCGCACCCGACAAACCCTGTGGGGAGGGTGCACAGATGCTAACCCAAAACTGT
>JBJEAS010000016.1:0-4761 GCA_051869235.1 Prevotella sp.
TATCTTGAAGTAATAGTTTGCCCGTACTGAAAGTTAAAGGGTGGGAAAGTTCAGTCATTAATGGCATAATGGCTGGCATAATGGCATAAAATGGCTGATTGAACAAAATATTCTACTATGGTTTTCTCTACTGCATACGATTGTTTTCCGTAGCCCAAAAACATAAATTCAGTAGCCCAAACAAACGTTTTCTGCCCTCGAAGCACCTCCACATAGGCTCTTCTCTTGCAAGCTGAATAGTCTAACGGAAGAAAGAATAACAGCTATCGAGACATGATGACTACCGCTTACATGACGTCTACATATCAGGACTTCTTTCATGCCTCCCTACGAATGATTGATTCAGACTTCCTAACTAACCGAACAACTCCAAACCAACATCGGCACGCCCTATATATTATATAAGGTGTGCCGGCTCTATTTTGTTAAATGGGCGTTAGTGTTATGGCTTCTCACTAAGCCTTTGTGCGTCTTCTTCAAATTCTTTCATGACAGAAAAGAATAAAGGATTGTCCCTTCTCAAGATAATTGCTGCATACCACATCTCTCCCTCTACGTTTACGTTGCACGTTGAGATTCCATACCTCCCCTGTTGGTCATTCTCCCTAAGCCATTTAAGAAACAACTTGTTTCGGGCTTGTTGCCTACCATCTGACGTGTCGCATATATAAAGAAGAACCGATGCATTGGAATTAAAGAAACTCTCAATGATTGCAAGAATAGTTTCACTCACATGCAAATCGAAAGAACCGGATTTTTAATTTACCTTACGGATAATAATCTGATACGTCTCACACCCTGCTATCGGCTGGTCTTCCCCGAATGAGACTTCGTAGAGAATACCACTGTCAGTCATAAAGTTCAACTCTCCCAAGCGTTCCATTTTTACTTGGTAGAAAGAATGGGCATTTACCTCGTTTACATCAATTCTGAACATACGACAAAGTTTTCAGGCCATTCCCAGCCATTCTTCCTATATAGTTCGCGATAATAACTTACGGGGCGGCGTTCTGCCTCCTCGATAATTCTTTTTTTCAGTTCTATCGACTTTTTCAATCTTTCTATTATATCTTCTTTTCTGCTCATAATTTCACTCTCTTTATGGAACCAACATATAAGCCATCTGTCGTAATCCATTGCTTTACATCTGCAAAGATAACGATTTCTCCAACATTCTCCAAACATTTTCCTGTTTTTCTGCTCAATTCTGAACAAAATGGATAGGTTGTCTGCCCTTTACAGCTTCATAACCAATGGTCATTGACCGAAGGGTAAGTAGAATTATTATAAAGAACAATCGGCACGCCCTATATATTTATATATAAGGTGTGCCGATGTCGGTTTGAGTTGTGTGGGGATTACAGTCCGTGCTCCTTGGCGTACTTGATGCCTTCCTCGAACTCCTTCTGTTCCTCCTTGCTCATTGGGCGGGTCTTGAGTTCGGCATCGGGGTTGTACACCGCCTCGACGATGCGGGGCTTGGGTGGGATTAGCTTTATCAGCAGGGCTTTCGCCTGTTTGTCGCGCAGGTCGCCGATGTAGTGGATAACGGCGGAGTCGCCGGGGATTACCACACCGTTGTCGAAGCGTACCTGCTTCATGTCGAACGTGATGTCGTACTTGTCTATTGTCGCCACCATTGTGGAGTCGTTCAGCTTCTTCACCTTGCCGGTCGTGGTCTGAATCTTCTCCTCACATGAGCTGACTGCCAGCAGCACCGCCGCCGCAACGAAATATCCAATCTTCTTGAACATAATACCTATATTTTTGTTTCTACATAAATAATAAAAGGGGGCGTTCGATGAACGCCCCCTAATCTGTTTTATCTTTAGGAGCTTTCACTCCATATAGTCTATTAGAAACCAGGATCCTCGTTGAGATATCTCAGAACGAATTCATGAGTTTCCTTGTGACCGAAGCAGTCCTGAAGAGTAATCTGAACCTTCTCGTTGTGTACTGGAACATTCTCGACACCAGCCTTTTGATTAAGGGTGATGGTTGTTCCTGATGTTCCATTCCATGTATAGTAAGGATTCTCAATACCTGTCTCTGCACCAATAGTCTTCACTCCAACAACCTTGAGCCAATTGTCAGTAATGTACTTTGCCATTGTAGGTTTGCGTAGACTTGTTGTCAACTTGCTACCATAAACAGTTGCAAATGCTGCAGCGTCAATGTTAATCGTATTCGAAATAACCACGAAGTCGCGTGTTCTCTCCTTGTAATTATTACCAGAAAGTCCATTGCCTTCTTTGCCCCAATTGAAACCGAGATAGTTGGCGTTCTTATATGACCAAGTCATATACTTGATAGAGTAATCACTTGTGGTATTCACAATCCAGTCATATCCTGTTCCATCCCACTTGTATTCGCTTGAGATAGCACCATAATTGTACTTCGTAGATACGGCATGTGGAGTAGCACAGTCTATCAGTTTCGCAGGAATTGTTGCATTGTATGTCGTGGTATTGTTAACCTCAAGTGCCTCTGTATATGCGTTGCCATCACGATTTAGAGCAGTATTGGCAAGATAGAAGACGAACTTAGAATCACTTGCAATAGATGGGTTGCCAGACTTGCTCTGAATGAACATATCGTTGAAGTTCAAGTTACCATCCTTGTTTCCAGATGCAGGAATTTGAAGTGCAGTTTCAATATTGGTGTTATAACCTGTTGTCTTGACAATCTGCTCTTCTGTCTGGCCTTCGTTCCACTTGTATGCAGGTGCTGTCGTTGGCAACTTCTTGGTCAATTTTGCTGTCAAGAAGCTCTTATCATAAGTAGTGCCCTGACTTGACTGAGCCTGGAGAACTGCACTGAATGTAAACGTCTCATTGTCCTTGAATATGGTAGGAGACTTGATATCGAATTTAACGGCATCAAGTTTGTCAAGTTTACCAGCTGTAACAGCCTGAGCGTATGTCATCCAATTATTATTGTCACCGTCAACACGATACAATGCTTCATAATCACCACTTGTACCATCGAATTCGGTACCGACAGTTTGGTTGTTCAGCTTCACTGTCCATTCAACTCCAGTGATGTCCTTGAAAATACCCTTGGTGAATGCGAATACAGGCGAGATGTTTGACGATGGGCTTGTAACAGTAATGTTGTTTGCGCCAAGGTCATTGTTAACTCCTGTGTCACCAAGGTTTACGTAGAATGCGATACCGTCTGGATCAACAAGTGTACCGTCGAGGTTGACAGCATAGATACGGAAACCTATAACGTCACCAGTAGCTTCACCAGAGAGGCTCGATACCTTAATAGTACCCTTAGAACCTTCAAACATCTTAGCCTTCTGTGTAGCTGTTCCTACGTTCTCATACTTATAGCTGTTCCAAGCATTCTCTTCAGAAGGAGCGGAACCGGACTCAACGAAGTCATAGTCAAGTCTTACATAGAAGCCCTTGATATTCTCATCGAATTTAATTTCAATGTCTTCGCCTACACGAGCAACCACATAGCTATATGAAGAGCCGCTACGATCATCGCCTGTTGTAACGTTTTGGTTGGCACCAGTTGTTTCAGGAGCTGTATAAGTAAGTGTGTTGTAAAGACCACTGCCTGCATATGTTTCCTCTGTCTTAGACCAAACATACTCAGTACCCTGATCTGCACGATTCTTAACTTCTGCAATATCCTTACCCTTTACGGTTATGCCAACTGTATTTTCTGTTGTAGCAAATGGATTGCCGTCATAAGCGTCTGTATAGTTAAGACTACATGTAACATCATATGCAGAAACTACACGACGACTTGCATCCAAAGAAGTATTCAGAGTGTCTGTTCCTACAGCATTCTTTACAGATACTGCGTAAACGATAGTACCCCACTGTCCTGCACTGTTCTGAGAATAGAACTTGCTGCTAAGCTGCCAATCTGCTGCACCATCTGCAGGCTTGAATTTCACAAGCCAAAGACCAGTCTCATTTACGCCAGAACGCATAAGATAATAATTGTCTGAATAACGCTCAACACTCTCAACGTCAATTAAGCCACGAAGTTCCTCGCCTTTAGAATTAATCAAAGAAACGTTATTGGCGTTCAATTCTGCATTCACAGGATTTACACGCACAAGTACTCCATCACCATAATACTTTGTGGCATTTTCAACAAATGAGATAGTCTTATCGGTAAGTTGTGTATCGCCATCCATACCAAAAGGTGCTCTCTTTTGTTCAATTACATAATCGAACTCAAGATTGTTTGGCGTTCCAGGATACATCCAAGTACTATAGTAGTTTCTATCTTGGCTACTATATACGAGTTCAACGCTTGTAATCATAGAAGACACGTCGCCAATGAGTTCCTTAAGGTCACTTTCAATAGCGTCAAGTTCCTTCTGGATTTCAGTGAGGTCGATGTCCTCGCCACCTTCGCCGATACCGAGCTTAGCCTCAACCTTGTCGAGACGGTCAGAGAGAGTCTTCAGCTCCTTAGCCTGAGCGTCATACTTGTCGGCAACTACCTTAACGGCAGCAGTAACCTCGTCCTTTGTGGCGAGATTCTTTACAGCCTCCTGAATCTGGCTTGCAGCATTCTCAACTGCCTTCTTCAAGTCAGCAGCAACGGCGTCGGCAGCACCCTGAGCCTTGTCGGCAGCGGCCTGAGCGTTGTCGGCAGCAGTCTGAGCGGCAGCGGCAGCCTTCTTTGCGGCATCTGCGTCAGAAGCGGCACCCTTGGCAGCGGCAGCAGCTTCATCGGCAACCTTCTTGGCAGCGTCAGCAGCCTGCTGTGCATTGCTGATGGCTGTTG
>JBJEAS010000017.1:0-4757 GCA_051869235.1 Prevotella sp.
CGAGAATCAAGGTGTAGAACACGGCTGTGGTCAGGGCTGAATCCACACGGTAGGTTGGCACCTTGTTGCCTGCCAATGATATGTCCTTCCTGAGTCCGAGCTTGTTCTTGGTATAGGCATACAAGGCAGAGAGGGTGGTAGATTTCAGTCCGCCACCAGTGCCCGACGGCGAGGCTCCGATATACATGGAGAATGACAGGACAATCATCGTTACTGCACATATGGAACCAGTGTCTATCGTATTGAAACCTACGGTCGTGATGGCCGACATGGAGTGAAACCATGATGCAAGAAGCCTGTCTGCTGTAGGCATTCCTTGAAGCGTGGGTTCGAAGAAGAACAAATGCAAGGTGCTCCAACATGTTAATCCTGTAGTGATTACGGCAATAACCTTTGTTGTGAACGAGATTCGGTAGTTATGCCGGCGCAACTTTCTGAGCACATCGGTCATCATGATGAATCCCATTGCTCCCATATAGCTTAGGATGGCGATGACGATGTTCACATACCAGTCGGTCTGAAACTGCATGAGGTTGTCGCTAAAGATGCTGAATCCTGCGGTACAGAATGCCGATACAGAATGGAATACCGCCGACCACAGCGGATTGTCAACATCGTGAAGCAGGAAATAAGGATATAGCAGCAGAACTCCCATAATCTCAAATGCCAATGCAAAATTCACAATGTTTCCCAACATATTGTCTGACTGCATCTTGTCGGGAAACGAGAACTGGGCATGGAACATCTTGGCTTCGTTAGTGCCGAGATGCCGGGTCAGGCGGAACATCACGTAGGAGGAGAATGTCATGTAGCCAAGTCCGCCAAGTTGGATGAGCAACAAAATGACCAACTGCCCCCAGAAGGTATAACCAGACGATACGTCAACAGTGGAAAGTCCTGTTGTCGAGAGTGCCGAAATGGCAGAAAACAGGTTATCCACTATGGATATGCCATCCCTACGACATAACGGGAGAGACAGAAGAAGAGTCCCGAGGATGGAATAAGCTAAATACCCTAAAAGCAGCTGACGCTGAGGATAATCTGACTTATATCCCAACGAAAACAATGTCTCGATATTCAATCTTTTCATAATACTTTGCAGATATTATATCTATTGATATCTTTTCAGCTGCAAATATAGGGTTTTATCTGACTCAACGTTCGTGTCTAACAAGAAAACACATAAAAACTGCCTTTTTCTTGATATTAGGCAAGCTCCTCCCTTTGGCAAGATTAAATCACCAGTATTATCCAACTTTATATTAGATTTCCCCTTACGTTTACAACAACATAGCCATATACAGAGGAAGATAAGTCACTCCATCCTTGGTCATTACGTCACCGCTATGTAGCACGATGGGCGAGGCGACATATCTGATTATTAACTTTTTGCACCTTTTCAAGCTTTAACTATGAGTGATTATACACCTTTTCAAGCTTTAATTCGCTGCAAAATTACACCTTTTCAAGCTATAATGCAAGTTTTTTATCTTAAAAAAGTGAAAATGGGTAGTCTAATCCTGTCATATTTACGGAACTTCTTCGTCGCTCACAGGTTCCAACCATTCATTGCTTTCCTCACCACTTGGTGGGCACCGTAATGGATGTGCCAATTGTTGCGGCAACCAGACTCAAAGGTCACGTTGCTGTAGCATTGGATAGTCTTTTCATCAGCCGAAAGGTTTTCATCTATGTTTTTTTATTTCAAAAAAACATCACTAACGTCACTTTTACTTATAACATATTGATAACCAATAGATAAAGCAGTGACGTTTTAGTGACGTTAGTGACGTTTCAATGACGTTTATAGGGATTTTACAAGGTAGCAGGCACCCAAATTGGTGCGTTTTTTCACTATTCCTTCAATGTTGCAAAGGAATCGTCCGAAGCTCCTGATGTCCTTCACCTGTAGTGTGGAACCCGCGGTCTTCTTCACCCTGTCGAAAATGGCGGCTGTGGTCATGAACTCGCCTTCCTCCGGATTTTGTGTTATTTCGAAACACAAACGGAAGTATTGCTCCGCCGGTGAGAGTAACTGGTAGCGGCGGTTGTGGGCTATCAGCTCCTCTGTCTCGTCTTGGTCGAACCAGTATCGCTCGCGGCGCTTGATGGCAGTCACAGCCTGGGCGTAGAGCTGCTCGTAGTTGATTGGGCTTGTCACGTCGATTGGAGCCGTCAGCTCGATGCCGATGAAGCGGCGGCTGCCTGATGGGTCGGCAAGGATGTCGGTCATGTTGGTGGTGGCAATGAACGAGGCGCGCCGTGGAATGTTCTCTATGGTTCGAGCGTATGGCAACTTCACCTTCACCGACGGCAGTTGCATGATGTTCTTCAAGAATCCCTGTTGTATTTTTGGCGAGATGGCATTGAACTCGTCGAGGTTTATCAGCATCGACTGTGCCATGGCTATCAGCGTTGCCTTCTTTTCTGCCACGTCGAGGTTGTCTATGTAGGTGTGGCGCATCTCGGGAGGCAGTATTCGGCGGCAGAAAGTCGACTTGTTGTAGCCCTGGCGCGAGATGAGCAGAGGCGCAATGCTGTTGCCGTAGCGGCGGTCGTAGCCCATCCATTGAGCCACCATGCTCAGGAACCATTTGCGGAACCAGGTCTTCCATTTCCCGCATTTCGTTGGCACCATGTCTGCAAGGCGTCCTATGTGGTCCTTGCCGTCCCACTTGTTGCCTACATTATACAGGTAGTCCTGGATTGGGTCGTAGACCTCAACCTTCATTGAGTGGAGATAGCGGTTGAAGTCCTTGTCCCACACTCTTATGCCACTGCTCTGAAGGTCGAGCATGATGGAGTTGAACCTTTGCTCGTCGAGAGGCAGCCATCCGTAGTTTGTCTTGTTCCTTATTCTCATCTCCGACACTCTCTCAACCATGTTGTAGCGGAAGTCGTAGCGGGGCTTCAGGTATTCCAGCATCTTGCGTATCTGCGAGCCGCTCTCGTTGTCGAAGCCGTCTTCGCCGGTGAATTGTCGGTCATGGAGGTCTTGCACCAAAGGCGTAATCTTTCCTTGCCGTATTTCGTCGACAAGCATGGGCACGGCTTTTCGGTTGATGTATGGATTAGGGTCTATCGTACGGCGAAAGCCTGCATAAAGGCTCTGTCCCTCGCGTGCCGTCGCTGCCATCTGCACGTTTTGCACTATTATTGAGTCGTAGACACGTGTCGCCACCTCGTAGGCCCGCTTGCAGAACGCCTCTGCCTCTTCGGCCGTTGCAGGCAGGGAGCCGTCTTTCTGCTCAACTCTTACAAGAATCTTCACGCTCATGCCCGTGGAGCCGATGAAGGCGGCGTACGTCATGGGCAATATCGCAGCCGTTCGCTTCACAGTCTCCAGGTCGGCAGGAGTGAAGGCGTGGCTGACCGTCAGCGTAATGATGCCGTTGAATTTCTTCATCACCTCGTTGCCGTCCTTGTCTATCTTGATGTCGGCTGACGGCAAAAAACTTGGAATGCGGTAGTCGAACGCATACTCCTCGAGCCAGCGGTTGTAAATTCCATACTCCCGTTCCTTTGCCTTCGCATAGCGTCTGAATTCAGCAATGTTGTTCTTGCTGTCGTCCGAGCGCATCTGTTCGAGCAAACGGTCGAGGCTCGTGCCTGTCAGGCTCACTTTACCTTCCTTCGTCAGCTTTAGGCGTGTAATGTTGCATGTCTCCATTTTTGTCTTATTTTATTATTTATCTATTTTTCTGCAAAGATACGAAATATTTCTCATATTACCAAACTTTTCCTCGAAAAAAAAACATAAAACATCACTAATATCACTAAAACGTCACTCATATAGTACGCTAAGTATTAGAAAATTAGCCCTGAAATGACGTTTGTGATATTAAAAAAACAAAAAAAAAATTGTATTCCTTGAGAAAATTTGCACATATAAGGAAAAATCATTATCTTTGCAACTGAAAGATTTCCGTTCAAAGTGCTATGAATGTCCGTTCAAAGACTTTGAATGTATGTTCAAAAGCTTTGAACGGACATTCAAAAGCTTTGAATGAAATAATTGCAGCAGAGGCAAGAAAATCCGAAAAGTAAACGACATAATTTTTGAAATGCTATGGCAAAATATTATCTACAGGAGATGCCAAATCTCGACAAGCAGGGCAAACGCCGGGTCTACCCAAAGCTAAGTGCAATTCGCACCATGACCACCGACGACTTGATAAAGCAGATACAGTCGTACCACCGTGGAGTCTCGCCGGCTATCATTGGTTCGGTAGTGACAAGTCTTACCGACACGCTGAAGCGTATGCTCTCCATGGGCTACAACGTATCAATAGACGACCTCGGTCTCTTCTCGCTCTCGCTGCGCTTTGAGGACGAGAAGTCGAGAGAGATGCAGAGCGACGACGACAAGATGTCGTATCGCAAGGTTGGCATTAAGAACATCAACTTCACGGCATCGAAGGACGTCTTGAAGGACTTGCAGCGCATGACCGACCTTGAGCGCGAGATGCAGGGCGTGCGCAACATACGAAAGATTGACACCACCCTTGACGAACGCATTGCAATGGCGTTGAACCACATCGACGTCCATGGTTTCCTCACCCTCGGCGACTACGTCCGCCTAACAAACCTTAGCCGCGCCGCCGCATCGCTTGAACTGAAGGAAATCGTCGACATGCCCAAGTCGCAGATTACCGACAAGGGAACAGGAAGCCACAAATGCTGGGTGAGGCGATAGCGGAACCACAAAGGATGTCGGCATAATATCCTATTTCGCGGTTCTTGCGGAAGTCGCCACG
>JBJEAS010000018.1:0-67111 GCA_051869235.1 Prevotella sp.
GTTGAAAATTGAAGGTTGAAAATTGAAGGTTGAAAATTGAAGGTTGAAAATTGAAAACAATACAATTATGACATACGAATGTTTGCAACAATATTGGTGGTTCCTCGTTTCGTTGCTTGGAGCCCTGCTGGTTTTCCTGATGTTTGTGCAGGGAGCCAATTCCATGCTGTTCTCGCTCGGTGCCAACGACGTTGAGCGCCGACTGATAGTCAATTCAACAGGGCGTAAGTGGGAGTTCACCTTCACCACGCTCGTCACCTTTGGTGGGGCGTTCTTCGCGTCCTTCCCGCTGTTCTACAGCACCAGTTTCGGCGGTGCTTATTGGCTGTGGATGATTATCCTCTTCTCGTTTGTGCTGCAGGCGGTGAGCTATGAGTTCCAGAACAAGCTGGGCAACCTGCTTGGTGCACGCACCTTCCAGTGGTGCCTCGTGCTCAACGGCATTCTCGGTCCTCTGCTTCTCGGAGGTGCCGTAGCCACGTTCTTCAACGGCTCAAACTTCGTCGTGGCAAAGGAGAACCTTGTCGACGGATTCGAGCTTCAGCCCGTCATCAGTTCATGGGCAAACGCAAGCCATGGTCTCGACGCACTGCTCGACCCATGGAACCTCGTCCTCGGCTTCGCCGTCTTCTTCCTTGCCCGTGTGCTTGGCATCCTCTATGTGATGAACAATGTCGCCGACGAGAACATACGCTGCCGTGGCAGTGTGCGCCTCATTGGTGCCGCAGTGCCTTTCGTGGTGCTTTTCGTCGCCTTCCTTGTCCATGTGGTCTTGAAGGACGGCTTTGCCTACGATCCTGCCTCGGGCGAAATCTATGTTGTTCCGTTCAAGTATTTCGAGAATCTTGTCTCCCTATGGTATGTTACGCTTGCCTTGCTCGTTGGCGTGTGCCTTGTGCTCTACGGCATTGTCCGCACCATAGTAAGCAAGGACTACATCGGCGGCATTTGGCCTGCAGGCATCGGCACCGTAGTCACCGTTCTCTGCCTCTTGCTCTGTGCTGGTCTTAACAACACCGCCTACTATCCTTCCAACGTTGACCCGCAGTGTTCGCTTACCATAGCCAACAGTTGCAGCAGTGAGTTCACACTGACCGTAATGTCCGTCGTGAGCATTCTTGTTCCGTTCGTCCTTGCCTACATCGTCTATGCGTGGCGTTCCATCGACAAGAAGAAGCTCGACCGCGAGGAACTGGCAACCGACGAGGCTTACTAATTCAAGTTTTTGATGTACTCAATGTTTTGGGAGTTAAGGAGTTAAAGGAGTTAAGGAGTTAAGCCATTAGTATTGAGCATTGGATTTAAGCGCAAAGACTTTTAATCGCATGTACATTTGTCTTAACTCCTTAACTCCTTAACTCCTTAACTCCTTACTCCTTACTCCTGAAATTGAGTATATGCGAAAACTTGAAAATGGCATAAAAGCGGAGTGACGAGGGTCGCTCCGCTTTTTGCTTTTTTACCTGTGAGGCTGACGTTTAGTTCAGCAGGGTGTTGGCACCCATGCAGCTCGTCACGCCCAAGGTGGTGGCAATAGCCGACAGTGCGGCTACAATCAGCTGGAGAATCAGTTTCCAGGTGTTCGATTTGTTGATGTTCTCGCTCATGATGGTTTTGGTTTAAGGGTTAAACGTTGATGTTGTCATTGAATGTGGAGGGGGGAGAAACGTTTGACGTTTTCATTTCTGTTGGTGTGAGGGGGAGAGTGGGCGGGGGCTTATAGCCCCCTTGCCTCAGGCTCCCATGTCGCCGTCATCGCCGCCGCTTTCGCCGCCGCTGCCGCCGCCGTTGTCGCCGCCGCTTTCAGTGCCGCCGCCGCCTTGGTCAGCTCCAGTGCCTTCCTCGTCCGACGGTGGAACTACCGCCGTGCCTGGCAGCACGATGTTGTTCTCCTCGTCCATGTACTTGTAGAGCACTTGGTTGACGTTGGAGAGGTAGAGCTGTCGTTTCAGCTTCTGCACCAACTGGTAGTCTGCCGTTCCCTTTGCGCCGTTGGTTTCCGAAGGCTTGTTCTCGTTGAGCCATGCGGTCACCACAGCCTGACGTGCTGCGAACTTCGCTTGCTGTGCAAGCTGCTTCTCGGTGGCTGGTCCAGTGTAGGGATTGACAATCTTTGCCAAGTGCACCTTGTTTGAACTCGAGTTGGTGGCGAAGTAGTCGTTAGAACCACTGCCGTACTTTCCGCTGATGCCCTTGATGACATCGATAGGTTGAATTTTTGCCATAGTGTAAAATGGTTTTGGGTTAATGACTGTGCGAGTGGTTGTCGTTGCCTTCCTTCGGGTTTTCTTCGGGTTGGCTTCGAGTCGCCTCGCGTGTTGAATTGATTTCGGGTGCAAAGGTACAACATGGCGGTTGCGGTCTAAAATTTTTCCCGAAAAAAAATCGCCGAACACGTTTTTCAGTCAAAATAGTCAAAGTCATTTTCTGTCAAAATCGTTTTGCGGAGCGTCATTTTGGGTCTATAATATAAATATTTTAATATTTATATTATAGAGACTTTGACGTGCAATCGAAAATTGATTTTGACAGATTTTGACTTTGACAGAAAATGACATTACCGCCCATGGTGTGTCTTTTCCTGTCCATAACGTTAAATAGTCTTTATCCCTTGGCTGCTTGTGAAAAATTTATTATATTTGCATCGAATTACAATTACCTGCACAACCACTATGTTTACACCAGAACAGATAGCCATGATCCGCAAGAAGGACGCGGCGTTGCCCGATGCCCTGAAGCGCGATGAGAGCATAAACTACTACGAGGGCTACTTCTTCCTCACGTTGAACACCAGGGGCGAGTCGCCCATTCTGAGCACCGTGTGTGGGAGGGTAGGCGGCGAGGGAGTCGATGCGCCCCATTGCGAGTATACGGCGGTGGGGCGTGGTGTCATTGCCAGTTGGGAGCGTATGCCGAAGGTGTGCCCCACGGTGCGCATCGGGCCATGCGAGGCTATGCCCGAGCATTTCCACGGCATCCTCCATCTCCTGCCGGGCAATAGGCGGCATTTAGGGACGCTCGTGAGCGGCTTTATGGCTGGTTGCACCCACGCCTATTGGGATACGCTGGGCATCGACTGGCGCGGTCCATGCATGGAGAATGGCGTGTACACGCCGAAGATGCACCACCGCGACCGCGCCCACACGCGCTCCTTCATCGGCCCTGCGCTGTTCGTCCACGGCTACAACGACGTGGAGGCGATAACGCCCGACGAGGTGCGCATAAAGCTCGACTACATTGCAAAACAGGCGGAGAAGCGCCTTATTCAGGGCGACAGGCACGAGTGCTTCCGCATTCGCCGCCAACAGCTCTCTGCCAACTGGAACACGACTGCCATAGCCAAGGCTCTCGCCGCCGACCGCCTCTTTGCCAACGACAAGGCGGCAATGGACGAGGCAAGGCGAAAAATCCTTACACGCCTCAATGCCTGCGGCTCTTCACTCTGCCTCGATTTCCTCGGCAACCGCGACTTGCTGGCATCGGAAAAGAAGCTGCCGCTGGTTTGCCATCGACGCGACAAAGCCCTCTTCGAGAGGCAAAAGGAGGCGGTGTTGGACGCTGCAAGAGGCGGTTTCGTCATCGTTTCGGCGTTCATTTCGCCTAAAGAACGCGAGATTCAGAAGCAGCTTTTGGTCGAACAGCTGCCTTTTGTGCAGATTATGGACAATGGCTTCCCCGAACGCTACAAACCTTCAGGAAAGGCATTCTATGCTTGCGGCGAAAACCGACTTGTGCAGCTCACTTGCTGGAACTATCTGTATCAGAGGGAGTTGAAAGTGAGCCGAGAGATGTGCTTGGTGATGAATCAGCTGGCAAGGGTGGTGGCTGGAAGGGATGACGACTGGTGGAAAAATAACGTTTTTTGAAATGGAAAGAATATCAATAACAGCTATACAATACTGTATTTCGGGCAATACAAAGGAAGAAAGACGCAAAAATGCAATAGATTTTGTGAAGGCTACCCTTCCTGGAACAAGGATGTTTCTACGACCAGAACCTGACAACATCTATGACAGAAACGCTGTTGCTGTTTATTGTGGGTTAGGGAAAATTGGGTATGTTGCCAATGAACAGACATACTTAATTCACAGACTTTTGGGTGGAAAGCGCCATTTGGAAATACGAACCTCGGGAGGTGACAACCATCTTACATTGTTTTTCAACATCGACGAATCCGTATGCTCAATGGAGGAGGCTGTTTCACAGAATCGCAAGATTGCACTTTCTCCTCTCGACAAGTCCGTCTTCATGCCTTTCTTGGAGGCAGACCATGAACTACAGTATTTAATGGACATGCTTCTTACGGAAGATTTTGGCGAAAGCAATATAGAGGAACTTTTTACTTATGCCGAGGCATATGTACCATTGGCTAAGTTGACAATTTGCCGTGAGGACTGTATTAACCAGCGTCTAATATTGAAGTTGTTGGATGGGAAGTTAAGGTCATTCAAGTCAATAACTAAAGAACAGCATGACCGATTGGCGAAGGCAAGGAGCGATGTGCGTGACGTTATAGGTGATGTTCACAGGGAAGGAGGGCATCTTGACATCCTTTCTCAGCATTTGGCGAGACTGAAAGATGAGGCTGGCAAGCACAATGGCTTTTTCAGTATCTATGACATGTTCTATTTCCGCAAACCAATAGAGGAGGCTTCCTATGATGAGATTTCAAACGAGAGACATCGACTTAAGGAATGGCTTGAAAAATTACCTGGTGGCATTTTTCGACCAGAAAATCCCGAATTGGCTTTCGTTGCCGACAAGTTGTGCTATCTTTCCCTTTCGCGAGAGGAACTGTATGATGTGATGGGCGTTATGCTCATTGTTGAACGGCTTGATGTTTTCCTTAATAATAAAATAAGTGATGACAAATGTAGAGAGATGGATAATGAGTCGAAGGATGTGGAGGAGTTATTCCACTTTGTTCACCCAAAAATAGAAGAAGAAGAGCATCGAAAGATTCATAATGAAATAAAACGGTTGGTCAAACAGAAAGGTAGACCGGTCAGTGATATTTGCGACTATCTTTTAGAAATGGCAAAAGAAAAACGTGTTCTGTTGCCTCGTGCGAAAGTTGTCTATGATGAACTCGCACGTTTGGGTATGCCTATTAATGATGATGGATATAACTTCAAGACTTTTTCCAATTATTACAAAAAAGAATAAGTCTACTGTTCGTGTTGGATAATGCATGACGGCCACGTTGATATTCAGCGTTGGCTGTCTTTTTTTTTTATTTGTCAGAAAGAGGGAAAGAGAAATATTGAGAATTATTGAGAATGACAGAGAAAGTCTGAGACGGTGATTTCAAAACCCATTGCTACTGTGTTTTTCCTTATTAACTTTGCATCGTCAAAAGGACAACAACGGGTCCGACTGACAATAAAACATTGTTTCACATGAGATGAACTTTTTGCGGAGGATATTCCATGGTAAAGCGCGCAACATTCCAAAAAGAAGCTATTCTCGCAAAAAAGTTTTTTATGGAGAAAACAAACATTTTCGACAATTGCAGCCATGTTCAACTTGGCGGTCAGGCTTTCTACGACGAGAGCAAGTATTTCATGTTCTGTCCCAACAACCCTGTGGTAGGACAGACGCCACGCTTCCGCAAGCTCGGCATCGCACAGCAGATGACCGACGGAACGTTCGACTTCGTTGCCAAACCTCAGCAGCACCCGCAGTCGACGCTGATAAAGAAGCTGGCTCACGGCAGGGCAAGCAAGACGAAGGACAACGCCATTCAGCTCACGCTGAAGGTGTTCTGCAACGAGAACGTGAACATCAGCGAGACAATAGGCGAAGAGGCTGAGGAGGCTGTGAAAGCCATTCGCGAGTATCAACTCAGACATTAAAACAGACAATGAGTTGCTATTTAGTTAAGGTGGAGAACGGGCACAAGGTTGCCCGCTCCATCACTTCGGAAAACGAGTACAGGGCATTGCGTGGCAGTTCGGCACAGAATGCCAACCTCAGATTGGCGCGCCAGGGAAACGACCAGGCGAAGCGTCGGCTGCTGCAAGTCAACTATTCGGGTCACTACCCCGACGGAGTGGTGAAGGGTTGCAAGCTGCCAAGCAAGGCGTTCGGCTTCGACCTCGACGACAAGGAGTCGTTTGAAAAGGCGGCGGCAAAGCTGCTCGCTGAGCCTGAGAAGTACGGATTGCTGATGCTCGAACGCTCGGTGAGGCAAGGCGGTCACGCCGTGTTCCGCCGCGAGAGGGGCAAGACCATACTGGAGAATCAGGTTCGCATAGCCATGATGCTCGGCTGCGAGATGGACACTTCGGCACACGACATCAACAGGGTGTATTTCACCACGAGCGATTCTGCCGACGACCTGCTCTTCCTCTCGCCCCAACTCTTCGCCGACGCCTACGACAAGGCTGAGGTGGAAGCCGAGGCGGCGGTGCTGGAGGCACGCGAGAAAGAGGGTAGGGAGGAACTGCCCGAAGGCGCACACAAGGCTAACAAGCATTTCATGCCGAATTGTGCGGGCGGGACGCCCACACCCCCAGCGACCCCAGTGGTTGACTGTTATCTTGGAGTGCCTTATGCGGAGATAATAAAGATGTGGTGGAAAATGTACAACGACGGTCGCGAGCCGGTGCGCTCAAACCGCGACGTACTCACCTTCGAGCTTGCCGTCAACCTTCGCCACATCTGCGGCTTCGACCGCGAACTGATGCGCCGCGTCATTCCCTGCTACGACGGCTTCCCCGAAGAGCAGAAGATGAAGTGCATCGACTCTGCCTTGGCAGAACGCCGCACTCAGATGCCCAAACGCCTGAAAGACCTGCTCATGCTGGTGCGCAACATGGCTGACAAGACCGTTGAGGCGGCTTTCGACGAGGCAATGGTTCAGGACGAACTCTTCTTCACCAACCGTCTGCCGAAAATGCCTCTCGGCGTGAGGGACTCGATAGAGGCGGTAGGTCCACAAATGGCACTGCCGATGATTACGGCAATATGCCCTGCCATCGGAGCACTGGCAACAGGAGTGGAACTCGACGTTCACGGCACCATGAGAGGACTTAACCTCATCGCATACATTGCTGGCGACTTCGCCTCGGGAAAGGGAGGAATAGACCCTGTGGTGGAGGCATGGACCAACGAGGTGAAGGAACTCGACAAGATGTACCAGGCGAAGGAAGACGACTGGCGAAGGAAGAAGCGGGCTGCCAAAAACAAAAAGGAACAGCCCGAAGAGCCTAAGCTGCCCGTGCGCTGCCTGACGCTCAACAACACGGTGGCAAACCTTGCCGAGCGACTCGCCAACACCGAGGGAAAGCACGCCTTCTCCTTCACGCCCGAAGCCGACACCGTGGTACAGAAGTGGAAAACGGCAATGAGCGACTTCTCAGTGATGCTGCGCCAAGCCTACGACGGCACCAGCTATGAACGCGAGGCTCGCTCGGCCGAGGCAGTGAACGTGCACATCGAAAAACTGCTGTGGAACGTCACCTTGTGCGGCACTCCCGACGCACTCTACCGTGTGGTGAACAACTACACCGACGGATTCCAAAGCCGAATAGCACTGGCAAGCACGCCCGACAACACCTTCGCGCCATTGGAGGAGAAGCCACGGGTGCTGACCGACCTGCAGCGCGAGCGCATTCAGAAGGTCGCCCATCTACTGCCGCTGATGACTGGCAAGGTGGTGCTGCCAAAACTGGAGGCGAGAGGCAGAGAGTGGGTTGAGGCGATAAGGCTCGAAACCATGAAGAACGACGACAAGGTGAAGGCTCGACAGAGATTCAGAATCTGCGTCACCGCACAGCGCATGACCTGCTGCCTGATGCTTTGCCGAGTGTGCGAACAGCTCATTCAGAAGTATGGACCCGTGGAAGCCGAGAAAAGACTGAAACAGTCTGACAACCTTTGGGTGGAGATGCTGCAGAGGCAGCAGACGCCACAGATGCTCGATGCCTACGACGTCATTGCCGACTACCTGATAGACAACGCATTGCGATTCTTCCGCGACCGCATTGAAGAAGCCTTCGGCTCACGCAATTATGCTGGCTTCGCAATGGGCGAACGAACCAAGCGAGGCAAGAACGACTCCATCTTTGCCCGACTCGACGTGCAGTTCAGCTTCGAACAGGCTATGCAGCACTCGGTGGCAGTGAAGGGAGCGAGCGTCACCACCAACAGCGTGCAGCTGATGTTGCGCAACTGGAAGAAGCAGGGTTTGGTGGAAAAGCTCGACGACGGGTCGTACAGAAAGAAGTGAGAAGTCAACGGCAGTCAAAATCTGTCAAAGTCATTTTCTGTCAAAATCGTTTTTCAATCATGCAAATAGAAGACAACAAGGACTGTTACGAGCAGCTTTGGAGAAATCTGAAACACGCTCGCCGACTGTTGTGGATGCAGAACAGGCGCTTCTGCGTCAGACGAATCATACAGTCGTGGTTTCCCTTCGGCATTCAGCAGCCGTCGGGCAGAACGCTCTCTTGCGGCGAGGTGATGGAGCAGGTGTGCGACTTGTCTCAGCTCTGTGGCTACGACCTGTTGCCGCCGCCCTCGCTCTATCCGCTTCCCCACCGCGAACTGCTGCGTGCCGTAGTTTGCGTGGCGTTGGACAAGGGTCAGCGCAGCATCGACCTTGAAGCCCTCGACTCTGCCTACAGCATCGTCTTTCCTCGCAGCACCAAGCTGAACGTGAGCAAGAAGAAGCACAGTTAGGCACAAACGGAAAAGTGCGGTCGCTTTCACAGCGATCGCACTTTATGCTCAAAAATGAATGTAACTTATTGTTTTAAAAAGTGTAGCCTAATGTCAATGACAGCTGATGATGCTTGTCGCTCACCTTAACAGTCTCGGGTGTTTTCGAGACGTAGTTGGAGGCGTAGGGCGTGAACTTGCCGTTGGTGGTGTTGTACTGGTAGGCAAGGTCGATGTTGAACTTGTCGATGCGGTAGCCGAAGCCTGCCGTCAGACGGTAGGTAGCCTCCCAGTTGGTGTAGGCGGTGCCGGTGAGGGCATTGCCCACCGAGCGGATGTCGCCTGGCTTGTAGGCATTGTCCTGATACATTGGCGAGACGTAGTTGAAGCCCAGGCGCAGTGCCATTGCGGGGTCGGGACGCAGCTCGGCTCCCACCTTCAGTGTCGAAACGCCCTTCAGCGACTTCTCGGTGTGGTTATTCATGGCTCGGTCGCTCGAACTTGTCTCGTAGCCGTAGTAGTCGTAGCCGTCAATCTCGCGGTTGTCCGTCTTGCCGTAGTCGGCATACTCGTAAGTGGCTCCCACTGCAAGCATGTTGCCTATGGTGTGGCCGAGGCTTGCCGAGAATCGCCAAGGCGAGTTGAGGCGGAAGTCGTAGTCGTAGCTGATGCCCTCGCTGTCGGTGTAGGTGTTCTTGCCGGCTTCGTCATACGCTTCGCAGTAAAGCTCGGTGTAGTTGCTCACCGTGAGGTCGTAGAACGTAGGCGTTGCCACGGACAGACCGATGCGGAATGGGCTTGACTCTACAGGTCGGAAAATGATTCCCGCCTTCACGTCGAAGCCAGTGCCGCTGATGCGGTTCTCTTCTATCACGTTGATGAAGTCGTTGCCGTTGGCTGCCAGTTCGGCATAGTCAGCCACGGAGTTGTAGTGAACGTCGTGTATTCCTACCGTTGCGCCGAGATAGACGCGGTTGCCGAGGTTGCCGCTGATGTTGAGGTCGTATTTGCCTGTGTAGCCCCATTGACGCTGCTGCAGGTCGTACTTCTGTTTCGGATAGTGCATCCAAAATGAGCCGTCCTCGTCCTCGCCGTAGCACATCAGGTTGCTGTAGAGGTAGTCGAGCTGAGTGAACTTTAGGCTGCTGGAGACCAGTTCGCCGTTTTTGTTCACTTCGTAGCCGAAGACCTCGTTGTAGCCCTTCGATGCCGTCACCTCGCTCTGCGACGAGCCGTTTGTTGAGCCGAAGGGATTGAGCAGCAGGTTGTAGTCGCGGTCTTTGGTGTAGTTGAACGCGAAGTTGAGGTAGGAGCTGCGTCCTGTGCGCATGCTGTAGACGAAGCCCGCTTGGTCGAAGCTGGCATGCGTCTTGCTGCCACCTTCAATGTCGGGAGCGTCCTGCTGCGAAACCAAGCCAAACGTGATGTTGGCAGTGGAATGGCGGAACAGTCCTATTCCTGCTGGGTTTGTACTGATGGTGGAAATGTCGGCTCCCAATGCCTCCATTGCTCCACCCATGCCGACGTAGCGTGCCGTTCCGTTCAGTTGCGGCTTAAGCAGCGTTGCGTCCTGGTATGTTTCCTGTGCCGTTGCCGTCAGTGCTGCAAAGGCAGCGGCAATAAATAATGTATGTTTCTTCATTGTTCAATCTTCAATTTTCAATTTTCAACCTCCATCATCTTCTTCCTCCCATGCGTACGCCGCCGCCTGAGCTTCTCACTCCGCCGCCGCCGAACGAACGGCTGCTGCTGCCGCTGCTGAACGAGCCAGAGTTGCCCGAACCGCTGTAGCTGCGCGAGTTGCCGAAGCTGCTCTGACGGTTGTCGCTTGAGCGCACGTTGTTGTTGTAGCGTTGGCTGTTGCTGTTGTTGTTGCCAAATCGTTGGTAGACGCTGGATGAGCGGCTGCTGTTGCTGATGTTTGATGCACGGTCGCGGTTGGCGATGTTTCGTCCCATCTCACGGCTTCCGCTGCTGCCTCTGCCGCCACTGAATCGTCCTGTGCCTACACGGTCGAAACGTGAATCGATGAAGCGGTCGCGCTCGCCGTAGTGGTGCGAACCTCCGCCGCCATAGACGTAGACGGGATAGTGGTAGTAGGGATAGTAGCCGCCCCAGCCGTAGTACCATGGGTCGTACCAACCGTACCATCCGTAGCCGCCCCATCCGTAGTAGCTGTGCCATCCGCAGTACCATGGGTCGTACCACCCGCCGTACCAGCTTCCGTAGTACCATGGGTCGTAGAACGTACTCCACCCGTACCAGCGGTTGAAGCGTCCGTCGGTGTAGCCGTTCCAGTAAGCCTCACGGTAGTCTTCGTCCCATCGGCTCATCTTTCGCGTGCATTTGTAGTCTTCTTCTATCTTAGCGAGCGAGTCGGGATATTCGCCCTTCACTGCGTCGAAGGCAATGACATCTGTTGCCGCCGAGTCGCCTTCGATGGATTCCACGGTGCTCCGCAGTCGGCGGTTGTATTCGTCGACGTCGCGTGAACTGCCACAGTAGTAAGTGTCCTTAGGCATACCGTAGTTGGCTGTGCTTTTCTTGACATTGGCTTTCGTAGGCACAAAATACAAGTCGTCATCCTGTGCTGTGCCCGTCAGTGGCATTGCCAATGCCAACATGGAAATGATTATAAGTCTACTCATAGTTACTCCTTTTGTTATTTAACATAATTAACGTTGCAAACTTACTAAAAAAAAATGATACTTATATGCCTTTGTTATCCAAAATGTGTTAAATCGGCTATAAATTAACTTTTTATTATGCTATTTAGTTGCATTTCTGAAAAAATAGAGATAATTTTGCAGTCGTATTAATTCTTTTTATATGATTATCCACCCAATAGCAAAAATCAACCTCGGCTTGAATGTGGTCGGGAAGAGAAGTGATGGTTACCACAATTTGGAAACGGTTTTTTATCCAATAGAGATACACGACACGTTGCAGGTGAACGAAATGGAGGAGGGATTCCCTTCTTCGGTTGACTGCGACCTGAAGGTAACCAATGCCGACCTTGAATGTGACGAGCAGTCGAACCTTGTGGTAAAGGCCTACAGGCAGCTGGCGAAGATGTACCCCATGCCGAAGGTCTTCGCACACTTGCATAAGGTAATTCCCTCGCAGGCGGGATTGGGTGGAGGCTCAAGCGACGGTGCATTCATGATAAGGGCGTTGGCGGAGATGCTCAGATTGCCCATAACGGAGACGGAGATGATTTTCCACGCCTCGAAGTTGGGTGCCGACTGTCCGTTCTTCATCCAAGCAAAGCCTGTCTATGCCACTGGCATTGGCGAGAAGATGACTCCAATAGAGTTGTCGCTAAAGGGCTATCATCTCATCGTGGTGCGTCCCAACGTCGCCATTTCCACGGCTCAGGCTTTTTCTCTTATTGAGCCGAAGCCTACGCAGAAGACTTGCCGCGAAATTGTACTCCAACCCATAGAGACGTGGCGCGACGAGCTGACCAACGACTTCGAGCAGAGCGCATTTTCGTTCTATCCCGAAATTCGCGACATAAAGGAATTGCTCTACAAAGGCGGTGCCGTCTACGCATCGATGAGCGGAAGCGGAAGCAGCGTCTATGGTATTTTCGACACGAAGGTGGATTTGTCAAAATGGTTTGAGGGAATGTTCTACAAGCAGATTGACTTGTAAACAATAATTTATTCAAGTTCCTGATGTACTCAATGTTTTGGGAGTTAAGGAGTTAAGGAGTTAAAGGAGTTAAGACATTAGTATTGAGCATTGGATTTAAGCGCAAAGACTTTTATCGCATGTACTTTGGATTAACTCCTTAACTACTAACAAACTACTCCACTTCCGAAAGTTGAATAGTCTATTCAACATTCCCACACCCCCAGAGCTTATAGTGCAATCTGCATAAACACCGGATAGTGGTCGGAGTAGGTGAGGGGCAGCTTGTAGTATTCCAAGCCTTCAAGCTGCTCGTCGTGGAAGATGTAGTCGATGCGTACTGGCTTCTTGCCGCGGTAGGTGTACATGAAACCACTGCCGCACTCCTTGAAGCCGTCGACCATGTTGCCCAGCATCACGTTGTAGACGTAGGAGTATGGCACGTCGTTGAAGTCGCCGCAGACGATGCACGGATGCTCGCTGTTGCGCACTTCCGTTGCCACCTGTGCCGCTTGTCCAGCACGAATGATCATGCCAAGGGTGTAGTTGCCGTAGATGGCGTTGAGCAGGGCGTTGGTCTCCACGGTTTGCCCGCGTTTAATCATTTTTCCCGCCTGATGCAGCGTGCGGTTGAATCCCGTCGTTTCGAGGTGGGCGTTGACCACTCGTATGGTGCGTCCGTTTATCTCCACGTCAGCCCACATTGCGCTGTTGTTCGTTTCCTCGAAAGGCATGTTGTGCGTCTTCCTTATCGGGAAGCGGCTGAAAATCATCATGTCGTTGTTGCCCTTGGCCGAGTAGGGGAAATAGTCTTTGTAAATGTCGGTGTTGCGCTTGTCGCCAACCTCGTCGTTGTACTCCTGAATGCAGAGCACGTCGATTTTCTCTCTCTTCATCACGGCGAGAATGTCGTGGGTGATGAAGGTTACGGCTTCGCGTCCGAATCGAGCCACGTTGTAGGATGCTATTTTCAGAGTTCGGCGGCTTGGGTCGATTTCGGGAGTTGGGCGCAGCTGATAGATTGTGCCGATGTAGAAAATGCAGCATAATACGGTGAGTACGGGTACGATGGCTACAAACCAACGGCGCATTGCGAGCCAAACGACAAGCATCACGAGGTTGGCTGCTATAAGAAGAGGCAGGGCATAGACGAGCATCGCCGATGCCGTGTGGCCTATGGGGTTGCTGTCGCCTCCGAACAGTCCTACGATGGTGAAAATGGAAATCACCAGCTGAACGACGAGGGTCATCAGCAGGAAATATCTCTTTACTGCAAGTTTTCCCATTTCAAAACTAATTGAGTTTTATTTCTTTGAGGTCCATTTCTCAAGTGTCGTGAGGAACTCGTCGACCTTGAAGGGCTTGGCAATGAACTCGTCGCAACCTGCCTCGGATGCCGCCTTGCGGGTGTCGCTGAGGGCGAAGGCACTGAGGGCGAGGACGGGAGTGTCGGGAGTAACCTCCTTGATGATGCGCGTTGCGTCGATGCCGTCCATGTCGGGCATTCTGATGTCCATGAGAATGAGGTCGGGATGCTCGTCTTCGTTCATCGTCACTGCTTCCACTCCGTTGCGTGCCCTGATGAGACGGTAGCGGTTGGCAAGCACGTTCTTAACCAGATCGTAGTTGCACTCTTCGTCTTCGGCAACGAGGATGAGCTTCAGCTTGCTTTGGTCTGCCACTGGGCTGCGGCGAAGGGTGCGGGTGATGATGGGGGTCGTCTTCGTCGCCTCTTTGGTGGCAAAGGTGCCGTCGAAGGGGAAGATGAAGGTGAACGTGGAACCCTTGCCCAAGGTGGAGTTCACGCCTATTCGTCCGCCAAGTTTCTCTACGATGATTTTGCTCAGCGGAAGTCCCAGTCCGTAGCCGTTCTTCATTGTCTCGGCGTCTTTGGAGACGTAGGTGTGGAAGATTGTTTCAATGTCGGCCTGGGCTATTCCCGAACCAGTGTCGCTGACGAAGCAGATGATGCGGTTGTTGGCTTCGTCAACACGGTAGCCGTAGGTTATTCCGCCTTTTATGGTGTGCTTGAGGGCGTTG
Source organism: Prevotella sp. (assembly GCA_051869235.1). Classification (GTDB taxonomy): domain Bacteria; phylum Bacteroidota; class Bacteroidia; order Bacteroidales; family Bacteroidaceae; genus Prevotella. The sequence goes on from JBJEAS010000018.1 coordinate 14,341, forward strand.
CTGATGAGGTTGCTGAACACTTGGGTCAGACGGTTCGCATCGGTCTTCTGAAGCACTGGCTTCGACGGAATGTCGGCCTTGAAATAAAGGTTTTCGGGACAGCGGAACTTGAAAATCTGCTTTATGTTTTCGCAAATCTCGTTGAGGTTGCAAAGTGTAATCTTCATCGAGATTTCGCCTGCTTCAACGCGTGAAAGGTCGAGGATTTCGTTGATTAGGGCAAGAAGACGATTGTTGTTGCTCTCAACTATCTCAAGGAACTTCATGCGCTCTTCTGCCGAGTCGGTTTCGGCTATTACGCGTGTAAAACCCTCGATGGCGTTGAGAGGCGTTCTTATCTCATGACTCATGTTGGCAAGGAACAGCGACTTCATCTTGCTTGCGTTCTCTGCCTTGTGAATCTTTTCTTCGTAGTCTTTTAGCTTTTCGAGTGCTGCATCACGTTCTACAGCCATGCTTGCGGCGTGCTGTTCCAGTTCCTCGATTCTTGCCTTTAGTTGTTGGATAGTATCTCCTTGATTCATAACGTTGTTCGTTTGAATTTATTATATCGGGGCAAAGGTACGAAAAAATTATGGAAACTCCAATTTTCTTTAACGTTTTTTTAGCCTCTTTTCGCTTTTTCCCACGTTCCTGACTTCTTTTTCGACAAATATGCTATTCCTCTGAACACATTCAGGTTCATAAACAGAAAATAATAGGGCACGTAGAGCAGGCGGTTCTTATGCCCTCGGGCTTCGAGAATGTAGCCGGCGAAGGCTGAAAGATAGAACAGAATCTGCAATGCCCAAATGATGTTGTAGACCGTTCCGGCGTTGCTGAACACGAGTGCCACATTGAGCGGGACGAGTGCCACGAGGGCAAATGGAGTGATTGTCCAGCGAAGGACGCGATGGGAGACGAACTGGAATGCCGTGACGGGGTGCCTGAGTGGATTCATCAGACGGCGAAGTCGCCAACAGCTCTGCAGGCCTCCTGCGGCAATGCGCCGCTTGCGCTTGCTCTCTTCGTGAAGGTCGGCTGAGCCGTATTCCATGGCGTAGGCTTCGCTCGCGTAGGCTATTCTGTAGCCGCGTTCCACGATGCGCATCGAGAGTATGAAGTCGTCGAGAAGGGTGTCGTCGGGCATAGCCTCGAACAGTTCGGTTCTTATGGCGCAGAGTTCGCCTGCCGCTCCCATTGCCGAATGTAGTTCAGAGTCGAGGCGTTTCAGGCAGCTTTCGTATTTCCAGTAGAGCCCTTCGCCCTCGGCCGCTGCCTGTTCGGCGTTGCGTGCCATGACGCGCTTCTCGCCTGCCACGCATCCTACCTTCGGGTCGCTCATCTTGCTGACAATCACACTTATGGCTTCCTTGTTCAGCATGGTGTTGGCGTCGGTCATGACCACGATGTTCGTCTTCACATCCTTTATTCCGTGCTTCAGTGCGGCGGTCTTCCCCTTCCTCTCGGGTGTGAATGTTATTTTTACATTCTCATATTTCGAGAGCCTCTCGTTGGTGGAGTCGTTGCTGCCGTCGGTCACCCATAGCACGTTTAGTTTTTCTTTCGGATAGTCGAGGGCGTTGGTATTCGCCATTTTCTCGTCCACAATCTCCTCTTCATTGTAGGCACAAATCATGAGAGTCACTTCCGGCATCGCTTCGTTTGCGTTGCCGTCACCATTCTTGTCGCGTCGAAAAACGCGCTTTATCCTTACAAGCAGATAAAGCAGAATGCCATACCCGATGTAAGTGTAGAATACAAGGAAAATGCAAATCCAAAAGATTGTTGTCATAGTTTTTAGGGGGTAGGGTAAGATGGTGGAGGATGGAGGGTAGAGGGTAGAGAAATGTTTGGTTCGGATTTGTGGCAGTTTCTGCGCAGTTTGCAAATCTCTACCCTCTCTCCTCACTCCTCTCTCCTCACTCCTCACTCCTCACTCCTCACTCCTCATTTCACTTAGTCTCAATTTCCTCTTTCATGTCTATGAATTCACCTTTTTTGTCGTAGAATTCGTATTGCAGGAAGGCGAGCTTTTGCGATGCTACTATCGACACTCCGATGCCATATTTCAGCTGCCATTTTCGTTTCAGCGACATTAAGCCCTGGTTGATGTAGGCAGCGACGTATGGATGGACGTGGAGTCGGAAACGCTTGATGCCAATTTTGTTGACCAACTGGTCAATCTTGCTTTCAAGCTGGTCGGTGAACAGAATGCTCGACTTTATCTTGCCTCGTCCGAAACACGTTGGACAAGTCTCCTCAACGTTCACGTCCATTGCAGGCCTTACACGCTGGCGTGTAATCTGCATCAGTCCAAACTTGCTCAGTGGCAAGATGTTGTGGCGTGCGCGGTCTTTCTGCATGTTCTTGCACATGCGTTCGTAGAGCATCTGACGGTCTTCGGCAAGATTCATGTCTATGAAGTCGACTACGATTATTCCTCCCATGTCTCGCAGTCGCAGTTGGCGTGCCAGTTCGTCGGCAGCTCCAAGGTTCACTTCCAGTGCGTTTTGTTCTTGTCCGTTTTCAGAGCGTGTGCGGTTGCCGCTGTTCACGTCCACCACGTGTAGGGCTTCGGTGTGCTCGATGATGAGGTAGGCTCCACGCTTGTAGTTTACTGTCTTTCCGAACGACGACTTCATCTGCTTCGTTACGTTGAAGTTGTCGAAGATGGGTACTGTGCCGTTGTATTTCTTGACTATTTCAACCTTCTCGGGTGCGATGAGGCTAAGGTAGTCCTTCACTTGTTTGCAAACGTCGTCGTCGTTGATGTAGATTCCGTCGTAAGTCGGATTGAAAAGGTCGCGGAGCAAGGCTACGGCGCGACTTGTTTCTTCAAATACGATTTGTGGGCGTTCGGTGGTCTTCTGCACTTGCTTTATGGCGTCCTCCCATCTCTTAAGCAGTATCTTCATCTCTGCGTCGAGTTCCGCCACTCTTTTCCCTTCGGCAGAAGTTCTTACTATGACCCCGAAATTCTTGGGCGTGATGCTCTGTATGAGCTGTTTCAGTCGAGTACGCTCTTCTCCTTTCTTTATTTTCGACGAGACGGAAACTTTGTCGTGGAATGGCATTAGTACCATGTATCGTCCTGCAAAGCTAAGCTCGCAGGTAAGGCGTGGACCTTTCGTTGATATTGGTTCCTTGACAATCTGCACCAGCACTTCCTGTCCTACCTTGAGGGTGTTCTGAACGCTGCCGTCCTTCTTCAGGTCGGGCAGGCGTGTTGCCTTCGAGAACGGGAAGAGCTTCTTCCTGTCGCTTTGTACCTGCTTGAGGTACTTTTCGTAAGAGGTGTATTGAGACCCTAAGTCAAGATAATGCAAGAACGCGTCACGCTCGAAACCTACGTCGACGAAACATGCGTTCAGCCCTGGCATCAGTTTCTTCACCTTTGCCACGTAGATGTTGCCAACCGAGAATGATGCTGACTTCGGCTCGTCCTGATACTCCACAAGACTCTTGTCTTCGAGCAGGGCTATTGAAATCTGTTTCGGCTGTACATCAATGATTACTTCACTTGTCATTTCTGTTTTAGGGCTTCAATTGGGTGTTTGATACTAAAAAGGGTGCGCTGACTCATCTCTCTCTAAACGTCGGAAATCGTCAGCACACTCCTCTCATCTTTTTCTCAGAACAGACTAAGGCACGTCGAGTGCCTGTCTGTAGGCAAGGCTTTGGTTACTTGCTCTTATGTCTGTTCTTTCTTAATCTCTTTTTACGCTTGTGAGTAGCCATCTTGTGGCCCTTCTTCTTCTTTCCGTTTGGCATTGCTTGAGAAATTTTTGATTATTATTAATGTTGTTTAATTCTGCATCTTAGCAATAAAACTCTTCGATGGCTTGAAGGCTGGGAAGTCATGGGCCTCGATGATGATGGTTGTTTGCTTAGAGATGTTGCGCGCTGTCTTCTGGGCGCGGTGCTTAACGATGAAGCTACCAAAGCCACGAAGATAAACGTCTTCCTTTCTTACTGCCAGGCTCTGTCTTACCTCTTCCATGAAGGCTTCTACAGTTGCTGAAACAGCTTTCTTGTCAAGACCGGTGTCGGCTGAGATCCTGTCGATGATTTCTGCTTTTGTCATTGTCTTTCAATATGAATTTGTTATAAATTTTTATTTCTTTGTTTCCTTTCGGACTGCAAATATACTGATTTTCAGTCGAAAACGGAAATTTATTTCAGTTTTTTTTCGAAAAAATTGAAATATTGTGTCGAGAACACACTTTTTTCGACCGTTTTCAGCGTCTACACATATTTATATTTATATGCTGAACGATGACAACGGTCGAATTTGTCAGAGGGCTTGTAGCCTTTTTGTCATTTCATCTGCGAAGTGATGCGACCCTTCACCTTGTCCACGTAAGCGTCTATTACAGCTACGGCGGTGATGTTGACAACCTCGCGCACGGTGCTGCCGAAGTCGATGAAGTGGATTGGCTTGTTCAGACCCATTTGGATAGGACCGATGATTTCAACGTCGGTGTTCATTGCCTGAAGCATCTTGTACGATGAGCGGGCACTGGTAAGGTTGGGGAAGACAAGCGTGTTGACGTCTTCGCCGTAGAGCTTGCTGAACGGGTACATCTCGTCGCGCATCTCACGGTTCAGGGCGAAGCCAATCTGTATCTCTCCGTCGATGATCATCGATGGGTCTTCCTGTTGCAGGCGGGCTACGGCGCGGCGCACCTTCTGCGTGCCCTCGGTGTTGTCGGAGCCGAAGTTGGAGTGGCTTATCATCGCCACAACGGGCTTCTCGTTGAAGAAGCGGACCGCTGTGGAGCTGAGCTTGGCAAGGTCAACGAGAACGTCGGTCGTTGGATTCTGGTTTATCAGGGTGTCGGCAATGAACAGCGGACCGCGTGGCGAGTTGATGATGTGCATCGTGCCGAAGTTGTTGTATTCTGGACGGATGCCGATGATTTCCTTTGCCACCTTGATGGTGTTGGAATACTTGGTGTAGAGACCTGTGATGAAGGCGTCTGCCTCGCCTGTCTCAACCATCATCATGCCGAAGTAGTTGCGCTCGAACATCTTGTCGTTTGCCTCCTGGTAGGTGTAGCCGTCGCGCTGGCGCTTCTGAGTGAGTATGCGTGCGAAGCGTTCGCGGCGTTCTGCCTCACGGTCGTGGCGAAGGTTGATTATTTCAATGCCGTCGAGGTTGAGGTCGAGTTCCTTGGCAAGCTTCTCTATGCGCTCGTCGTTGCCCAAGAGAATAGGCTGGCAGATGCCTTCTGCCTTGGCTTGGACAGCCGCCTTGAGCATGGTTGGGTGGATGCCCTCGGCGAATACAACGCGCTGCGGATGGCTGCGGGCAGTGTCGTAGAGCTTCTGCGTGAGCTTGGTCTCCTGGCCGAGCAGCTCGCGAAGGCGGTTCTTGTATTCTGCCCAGTTGGTGATGGTCTTGCGGGCAACGCCGCTCTCTATGGCTGCCTTGGCTACGGCTGCCGAAACCTCGGTGATGAGGCGTGGGTCTACTGGCTTCGGAATGAAGTAGTCGGGGCCGAAGGTGAGGTTGTTCACGTGGTACACGTCGTTGACAACGTCGGGCACGGGCTGCTTCGCCAAGTCGGCAATGGCGTGTACTGCTGCCATCTTCATCTCCTCGTTGATGGCTGACGCGTTCACGTCGAGTGCTCCACGGAAGATGTATGGGAAGCCGATGACGTTGTTTATCTGGTTGGGATAGTCTGAACGGCCAGTCGACATCAGTACGTCTGGACGGCTGTCCATTGCGTCCTCGTAGCTTATTTCAGGCACTGGGTTGGCAAGTGCGAAGACTATAGGCTGGTCAGCCATTGAGCGAATCATGTCCTTTGAGAGCACGTTGCCCTTCGACAGTCCCACAAAGACGTCGGCACCCTTCACTGCCTCTTCCAGTGTGTGGATGTCGCGGCGGTCGGTGGCGAAGAATTTCTTCTGCTCGGTAAGGTTCGGACGGTCGCTTGTGATGACTCCCTTCGAGTCGAGCATGACGATGTTCTCCTTCTTTGCGCCGAGAGCCATGTAGAGCTTCGTGCAGGAAATGGCAGCTGCTCCTGCGCCATTGACGACGATTTTTACCTTTTCAATGTCCTTGCCGTTCACTTCGAGCGCATTCTTCAGACCGGCGGCAGAGATGATGGCTGTGCCGTGCTGGTCGTCGTGCATCACTGGGATATCGAGTGTCTTCTTCAGACGTTCTTCTATGTAGAAACATTCTGGAGCCTTGATGTCTTCAAGATTGATTCCACCAAAGGTCGGGGCAATCTTCTCCACTGCCTCGCAAAACTTCTCCGGGTCTTTCTCGGCAACCTCAATGTCGAAGACGTCGATGCCGCCGTATATTTTGAAAAGAAGACCCTTTCCTTCCATGACAGGCTTGCCGCTCAGCGCTCCAATGTCGCCAAGGCCGAGGACTGCCGTTCCGTTGCTTATGACCGCAACGAGATTGCCTTTGTCCGTGTACTTGTAGGCTGCGTCAGGGTTATCCTGTATTTCCAAACATGGATAAGCCACTCCAGGCGAGTACGCCAGACTAAGGTCGGTCTGGGTGCGATAAGGCTTGGTTGGCTTTACTTCAATTTTACCTGGCCTTCCATTCTCGTGGTATTCGAGGGCGGCCTCTTTAGAAATTTTGACCATACTTCTATTTAGATGTTTATTATATAACTTAATTGCCAATTTTTATGTGAAAAACTAATATGTTTGCTTAGTTTTCTTTAAATTTGACCGCAAAGATAATAAAAATGTCGCAAACAGTGCACTTTTTTTTAATTATTTAGTACCTTTGTACGCAAAAAGCAAACAAAATGAACAGAAACGGCTATAATACGTCATATAGAAGGACATTAAAGGACAAAATTCTCTCTACTGCGAACGAACTTTTCAACAAGAGGGGAGTAAAGGCAGTGAAGATGGACGACATTTCAAACAGCCTCTCCATTTCCAAACGTACGCTATACGAAATTTACGACAACAAGGAGGATTTGCTCTTTGAATGTGTAAAAAACTCATTTGAAAGTAGCGAGAAGGAACTGCACGAGCTGGTGATGAATGCCGACAACGTTATGGACATTCTAATACACATTTTTAGGCTGAAATTGCAGCAGCTGCGCAAAACTCATCCCTCGTTCTATTGTGAACTGGAGAAATACCCCAAGATTCTTGAGTATTTCGAACAACAGAACGCCGACCGCCAGCAACAGCAGATGGACTTCATTCACCGAGGCATACGCGAGGGATATTTCCGCAGCGATGTGAACTACGACCTCACGCTCAACCTCTTCGATGTCTCAAACCGCTTCATCATCAGCAACTATAGTAACCTAAACTATTCAATGGAACTGGTGTCCTACAACATGATTTTCGTCTTCCTGAGAGGTTTCTGCACTATGAAGGGCATAGAGATTCTCGACAAGTTCCTGGAGGAAGACCCGGAGATGAAGAAGTTCAGGGAGAAAATTTTGAAGAAGTCCATGTAATACTGATAATCAAAATGTTATTGTTATATGAAAAAAGCACTTTTCCTTATGGCAGCCTTAATGATTTCGGCTGTACAGACGTTTGCAGTAAAGCTCGACCTGAAGAACATCACAAAAGGTGAGTTCAGGCCTGAGACAATGGCAAGTCTAATGCCTCTCGACGATGGAGAATCGTATTCGCAGATAAGCAGCGACGGAACGAAGATTCTAAAGTATTCGTTCAGGACAGGTAAGCAGACAGGGGTGATTTTCGACCTCAACAACGTGCGTGGTCCAAAGATTCGCATCGACAGAATCGACGGCTACATCTTTTCGCCCGACGGAAAGCGAATGTTGATTCAGACTGACACTCGCTACATCTACCGACGTTCGTTCACCGCCACCTATTATATATATGAGGTTGAGAACAACAAAATGGTGCCGCTTTCTGTTGGAGGCGAGCAGCAGACACCGCTCTTCTCGCCCGACGGAAACATGATTGCCTTCGTCCGTCAGAACAACATCTTCCTCGTGAAGCTGCTCTACGACAACGCCGAGAGTCAGGTGACCACCGACGGTGAGCGAAACAAGATAATCAACGGCATTCCCGACTGGGTGTATGAAGAGGAGTTCTCCACCAACAGGAGTATGGTCTTCACCGCCGACAGCCGACAGTTGGTGTGGATCAAGTTCGACGAGTCGCAGGTGAGGGAATTCGCCTTCCAGTGGTTCCGTGGCTCTAATCCTTCCATGGACGAATATCTTACTTATCCAGGCAGTTACGTCTACAAATATCCCAAGGCAGGAGAAGACAACTCTAAGGTGGGAGTATACAGCTTCGACATCAAGTCGAGGAAGACACGCAAAATTGACGTTCCACTGGATGCCGACGGCTACATTCCACGCATCGTGATGACGAGCGACCCTACCAAAGTAGCAGTTTTCACCATGAACCGTCATCAGGACGACATGCGAATCTACATGTCCAATCCGCTGACTACGCTCTCCAAACTCGTCGTTCAGGACAAGGTGGACAAGTATGTTAAGCAGGAGTCGATGTGTGCCGTTACATTTACCGACCAGCACATTCTGGTGCCAAGCGAGCGCGACGGCTTCAACCACATTTATGTTTATAACCTCAACGGACAGTTGAAGCGTCAGATTGGCAAAGGCCAGTTTGAGGTGACTGACATTTACGGCATGAACGACAAGACCGGTGACGTTTATTATGCCGCCAACGAGCTTGGACCACAGGATAAGCAGGTATATGTTTCGCATGCCAACGGAAAGGTGGAAAGACTGACGAGTAAGGAAGGGCAAAACAACGCCACCTTCAGTTGTGGCTTCCGCTATTTCATCAACATCTGGAGCGACATCAACACCCCAGCCGTTTATACGCTCAACGACGGGCGAGGCAAACTGCTTCACACCATGATTGACAATAAGGCGTTGAAGCAGAAATACGACTCCTACGGCTTGGGCACTAAAGAACTCTTCTCGTTCACTACATCAGAAGGTGTTAAGCTCAATGGATGGATGGTAAAGCCTGCCGACTTCAATCCCTCCAAGCGCTATCCCGTTATAATGTTCCAATACGGTGGTCCTGGAAGCCAACAGGTGCTTAACAGCTGGAACATAGGAGCAGCAGGACAGGGTGCAATACTTGAACAATACATGGCTCAGCAAGGCTACATTGTGGCTTGCGTCGACAACCGTGGCACAGGAGGACGTGGTGCAGAGTTCGAGAAGTGTACTTATCTGCGTCTTGGCGAAAAGGAGTCGTTCGACCAGGTTGAGACAGCCATTTGGCTTGGCAAGCAGCCTTATGTTGACAAGGACAGGATTGGAATGTGGGGCTGGAGCTACGGAGGTTGGAACACCCTTATGAGCATGAGCGAGGGACGACCGGTGTTCCGTGCAGGAGTTGCCGTTGCGCCTCCTACATGTTGGAGATACTACGACACTGTATACACCGAACGTTACATGCGCACTCCTAAGGAGAACAAGTCGGGCTACGACGAGGTTAACCCCATTGCCCGTGCTTCCAAGCTGCATGGAGCCTTGCTCATCTGTCATGGTCTTGCCGACGACAATGTGCATTTCCAGAATACTGCAGAATACTCCGAAGCCCTGATACAGGCCGACAAGGACTTCAAGGAGAACATCTATACCAACCGCAACCATGGCATCAGTGGTGGCAACACCCGCAACCACCTCTATCGTCAGATTGTGCAGTGGTTTGACGAAAAAATGAAGTAAAGTTACTAAATAATTAAAATCAAAACGACTATGAAACGAACTATCATGCTCATTGCCTGCGCAATGCTGCTGTTGCCGGCAACCGTTGCTGCAAAGGCAAAGAAAAAAGCTGTTGCTGCTCCGCTGCCAACATTGGAAATCGTAAAGAAGGTGAATGACAAGTGGCAAGCCGACAATTCGCCTAACGTCCGCTCCTTCTGGGACGATGCTGCCTATTTCACTGGAAACATGGAGGCGTATAAACTTACGGGTTGCGCTCGTTATCTCGAGTTCAGCGACAAATGGGCGCGTCACAACAAGTGGAGTGGGGCAACGGAAACCGACCACAGCAAATGGCTCTATAAAGAGTATGGAGAGACGATGCAGCATGTGCTCTTCGGCGACTGGCAGATTTGTTTCCAGACTTATCTCGACATGTATGAGATGAATCCCGACCCATACAAGATTCGTCGTGCCAAGGAGGTAATGGACTACATTGTCTGCTCAAAGCAGAACGACTACTGGTGGTGGGCTGATGCCCTCTATATGGTTATGCCTGTGTTCACCAAGCTTTACAAGGCAACGGGCGACGTCCGCTATCTCGACAAGCTCTACGACAACTTCCGCTTTGCCGACGACTTGATGTTCGATGCAGAGGCAAAACTTTATTTCCGCGACGGGAAATACATTTATCCTAAGCACAAGACCGACCTCGGCAAGAAGGACTTCTGGGCTCGCGGCAATGGTTGGGTGCTTGCCGGACTTGCCAAGGTGCTTGCCGACATGCCACAGTGCTACAAGCATCGCGACTTCTTCCTACAGCGTTATAAGCAGCTTGCCGAGGGCGTTGCAGCTTCACAGCAGAAGGCTGGTTATTGGACTCGCTCAATGGTCGATGCCGAGCAGGCAATAGGTCCAGAGACCAGTGGAACGGCATTCTTCACTTACGGACTCTATTGGGGCATCAACCACAACATTCTCGACCGCACAGTCTATCAGCCCGTTGCCGACCTCGCATGGAAATATCTTTCCGAGACGGCTCTTCAGCCCGATTTCACCGTGGGTTATGTTCAGCCCATTGGCGAGCGTGCCATCAAGGGGCAGCAGCTTACGGGAAAGAACGTTACCAATTTCGGAACTGGCGCTTTCCTCCTTGCCGCTTGCGAGCGTGTGCGCTTCGAGGACTCTTCTGTATGCAGTGCCGACGACAATGCGTTTACCGTTTCTGTAGAAAATAAGTCTAACGAGCAGCGTCAGGAAATCGTAGAGATTGCTGCTTCGTCAGTCTACAATCGTCTTGGCATCAGCGGTGGTCGCCAGTTCGTGGTGAAGAACGCACTTGGTCAGCAAGTGCCTTATCAGCTGACCCACGATGGCAAGGTGCTTATTGAAGCAGCTGTGCGCCCACAAGGCAAGACGGTATTCACCTTTGCCAAGGGTGAGCCTCAGCAATATGTAAACACTTGCTACGGACGCATGTACCCAGAGCGCGTCGACGATATTGCATGGGAGAACGACCGTGCCGCCTACCGTTGCTACGGACCTGCCTTGCAGCGCAGTGGCGAGCGGGCTTTCGGCATCGACGTATGGCTTAAGAACACTCCTTCGCTCGTCGTTGAACAGCGTTACTTTGTTGAGGACGTAAACAAGCCGATAATTGCCGAACTGAAAAAGAAGGACGAAGCTGCCGCCAAGGCACTTGAAATGAAGACAAGCTACCACTTCGACCACGGCAACGGCCTCGACTGCTACAAGGTTGGTCCAACCCTCGGTTGCGGCACTCCTGCCATTATAGAGGGCGACAACCTCATCTTCCCTTATTGCTACAAGGAATATGAGATTCTTGACAATGGTCCTCTTCGTTTCACTGTCAGTCTCACCTATAATGAAACAGAACTGAAGAATGGCGACAAAGTCGTTGAGCACCGCCTGTTGAGCCTTGACAAGGGAAGCAACTACAATCGCATGACTTTGAGCTACAGCGGACTAACACAGCCTGTTGACGTAGCAGCAGGAGTAGTCCTGCATAGTGAAGACACAGAGAATGTCCAGATTGAAAAGGAAGGCGTTTTTTATGCCGACCCAACCGACAATCCTAAGGGACAGAACTTCCAGATTTTTGTAGGGGCACTATTCCCTGAAGGCAATGTGGAAACAAGGAAGGTCCTCTATCCTGAGGCTGTAAGTGGTGCCGCAGGTCATGCTCTCGGCATTCGCAAGTCGCTCTCTGCCGACGAGAAGTTCACCTATTATTTCGGTTCTGCTTGGAGCAAGTACGACTGTCGCAACATGGCTGAATGGACTCTCCGTTCAGACAATCAGGCTAAAGCACTGAAGTCTCCATTGACCGTTTCATTTGAATAACGAGAAGGTGCGGGCATCTTGCCCGCACTTTTGTTTTCCAATCACATTCTTTCGATTAAGTGAAGAAACATGTGTATACTAAATTTTTTTTGTTTCAAAAAACGTCACTAATATCACTTTTCTTTCTAATTTATTGATATTCAACACTTAACAGAGTGACGTTTTAGTGACGTTAGTGACGTTTTAGTGCCGTTAGTGACGTATTAATAACTGAAATTCAACTTTCGCAAGTAGTAAAAGGTAGATAAGTGAAGATAAAGGGAGAAAAGTGACGTATGTTTCAGCCATGCTTTTACTATTGTAATATTTTCAAATGTAAGGAGATAGTTTTGTCATTACAGTTGGAGATTTTCCGTTCATAGTACTTTGAATGTGTATTCAAAGCCTTTGAACGTACATTCAAAAGCTTTGAACGTACATTCAAAGCCTTTGAACGAAATTTCCTCTACTTGTATGCCATCTCTACAAAAGTTGAAAACAGTTGGGAAATTTACGTCATCGACTGATATAGTCGAACACCTTGGCGTATTGCTCGGCTTTCTTCTCGGGCTTCATGGGATAGGCACGTGAGGAACTTGGCATGCGGTAGAGGCGGATGATGCGGGACGTGGTGGGGAGTGGGAACTCGACGTATTCTCCAACCTTGGGTATTGCTATGTTGAAGTGGCGGCAGAAGGTCTCGGTGGCGAGTTGTCCAGCTGTTACTACGGCTTTGCACTCGGACAGTGAAAGGAGCATTGCCGTGACGTCGGTCGGCTCAATTATTTCGAGGTCTTTGTCGGAGGCGGTGTTCTTTGTGCGGCAGACGCGGACGGCGGTGTCGAAGAGGGCTATGCCTTGTTGGGTGAGGAACTGCTTTATGCGGTCAACGTCGAAGCGCTTCTCGCCAGGGACGATGAAATGGTCTTTGTCGGCAAAATAATGTATGCCGAAGATGCGCCACATGTCGTTCATGAAGTTGGGGTAGTAGAACCTCATGCACCAGCGTTTCTCCGATGGTGGGAAAGTGCCGAGCATCAGCAGTAGTGCGCCTTTGGGCAGGAATGGCTCGAAGGGGTGCGTCTCTATTGTCTTGTCCATTGCGTAAGTCGTTTTATTTGTTGCAAAGTTACATGAAATATTGGCTTGCTCAAAAAAATAGTGAAAAAAAGTGCGATTTATTTTGCTGTTAAGCATATTATTATTAATTTTGCCAACAGAAATCCAGCCAAACGGGCTGGTAGGGGTGCTTGAACGTTTGTTCAGGCTGAGATTACACCCGTAGAACCTGATGCGGATAATGCCGCCGTAGGGATAGTAAAACGACGAGAACGACGCAATCTCAGAGCATCTCCTTATTTGATAATTTATATTGTTTTATACCATTAGCAGAATGGAAAAATTGATTATTGCAGGTAAGGAATTCAACTCCCGACTGTTTCTTGGAACAGGAAAATTCGGTTCCAACGACATTATGAGCAAGGCCATCGAGGCTTCGGAAACGGAGATGGTGACGATGGCAATGAAACGTATTGACCTTGAGGACGAAGGCGACGACATGCTTCGCCACATAGTACGCCCTGGCCTACAGCTGTTGCCCAACACCTCTGGCACACGCAACGCCGAGGAGGCTGTGTTTGCAGCGAAGATGGCTCGTGAGGCATTCGGTACAAACTGGCTGAAACTGGAAATACATCCCGACCCACGCTATCTTCTGCCCGACCCGGTGGAGACTCTGAAGGCTACTGAACTGCTGGTGAAGGAGGGCTTTGTCGTGTTGCCTTACTGTCAGGCAGACCCTGTGCTCTGCAAGCGGCTGGCTGAGGCAGGCGCCGCCACGGTGATGCCTTTGGCTGCTCCTATTGGCACTAACAAGGGCTTGCGCACCATCGACTTCCTCAACATCATCATCGAGGAGGCTACAGTGCCTGTTGTGGTTGATGCGGGCATCGGTGCGCCGAGCGATGCCGCTAAGGCAATGGAGATAGGTGCCGACGCCTGTCTTGTGAACACAGCCATCTCAGTGGCTGGCGACCCTATAGCCATGGCACGCGCCTTCAAGAAGGCAGTGGAGTGTGGACGTGAGGCTTACGAGGCGGGGCTTGCCATTCAGGCTGCTTCTTTCGAGGCAGAGGCAAGCTCGCCACTGACAGCGTTTTTGAACTAAAAGAGGAGTGAGGAGTGAGGAGAGAGGAGTGAGATATGTTGAAGGTTGAATTGCTGCGCAGCGCAGTATTCTCACTCCTCACTCCACACTCCTCACTCCACATTAACAACATCTATGAAAATAAAAATCAACAATAAAGAGGTAGAGACACAGGCAACCACCGTGTCTGACCTCGCCAAGGAGCAGAACTTGCCGGAGAAGGGCGTGGCACTGGCCATCAGCAACGAGATGGTGCCACGCACAGAATGGGAAAACCGTCAGCTGAAAGATGGCGACGACATTGTCATACTGAAAGCTTTTTGCGGCGGATAAGTTTTTTTAATAATTGACATAATGTTTTACGACGAAATACAGAAATACGATTGGGACGAGACAACCCAACAGATAATGGGCAAGACCGATGCTGACGTGCGTCGCGCTCTTGCCAAAAGTCATCTGAGCGTCGACGACTTCATGGCCCTGGTGTCGCCAGCCGCCGACAAGTATCTTGAGCCGATGGCACGCCTGAGCCAGCGCATCACACGCGAGCGTTTCGGCAAGACGATAAACATGTTCATTCCTATTTATATTGCCAACTCGTGTTCCAACTCCTGCGTCTATTGCGGGTTCCATGTACAGAACCCCATGGCACGCACCATACTTACCGAGGAGGAAATAGTGCGCGAGTATGAGGCGATAAAGAAACTCGGGCCGTTCGACAACCTCTTGGTGCTGACGGGCGAGAACAAGGTGCTGACGGGAGTGAAATACATTGCAAAGGCTCTCGACCTTGCAAAACCTTACTTCAACAACCTGCAGATTGAGGTGATGCCTTTGGCATCCGAGGAATATGCCGAGCTGCGCAACCACGGACTGAACGGAGTAATCTGCTTCCAGGAAACCTACAACGAGAAGCGATACAAGGTGTATCACCCACGTGGTCCGAAGTCTAACTACGAGTGGCGACTGAACGGCTACGACCGTATGGGGCAGGCTGGCGTACACAAGATTGGCATGGGAGCCTTGATAGGACTTGAAGACTGGCGCACAGAGGTGGTGATGCTTGCACGCCATCTGCGCTATTTGGAGAAGACCTATTGGCGCACCCAGTACTCAGTGAACTTCCCGCGAATGAGAATGGCAGAGAACGGTGGATTCCAGCCAAACGTGGAGATGACCGACCGCGAGCTGGCACAGGTGACCTTTGCCATGCGAATATTCGACCACGACGTTGACATTTCTTATTCTACACGAGAGACGGCAGAGGTGCGCAACAACATGGCAACTCTGGGAGTGACAACGATGAGTGCCGAGAGCCATACCGACCCAGGAGGCTACTGCTGTCACCCCGAGTCGTTGGCGCAGTTTGACGTTAGCGACACCCGCACGGCAAAGCAAGTGGATGCCGACCTCAGAGCCTTGGGCATGGAGCCAGTGTGGAAGAATTGGGACAGGAGCTTTGATGTAGTCCCCTCCAGCTCTCCAAAGGGGGAGTGAAAAGAGGCGCATTGATTCAGAACTAATAAAACATGAAGATGAACATATCTCCCCTCCACAGGGAGGGGGCGGGGGTGGCCCAATATATCGCCACCCTTACCATAGCTGGCAGCGACTCGTCAGGAGGTGCAGGCATACAGGCAGACATTAAGACCATGTCGGCAATTGGTTGCTATGCCGCTTCTGCCATCACGGCAATAACGGTGCAGAACACGCTTGGCGTGACTGCCGTTCATGCCGTGCCGCCAGAGATAGTGGCAGGGCAGATTAAGGCAGTGATGGACGACATTGAGCCACGAGCCGTAAAGGTTGGCATGGTGAACGATGCCGCTACCATTCGTGCCATTGCCGATGCGCTGAAGGCATACAAGGTGGAACATCTTGTGGTCGACCCAGTGATGGTGGCAACAAGCGGTTCACGACTGATGCAGGACGATGCTGTGGAAGTCTTTTGCCGTGAACTTTTGCCTCTCGCCACACTGCTCACTCCAAACGTGCCCGAGGCGGAGGTGCTGTCGGGTATAAAGATAACCGACAAGGCAACCATGGACAAGGCAGCCCGCCATGTGTTGCAACTCGGTTGCAACAACCTCCTAATCAAGGGCGGACACTTGGCAGGGCAGAAGGTGGACAGGCTTTACGGTGAGGTGGAGCGTGAATATGTGGCTGAAAATGTTGCAACACGCAACACCCACGGCACTGGTTGTTCGCTTTCGTCGGCTATTACCTCGTTCTTGGCGCAAGGCTTTGCTACAGACGAGGCTATAGGTAAGGCAAAGGAGTGGCTAACCGAGGCACTAAAGGCTGGGGCTGACATTGAGATAGGTCATGGTCATGGCCCAGTAAACCATTTCTTCGACCCAAAGAAATCCATAATTCTCAAGCAAGATTCTTCACTCATCACTCTTCACTCTTCATTTAGAAAATTATGAGAGCAATACAATTCATAACCCACGAAACAGATGCCATCGGCTACGTAGAAGGAGCGCGAATGGCACTCGAAGGCGGTTGCCGATGGATTCAGCTTAGAATGAAAGACGCCTCTGACGACGAGGTGCGCAAGGCGGCTGCCGAGGTTCAGCCCTTGTGTAAGGCTCACGACGCCATCTTCCTATTGGACGACCGAGTGGCTTTGGCAAAGGAACTGAAAGCCGACGGTGTTCACCTCGGCAAGAACGATATGCCAGTGGATGAGGCTCGACGTGTGCTTGGCGAAGAGTTCATCATCGGTGGAACGGCAAACACGTTTGAGGACATCGAAAGATTGGCAAGCCAAGGTGCCGACTACATAGGCTGTGGTCCATTCCGTTTCACTACGACAAAGAAGAACCTCGCCCCTGTTCTTGGTTTGGAAGGCTATCGCAACATCATTGCCAAGATGGAAGAGGCGGGAATAGACCTTCCTGTGGTTGCCATAGGCGGCATTACTGCCGACGACATCGACGAGATACTTGCAACGGGAGTACGTGGAATAGCTCTCAGCGGTACCATATTGAGGGCGGAGAATCCTGTGGAGGAAATGAAAAGAATAATAAATTAAAAAACAAATATGAACAACAACATCAAAATCACTTATCCCAGTTCGGAGAAAGTCTATATGAACGGTGTCATCCACCCCGAACTGAAGGTGGGCATGAGGCGAGTTTCGCTCACGCCTACGGTGACTGTAGAGAAGGGCGAGAAGCACTTTCAGGAGAACGCTCCCGTCTATATCTACGACACAAGTGGTCCGTACAGCGACCCAAACGTGGAAATCGACCTCGAAAAAGGTCTGCCTAAACTCCGTCAGCCGTGGATAGCAAAGCGCAAGGAGGGCGAGACGCAGATGGCTCTCGCAAAGCGTGGCATCATAACGGAGGAAATGGAATATGTGGCTATTCGCGAGAACATGAACTGCCGCGAACTGGGCATCGAGACGCACATCACGCCAGAGTTTGTGCGTCAGAAGGTGGCTGAGGGTCGTGCCGTAATTCCTGCCAACATCAACCATCCGGAGGCAGAGCCGATGATTATCGGAACAGACTTCCTTGTGAAGATAAACACCAACATCGGCAACTCGCACCTCAACTCAAGCATCGAGGAAGAGGTGGAGAAGTGCGTGTGGAGCTGCAAGTGGGGTGGCGACACGCTGATGGACCTTTCCACTGGCAAGAACATTCATGAGACACGCGAGTGGATTCTGCGCAACTGCCCTGTTCCAGTAGGCACAGTGCCAATGTATCAGGCTTTCGAGAAGGTGAACGGCAAGGCAGAGGACCTGACGTGGGAGATTTTCCGCGACACGCTGATTGAGCAGTGCGAGCAGGGCGTTGACTACTTCACCATCCACTGCGGCATTCGCCTTAAGAACGTGCCTCTGTCGCAAGGACGACTGACAGGCATGGTGAGCCGTGGTGGCTCCATCATTTCCAAATGGTGCATCGTTCATCAGCAGGAGAGCTTCCTCTACGACCACTTCGACGACATTTGCGACATCTGCGCCAAGTATGACGTTGCAATATCCCTTGGCGACGGACTGCGTCCTGGCTCAACCTACGATGCCAACGATGCCGCCCAGTTTGCCGAACTCGACACCATGGGCGAGCTTGTCGAGCGTGCGTGGGCAAAGAACGTGCAGGCGTTCATCGAAGGTCCTGGTCATGTGCCAATGCAGAAGATTCGTGCCAACATGGATCGTCAGATAGAGAAGTGCCACGGTGCTCCTTTCTACACCCTCGGTCCTCTCGTCACTGACATTGCTCCTGCCTACGACCACATCACAAGTGCCATCGGTGCTGCCATGATTGGCTGGTATGGCACAGCCATGCTCTGCTACGTCACTCCAAAAGAGCATCTTGCATTGCCTAACAAAGACGACGTGCGAGCAGGTGTAATCACCTATAAGATAGCAGCCCATGCAGCTGACATTGCCAAAGGCCACCCAGGAGCTACGGTTCGCGACAACGCCCTTTCTAAGGCGCGCTATGAGTTCCGTTGGAAGGACCAGTTCAACCTTGCCCTCGACCCTGAGAAGGCTCTTGAATACTACAAGACCTCAAACAAGACCGAAGGCGAGTTCTGCACCATGTGCGGTCCCAACTTCTGTGCCGCCCGCATCAGCCATTCGCTGAAAGACTGTAGTCAAGCGTAGCGTGAAATTAAGAATTAAGAATTAAAAATTAAAGTTCGTGATAAACTTTAAACTTATAGTGATAACACAGCCCTCGTTCGTTGCGGACGAGGGCATGTTGATTAATACCCTGTTTGAGAATGGGGTTGACAGGGTGCATATCAGGAAGCCGGGGGCTTCGGATGTGGAGCATAGGAGGCTTATTGAAGAGATTGACGGGCGGTGGCATCACAGGTTGTCGCTTCACGACTGCCATGACGTTGCCATAGAATATGGTTGTGGAGTGCATCTTAACGGAAGAAATCCTTATCCGCCGCAAACCGATGGTAGGGTGGTGATTTCTGCATCGTGCCATTCGCTTGCAGAAGTGGTCGAGAGGAAGAGTGTATGCGACTATGTTTTCCTTAGTCCCATTTTCGACAGCATTTCTAAGCAAGGCTATAGTTCGGCATTCACTGAGGATGACATAAAGAAAGCCGTCCAAGGCGGCATCGTCGATGAACGGGTGATGGCCTTGGGCGGCGTAAGTCTTGATAGTCTGAACAGTGTCAAGGCAATGGGATTCGGAGGAGCCGCATTGCTTGGCGACGTGTGGCGCGACTTTACTTTATTTTGTCAAAGCCTTCGCCGAATACGCCCTGACAGAACGACTGCGATACCATAGCATTAGGGTCAATGCGCTTTATGGTGTTGAACACCTCCTGCGACTCGTATTTTCGGGTGAGGATGATGAGTATCTTCACGTCGCTCTTCTTGAACCAACCTGTACCATGTATTACCGTAGCTCCACGATGCATCCGTGTGTTCACAATGTCGGCAATCTCGTCATATTTCTTCGATATTATAAGGAACTGCACCGTTTGGCGAGTACCATTGATGATGTAGTCGCAGACGTAAGCAGCCACGAAGGTGAAGCAAAGACCATAGACTATCGTCTCCATACTGTGGAAGAGGAAGTAGGAAGAGGCAATGATGCACATGTCTATCATCTGCATGGCACGTCCGAAACTCATCCTCGTGTATTTGCCAAGCAGGGCTACAAGGATGTCCGTGCCTCCCGTAGAGCCGTTGTGTGAGAATACTATTCCCAGTCCTGCTCCACCCAACATGCCTCCAATCAGCACATGCATGAATTTGTCGTCGCCTGCCGTGATGATTGGGTTCTCGGCAAATATGGGGCGAAGCGCATCGATGAATATTGACATTATGGTCACTCCAACTATGGTTCGCAGAACAAACTGCCTCGACAGAGCCTTATAGGCAAGAATGAGCAGTGCCACGTTCATGAACCACAGCATCACGCCTGGTGGTAGGCCAAAGGCATAGTAGAGCAGCGAGCTGGCACCTGTCATGCCGCCCATAACCACCTTTTCAGGCAGAATGAACGCATTGAAGCCAGTGGCATAGAGCAGTATGCCGAAGGTGATGAAGAAGTAGTCCTTCACCATTTGTTTGCGCTTCAACTTCTTGCGATGCGCCTTTTCTTCTTCCGAATATTTGTATTCCATTTCTATTTGTTTTTTTCAATCCTTATTCGTGCGTCGACAGCCACAATGTCGTCGCCGTCGGCAAGCAGCGGGTTGATGTCAAGTTCCTTTATCTCTGTGGCGAAGCGGAGTAGGGTGGAGAGACGCACTATTATCTCGGTGTACTTCTTCTCGTTGATGCCCTGTTGTCCGCGTGTGCCGCGGATTATCTTGTAGGCACGCAGCGAGTGTATCATCGACGATGCTTCCTCATAGCTCAACGGAGCAAGTCCGCTCGACACGTCTTTGAGCACTTCCACGAAAATTCCTCCCATGCCGCAAAGCACCACATGACCGAATCGTGTTTCATATTTCGCGCCGATGAACAGTTCCTTGCCGCGCAACATTTTTTGAACCATTACGGCGTGTGCGCCATCAATCTTCATCATGCGGTCGAACTCAAGTGCCAAGTGCTGCTCGCTGCGTATGTTGAGTGCCACGCCGCCAACGTCGCTCTTGTGCAGCGGTCCTACAACTTTCGCCACCACAGGGTAGCCAATCTTGTTGGCAAACTCTACAAGTTGCTGCTTGTCGTCGCTCACCTTTTCCGGCACCATAGGTATTCCGGCACTCTCAAATAGCTGGCGCACTATGTGTGGCTCTACAAACCCGTCTTCTTCTACACTTGTGATGATGTCGCGAATGCGAGGCACGTCAACGCCAAACAGCTCTATCTCAGGGCGTGCAGGGTTTGGAGTGGCTATTATTCTTGAGAGAGACACCGCCAAGGTCACCTCGTCGCTGAAGTTCACATGTCCCTTCTTTAGGAATTCTGCAACCTCAGGGCCTGCCGTGTGGAGGCAAGGCAGTATGGGGAATATCGGTTTCTTACATTCCAATATTTTCTTGTGCAGCACGTCGTAGGTCTCGAACAGCTTCACAAGGCCAGGCGTGCCGAAGATGACCATTATGGCGTCCACCTCGTCAAAACGGTTTTCGCAGTAGTCTATCGCCGTTGCAAGATGTTCTGGGGTTCCCGTTGCCAGTATGTCAATGGGGTTTGCCACCGATGCTCCTGGGAAAAGTTTCGACTTCAGTTCCTCTGCCGCCTCGCCCGTAAACTGTGGCACCTGAAGACCACCCTTCGACAGTGCATCGGTGAGCATCACTCCCGGACCTCCGGCATGGGTGACGATGGCGAAGCGAGCGAGGCTTCCCTGTCCTCCGGTTGGGGGCAAACAAGTGAATATGCACCCCACTGTCGTCAGCTCCTCGCGCGAGAAGCAACGCACTATGCCCGCCTTGCGGAACAGGGCCTCCACTGCAGAGTCGCTTGTGGCTATCGCTCCCGTGTGCGACGATGCTGCACGACTGCCACTCTCGCTCGAACCGCTCTTTATCGCGGCTATGCGGCATCCCTTTCTTATTAGCGAGCTGGCATGGAACAGCAGCTTGTCGGGGTTGGAGATGTTTTCTATGTAGAGCAGCTTTATGCTCGGGTCGGTGGCAGGGTTGAAGTTCTCGTCCATATATTGCAGCACGTCCTCAATGCCTATCTGCTTGCCGTTGCCTATCGACCAAACGGAGTTGAACTGCAGACCTTTCATCACAGCCGACTCAAGAATGAATACTGCCGTGGCTCCTGAACCGCTGATGAAGTCAACGCCGTGTGGGTTGAGCTGCGGAATGGGTTTTGTGAACACGCTATGGTGGTGGTTGTTCAGCAAGCCAATGCAATTCGGACCAATCAGAGCACAGTCGTGTTTACGGCAAGTGTCGAGAATCTGCTGCTCCAGTTTTGCCCCCTCCTCGGTCTCTTCGCCAAATCCTGCCGAAATGATGATGAATGCCTTCACCTGCTTCTCCTCCGCAAGTACCTTTACTGCGTCGGGGCACATGGGGGCAGGAATGACGAGCACTGCCAGGTCGGTAGGTGGCAGTTCGCTGATGTCGTGGAACACCTTTATGCCTTGTATCTCGTCCTCCTTTGGGTTTACGATGCGTAATGTTCCACTGAATCCGCCATTAATGATGTTTCTGACTATGGCTCCGCCAGGCTTGTGGTAGTTGTTTGAGCCACCAATAATAACGATTGATTCTGGTTGTAAGAGTTGCTTGTTTATCATAGCTTTTATTTTGGCTGCAAATATAATCAAAGTTGCAGAAACCACAAAATAAAAACCAAATTATTTTTCTTTTTCTTCAAACACATACAAAAAAAGCCCTCGGCACATGGCGTGTCGAGGGGACTTTTTTATGTTAGTTGCGGAAAACCAGTTTTCCGTCTTCGGCATCTATCGTTATCGGCTTTTCGCGCGATACTTCCTCTGCCAGCAGCTTGCGTGAGAGGTCGTTCAGTATGCAGCGCTGTATTGCCCGCTTCACTGGGCGTGCGCCAAACTCTGGGTCGAAGCCCTCTGTGGCAAGTGCCTCGATGGCTGCGTCGGTGACGTTCAGCTGGAAGCCCTGTGGCTCAAGCATACGTTTCACGGCGTTCATCTGCAGACGAACCACGTCGGCTATCTCGTCCTTCCTCAGCGGCAGGAACATTATCGTCTCGTCTATTCGGTTGAGGAATTCCGGACCTATGGTCTGCCTCAGCATGTCGAGAATCTTGTTCTTAAGCGAATTGATGAACGAAGGGTCGAACGAAGATTCTTCATTCTTCATTCTCAATTCTTCATTTATCAACTGACTGCCCAGGTTAGAGGTCATGATGATGATGGTGTTCTTGAAGTTCACCGTTCTGCCCTTGTTGTCGGTCAGTCGTCCGTCGTCGAGCACTTGCAGCAGAATGTTGAACACGTCGGGGTGAGCCTTCTCTATCTCGTCGAACAGCACCACGCTGTATGGCTTGCGCCTTACCGCCTCGGTCAGCTGTCCACCCTCGTCGTAGCCTACATATCCTGGAGGCGCACCAATCAGACGCGACACGCTGAACTTCTCCTGATATTCGCTCATGTCTATTCGGGTCATCATCGTCTCGTCGTTGAACAGGTATTCTGCCAGAGCCTTCGCCAGCTCCGTCTTTCCCACACCTGTAGTGCCAAGGAATATGAACGAGGCTATAGGACGTTTCGGGTCTTGCAGTCCTGCACGGCTGCGCCTTACGGCATCGCTCACGGCAGAAATAGCCTCTTCCTGGCCAATCACTCTCTTGTGCAGTTCCTCTTCGAGGTGCAGCAGTTTTTCGCGCTCGCTCTGCATCATTCTTGTCACTGGTATGCCTGTCCAGCGGCTCACCACTTCGGCGATGTCGTCGGCTGTCACCTCTTCGCGCACCATTGCCTCGCCGTCCTGCGTCGAGCGCAGCTGTTGCTGAATGTTCTTTATGTCGTCCTCCAGCATCTTCAGTCGGCTGTAGCGTATTTCTGCCACTCGCTCGTAGTTGCCTTCGCGCTCGGCTCGCTCGGCCTCCAGCTTCAGGTCTTCCATTTTTTGCTTGTCGTCCTGAATGCGGTTTACGAGAGCCCTTTCGCCTTCCCATTTCGCACGGAACTGCTTTTCCTTGTCGCGCAGTTCGGCAATGTCCTTGTCCAGCTGTGCCAGCTTCTGCGTGTCGTTCTCGCGTTTAATGGCCTCACGCTCTATTTCGAGCTGTTTCAGTCGGCGTGTTATCTCGTCCAGTTCCTCCGGCACCGAGTCGTGCTCCATGCGCAGCTTTGCCGCAGCCTCGTCCATGAGGTCTATTGCCTTGTCGGGCAGGAATCGGTCGCTGATGTAGCGTTCCGACAGCTGTACGGCGGCTATGCAGGCATCGTCCTGAATGCGCACCTTGTGGTGGTTCTCGTAGCGTTCTTTCAAACCTCTTAGTATTGATATTGCGCTCATCTCGTCAGGCTCGTCCACCATTACGGTTTGGAAACGTCGTTCGAGAGCCTTGTCTTTCTCGAAATACTTCTGGTATTCGTTCAGCGTCGTTGCACCTATGCTGCGCAGTTCACCGCGCGCCAGTGCCGGCTTAAGGATGTTTGCAGCGTCCATGGCTCCCTCGCCGCCTCCGGCACCCACCAGGGTGTGAATCTCGTCGATGAACAGGATGATGCGCCCGTCGCTCTTCGTCACCTCGTTGATAACCGACTTCAGACGTTCCTCAAACTCGCCCTTGTATTTCGCTCCAGCCACCAACGCTCCCATATCGAGCGAGTAGAGCTGCTTGTCCTTCAGGTTCTCAGGCACGTCGCCTCTCACTATTCTTTCAGCCAGACCTTCCACAATGGCAGTCTTTCCCGTACCAGGCTCACCTATCAGTATAGGGTTGTTCTTCGTCCTTCGCGAGAGAATCTGCAGCACACGTCGTATCTCGTCGTCGCGTCCTATCACAGGGTCGAGCTTTCCTGCCCGCGCCTCTTCCACCAGGTTCTTCGCATATTTCGAGAGGCTTTGGTAGTTGTCGTCAGCCGACTGTGTCTGCACCTTCTGTCCCTGTCGCAGTTCGTCTATCGCCTTGCGCATCTCCTTTTCCGAGCATCCCGCGTCCTTCATTATTCGGCTTGCCGTGGTGTTCGATGCTACTATGGCAAGCATTATGGGTTCCACGCTGACGAACTGGTCGCCCATTTTCTGCGACATTTCCACCGCCTTCTGCATTATGTTGTTGGTGTCGTTCGACAAGTATGGCTGTCCGCCTTGTACCCTTGGCAGATGGCTTATCTCCGAATCAACGAGCGTCTCCACCTGTCGGGCATTGACTCCGAGTTTCTGGAAAATGAAGTTGCTCACGTCCTTTGCCTTCGTCATTATTGCCTTCAGCAGGTGGACGGGTTCTATGGATTGTTGTCCTGAGCTCTGTGCCAGGTTCACCGCTTCCTGAACGGTCTCCTGTGCCTTGATTGTAAATTTGTCTAATGTCATACTTTGACTCCTTTCTTTTTCTTTATTGTTTTTCACCCATATCATTGCAAACCCCATGCCACCACCATTCATTATGCCAAAATGGCATCTCCATCTGTCAAAATGACAACCGGTAATTAATTGCTGAACTTTGCTTTTCCCTTCGGCCAGCGACCGTTGGTTCCCACCCTTTAAATGTAGTTGAATATTTAGCGGCAAGGGCTGGGGGTGCGGGCGAGACGCCCACACCCCCAGTAGCCAGCGCAGCCAAAGAGCTGAATATCTTGAAGCATTAGTTTGCCCGTACTGAAAATTAAAGGGTGGAAATCAACGGTCGCTGGCCGAAGGGAAAAGCAAAGTTCAGTTAATTGTTAAACGATGAATGTTGTTTTGTTAAATTCCGTCCATCCGCTTCCTTCGGTATTCCTTCGAGATGCCTTCGAGATGCGTTCGAGACGAAGAAGCGCACTTTGATTCATTTTTATGGTGAAAAGGTACAACGATAGTTGCATATATGCAAGTAGAAAGAGAAATGTTTTCTGACCATTTAGACAATTTAATAATGAATGTTATTTACATATTCATTCCCCTATGGTCATCCACAAAAGCCGAATGGTGTCAAAGCATGACCTTTTTTTCGCCTGAAAAAGGCAATTTGCCCAATTTGCTTTTGCCCATTTTGCCCAGTAGGGTTAATTCCATTTTGCAACGCATTGAAAAACAGTGTGTTATGGATGTTGAGAAATTTTACTGGGCAAATTGGGCAAAAGCAAATTGGGCAAATTCACTTTGTGGGCATAAAAATCGACCGAAAATTTGGAGGTTCAAACATGTGGTACAAGGAAAAAGTCACTATGTCCCTCACTAAAAAAACAAAAAAACGCCGCTATTACCTTTGTCGTTTCAGAATTAATTAGTAACTTTGTGGCAAAAATAAATGCTTATGACAGAAAAAGAACTTAATTCATATCGCCTCACAAGTCTCGAGGAACCCACCGACGAGATGCTTTCGTATATAATGAAAGAAGCCGCAGCCGAGGCACAAGCTGAAACCGAAGCTGCTCATAAGAGATTTTTCGCTGAAATCAGAAGATTAGGAGCGGAAAGGCGCAAACGTTTAGCTCAATAAGATTATGGTTAATAAAATTCACAAACCCATACTTATTGTTATAGCAGGTCCCAACGGTTCAGGCAAAACAACTATAACTTCAAAAGTCCTTCACCACGAATGGCTTGAAGATGCCATCTATGTCAATCCCGACCAAATAGCACAAGAAAAATTTGGCAACTGGAATGACCAAGATGCCGTATTACAAGCTGCCCAATACTGCGAACAACTGCGCGAGGATTGCCTAAAAAACAGGCAAAGCCTCATCTTCGAGACTGTCCTTTCCACTACATCAAAGGTAGATTTCATAAAGAGAGCAAAGGAGGCTGGCTTTTTCATCCGTCTATTCTTTGTCAGTACAGAATCCCCACTGATTAATGCCTCACGAGTAGCAGCAAGAGTAATGAAAGGAGGGCATGACGTACCAATCACGAAAATCATCTCAAGATATACAAAATCCATCTTGAACTGCGCAGCAGTCTCCCCCTTCTGCGACCGAACATACATCTACGACAATTCAATAAACGGCAAAGAAGCCCAACTCCTTTTTAGAATGTCAGATGGAATAATCAAAAAGCGATACACCGACAATATGCCGGAATGGACAGCCGATATTCTGTCCAAAGAATAACCCTCGCATTATAAACCTTCATCCAATAATCATTCTCACCCACTCCCACCACAATCTTCAATAAAAAACTCGCATTTCCTTTGTCGTTTCAGAATTAATTTGTAACTTTGCGGTGAAAATGCGTTTTGTATAACTTTTAAAAGACAAGAATGGATGGAAATACAATTGACAGATTATCACAAAAGGACTACTGCCGAAAAGAAAAAATCGGTAGCATATTGGAAGACGCAGCCGAGGTCGCTGGAGGAGTGCTTAGCTCAATTCAAGCGCTTGCGGGAACAACGGCTTGCAAGGGAGTCCAAATTGCACGGCTAAAAGAATGGGCTGTAAATAATTGCCTTTGGATAGATGACATTTCTCAACTCGGAACCTACTCAGACAGAGGTTCTGAGAATGAAGTGTATGTGAATAATGAGACTCAAACAGTATATAAACTCAATGACTTCCGTTATTCCGATGACAATCTTATGCCCTTTTTCGAACGCATAAGAATCCATAATCGACTCTTCGAAGATTGTCCATACGAAATGATTGGCATGGCTGAAAACCAGAGCGGCAAACCATGTGCAGTCCTCACCCAGCCTTACATCCTTGCCGAACGCGAAGCGTCAGAACATGAAATAGCCGAAGAACTCCTCCGCCTTGGATTCCATCCCGAGATGGAAGGCGAATACTTTTCCAATGGATATTTCGATATATTCGATGCCTCACCCAATAATGTCCTTATGGGAATTGACGGTCATTTATACTTCATCGACACGATAATCTACCTATCCAACACAGGCGGCTTCGACACCTACCGCACACTCTCCCCCAATTACTCTCCGAAGAACCAATAATCATCCCGCAATCTCTCCCTACCACCCTCTTCACTAAAAAAACACGCATTTTCTTTGTCGTTTCAGAATTAATTTGTAACTTTGCCCAAAAATAAGATTTTTTTTGGGATTTTTTTGACATAGAAGAGAACATTGAATGGATTATTAATGATATATTGCTTTCAAGAATAAGAATGTATCAAATGTAAGCGAATTAAGCCCATGGCCAGAATATGACTAAGGAATTGTATTCTTAGTATCAATGCACTAATTCATATCAAAGTGCAATTATTATCCACGATAACAAAAAACAGCATAAAAAATAATAAAACTATTTGTGAATTACATTCAAAAGTTGTATCTTTGCACATTATAACTAAAAGTATATGTAGTAATGGGAAAGAAACTTAGTGAAAGTCAACAAAAAATATTTGACGAGTTGCGCTTCTTCATTGAAAATTGCACAACATACAAAGGGAGTGTAAACAACTATACCGATTTCAAGCGAATCAATGAATGTCTCAATCAGATTGTCAACTCTGACCACGAGGTATCTGTGCTTGACTATACCGACCCAGAAGAATTCACCGAAATTATCAATAAACTCAATTCCAATGAATTGTACATCAAGTATAACGACAAGGGGAATAATCAGTATTCAAATACAGTAGCCGGCTATCTGAGATTTCTAAAAGCAAAAAAATTCTTCAACAATACAAACACCACAGCTGTAACAGATTGCAATATAATAAATAATGAAGAGTCTCTGTCGTTTATAAAATTCAACGGGCAGACAATATATTATGGTGCACCAGGAACAGGAAAATCTCATACAATCAAACAACTGGAAAATGACAATAGTAATCCTATCGTTTGTATTAGAACAACATTCCATCCAGATAGTGATTACTCAACATTTGTAGGATGTTACAAACCACATAGAGATAAAAAAACAAATAATCTTACATACACTTTTGTTCCGCAAGCTTTTCTGGAAGCATATAAGAAAGCATGGATGACCCCAGAGAAAAGGATTGCATTAGTGATAGAAGAAATCAACAGAGGAAACTGCGCCCAGATATTCGGTGATATTTTCCAACTACTGGATAGAGATGACGACGGATGGAGTACTTATCCCATCAAAGCAGACACTGACATTGCAGACTATCTCGAAGAACAAAACATTCCTGCATATTCTGAAACTATGGTCCAAAAATACGGCATAGAAAAAGATGGATTTGCTTATTTAGCCTTGCCTCCAAATCTAAGCATATTGGCAACAATGAATACCTCCGACCAAAGTCTATTTCCTATCGACTCTGCCTTCAAACGTCGCTGGGATTGGAAGTATGTGCCTATATGCGATGCCAAAAAGCAATGGCAAATCAACATTGGTAATGAATACTATGGATGGTGGGAGTTTATTGACAGAATCAATATCGAAATTGGAAATTTGACTAAATCAGAAGACAAAAAGCTCGGCTATTTCTTCTGTAAGGCTAAAGACGAGATTATTTCAGCTGAAACATTCGTAGGAAAAGTTCTTTTCTACTTATGGAATGACGTGTTTAAAGATTATGAAATGGAAGACTCTGTCTTCAACATAAAAGGTGATGACAAGATGGCATTTGGATTGTTTTACAAGACTAAGGAAGGCAAAACAACAATTGACATTGATAATGTAAAATTACTTTTTAATAAACTAAAAATAGAAGGAATGATGAAATCTCCTTCTGATGTAAATGGTGAAGATGGAGGTGAACCTAACAGTGACGGCAAATGGTCTGTAATACAACAAAAAAGGTATGATTATTGGGATGCTTTCTTGAAATATGCAAATAACAATTCAGAGTTTGCCACGTATTTTGGTAGCCGCAAAACTCCAAGCCATGACAAGTGGTATAATTTCTCAATAGGGAAATCGGATTGTCATATTTCAATTGAACAAACACGAACTCGTAATGAAATGGCAATAGAACTGTATTTTGACCAAACGACAGACAATTTCCATAAATTACTGTCGTACAAAGATTCTATTGAAGAAGAGCTTGACATACATTTTGAGTGGAGAGAAATGCCTGATAAGAAAGCAAGCAATATAATTGAAGTAACACCCAACATAGACTTCGAGAACCAAAGTCTTTGGGAAAAACAGTTTGATTTCTTTATCGACAGGATGTTAAGAATGCGAACGACATTCATAAAATATCTTGATATGTAAACCATATTATATTGCACTGATATGGACATTAACGACATAAAAGGATTGATTGCAAGAGACGAGAGTCGTGTTATTGAACTGAAGAAAACCACTGGTGAGCTCGTCAAGGGGATGCAGACTTTGTGTGCATTCCTGAACAGTGATGGCGGCTGGTTGTTTTTCGGCATTACTCCCAAATTGGAAATCTTGGGGCAAAATGTTACGGACAACACCCAACAGGAAATCGCTCACGAGATGACAAAGATAGAACCTGCCATCAGTTTGCCAATAGAAATTATTGACATACCCGAGAGAGAAGGATTCTGCGTTATCGGCATTCACTGCGATGCAGCAAAATTCGGGGATGCTCCTTATACTTACGATGGCAGGGCTTATTATAAGGTGGAGAGCACAACTGTGCTAATGCCAAGATCAATGTTTGAAGAACGATTAAGGCGCAGTAATCCAAGTCGTTTTGCGTGGGAAAGTCAAACACCAGACAATCTACGTCTTGAGGACTTGGACGAGAGCAGAATTAAAGGTGTGGTTACGTATGGTGTGGAAAAAGGACGTATGCCTGCATCGGCAGTGGCAGAAAATGCGATGTCGTTATTGGACAAGTTCGGAATGTTGGAGGGAGATAAGATAAAGAATGCCGCTGCGGCTTTGTTTATTAAACGCTCGACTTCATATCCACAATTCCTGTTGCGCATGGCCAGATTTAGAGGTGTTGAGAAAAAGGATTTTATTGACAATATGCGCGTGAAAGGCAATTTCTTCGAGTTGCTTGATGCCGGTTTGTCTTTCTTTTTCAAGCACTTGAACCAAAGTGGTGTTGTAAAAGGAATGCGTAGGGAAGAACAATTGGAGATACCTATTGAAGCATTGCGCGAGGCTTTGACCAATGCCCTATGTCACAGACTGATGGACTCGCCAAGCGGCAGTGTGGGTATTTCCATATTTGATGACCGTGTGGAAATTGAGAACACTGGACATCTGCCAAATGAATTGACAACTGAGACAATAAAGCTGCCTCATCGGTCATATCCGCAGAACCCAATCATTGCCGATGCATTGTATCTGACTGCTTTCTTGGAGAGTTGGGGAACGGGGGTAAGCCGTATGGTGGATGCTTGCAAAGCCGTGGGATTGCCAGAACCGGAATATGGCACTGACGGGGGATTTGTGTGGATTACATTTAGGCGTCCTAACTCTGTCACTAACTTAGACACTAACTTAGACACTAACTATGTCACTAACTCTGTTACTAAATCAAATTTAAAGAATGTAGAACCGACTTCAAAAAATAAAAATGAGCCGATAAATGAGCCGATAAATGAGCCGATAAATGAGCCGATAAATGAGCCGATAAATGAATTATTAACAGTCCGTCAGAAAAATATTTTAGCTGCAATCAGGAATAAACCTTCTACAACAAGAGAAGAATTGGCTAATGTTACAAAATTATCATTGGCCACAATCAAACGAGAAATAACAATCCTTCGCAATAAAGGTTTTATCAGCCGTAACGGAAGCAATAAAAACGGGTCCTGGATACTTCTGAGAGAAAAATAATTTAAATGATATATACAAGCAATGAGAATCCTGATTGAAGAATATCAATACTCTGTCGCTGACGAGAAAAGGCGGAACGATTTGAAGGTCATCCTGCAGGAATTGGGAGGATTTGAGAATCTGGAAAGAAAGGTCAGCGTGAACTGCGTTGGATACTATTACAGTACCCAACTGAAAGACTGTGTGTTTATTCTTCCAAAAGTACTCTTGTCTGTTACTAAGGACAAGGGAGAGTTAGTGTTCGGAGAACATCGACCGGAGGATATTATCAATATTGACTCTAACACGCTGTTGACAGAACAGCAGAAACGGTTTATATATGAGTTTGCCGTGTGGATATACAGGGCGATAGATGTATATCGCACCAAGAACAGCAAGTCGCAGATTATTTATTACAGGCATATCGCAAAGGTTGGCAACGGAAGAAGGCGAATGAGCAACACGTTTCTCGACGTACTGTTGTCGCTAATTCAATTCAACAAGGACAACCAGAACTTCTTCTTCTTCACTTTGAGGAATCAACATTCGGGTCTTAACAAGATTAACTGGACAAAGACTATCTCAAGAAGCAGAGCTTTCATCAATGACGATGGATGCCCTGTATATATGAACCCTATCAACAAGAAAAGATGTATCAACTTTGACGAGGAACTGCTTGTCATCTTCTTCTCTATTCTCAACTATATTAATGACACCTACGGCTTTGCAGCAGAAATAAACATCAACTTCCCACTGATTCCAAAATATCAGTTTGAGAACATGATGAAAGGGATGGGGAAAATCCGCCTATGTCAGATTAAATATAAGTATTTCTCAGACAAGGCTCTGCAATTATGGGAACTTTGCTATGCATTCTTTGACAGGGCTCACAAGGTGAGTATGTCGCCTGAAATACAGGACTACCTTTTGGCGAAGAACTTCAACATCGTATTCGAAGACATAATAGACGAGCTTATCGGCGACCATAATATTCCTGCAGGACTGAAAGAGCAGGACGACGGAAAGTTGGTTGACCACATGTACACATATAAAGGCCTGACAACATACGAGGAAGACAAACCGATTTATTATATCGGAGATTCTAAATACTATAAGCGCGGCAGTCAGATTGGCAAAGAGTCTGTGTATAAGCAGTTTACGTATGCGAGAAATGTGATTCAATGGAACTTGAACCTATTTATGAATGATGACACGGATGACTCTATACTGCAATATGACAAAAAGAATTTCGGCAATGTCCCCAAACTGAGAGATGATGTGACTGAGGGATATAATGTGATACCAAACTTCTTTATCAGTGCGAAACTTGATGACAATCTGAGTTATCAAGACAGGATAGAGATTACAGACAAGCAGAACACTCATTTCACAAATAGCCAGTTTAAGAACAGGCTATTTGACAGGGACACTCTGCTTGTATGCCACTATGACGTGAACTTCCTTTACGTAGTTTCTCTTTATGCACGAAACAACAACTTGCAAAAACAGACATGGAAAAACAAAGTGAGGAAAATGTTTCGAAGTGAAATCCAGAAGATGCTTAGCAATCAGTATAACTTCTATGCCATGCAAGCTCACCCTAACGAGGATGCAAGGAAATATCTACGGGAACATTTCCAACAGACTCTTGGCAAGGTGTTCACTCCGTTCAACAACAGTCAGATATTCTCACTTGCTCTTGACAAGACAGACCCAGAGGGGAATAACGATGATCTACTTGCTGAACTGCGCAAGCATTTCTTCATAATCGAGAATTCCATTGGCAATAACCCCGAGGGGGCTATTGCTGAGGTTGTAGAGAAAGAAAAGATTAAATACATTTACAGCGAGACGGAAGCTGAATCACTTGTGTTGGTGGGATGCATCAGAAGCGATGCCCAAAGGATTTGGATTATGAATGAGGGCAAATACAACATTCGTCTGAACAATGGTAAAAAGATTGATGGAGCCATCACTCCTGACAGGGCTTTTATGAATATCAATCATCTCTTGCTATATAGAGAAGATGACATGAGCATTGATTACTACTATAATATCGCAAAAGAGAACAGTGCGCCTCAATTTGCAGGAATAGATACATTGAAATCTTCTCGTTATCCGTTTAATGTAAGGAAGACTCCTCAACAAACATTTGAGAAGAGACTTGAAGAAAAATATCGGGACAGAATGTATCTTATGTATGAAATAAACACAACTCCTATTCCTTTTCAAAACGGCATCAAGATTGACCTTCAGCGACTATTGGAATCGTACAATAATGAAGGCACGCCAATAGGCACTCCTTTTGTCATTCCTTTTAAGGATTTGATAAATTATTATGAATAAATATTTTGACGAATTTAGTGCTTTTTTTTCGTCATTTTTGCTGTCTTATGAGGTAATTGATGCCATATTTCGACGTTTTTCTTTGTCTCTACCTATAAGCATTGCAATAATCCAATATTGGCGCAAAGATAATTCTTTTCGGGCGAAAACCAGCGGAAACTGCTAAATATTTTGTGTTTCCGCTGGTTTATTAACGATTTTTGCCAAATTCCCTCTCGATTTCAGTAAATAATTGAACAGGGAACAGATACCGTTCATCGCAACAGTAACAAAATGAGTGTGATGATAGTCGTTGCTTTCGTTTCTTTGAATGAGGGTAAAAATGAAAAATTTTTAGATAGATAGAGACAATTGGCAATGGACAGACACTGTTCGTTACAATTGTCATAATTTCTATTTGTAGTCATGGCAATTGATGATAAAAAATGTGAAATGCTTGCGGGAGTCAAATATAATGGTTAATTTTGTGGGCAAAATAATTATTTATAGGTAGAGAATATGAACATTAAGAAACATCTGAAATGGATTGTTCCAGTGGCAATCGTAGTGATAGTGATTATGTGGGCTGTTGGCGCCTACAACGGTATGGTGACCCTTGACGAGGGAGTTCAGGGAAAATGGGCTGACGTGGAGACGCAGTATCAGCGACGTGCCGACCTCATTCCTAACCTTGTAAGCACGGTGAAGGGCTATGCTGCCCACGAGAGCGAGACACTTGAGAGCGTGGTGAAGGCCCGCAGCGAGGCTTCGTCGGTGAAGGTTGACCCAGAGAACCTCACTCCGGAGAAGTTGGCAGAGTATCAGAAGGCACAGTCGGGCGTTTCGTCGGCTCTCGGTCGTTTGATGGTCATCGTGGAGAAATATCCTGACCTGAAGGCAAACCAGAACTTCCTTGAACTGCAGTCGCAGCTTGAAGGTACGGAGAACCGCATAAATGTTGCACGCCGCGACTTCAACGAGGCTGCCAAGAACTACAATACCGTGATTCGCAGTTTCCCAAAGAACATCTTTGCCGGAATGTTCGGCTTTGAGAAGAAGGCGTATTTCGAGGCAGAGAAGGGTGCTGAGACGGCACCGAAGGTGGAGTTTTAATTTAGAGGGTAGAGGGTAGAGAATATAACGTAGAATGAAAGCATTGCTGTTTCGACTTTACATTGTGGTTGCATTCATTGCGTTGGCAACCATTGCAACTGCCAAGAGCTACACGGTGGCTGACGTGCCAAACGTGCAGCTGAAGGACTTGCGCCAAAGGGTGAGCGACCCAGAGGCACTGCTGAGTGCTGCGGCGCGCGACAGCATAAACGTGATGCTCGCCGATTTGAAGCAGAAGACGGGCATTGAGGTGGCTGTGGTCATGCTGCCTTCAATAGGCGAGGCGGACATCTTCGACTTCGCCCACGAACTGTTCCGTACGTGGGGCATAGGTGGCAAGAAGACAAATGGCGGAATGCTTATTCTTTATGTCGAGGATATTCGTCGCCTACGCTTCACTACAGGCTACGGAATAGAAGGCACCATGACCGACGCCATGACCAGAAGAATAGCCGAGCGCTTTATGGTGCCACGATTCAAGGAAGGAAACGTAGACCGTGGCATGGTTGACGGTGTAAAGGCATCGTGCGATCTGCTTGATGGGTCAATGACACCGGAGCCTGAGGAGGAAGAGGACATTCCGTGGTATGCCGCAGTGGCAATCATCGGAACAATGGTTGCGGTGTTCATGTTCCTCGTATGGCTGATAGACCATGTTAGTCGTCGTTGCCCTTACTGCAAGAAATCTGCATTGAAGCGAATGTCGACGAACGTGATAACGAAAGGGTCCAGGACTTACCGACGCGACACTTTCATCTGCCGCAACTGCGGAAAGGTGGTCACCAAAGACCATGACATAACTCCAAACAACAACAACGACATTGCCAACGGCATCATAATAGGTTCGATGCTCGGAGGTGGCCGTCGTGGCGGTGGCGGCTTCTCGGGCGGCGGCTTCTCTGGCGGTGGAAGCTGGGGCGGCGGCAGCACAGGAGGAGGCGGATCAACGTCGGGGTGGTGAATGAAAGAAGGTAGAGGGTAGAGGGTAGAAAACAGACACTAATTTTAAAACGATATAAAATATGGCAAATATTCCAGAATTCAAGTATGCCCCAATGTTCCAGTTGGGCAAGGACAACACCGAATATCGCCTCCTCTCAAAGGAAGGCATTTCTACGGGTGAATTTGAAGGAAAGACAATCCTCAAGGTATCAAAGGAAGCTCTGACACAGTTGGCTCAGCAGGCTTTCCACGATGTGGAGTTCATGCTGCGCCGTGAGCACAATGAGCAGGTGGCAAAGATTCTCACCGACCCAGAGGCTTCGGAGAACGACAAGTATGTGGCACTGCAGTTCCTACGCAATGCCGAGACAGCATGCAAGGGCATTCTGCCTTTCTGCCAGGA
This sequence comes from Prevotella sp., assembly GCA_051869235.1. GTDB lineage: Bacteria > Bacteroidota > Bacteroidia > Bacteroidales > Bacteroidaceae > Prevotella. The sequence continues at coordinate 50,488 of JBJEAS010000018.1, forward strand.
CACTGGTACGGCTATCATCCACGGCGAGAAGGGACAGCGCGTGTGGACAGACTTTGAGGACGAAGAGGCCCTGTCGCTCGGTGTTTACAACACCTACACACAGGACAACCTGCGCTATTCGCAGAACGCTCCGCTGAACATGTACGACGAGGTGAACACACGCTGCAACCTGCCGGCACAGATTGACATCGAGGCAGTGGAGGGCGACGAGTACCGATTCGTGATGGTGGCAAAGGGTGGTGGCTCTGCCAACAAGACCTACTTCTACCCAATGACCAAGGCTACGATACAGAACGAGGGCACACTGCTGCCATTCCTCGTAGAGAAGATGAAGAGCCTCGGAACGGCTGCCTGTCCTCCTTACCACATCGCATTCGTCATTGGAGGCACGTCGGCAGAGAAGAACCTGCTGACCGTGAAGCTGGCTTCAATAAAGTATTACGACAACCTGCCTACAACGGGCGACGAGACAGGTCGCGCCTTCCGCGACATCGACCTTGAGGAGAAGCTGCTGAAGGAGGCTTACAAGATTGGTCTTGGAGCACAGTTCGGTGGCAAGTATCTGGCTCACGACATCCGAGTGGTTCGTCTGCCTCGCCATGGAGCAAGCTGCCCGATAGGCATGGGTGTAAGCTGCTCTGCCGACCGCAACATCAAGGCAAAGATAAACAAGGATGGTATTTGGCTTGAGAAGATGGACGACTGTCCAACAGAACTCATTCCAGAGGAAATGCGCAAGCCGGGTGAGGGCACAAAGGGAATAGAGATTGACCTCGACAAGGGCATCGACGCCGTTCGTGCCGAGTTGACGAAGTATCCTGTAAGCACACGCGTGAACCTGAAAGGCACCATTATCGTGGCTCGCGACATTGCACACGCCAAGCTGAAGGCTCGTCTCGACGCCGGTGAGGGAATGCCACAGTATTTCAAGGATCACCCAATTCTCTATGCAGGACCTGCAAAGACTCCAGAGGGCTATCCTTGTGGCTCGATGGGACCAACAACGGCAAACCGAATGGACCCATACGTTGACGAGTTCCAGGCTAATGGCGCAAGCCTCGTGATGATTGCCAAGGGCAACCGTGGCGACTGCGTGACGGAGGCGTGCAAGAAGCACGGTGGCTTCTATCTTGGAACCATCGGTGGCGTTGCTGCCGTTTTGTCGCAAAGCTCCATCAAGAGCATCGAGTGCGTCGAGTACCCAGAGCTTGGCATGGAGGCAATATGGAAGATTACGGTTGAGGACTTCCCTGCTTTTATTCTCGTTGACGACAAGGGCAACGACTTCTTCAAGCAGCTGAAGCCTTGTGCTTGCTGTAAGTGATTTTCAGTTGACAAGTTGACGAGTTGTCAAGTTGACGAGTTGACGAGTTGACAAGTTGACGAGTTGACAAGTTGTTACTTTTATTGTTGACTGTTAAATCGTAAATAAAGAGACACGGAGAAACCAGAGTTCTTATCCTCTGTTTCTCCGTGTCTTGTTTTCCACTATGTGGAAAGGTGAAGCCTTTTATGAAATTGATTATTCAGCGGTTGGCGGCTGGGGGTGTGGGCGTCCCGCCCGCAACTTGCGCACAAGGTAATATAAAATACCTCCTATGAAAGATTTGCCATGCGGACAGGTGCGGGCGGGACGCCCACACCCCCAGCTGCCAGTGCTGAATAATCACATTATCAAGGGTGGTAAAGTTCAATGTTGTCAATAGCCGAAGATTTCCTCGGTGGTGAGGTATCTCACTGGTCCAAGTTTCTCAAGAGCCTTGATGTCGAGCTCGTCCTTGTTGCCAAGAATTAGGCGTAGGCGAGGCTTGCCAACAACATTCTTCTTCTCGAAGTCGACAATGTCCTGGAGGGTGAGCTTGGAAACTTTGTCATAGACAATCTTTGAGATGTCTTCCTGAAGTCCAAGACGCTCCATATTGATGTAGGCATCAAGAACATTGCCACGAGTGGTGCGCTGTGTTTGAAGACTCTTCAGCAGGTTCTGCTTTGCAATGTCGAATGCCCCTTGCGACTGTGGAATGGTGTCGATAATCTCTCGGAAAGTGCCGATGCAATCCATCATCTTGTCGTTTTGGGTTATGATGTAGTCGTAGAACATCTCGCTTTCGTCTGTCTTGTCAGGACGGTTGTAGCGGGCAGCGGCACTGTAGGCAAGTCCGCGGGCTTCACGCAGTTCCTGGAATACTATTGCGTTCATGCCACCACCGAAATATTCGTTGAAAAGACGAATTACTGCCTCTTCGGTCGGATTCCATTTCTTGCCTGTGTTCATTACCTCAATCATGTAGATGTTCTTGGCATCGTAGGGGGCAATCATGGTTTCGTTCTTTGTGAATTGCTGTCGCGTGTATGGCTTGCCATCGGGGACGGGAGCGAACTTTTTCGGCGTCTTGTGCAGCTTTGCGAGTGCTGTGGTCAGCTCCTTCTCTGTTGACGGACCGAAATAGAGTACACGATGCTGCAAGGAGTTGAGTCCCTTAAGCATGTCGGGAAGCCGCTGTGGGTCGCCTGCCTTTAGCTCGTCGATGCCAAGAGTGTTGGTAAGGCTGTTGTACTTGCCCCACATGCCATAACGTTGCAGAGCGTTGAAGCACGACTTTTGGTTGCCCTTGGCGTCGTTGCGCTCCTTTTCAAGAAGCGACACATAGCTGTCGTAGGACTCGCGGTCTGCCTTGGCGTTCTGAAGGAAGTCCTCAAGGAGTGCAAGAGCCGCAGGCATGTTCTCGTTGAGTCCGCTAAGTCCAATCTCAAGAACATCGCCATTGACGCTAATGTAGTAGTCGCATGCCAGTTTGTAGAACTCTTGTTTTATTTGAACCGCAGTCTTCTTGTCGGTACCTATATAATATAGGTATGACGGAACGAGGGCAAGGCCTTTCACGTCTTCGCTGCCGAATTCGTATCTGAAGACAAGGTCGAAGAGTCCGTCGTTGGTGTTCTGTTTATAGAGAATGGGCAAGCCCTGCTTCGTCTTGGTGAGCTTCATGTCCTTGCTGAAATCGACGAAAACGGGCTGTATTGGCTCTGCCTCAGAGTTTGCAATGTCGTTCAGGAACTGGCTTGCCTTGTCGCGGTTGGCAGGAATAGGTGTTATTGTAGGCTTGTCGATTTTCACGAGTGTCGTGTCCTCGCCCTTGCGCTTGTAGACACATACGAAGTTCTGACCGAAGTGGCGGTTGATGAAGTCCATAATCTGCTGTTTGGTCATGCCGTTGATGCGGTCCATTTCCGCTACGGTGGTCTCCCATGGTCGTCCGCTGACAAACGAATTTACGAACATGCTGGCACGGCTACGGTTGCTGAGCAGCTGCTTGTAGTATTGCTGTTTGATGTTGTTCTTGACCGACTGAAGCAGGTCGTCGGAGAACTCGCCACGCTTCATCTTTTCAATCTCTTCGAGGATTAGTGCTCGTGCGTCTTCAAGCTTCTGTCCCTGTATGGGGCTTGCGCCAACAATGAAAACGGTGTAGTCGGTGAGTGGTTGCACGCCTGCCTGTATCATCTGTACCTTCATGGGTTGTTCGAGGTCGATTTCCAGGACTCCCGCGTTGCCGTTGTACATCATCTGTGAAATGACGTTGAGTGTGTCGGTAGAAAGTTCCTTCTCGCCGCCAAAGCGCCATGCAAGCATCAGCCTTTCTGCCTCAAGGCCAAGGACGGTGGTGTCCTTAGGAGATGTGATTGGAGCGAGGGCGGGGAACTCTGGACGCGAGAGTTGGCTGTTGGGTTGCCAATCGCCGAAGTATTGGTCAATCTGCGAAATGACCTTGTCGGGGTCGAAGTCGCCCGACATGCATACGGCAATGTTGTTGGGAACATAATAGCGGTTGTAGTAGTTCTCGATGTTGACGATTGACGGATTCTTCAGGTGGTCTTGCGTTCCAATGACCTTCTGAGTGCCGTAGGGGTGGGTAGGGAACAGTCCGGTGAGCAGTGCGTCGAAGCATTTACCCATGTCGTTGGCAAGCGACATGTTGTATTCTTCATAGACTGTCTCGAGTTCGGTGTGGAAGCCGCGAATGACGGCATGCTTGAAGCGGTCGCTTTGGATTTTCAGCCAGTTCTCCAATTCGTTGGATGGAATGTCCTCATGATAGCAGGTTACGTCGGTGGAAGTGTAGGCGTTGGAGCCTTCGGCACCGATGCTTGCCATGAGCTTGTCATATTCGTTTGGAATGTTGTATTGTGCTGCAAGCTGCGACACGGAGTCTATCTCATGGTAGAGCTGTTTGCGTAGGGCAGGATCCTTTTCCTTGCGATAGACCTCGAAGCGTGTGCGAATGTCGTCGAGCAGGGGCTTTTCGGCGGCGTAGTCGGAGGTGCCGAAGTGTGTGGTGCCCTTGAACATCAGATGCTCGAAATAGTGGGCAAGACCTGTTGTCTCTGCAGGGTCGTTGCGGCTGCCTGTGCGCACGGCGATGTAGGTCTGGATGCGTGGTTTTTCTTCGTTCACGGTGAGATAGACCTTCAGGCCATTGTCGAGGGTATAGATTCTTGACTTCATCAAGTCTCCCTCAACGGTCTGGTACTTGTAGTCCTTTGCCAATGTCGGCGTTGCGAGCAAAGCTGTGCAAAGGATGGTTAAGAGATTTCTTTTCTTCATTTTTTTCAATTATTATTATCCAAGTTTCGCATGTTCTCAACTTATGAAGTTAGAAGAAGTTAAGAGAAGATATGTCATTTATCTCCTTTTATCTTCATTTGTCTCCTTTTTACTACTTGCGAAAGTTGAGTTGTTATTATTTTAGTCCTTCAATAAAGATGGCAAGGGTTTCTGCTTCCACGTCGCCCAATTGGAACTCCTTTTCTGCGTCTTGGCGAATCAGCTTAAGCCACATTTGTCGGGCTTCGTCGCCTTGCTGTTCAATGGTTGAAATGTCGTCGAGGGTGATGGTGTCGAGCGAGTAGTAGTCGAGGGCGAGACGATAGGCGTAGTTCCATTTGTACTCGCCGTAGTTGTTGTGGCTGTCCGACATTCGGTCTTCGACTTGCGAAATGTAGGTTATGCGTTCTGCCGAAATGTCGTTCTGCAACTCGTCGATTTCACTCTTTGGCACAAGAAAACCGCTGAGGTCGAGCCAGTCGCCCGTTCCTGTGGTGGAAGTGGGCAGCTTGGTCCCTCCAATGCTGACGGCTTCGGCAATGAACATCTTTATTGCCATGTCGTAGTAGGTTATGCCTTTTTGGGCAGAAGAGGTAGTGATGGAGAATCCTTCTGTAGATTCAGTGGCTTCAGAATCGTAGGTGATTTGCTGCAAAAGTCGGCGACCTTCGGCAACGCGTTGTATGACAAAGGGATTGAGCCAATCGGTGTTCACTATACTTCGTCTGCCATTGAGTGGACGCTTGTCGCGCTTTGGCCATTTCATGATGTCGCGGTAAGTGCCTACGGTAGAGAAATTAATGCCGGGAATGATTCTCGTTGTCCCGCCTTCGGCGATGGCGTAGGAGAAGGGTAGGGAAGAGGTGACGGGGTGCGACTGTATTTTCCCCATACACATGGTGAAAGGTCCAATCGTTGCCGGCATAAGGATGTGTGCTCCACTTGCCGTCTTCGAGCCTCGTTCGAGTGTGCCAAAGTGCATTGGCCCCATCTTGTAGGCGTGGTTGCTGTAATTGGTGGCAGAGCCGGCGTTATAGAACGAGGTGTCAACACCGATGAGCAAAGATGCCTTATGGTGGCTGACGGAGAAAGGTCCACAGAACGCAGCGCATGATTCGCCGTTGTCCATATACGAGTTTGCGAAGAATACACTGCTCTCGGCGGAAAAACCCCTTCCAATATGGCATGCCTCGCCAACGAAACAGTTGTCGAGCTTGGCACCGTCGAGAATGGATGCTCCTGCCTGAACGATGGTGTTCTCGCAAATGACATCGTGACCGATGAAGATGCTTGCTTCTGGCGAACTCTTCAGTGTGGTCTCCATCAGAAGAGATGCTCCGTTGATTTCGCAGTCGTCGTCGACAACGACATTTACCAACTCGCGTGTGTTGGCTATCTTTACTCTGTAGCCAATTGTCCCGCGTTCAGGCTTGGTGGCATCCACATGCTCCTTCACCATTTGTGCCAGCTTGTTCCATGTAGGTTTGTCAGATGCTGTGCGAAGCATGAAGGCTGCCATCTGCGAAGTAAGTTCATCGTAGAGAATAACGTTTGGTTCGCCAGCTTCGTTGAGCAACGCCACATGGTTGTTTTGACCAAAGGTGGAATCTTCCGTAGTCGCCATTACTCCTACGTTGGAAATGACACATTCCTCACCAATATCATAACGGCTGATGTAGTTGCCAATGTTTTCGATAAGGCAGTTGTCGCCAATGGAGACATTGCTCAATACGGCGCGTGTGATGCCTGTATGTCGAAAGAATCCACCATCGATTTGTATTGATTTGTCAAATACGCCAAGTGATACTTCGCCATAGAAATCCACGTCGCGGACAAATTGTGGCGAAAAGTCCTCTGCAACGCTGATGGATGTCCAATCCTCAGCCCTGCACCCATTTCTTTCGAGAACTTCAATCTCGTCAACTGTAAGGCTTCTCATTCTCTTTATTTTATATTTTTGTTCCCTATAAACTTTTCTCTCCACTCTCCATTCTCCACTCTCCTCACTCTTCATTTACATCATACAGGAAATCGTTGTAAGGATATTTTTGAACGTGAAGCTCCTTTACTTTCTTGTATAGAATGTCGCGAAGTTCGTCGATGTTCTGCTTTTCGCGTGCCGAGATGAAGAGGCAGTTGTCGTTCAGCTTTGCCATCCATGTGCGTTTGAGGTCGTCGAGGGTGGCATTCTCCTTTGTGGCGGGAGTAAGGTCGTCGGCTTCCTTTTCTACCCACGTGTAGGCATCTATCTTATTGAAGATGAGCATGGAAGGTTTGTCGGCACAGCCAAGGTCGGCGAGTGTCTTCTCCACCACTTTTATTTGGTCTTCAAAGTCAGGGTGGGAGATGTCGACAACATGGAGCAGCAAGTCTGCCTCGCGCACCTCGTCAAGAGTTGACTTGAAAGAGTCGACAAGGTCGGTAGGCAACTTGCGTATGAATCCAACAGTGTCGGCAAGAAGGAATGGGAGATTGTCGATAACCATTTTCCTTACGGTAGTGTCGAGAGTGGCAAACAGCTTGTTTTCGGCAAAGACATCGCTCTTGGACAGGAGGTTCATCATGGTGGATTTGCCTACATTGGTATAGCCTACGAGGGCAACACGAATCAGTCGGCCGCGATTCTTGCGTTGAGTGGTCTTCTGCTTGTCAATCTCCGTCAGTCGTTGCTTCAATAATGTGATGCGTTGGAGGATTATTCGGCGGTCCATTTCAAGCTGGGTTTCACCCGGGCCACGCAGTCCTACACTTCCTTTTACGCCGCCACTGCCTGAACCGCCTCCCTGTCGCTCAAGGTGAGTCCAAAGTCGTTGGAGTCGGGGCAACATATAGCGATGTTGGGCGAGCTCGACTTGGGTCTTCGCCTCGGCGGTTTGGGCACGCATGGCGAAGATGTCGAGAATGAGTGACGTTCGGTCGAGAATCTTCACTTGAAGAGCCTTCTCGATGTTGCGTATTTGTTTTGCCGACAGTTCATCGTCGAAGATGACCATTCCCACTTCGCGTTCCTGGTCCTCTTCGTTCTTGATGAACTGGCGTATCTCGTCAAGTTTTCCCTGTCCAACGTATGTTACCGAACTGGGGCCGTTAAGCCTTTGTGTGAATCTCTTTACCGTCACGGCACCGGCAGTGTCGGCAAGAAACTCGAGTTCGTCGAGATATTCCTTTGTCTTTGCTTCGTCCTGCTCTTTCGTTATCAAGCCAACGAGTACGGCAGTCTCTGTCTTAGCTTCAGAAATTACAAATTCTTTCATTATATTTTTGCACTATATATAGTTTTGGTGCAAAAATACCACTAATAATTGAAAATACCAAACAATTAACTGTTTTTATCTTTGTAGAGGCCATCAATTATTCCATCTGCCAACGAAATGTTTGGGACATATATCTCAGAACAGTTCAGGGAGTTTGCCACGACGAGGAAAATCTCCGAGGCGGGAATGATGACGTCGGCACGGTCGGGCTTTAGTCCATATTTGTCCATTCTTTCGCGGAAGCTAAGAGGCTTCATCTCGTCGTGAATCAGCTGTAAACTCTTTACGGGCAGTAGATTGCGCTTGCCTTTGCGGTTTGAATCATGGAAAAGTCGAGAAAGTTTGTTGATGTTTCCGCCAGAGCCAATGATGATGATGTCGTTATAGTCCTTTGCATATAAGTCAAGGTCAGAACGCATCTGTTCAAACACGTCTGGCGACACGGCTCCGCTGAGCATGCGAAGTGTACCTACATTGTATGAACAGCTGCCGACGAGCTTGCCGTTGCTTATCATAGAGATTTCGGTGCTTCCGCCTCCAACGTCAACATAAGCATAGTTGCCATTGGTGGAGTCGGCACTTTCGATGGAGTTGTTGTAGAGTATACGAGCTTCCTCGCTACCTTCCAGAATTTCAATGTCAATTCCCGTTTCCTTCTTGATTTTCTTGAGTATCTTTGTTCCGTTCTTCGCATCACGCATGGCAGATGTGGCGCATGCTCTATATCGTTCAACGTTATAGAGTTTCATCAGCTGTTTGTAGCTTTTTATCATGCACATCATCATGCGTTCGCGCTCCTCGCTGATTTCTCCGAGGGTGAAGACGTCTTTTCCCAATCGTAGAGGAATGCGGAGAAAAAGGACTTTGGAAAATTCGACGTTTCCCATTGAGTCCTCGCTTACGTTTTTAATAAGAAGTCGAGCACCATTAGAGCCGATGTCTATGGCAGCATAATTGTTGTTTTGCATAATATTGTAAAGGTGTTGCAGATTAATGAATTAATTGATGATTTCATAACTCTTGTACAGTTCTTCCTGTGACCTGAATTTCTCGCCACTCTGGAACGCATTAGTACCTCTGCCGTCTACAATCCTGCCGTTGGTTGTGTCGCGTAGGCCGTAGTCGATGGTTCGCATAAGGTCATTTTGCAACTCTTCGTCGTAGACGGGAGTCATCACCTCAATACGATTGATGAGGTTGCGCGGCATCCAGTCGGCACTTCCAAGATAGTAACGAGGGTTGCCGCCGTTGGCAAAGATGAGTATTCGGGAGTGCTCCAAATATGTGTCGATGATGCCAACGGCATGAATGTTATCGCTCAGCCCTTCTATGCCGGGAACAAGGGAACAGTTGCCCCTAATTACAATGTCAATCTTGATGCCAGCTTGCGATGCTTCGTAAAGTTTAGCTATAACATCCTCGTCAGTAATGTGGTTGATCTTGATTTTTATCCATGCCTCCTTGCCTTCCTTGGCATTCTTGATTTCTTCGCCTATGAGACGAAGAACCTTTGGCTTCATCTCGTTTGGAGAAACAAGAAGCTCGCGGAATCTTACCGGCTTGAAAGGCTTGCCGATGAACTCAAAAACTCGTTTTACTTCTCTTACGATAGCAGGTCGGGCGGTCATCATCATATAGTCTGTGTAGACTTTGGCGTTGCCTTCGTGGAGGTTGCCAGTGCCTATACATGCAATGTCTCCACTCTTGCATGAAATGTAAACTAATTTAGAGTGTATCTTCAAACCCTCAACTCCGAATATCACTTCCACGCCAGCCTCTTGTAGGCTTTTGCTCCATTTGATGTTGCTTTCCTCGTCGAATCGGGCAAGTAGCTCAATAACCACTGTTACTTTCTTGCCGTTGCGGGCAGCGCAAATGAGGGCTTTTACCACTTTCGAAGCCTTTGCAAGTCGATAGAGAGTTACGTTTATTGCCTTTACGTCGTCGTTGAGTGCTGCTTCGCGCAAAACACGTATGAAGCTGTTGAACGAGTGGTATGGAACATGAATGAAACGGTCCTTGCGGCGTATGACATCCAATATGCATTCTTCAGTCTCAAGTTCGGGCTTGAGAATTGGAAGCCATTTCTTGTATTTCAGTTCTTGTCGACCGCAGTCTGGGAATGACATGAGGTCTTTGTGGTTTTGATAGCGTCCTCCACTAACAATGGTGTCAAGTTGGTCGATGTTAAGTTTGGACATTATCTTTTTCAGTAAGTCTTTGGGCATCTCTTCGTCGTAGATGACTCGTATGGGTTCGCCGCTTTTACGGCTTTTCACTCCTTTTGCCACCTTCTGCATCATTCCACTTCCAAGATCGTTGTCCATTTCCATTTCAGCATCTTTCGTGAATTTGAACGAATATGCTTCATAGGTGGCTTTGCCGCTGCCTATGAAAATCATTGGCAAGCAATAGCGTATCACGTCGTCAAGATACATGATGTTCTCGTAGCCTCCGCTTCGTGGCAATCTGACGAATCGTCCCACTTCCTTGTCGGGAAGCGTTATCAAGGCATAGTCAATGTGGGGCTTCTTGTGGTCGGGATGCCATTCGGTTCGTTTTACGGCAAGGAAGATGCCATCGTCACCTGTGGCACTGATTTCCTTTATTTCCGAAAGCCATACAGGATTTGTCGAACCGTTGAGCCTTTCGAGATATAACCGCCTGATGAATAGTCGCTGTTCGTCGTCCAGTTCGTCTACGTTTAACAGTCTTATGCCACGCTCCTTCAGACTGTTTGTGACATTGTTTACTGCCGCCTCAAACTCCTTGTTGAATTTCGAATTCAGGTGGTTTATTGCCTTTATTGTTTTTTTCGCTTTTTCGCGGTCTTGCTTCAATGATTTGTCTTTGGAAATGGCAATGCGGTTCAGAGATGCCATTCTTACACGGAAGAATTCGTCGAGGTTGTTTGAGTAAATGCCAAGAAACGACATGCGTTCCAATACAGGCACTTCTTCCTTCTCGGCTTCTTGTAGAATACGGTGGTTGAAATACATCCAACTCAAGTCACGCTCAACGTAAGAGCTTTGCTGTTTTTCTCTTTTCTCAGTCATAAAAATGTTGCTTTAGTTTCTGAGTGCAAAATTATTTAATCTATACTACAAAAACGTTACGAAGGAGTTAACTTACGGTTACAAAATGCCGCTGTTTCGTTTTGCCATAGTTAAAAAGATATAATGCAACCAACATTTAACAAAGAATAAGTTGGAGGGTTGGAAAAAAATACTATCTTTGCCGCGGCTAAAACGAGAGGAATGAAGAAAAAGTTACATCATATACTATCTTTTTGTTTGGCAATGGTAATAGCCGTTGCCCTTCTTTCGTGTAGTAATGAGGAGGAAACCTTTTCCTTTGACGATGATGGCATTCCTGTTGCAACAGCACAACAACGCATTTCAGAAGAACAGTTTAATGCGATGGTGAACGGAGCTGGTTGGGTTGAAACCAATACGCATGAGATTTATTCCAACGGCGACTTCGACAAAAAGGACTATTGGGACGGAATGGAGGGCGTGGCAGGACCAAGTCGGTATAGCCTCAATGATGAGACGATAAGCGAGTACATCTTCCTTGGAAGCATGCCTAAGATGGGGTGCAAAGTCAGGTCGATGAGGTATGATGCTTCAACGAATACTATTTATGCTGACGGAAAAATGGCGTTGAGAATCATTTCGGTAAACAATGGGTGGATGCAGGCTGTCAAGCTTGGAGGTGTCGCATACAAGCAAAGGACACAGTCGAAATCATTGTATTTCTACGTCACTCTTCGCCGCATGTCTGCATATGAAAAGAGCGACATAGAAACATTCCAATAGTCATTCCTCTCTTTTCATTTTTCTATTTACGAAATATGACATCACAATGCTCATTATGGGACTTATGATGTTGAAGAAACAGTAAGGTAAATATGTTAGGGTTGCCACACCAAGTACTGTGCTTTGTGTCATGCCACAAGAGTTCCAGGGTACGAGAACTGACGTGACGGTCACCGAGTCTTCTGTGGTTCGGCTAAGTAGGCGGCGTTCAAGGCCATTGCGGTCGTAGATGCTGCGGAAGACATTGCTCGAAAGCAGAATGCTGATATACTGGTCGGCTACTGACGTATTCAGCATAAGACCTGAGGCTACGGTGGAGAAGACGGTGGAAGTGCAGCCGCGTGAGAGCCTGGTGAAAATGCGTGTTATGCCTGCCGTCATGCCTCCTGCGGTCATGGCGGCGCCAAAACACATGGCACAGAGGATAAGCCACACTGTAGACAGCATGCCGCTCATGCCTCGGGTAGCAACCAATTCGGTAAGCATTGGATTGTCTGTGGGGATTGATGTTGAGCCATATATTGACTGCATGGCTCCATGGAAAAGGTTTCCATTGGCTACATCAGACAGTACTCCTGGTTGGAAAATCAGTGCGAAGATGATGCCCATGAGTGTTGAGGCAAACATTGTCACCAATGCTGGCAGGCGACGCCAAATCATTATTGCCGTTGCTGCTGGAACTAACATAAGCCAAACATTGATGTCAAAACGACGAGATATTGATGCTTGGAAGCTGGTTAATTGATTCATGTCCATGCCTTCGTTCATATTGCCAGACACGAAGAATATCAGCAAGGTAATGGTCATAGTGGGAATGGTAGTTCGCATCATATATCTTATATGTGTGAACAATTTGACATCGCAAACGCTGGCTGCCATCACTGTCGTGTCGGATAGAGGAGATATCTTGTCGCCAAAATAGGCTCCACTTATTATGGCTCCAGCAATCCAACCGTCAGAAAAACCTTGAGCCTTGCCAATGCCCATCAGAGCAATGCCTATGGTGGCTATGGTTGTCCAAGAACTTCCTGTCATAAGACTCACAATGGCGCTAATGATGCATGTTGAAACAAGGAATATGCTGGGGTGAATAATTTCAAGACCATAATAAATCATGGTCGGGACAACTCCGCTTATCATCCACGCTCCACCAAGGGCACCAATGAAAAGAAGGATAATCAGAGCGGTGGAAACACTTGAAATGCTTTTCGTTATCTCTGACTCGAAATCCCTCCATGGAACACGTCCTAAGCTGATGCCGATGATGCAACAGACGGCTGATGAGGCTAACAGTAATACTTGACTCGCTCCGTTAAGGGCATTTGAACCGTAAGTACGTATTGTCACCACAAGTATGGCAATAAGAAGTATTAGTGGGGTCAGGGATGCCCATATTGGCAGTTCTTTCTTCTTCATTATGTTATTGTTCAAAAATTAATACCCAATTTTTTTCTGAATTCTGTTGGTGTTGTTCCTGTCTTTGCCCTGAATAGGCGAGCAAAATGATTTGGATAGGTAAAACCTAATTGTTGCGCTATATCATAAACTGAAAAGTCCATGTCGGATAAAAGATTCTTTGCCCTCTCAATGATTTTTTGTTGAATATATGTTTGTGGAGATATTCCAATCTCGCGTCTGACAATGTCGCCAAAGTAGCTTGGGGTAAGGTGGAATTGCTCTGCACACCATGATACTGTGGGTTGACCAATTTTTCGGGGCATGTTGCTTTCAGGCGACAAATAGCCGTCAAGCAAAGTGTCGAGACGAAGCATCAAGTCCGACGAACGAGTATTCTTCATATCGAATTGTCGTTCGTAGAATCGTCGGCAGGAGGTTAGCATTTGTCCAATGCCTAAACGAAGCATGTGGCTTGTAAACTCATCGTCAGGAGCCTGCAACTCTGTATTGATATTGTTAAAACAATTGATGATTACACGTCTCTCGCTTTCATATAGTTCCAATGCCTCAGCCACTTTATATTCGAAGAAATTGAACATATAGAAGTCGCGTCCAAGACCTGTGCCGTTAAGTAGCTCAGGTCTAAAGGCTAACATCCATCCGTGGGGTTTTACTTTGTAGTCAAGATTCATCGAGACAACATCACCTGGTTTCATGGTAAACATAGTGCCTGCACGATAGCGCATACACGTGTCACGCAATACTAATTCACCAAAATCCACTTCCATTAGCACAACACAATACATGCAGAAATCTGTAGGGACGAAAAGGGATAGGTCTGCATCTTGAAGCCTACCGACACTTACCAATGGATGGTAGGACGGCTGGTGGAAATAACGATTGAATTGATCTATGTTTTCAACTTTAATATGCATATTGTTGCTTTAATTTTGGTACAAAGTTATATCAATTTTTGGTCTTTATGGAAATTGTGGTAGATAAAAATGGTATTTTCTAAACGAAACGATAAAAAAGGTACTATTTTCTCTAATTTATTTCCATACTTTTGAGTTTTTACCCATTATCTTTGCCAACAAAAATAACCAAACAAGAGATAAAAAGCAAATTTCTAAAACAATGGCAGTACTATTTTATAAGAGTGAGAACCAAGTTCCACTTGAAATGCACAAAGTAAGAATGATTCAAAAGTTGTCGCTCCTTCCAGTAGAAGAGCGACTGAAGAAAATTCAATCATCAGGAAACAATACGTTCCTTTTGCAGAATCGTGACATCTATATGGATATGCTTACCGATTCTGGTGTCAATGCAATGTCTGACTTGCAGTTCGCATCGATGTTGCAAGCCGATGACTCTTATGCTGGTTCGGAAACGTTCAATCGGGTAAAAGCCGCGGTAAAGGAAGTTTTTGATACTGATAATGTTTTGCCTGCTCATCAGGGGCGTGCATGCGAAAACATTCTTGCTGAGGCTTACGTAAAACCTGGCATGGTGGTACTTATGAATTTCCATTTTACTACTACTAAGGCACATATAACACGTGTCGGGGGAAGCGTTGAGGAGCTGGTGGATCCAAAGGGACTTCTGCCTCAAAGCAATGACCCATTCAAGGGAAATTTCAATCTCGAAAATCTTCGTAGTCGTATTGAGGAAATCGGACCAGACAAGGTCGCTTTTGTTAGAGTGGAGTCGGGAACTAACCTGATAGGAGGACAGCCTGTTTCGCTCGAAAACATGCTTGCCGTTACTGACATCTGTCACGATATGGGAGTGAAATCTGTCCTTGACGCTTCTTTACTGCAGGACAATGTCTATTTTATGAAGACAAGAGAGGCACGCTGTAAATATATGGACACCAAAGATATATACCATTTGCTTGCTGACCATTTTGATATAATTTATTTCTCTGCACGTAAACTGGGCTTTGCAAAAGGAGGTATAATAACATCTAAGGATCCAAAATATACTAAGGAACTAATGGAGTTTATTCCTCTTTATGAAGGTTTCCTTACTTACGGAGGTATTGACGTTCGTACCATGGAAGCTATGGCTCAAGGGCTTTATGAATCGCTCGATATGGAATACATTAATCAGGGACCTGAATTTATCAACTATCTTGCTAAAGAGTTGTCCGATTATGGTGTTCCTGTCATACTTCCTTCTGGTGGACTTGGTTGTCACCTCAATGCAGGAGAGTTTTGCCCCGATGTTCCACACAATCAATATCCAGCTGGAGCTGTAGGCGCTGCTCTTTACATAGCAGGAGGCATTAGAGGTATGGAGCGTGGAACATTGTCAGAACAACGCAATCCTGATGGAACTGAACCTTTTGCCGAACTTGAATTATTACGTCTTGCTGTACCACGTCGCGTTTACACTTTGTCGCAACTAAAATATGTTGCCGACCGAGTAAAATGGCTTTGGGACAATCGCTCGCTCATTGGCGGATTGGAATGGGTTGAAGAACCATCTGTCCTTCGCTTCTTCTTTGGACGACTGAAGGAGAAAGGCTATTGGCAAGAACAATTGGCTGAAAAGTTCCGGGCTGATTTTGGTGATAGTTTATGAGATAACAAACTGGTGACCACCTACTTACATTTAGGCTGGTCGCCAGTTTATTCCTGCAAATCTTCAGCTACCATTTCCCTGTCATTTTGTTCGTTAATTATATACTGACGGGTATGGTCTTGAAGATATATTTTATTTAATGTGAAGGCAAGGGATTCCAAAGTCTTTGAGCGATTTCTCGGTTTTAGTTCACATTCCCATATGATAATGCAATGCCAGCCCATTTGGGCAAGACGTTTTTGCTCTCTGATGTCGCGTTGTTTATTACGTTCAATTTTGTTCCTCCAAAAGGTAGTGTTGGTTTTAGGTATTGAATAATAGGTGCAGTTCTCGTGACCATGCCAAAAACAACCATTGACAAAAATGCAGGTGCGATATTTTTTGAGTACAATGTCAGGATGACCAGGGAGTCGAGGATTGTTCAAACGGTATCTGAATCCCCGATTCCATAGAAACTTTCGCACTATAAGTTCAGGTTTCGTGTCTTTTGACCTTATTGAAGCCATGGTGCGATGTCTTTGTTCTTTAGTCATTTTGTCCATTTCGGCTGCGAAGGTAGTAATTTATTTGCAAAGAACAAAACAAAATAACATTTTCTTATAAATTATAAATAAGGTATTTTATGCCTTTCCTTTTATTTGGGTATAAAACTAATATAGGTATAATTTTATATTTACAACGTTAACGTTTGTAAATCTTAGACGCATCCGTAATGCTATATATTAATAAGTATTAATTTATGGCTTTTTTTTTACTGAATATTTGGAGCGTATTGATTTTTGCCGTACCTTTGCAAATGCTTTCGAGAAACAACGACACTCGTTGGCAGTTAAGAAAAGAGTTGGCTACGCCGACTCTTCTCCGCCAAGGCATGGCAAGCGAGCTTTCCTTGCTCTCGGCTAAAACGAAGAGTTCTTTGAAAGATTTACATAACAGAGAAGTAGTAGTACAAGAAGCAATCG
>JBJEAS010000019.1:0-21425 GCA_051869235.1 Prevotella sp.
AGTTTTGGGTTAGCATCTGTGCACCCTCCCCACAGGGTTTGTCGGGTGCGCCTAAAAAAAACCATTTTTTATTTTGTATTTCGCTCGATTTGCACTATCTTTGCAATTATATTTAAATCTATTGACAATGAAAACAATGATATCTATACATAACTGCCTGATTGTCAGAAGGTTTAAAAAAAAGAGAGGAGGGTAAGAACCACCGCCCATAACGTTGTCAACTTTACACTTCTTCCCCTACTGAGCCTTCTGCTGCTCCTTTCGTGCAGCAAATCCACCGTTTCCGACACTTATTCCACCGACTCTACCGTTGCAACGGACTCCACTTTGTGGCGTTCGCTGCAAGGCTTTTGGCGTGTAGAAGCCATACATTTCGACGAGGACACCACCTTTTTCGCTCCCGAAGACCCGAATTTCATCGAAATCACAGGCGACACCATTCGCCAGTTTTACCTCGTAAATGCCCCGAAAGACTTCAATTCGACGCCCAATCGTGCCGATTTGGAGGAAATCTACTCCAATATCATCACTTTCCAAGCCCCCGACACCCTCTATCTCGACGACTTTCCGCTTGAATGTAAGTTCAACGCGGACAGCACAATCGTGACGTTGAGGGCGAAGGACAGGGCATGGCGAGCGAAGCACGCAACGCAATTAAAGTAATTTAGAGGGTAGAAGGTAGTGGGTAGATGGTAGAGATTACCGCTGCAACGATGACGGGGTAGTGCCCCCTGTCCTCTTCAATAGGCCTCCCATCCCTAAGACGGTGGGAAAAGAAAAGCGTTCCTTGACATGATTACATACCGAAAATAGACGAGAAAAACCGCCAAACATTTGGTGGTTTCAAAATTTTATTGTACTTTTGCCGCATAATTGAACAAAAGGATAGTTACGATGAACAACAAGGCAAAGAGCAGTCAACCTGATAATTCAGGTACGAAATCAAATTGGATGGATAAGTTGGGTGATTATTTGCTCGACGTTTCCAAGTATGTTCTTACTGGCGTTGTCATTACTTCTTTGTTTAGCAATATTAAAGAACAAGTATTAATATATTCATTGGGTGTTTTAATCTCATTATGTTCTTTGATTGCAGGTTTGTTATTAACTAATAAAAAGAAAGGAAAATAATTATGGGCGTTTACATGGTATTTGCAGTAGTGGCAGTTCCTTGCATGATTTTCATTATCTACGCTTTTACCCCCAGTGGCAAGCGTTGGAGAAGAGAGCATGGATTATTATGACTTTCTAATAGCAATTGATATTCTCGTCCCGCAGGTTTCAATCACCTGCGGGATTTTTTGTTTTCGGTTTTGTAATTTTTAGTCATCGGGCAATGTGTAACGTTTGAAAACAAAAAGAATAAGAGAATATGAACGAAAAAGAAATATTGATGATAGGGGTCGAGGACAGGAGGCTGTCTATTGTCCTGACATACCTGTCCGCATGGCTGCTGGGGGTGTGGGCGTCTCGCCCGCACATGTCCGCATGGCCGCTGGGGGTGTGGGCGTCTCGCCCGCACATGTCCGCATGGCCGCTGGGGGTGTGGGCGTCTCGCCCGCACATGTCCGCATGGCAATTCTTTCGTACGTGGTATTTTATATTACCTCGTAGGCGAGGTGCGGGCGGGACGCCCACACCCCCAGCCGTCAACGCAGGATATTCAACTACATTCATTAGGACAGGGGACTGTCCCCTGTCCTCTTCAATAGGCCTCCCATCCCTAAGACGGTGGGAAAAGAAAAGCGTTCCTTGACATGATTACATACCGAAAATAGACGAGAAAATCCGCCAAACATTTGGTGGAACGGAATATTTGCACTATCTTTGCAGCCGAAATAATACAATATTATAAGATTATGAACACTGCAATAGTATATGACAATAATGGAGTAAGCACACTCGATGCCCTTTGGTCATTGTTTATCAGTCAACCGAAGTCTGTACGTAATGCATTTGCCAAGCGTCTTATCTCACAAGACTCTAATGCTTATGCAGAACTACAACGTGTTGCTGTAGGGAACAGTCTCAAGAAGGCTCTAAAAGAGTTGGAAGAAGCCGAAAAGAGCGGATTCGAGAGTTTACCAGACGCAACAACACTCTTCGATTGACATTGCCCATGGAAACCATAATTAGAATGTTGCCAGAGTTCGAGCATAAGGCAAAAACGATTGCAAAAAAATACAAGTCATTTGTCAAAGACTATAAAGATTTTATCGAATCGTTAAAGGCAAATCCCATACAAGGCAAATCATTGGGAGGAGGTGTGTATAAAATACGAATCACCATAACGTCCAAATCTAAAGGCAAAAGTGGTGGTGCCCGCATACTGACATATAATGTCAAAAAGGTTAATCCAGACAAAGTTTTCGTCATATTGATGTCCATATACGATAAGAGTGAAATGGAAAGTGTCTCTGATGGTTATCTTAAAAGCATCTTGAAAGAGGCAAAACGTTTAGTCTAATATCCACTTTTCTACAATAGTTTCTCGTCCCGCAAGCCCCACGGCATTGCGGGATTTTTTTCGTCCTACCCCCGGGCCCGCCACACCTGCGCAGCCCCTTTTTTCGGTATGGAAATTGTCAATAAAGATGTATAACGACAACATTGACAACGACAACAACAGTATGACAAACAACTTGTCAACTCGTTTACTTGTCAACTCGTCAACTGGAACATACTTGTCGACTTGTCAACTCGTCAACTTGTCAACTAAATAAATTATTAACAATATGCCGACAACGGACTTCAACGGCTGAGATATGTGTCCGTGGAATGAATATGAAACAGAGACTATTACTTTTTGTTTCAACGCTGGTTTTCAGCATTGTATTTTCAAACTCTGCCTTGGCGTATGTAGAGGTAGATGGATTTTATTATAATTTTATGGGAAATGATAAGGATGTAGAAATAACATCAGGTAACAACAAATATGAAGGCGAAGTATCCATTCCTTCTGTTGTATTTAGATAGGTCATAATAACCATGAAAGACTAATAACAACTACTTGTATCTTACTTGTTTTCAACTGCTTTTAATTTTTAACACTTAATGGTTGGAATTTGGTAGTTATCAAATTTCAGCGTATTTTTGCAACGTATTTCTACCGCGGAGAATTTACAGGGCTTCGTTATCGTCATTTTGCGGACTCAGTTGACAATGGTTGACGATGAGACACTATGGGTGACAGAATGGGGTATGACGGGTTCGGGATAATCACGGTGCGGACTGAGTTGACAATGGTTGACAATGGTGGCGCATGGTTGACTTGGCTGGGGTGGAATGGGATTTTGTGTTTTACAATCAAAAAGTGTTGAGAATGAAGGAAACCAGGAAGTGCAATTTTTGTGGAAAGGAGTTCGTGGCAAGGAGCGGGATGCAGAGATATTGCTGCGAGGAATGTCAGACAAGGGCAAAGGAGGCAAGGAAGAAAAGGCAGCGGGACTTCATGAATGCCGTGGAGCCTGTCATAGGCTTGCAATGCCAAGAATACCTGACGTTCTCCAAGGCAGCAGTACTGATGGGATGCACGCGACAGTATGTGTATAAGCTTGTCAACGAGGGGAAACTGAAAGCTTCCCGCATCAGCAGCCGCATGGCTTTTGTCCGTAAGGCAGACATTGAGAAGATGCTGGAGGGGAATCCGTACCATAGGGTGTTGCCGACAAAGATGCAAAAGATGGGGCATGTGCCGGCAAAAGGGAAGGTGAAGCCAATCCCCGCGGAAGTGACTGCCAGTGGACAGGGAGCGGAAGTACTCGGCTACATATCCGGCGAAGAAGTCATGAGACAATACAAGGTAAAGAAAAGCTGGCTATATACGAGCGCCAGGCAGAATCAGATACCTGTTTGCAGGATAGACGGCAAGAACTACTACAGCCGCAGGCACCTGGACGTGCTGTTCGGACTTTCTGTCGAGGCGAGTGACGTCAAGGAGTGGGTGACTGCCAAGCAAGCCGGGGAACTGTATGGAATGAACCCCGGCAATCTCCACACATGCGCCTATCGCCACCATATCCCTACAAAGCGCGAGTATGGGGTGACGTATTACGCCAAGGAGCAGCTCGATGCCCTTAGGCGCACCGACCTGTTGTCGGATGACCGATATGTCACCGTGAAGGAGGCGGCGGGGAAATATGGAATGACCACGTCCAACATTTGCATCATCGCCAAGAAGAACGGAATCCCGACCGTCAAGGTCGGCGTGAGGAATCTTATCATGAGGTCCCACCTTGAGCGAATAATGGCTTCCCGTCTGGCTCGGTATGGAAGCTATCACATCCCACCACAAAGCATGTGACACTGCTTATAATTGGCAGTAAATGGGATAAAATTGAATTTATATGCCCAACAACCACGATTATCCGTCAATTACTTACGCATTATCGCCAACATTGGCTGTAATCCATGGATAATGGGCTACATTTGCGCCGTGAGGATAGCCCTCACCATAGAACAACAACTAATAATATTAAGGTATATGGCTAACATTTGCAAGACCGTGACCCTCCGCACACGGCAGATAAAGGGCGGGGAACAGTTGTCCTACTACCTGGACTATTACCCTGGCTACAGGGATGAGAGGACGATGAAGGTAATCCGGCATGAGTCGCTCGGCATCTACGTCTATGCCAAGCCCAAGAACCGGCGCGAGCGTGACTACAACGACCGCATGCGCGAGAAGGCCGAGGCGTTGAGGTGCCGCAGGTTCGAGAGTATAGTGAACGAACGCTACGACTTCTTCGACAAGGAGAAGATGCGAGGAAGTTTCCTGTCATACTTCAAGGACAAGACCGAAAGGAAGAACAGCAAGTGGGAGAACGTCTATAAGCATTTCGAGAGGTTCTGCAACGGCAAGTGCCGCTTCGACGAGGTCAGCGTCGACTTGTGCAACAAGTTCAAGGAGTATCTGATGACCGCCCCTCAGACCCTCCACACAAGCCACAGGCTTCACGTCAACTCCATTGCGGGCTATTGGTCAACCTTCCGTGCCGTACTTCACACGGCTTACCGGGAACACAGAATTATGGAGAACCCCAACGGGTTCCTTGACCGCATAGACACCATACCAACGGAGAAGGAGCACCTGTCGAGGCAGGAGTTGATAAGGCTTGCCGACACTCCTTGCAGGTCGGAAGTGCTGGGGAAAGCCTTCCTCTTCTCCTGCCTGACCGGTCTCAGAAAGAGCGACATCAAGCAGTTGACATGGGACAGGATCCAGCCATACGGCGATGGCGGCATGTACGTCACTCTCCGTATGCAGAAGACTCAACAGTTGGTCAACAACCCCATCAGCAACGAGGCGCTGAACCTGATAGGTTTCTATGACAATTACGAGGGACGGCAACCGACGGACAAGGTGTTCAAGGGCTTTAACGACAGTCTGACCCAGACACCGCTGAAGAACTGGCTGAGGGATGCCGGCATCACAAAGCACGTCTCCTACCATTCGAGCCGCCATACTTTCGGTTCGCTCCAAGTCGAGGCAGGCACCAGTGTCTATACCGTGCAGCACATGCTCGGCCACAAGAACGTCGCTACCACGCAACTCTATGCCGCGATGGCCGACGAGAGCAAGCGAGAGTCTGTAGACAGGATTACACTGAAGTCGGCAAGAATGGCGGAGATAAAGATTGGATAGAGTTTCATTAATTCCAAGTCTCGTAATTGTTAAAACGAGACTTGGAATTTTAGAAATGCATGTTTTCTCGGGGAAAGCACTATTTTTGTCGCACATATAATAAAATTTAAATATTATGAAAACAATTTTTGCAGACAAAAGCATTAATGTAGCCATTCTTGTGGCTATCAGTGTGGTTAATCTGTGGGTGTCATTCATGATGGCAGCGCAGCTATATGCAGAGAGCCGGCTCATCCCCCATGGAGTACTGGTCGTTTCGTGTTTCCTCCTCTTGGAGACCCTTGTCGCCTTGTGCCATTCTCTCTTGCAGGAGATGAGCCGTCTTGTTTTTGGAAATCCCAAGGACAAGCCTACCATATCGGGAAATGGAAGCCAATTTGGGGAACAGGAGACCATTCCCGGCAAATTGGACGAGGAGGATAGATTGGATAAGATCTATACGGAAAGTAATCTGAAGAGTCAGGTAGAAAAGGAGGAATTTGAAAAAAGCAGGAATGAAGCCATTCATGACTATGTCTATTCAGTGATGGCATCCCTTTTAGACCAAGATGAAGTAAAATTGCTATGGCAGGAAATAAAGCAATGGATTGGCGACCCCAAATATACCCCAAGAGGTATGGAAAAATGGCACTGGAAGAAAGAAGATGTCAGAAGCTATGATGTGCGTCATTTTATATGGAATATTGCCGTGCGGATGGGTTGGAAAAAAATTAACACGACCATCTGTGCAGACTTCACCAAAGACCTCTTTCCAGACCTATGCGGAGAAATTGAAGTTGGGACCCTCATGCGCAACTTGAAAGCCAAAGCGAGGGAAGGCTACATCAAAATTGACATGCCGGACGAACATAATCCAATAAAATTCCATAACAGCGTCACGGAATAGTGTCCTCGTGCGACAAAGTGTCTTCAATCCATGCAAGAGGAAGTGTCAACCGACAGACACTTCCTCTTGTCGTAATAGCGGGTCATGTTGTTGCCATAATACAACAACTATAATCAACCATTGTTTTTGGACTATTCCTGCAACTATTGAGACCCATGTTTTTCATCTCCAACCACTTATATTCATGATTACTGACAAATTACCTGTAATATGCTTGATAATTTGTTCATAAGCCAGTTCCTTTGCGGCAGTGAGATCAAATTCTCTAATTCCTTGTACACATGTGCCACATTGTCCTCATGGACAACAGTGTCCATAGGGCTTACAATGTCCACAAGTTACACAACGAATACCATGGCCACATTGTCCAAATACTATACATAACATACAGTTTTTACACTGAATACAAAAATTAGAACATACAAATGAACAAGATCATTTTACATAGCAACATTAAGGGCGGGGTTGGAAAGACCTCAACTTGTGCCCTCTTTGGGGAATACCTTCACGAAAAAGGTTATTCTGTCAAGGTCCTGGACGCTGACATACAAGCATCCCTTTCACGTCACCGGGACAGGGAACTGGCGGCAAATCCTTCTATTATTGCGCCGTGGGAAGTCTGCGCAATAGACACGTCAGACCGTCTTTGGGCGGACGAATCGATCCCCAATGCTCGCAAGCTCTCATTGGGGAGGCGTTCGCTGGCTCACACCTAAAAATTATAAGCATGGAAAAGACAAAAGAAATTGCAGGAAGGATACAGGGCTCAGAGCTTATAGAGAAGGTAAGCCCCGAAAAGGGATTCTTCATAAAAACAAGGGAACGTTACATTTCATCCATGGATGGCAAGGAACATAGCAGGTTCAAATTCGAACCAGTTAAGATTTGTGATATTTTTGTGGACAAGATCGCGGATAAGTGCAAAATCCATTTCATCGTGCATCGGGCTGACGGCTCGGTCAATCAGGTTGACCAACCCATCAGCCGACCACGATATGACCTCTTTGTTGGCTACAAGCTCGATGCTAACCGCATTGGTCTATTAGAGAAGATCCTGCATGAAAACAGAACAGGCCTTTGCATTAGAAGGCATGCGGCTACGAAACTCCTGCACGTCAAAGTGACCCAAATGTTGTGGAATGAACTTATTGACAATGCAAAAAAATGCGGACAAAACCTTTCGCAGTACTGTATAACGCTCTTGAGAGGCAAACAACCTCGAGCCGCATTCTCCGAGGAAGAATTGGAACTCTTACAGAATCTGAAGAAGGCTCGTTCAGACGTACAGTTAATGTTCAATGCCATGGTAGCAGAGTTTTCCAAGATTCCTGAGACTGAGCGTCTTCGGGCAGTTATTAATGACAGGAGCTTTGACTGGTGGCGCGACCATCTTATAACAGCGTTAGAGTTCTTCGACAAGATGAGAGAAAAAGTATTAAAAAAACAGCCATGATAATAAAGATAGAGGCGATAGACGGGCAGCATGCCGCCAACGCCATAAGCTATGTTCTCGACAAGGAGAAGGCAAGAAAAGAGAACAAGCCGGTCTTGCTTGCCGCCAACAACATTGAGCTGAATCCGCTGACAGGCAAGCCTTACTCTCCGGTAGAGGTCCTGATGGACATGCAGCTCCTTATTGGGAAGTACAGGCATCGTGTCAGCAAACCATTCTGGCGAATTGAATTGTGCCCACCGCCTGAGGCATGTCAGGACTGGACGATTGGGCAATGGCAAAAGTTCCTCAAAGAATGTGTACATGCCCTCGACGCCACTGCCTACAACGGCAAGCATACAATGCTGACCCAAAGCCAGTATGTCGCCGCCTACCATTGCGATACAGCCAAGCCACACGTACACATTGTATCCAATCGTCTAACCACGGATGGCAAAATGCAGGATACACACAAATGCATGGAACGGGCCAGGAGATGTGCAAACATAATCGCGGAAAAATACGGATGGTCAACTGCAGACGAGCGGAGCAACCAACGGATGGCAAGAATCCACGAGGCTGCAATCAAAATCCTTAGAGATCTGGAATCATGGAATATTGAGACCTATTTTTCAGAGCTGCGTTGGTATGGCTTCGAGGTTGACCCTGTCTATGACAAACATGGTGTCTGCCGGGGATACTCTATAGGAGAAAAATTGTACGATCTTGACGGCAACTATTCCAGCACTGTCATGTATAAGGCATCAAACAAAAATTTCGGCCATGCCCGCGACTTGACAGTGTCCAAGTTGTTTAGCACATGGCAGGCATACCATCCCCAGAAAGAAGAGACTCATACTGAAAAAGTGCCAGTTCCAGACAAGACGGCTACAACCGGCAATGGCGTTGGAAAATCCGATCCGCTCCCTGTACAGCCAGAAGCAGACCTTGTTCAACCCCATACCCAGACGGATGGCGAAAAAGAGCGTGAGCGTGCCATCTGGCGGGCAACAAGAGCCATTGGACAGTACATCGAGAGATCGTTCCGTAAGGGATTTACTCCACATGAGTTGGAAGAAACCCTCCCGTTAGGTATAGTCGCACTGTCCATCGAGTCTGACCATAGCTCACCCTTCAGTGAGGAGAATCTTAAAGCTGCCGCACGCGAGCTTCTCGATTACGTGGAATGCAGCACAGAGCTTGCAGACTCAATAATGGATACTTTATATGATATTGTCCTTAGCATAGCCCTACCTGACGTACAACCTTCCATTGGTGGAGGTGGCGCGGAAAGCAATATAAGAAACAGGGAGGACGAGAACTGGGAACTTTGGATGCGAAAAAAGCGCAAGCGAAAAAGAGGTATTAGGAGATAATCACATATTAATAAACATTCAAATGAAAAAGAATTATAGAAGCATGCTTCCCTCTGGCAATAGCCAGCAGCAGGGAAACAACGATGGAAGGCAAGATAACAATATCCTGCAAAAAAGCGATGGCGAATACCCCATTCCTGCCAAGGAACGGCATCAACCCTTCATTGACCAAATTGAGTACCAACAAAGAGTGAAAGTAGTCATTGAAGGGAAGCTCCTTGGCGACCTTGTCCGTGAGTCAATCACAATGTTGGAGGGACAATTGAAAGCATTGGGGCAAGTCCCAATAGACTCCATGAAAAACAATGCCAATAAGCTTGTCAATCAAGACATTGGCATAGACTCCTTGGAGGATATGAACAAGGATGCCGCAGAGACTATACGTACTGTCGCCCGTGCCATCCACGACTCCAAGTTCATGAGTCGCTATGTCGAGGAATTGACAAGGGCTGAACGTGAAAAATGGCAGATTACCGAAGTGGACAAGGCGATGATAACTGGTGGCGACAAGGTAGCTTTGGTTGTCTTGCCTGTTCTCGGCTACTACACAGGCAAGCATCAACTGAACGACACCATCCTCTTCCATTGGCTGATAGCCACCATGCCCATCCTGGCGATCAGCGCTGTATGGGCTATTAACGAACTGCGGATTTGTCTTGGAAATAGAAAAACCAAGACCCGATAAGGAAGAAGCATTCAAAGAAAAATGTAGAATCTACACACATGACATCCATCAAATTAAAATTCAGGGCATCCTCTGTCTCAGACAAAGAGGGTCGCCTATATTATCAGGTGATACACAAAACCTCCGTGTTCAACTTCATCCGCCGTCAGACCGACTTGCTTCGCGAGGTTGGCAGACACCGCACGGCTGCCCATTATGTCCAGACCCTCAACAGCCTCATGCGCTACCGTGACGGTCGTGACTTCCCTTTCGATATGGTCACGCCGCAATTCACCCTTGCCTACGAGTCCTGGCTGCGCAACCAACACCTGTGCCGAAACACCACATCTTTCTATATGCGCATCCTGCGCACCATCTACAACAAGGCTATTGCCGAAGGACTCACCACCGACTGTCAACCCTTCCTTCCCGTATATACTGGTATCGACAAGACCGCCAAGCGTGCCATCACCAAGGACGACATCCATCGCATAAAACATGCCGACCTTGCCCATCGTCCCACACTCGACTTCGCCCGTGACATGTTCCTCCTCTCGTTCTATCTGCGGGGCATCGCCCCCATCGACCTTGCCTTTCTGCGCAAGTCGGACATCAGTCAGGGTACAATCTACTACACCCGTAGCAAGACAGGTCAACAGATGCAGGTGCGCATCGTGCCTGACATCCAGCGCCTCCTCGACAAATACTCCGACACCCCAACCCAGTATCTCCTCCCTCTTATCAAAAAGGAGGACGGCACTGAACAGCAGCAGTACCGCAACAGCACACAGGGCATCAACCGCCATCTGAAACAGCTCTCCGCTTTTCTCCATCTCTCCGTCCCTCTCACCCTCTATGTGGCACGCCACAGTTGGGCGAGCATCGCCCAGGCTACCCATGTCCCCACCCATGTCATCAGCGGTGCCATGGGCCACGACTCCGAAGTCACCACACAGATTTACCTCGCCTCCATCCAGACATCACAGATAGACGAGGCGAACAGCATGATTATCGACAGCCTGTAAGACTGTTCGCAGGTAAATATAAGAATAATAAGGGATTTTGTTTAGCTAAAATGCCTCACTCTTAGTAAGAGTGAGGCTGGTCAAGTTATCATATTGAGATAGAGCAGATTATCGCAAAAATGCCATCTGCATTTGCTAAACAATTGTATCAAATGTCAGCATCCTCCATTGTTTTTCCGTTAAATTACTGTAATTATCCGAAGAAAATCGGCAAAACATAATAATAAATGCAAATTTATTCGTACCTTTGCAGCCAAATTACGCACTCTTACTAAGAGTGAGGCAATTCTTTTTGGAAATGATTGCGGTTAAAAGACGCACTTCTTCCGAGCCAATGGCGAGGATAGATAGGATTAAATCAACGTTCTTTAGATGTCATACAACATGCTCTACAGAAGTGATTTACCCCGACAGGTTGTCAGAACCTGCCGATGCCGTAGGCGTATATAAAAGCGAGGGGTTATGGCTCATCATAACTCCCCTTCATAACTTCCTATCATAACTCCCCAGATTTTTCACATGGATAATAAATATTCCTGGTTTGTAGCCGTCGTCACACCCAATACAGAGGTTAAGTGCATGGATAAACTGAAAAAACTCGCCGCTGTATTGAGTGATAATAAGATAATTGATAGCGCAGAGGAGGTAACCTCCTATGTGCCCACTCAAAACGTGCTGCGCATACAACCCAGCACAGGTCGTCGAGTACAGGTAAAACATGTCCTCACTCCCTGCTATCTGTTCATCAGGTGTACCGATTCCACCCGCTATCAGTTAGCCTGCATTGCCCCTTTCATCCTCCATTTCCTGATGAACCGTGCCAAGAAGACCAATTCTGGCAAGAGCGACTACGCCCGCATTCCTGACGTACAGATGGAGAATTTCATGCGTATGGTGGAAGAGGCGGAGAAAGCGGTCATCATCGACCCCAACCGTGTGCATTTAGGCGACAAGGTGCGCATCAAGACAGGTCGCCTCGCAGGTCTCGAAGGCAACATCTGCAAAGAGCCGGACGGCTCCACCACGCTCGCCCTCCGCGTCGATTTCCTCGGCTATGCCAAAATGCAATGTCCCACCGACATCCTCGAATTGGTTAAACAATAAATATATATGCAGCAGTCCAATGTTGTATTTGGTCATGGTGACCCTTGGTGAGGGCGATCTTGACAGAGGGTTTAGCAAAAAGTTGTTATGTCATCATCCCCTCACCTTTAAAGAGAAATGATAAGAAAAATAAAAGATATACGATTATGAACAGCGAGCCTCCCTTCTTGTTGTTGAACGCAAATTCCCGAAACTGCGAAGCTGATGAGCACCAATAAAAATAGGTAATGAGCGAATAAATTATCCGCAAATTGAAATAAATTAATTATTCATGGCACTTGCGATAGCTTGATGAACTCCGCTAATGATTTGCAATGTGTGAATTAATTTACGGTCAATTCACGATCATTCGCGTTCACCCAACCCAGTCCGCTTGCGGACATCAGTAAAATCAGACAAATCCGTAATCCGTTTTCGTTATCGTTTTCGTTATCGTCATCGTTAATATAAAAACTCACCAATATATGAACACATTTGAAAATTTGAAAATAGCAGTAGCCGGAACAGGCTATGTAGGCCTGTCAATGGCAACATTGCTGTCACAGAATCACCAAGTGACGGCTGTGGATGTCATACCTGAAAAAGTGGAAAAGATAAATAACCGTGTGTCACCTATTCAGGATGAATACATCGAGAAATTCTTTGCTGAAAAGCAACTGAACCTCAAAGCTACTCTTGACGGGCGTGCGGCATACAAAGATGCAGACTTCGTCATTATTGCAGCACCAACCAATTACGACCCAGTCAAGAACTTCTTCGACACTCATCATATTGAGGACGTGATAGACCTTGTGTTGGAGGTGAATCCCGATGCAGTGATGGTCATCAAGAGCACCATCCCTGTAGGATATACACGCTCGCTCTATGTGAAATATGCGACAAAGGGCGTGAAACAGTTCAATCTGCTATTTTCCCCAGAGTTCCTTCGCGAGAGCAAGGCATTGTATGACAACCTATATCCCAGTCGCATCATCGTCGGTTA
Organism: Prevotella sp.; assembly: GCA_051869235.1. Classification (GTDB taxonomy): domain Bacteria; phylum Bacteroidota; class Bacteroidia; order Bacteroidales; family Bacteroidaceae; genus Prevotella. The sequence goes on from JBJEAS010000019.1 coordinate 13,114, forward strand.
TCCCAAGATTATCAACCGTGAGGACTTCAAGGAAGAAAACAAAGCCATCCAGAAGGTAACTGACGTAGCAAAGATGAAGGAAGCCGCCAATATCTTCTCACAACTCCTTGTAGAAGGAGCCAACGGAAGCCAGGAAAGCGCAGCCAATCAGCAATCATTAATCATTAATCAATTATCAGAGAACAAGGGAATCCCTGTTCTCATGATGGGCATGAAGGAGGCCGAGGCCGTGAAGCTATTCGCCAATACCTATCTCGCTCTCCGTGTCAGCTACTTCAACGAACTCGACACCTACGCCGAGGTCAAAGGCCTCGACACACAGAGCATCATCCGTGGCGTTAGCCTCGACCCCCGAGTAGGCGATTATTATAACAACCCATCCTTCGGCTACGGCGGCTACTGCCTGCCCAAGGACACCAAGCAGCTCCTTGCCAACTATAAGGACGTGCCCGAAAACCTCATCGAGGCCATCGTGGAGTCCAACCGCACCCGCAAGGACTTTATCGCCGACTCCGTCCTCCGCAAGGCTGGATGGTATAGTTATAGTGAAAACTGCGAGTATGGTCACTCCCCCCAGGGGGAGAAGGAGGGGGGCTGCACTGTAGGCGTGTATAGGTTGACCATGAAGTCCAACTCCGACAATTTCCGCCAGTCAGCCATCCAAGGCATCATGAAGCGCATCAAGGCAAAGGGAGCCAATGTCATCATCTATGAGCCGACCCTCGAAGACGGCAGCACCTTCTTCGGCAGCCTCGTAGTCAACGACCTCGCCAAGTTCAAGGCTCAGGCAAATGCCATCATCGCCAATCGATTCGACGAGTGTCTGAGTGACGTGGAAGATAAGGTCTATACAAGGGATATATTCAGAAGAGATTAAACAGTTCATCGTCATCAAATCGATTAGATAAACAATGAGATACTATGACTATTAAAGAACTTATTGATAATATTCAAGAATCAGAAAAAGCCGCTGATTTAAACGGTAGCTTTACTTCTGATGCAAACGCTGCAATTTTCAAAGAAAAGTGTAGCGGAACATTTGAGGTGATGCAGTCTGATGACGGGAAAGTCAAGAATCTCGTTCCCAATAATCCTGCTTTGTTCTTTCTTTTTAGGGGACAGAGCCAGGAGTATAACCCATGTTATCCTTCAATATATAGAAACGAAACATCCGATGTCGATATTGTCATCAACCGATTGAAGATAGAGGCATTCCGATATTTGTTAGAGTCACATCCTGTAGTCAACAAAGTCTTTAGAAAACTTGGATTCTTTGTTGATGTAGAGGGTTTGGCTCAGCATTACGGACTTCAAACCTCTGTATTGGACCTGACAAGCGATTTGAACACGGCATTGTTCTTCGCCACCTGCAAGTATAATGGCAAGGACTATGACTTTTTTGACGACGATATCATCCACAATGGAGTTATGTACGTTTTTAGACCATTTTTTGACAATGAACCAATTCCATTACAGGACTATAGGAAATTCATGCAATCCAATATAAGACCAATAGGAATGCAACCATTCCTTCGCCCTGCGGCTCAAAATGGTTTTGCACTTCACCTTGAAAAAGGCCAAAGTCTGAAATGTCATATATACCGATTCACATTCACCTCAGAAGACTCAAAGTATTATTATGACAAGTTCAATGATGGCAGACAACTTTGGATTAAGGATGAATTGATTGAGAAAGTAGAGAAAATAAAGAATCTTACATGTTTCTCTTTCGAAGACTTAAAGAATGCATTCGCAAGAGAGAAAAAACTTGCTTTTTCACATTCCAAACTAAAAAAGCAGCTAATTGACAAAGGTATTTCTTTCTGTAAAACTCCACAAAGAATAACCTTTTCAGAAGAAGAAAGCCAGAAGATTATTAAGGAATGGAATGAAAGTAAAGGGAAAGATTTCGCACAAAAGATTGTATCAAAATACAATTATAATTTCGATAGTGTTGATGAAGGAACAGGTAAGATTCAAGGAATAAAGAATGAAAAAGATAATAAAAATTACGGTCAATTATGCTTAATGCATATACTATCGATGATAAAGAATCCTAACCCTCCAATAAATAGCGAGTGGGTTAATTACACAAATTTGCCAGCTCCCAAAGTAAAGTTATCAAAGAAATTGGGAGAAGTACAGCATATTCCGCCATTTATGGAGTCTGTTTTTGGTAAACCATTTCTAAAAGAAGAAGATTGGAAAATCCTGGATCTATGACACCATACCGCGTTTTAATACTTAGCGACATACATATTGGTAACGATAAAGATTTTGAGGTGAAATCTCGAATCACATCAGCCTTGCCTGAGTTGCCTGCTGAGAATCATCCGTTTGAAGCCTTGAAAGTTTTCCTTAAAAACGACAAGATTGATTTAATCTTGAATGTAGGTGACTTGACAGAAAAGGGGTATAGAGCGGGATGGAATCTGGGCATAAGGATGCTACGTGAACTTTCTTTAATCCATCGTTGCAAATTAATTAGTGTGCCTGGCAATCATGATTATTGTTTTGAGGATGGTGTCGCAAATCCTTGTTTACTTTTGAAGAATACATTGAATTACCCCACAGATCAAGAATCGTTAAACAACAAATTTTGGAGTGACGGTTTTTGCTTATATGAACTTGATTCTCTATGCGTATTGTTATGTAATTCAGAACATCATCTACAAAATAAAGAGGATTTAAAAAAATCATCTTCATTTGATGACATTTTAATAAGCAGGATAAGCAATAGTTTGAAAGATATAAAATCTAATAAGACAAAAATTGCAATAATGCATCATCATATCACACAACTTTCTGATTATTATGGAAACATTTCCACTAATGACATAATTGAAAAAGGTGACAAATTGCTGGAAGTATTAAAGGATTATGGATTTTTGTGTGTTATACATGGCCATAAGCATTTACCGAGATTTATGGAATGGAATCAATTGCCTATTCTTGCTTGTGGCAGTTTTTCTTCTTTAGAAAATATCACGGTAGCTGGTGTGCCGAATTGTTTCCATATACTTGACATTATAAATGATGGTAATGTTCAGACTGGAAGTATCAGTACTTTCAGATACCTTAACAAGGAAGGTTGGGCTCCATTTGAAGATACCAAGTCAAAAATCAAAGGAACAATAGGTTTGGGATATTCATTAGATGAACAAAAGGCTATTGATAAATTGATGAATATATTTCCTAAGCAAGAGAAGCTTAAGACATTATCCAAACAACAATTATTGGATATCATTCCTGAATGGTCATATATGAAAGATGACGAGCATAACGAGTTTATAGATAACCTTAAACGAAATGACCTGCATCTTTTTGAAATAAAAGAAGGCTATAACCTATTTAAAACAAAGTAGAAGATGAATACAAATAATTCAAGATACCTGACCTACGAAGAGGTTTCAAATATCTTTGTAAAGACAAGCTATTTTGAACAGCTGTCCAGGCCTTGCCACTCTGTGGTATTGGGAGCGAGAGGTTGCGGAAAAACTACCTTGCTAAAGATGCTCCATCCTAATGCTGTAAATGAATACCAAAAAAGAGATTCAAATATTGATATACCCTTCTATGGTATATATATTCCTTCAGATAGGCAATGGGGTATTGGACTTGGGCAAATCGAGGAAAATTCAGCTAACAAGGACTGCATGTTTGTATCAAAAGCCCTTGTTAATCTAAATGTTTTGTTGGCCTTCCTAAATACAGTTAAAGCCATAAAAGACATTTTGGAACTCGATGAGATGGAAATGATAACATACTGTATGTCGTTAATCAGATATTGGGAATTGGATTCAAGCGTTTCGCCTGCTTTGGAACTTCTATCCATGGAGCTTTTAAAATATAGCATATCCATAAAGGACTATATTAATAATTCCGACAGTAATTCATCATTGCCTTATGTATGTAGAACATCTTTTTGGGATACATTGATCATTGGAATTGATATGTTCGAGATGCAGTTCCGTTCGTATCCAATAAAGAAACGTTGGGCATTGTGTTTCGACGAGATGGAACTGACGCCATCTTGGCTTCAAAAAGAAGTGATGGAAGAAAAACTCCGTAATGTTAACCAGAAAATTTTGATTAAAGCTACTGGAACTCCTGACTGGAATATCGACAGCTCTTACTTCGGGAAACCGGCAACCGGCCATGATTATGAAATCATTAAGTGCTGGAACAAGGATAGTATTGCTGAGAGTTCATGGAAATCTTTCTGTAACCAAGTCATCGAAAGAGACATGTCGTCAGACTATGACATTTCACTCAAGGATCTGATAGACTACGTTACATTCGAAGATTCTTTGAGCCTGGAATCATTGATACGTGAACTATGCCACTATGATAAAGGATTTGCAGAATACTTCAGTAAAGAGAACTATGACATAAGCCCTCGTGGAGATATTCAAATTAAGGCTATACAAACGAAGTCAAAAAGATACATGAGGGCAGTATTACGAGCAAGGTATGAGTACTATAAGAGTATTAGTAGGGGTAAATTTTCCAACAAGGTTTACCTCGGGGATTTTCTGCTTTATAAGTTCGCAGATGGTAATCCGCGTTTATTCCAAAACATATTAGGAAAAATCATTCTTACCTTAAAAAAAAATGACAAACGTAAACTAAAACCAAACATTCCTGCATTGGAGTCAATAGTAAGGTCAATATCTACGGAAGCTGCATTTGAGAGACTTTCTGTTAGCACTATGCCAAAAATAAAAGTCAATGGGAAAAACTATCTCTCATTTCCTGAATTGCTTGACACTATAGGAAAATACTTTAGTAGATGCTTGCTATCTGAGGAGTATAACAGTAGTCCCGTAACTATGTTTGAAATCGGCAAGAACTCTCCGTTTGTTCCATTTATCAATACGGGATTAGAAAATGGCACAATCATAAAAATAGAAGACGAACGAAGGTATGCAGGAAAGAGTCGCCCGGTTTACCGACTATCTTATATCCTATATCCATACTACGGTTACGTTGATACTTATTCAAAGGAAGTTGAGTTATTGGAAGATATATTTTCAAAATCAAATTGCAATGAAGCTGAATAAAATAAGACAGATATATAACGAGGAGTACATATTGTCAGACTGCGATCTTCTTATATGCGGATGTGGTTATGAGAGCAGAAGCGTATGGATGATTGAAAAATATAAAGATCAAATTCAATCCGTTGGTTTGAAACATGTTTTATCATACGACAATCCTGCTTGTAACCAAATATATGAAAATCGGCAGAAATATAAAGATAATGGATTCGAAGTGCATATTATCAATGAGAAAGCTGACCTTCAAAAATTCTGTGCAATATTAAGAAGTGAATTGCTAAATAAAGGGAAGGACTATTTACGCATCGTTGTAGATTATTCTTCAATGGAAAGACAATGGTATGCAAATTTGCTATTGTTCATTAAAGATTTGGACGTTGATGGAATAAATGGAATATCTTGCCTGTTTCATTATGCAGTCGCAAATTATAGTTCATCATCAGACAAAGATCTTGCTATTGAGAATATCCATCCCATTGAAGGATATTCTACTATATATTTACCAGACCGTCCAACAGCTTTGATAGCCGGATTGGGAGGAGAACCCAAAATACTCGTAGGCTTGAAGAGCTATCTCAATGTTGACCTTGTTCATTATTATTATTGCAATAGTCACTTTGAGCCACCTATGGATGCTGTCTATAAAGATGAATTTGTCAACATTGAGCCAGAATGCCTTCATGAATATGATTTTAACAAGATGATTGCGATTTTCAATTCTCTTTTTGATTTATATATGCAATTGAATGAGAAAAATCGTCTTCTTTTCGTATCGTGTGGTCCAAAGCCCTTCACTCTTGTCTCCTTGATTTTTTCAAGCATATATCATATAGATGTCTGGAGATTGAAGACCAACATTGGAGACCATTTAGTAGAGAGAAAGCCTTCTGGGGAAAGCGTTGTTATAGAGTGTATGTATGTAAATACGAAATAGCTTGGGATTGAGAAGACAAAACGTATTTTGTGTTTGCACTTAGAAGGCTTATCATAAACATTTAAGATGAGAAAGTTTAAATATTGTCACGAAATAGAAAAGCTTGAACAAGTTGGTATCAATCTGCCCGATTTGAAAGAACCCAACGCTAAAGAATCATATAGGTTTATATTTAGTGAAGGAATAGACAGAAATCATCTTCCTGCTTATATATTACAACCAAACAGATTGTCTCAAGAAATTAAAAAGGGGAAGGCCACTACAAACGGGTATTCACTTTCTAATTTTGAAACAATAGAACAAGCAGAATGTCGATATGAATATCTTCGGAAAGTTTGTAAAAACATCAAACTTTCTATTGGAGATACATTGTCTGGAGGATTTATTGAAAATGACGACGGCATGATTACAGAAACGAATGGAGTAGGTCATTTTGAATTATATGAATATGATAGTTGTGATTTGAATCAAAAATTTCATGTAATAAAAGGACTATGAATATAATCGAAGGAATAAATGCTAAGTTGAATTTTTCAGACTTAGTTAAGATGTCTGACCTGATTTTCTTTGATGGTCCATTATTGAGCCATTATGTTCACAAATCAGGAACGAATTATCTGTCTTATTGGGTTGATTGTGACGATGAAAATGAAAGGTGGCTTGTGTTCAATGTTGGCCTTACATATTTGCAACGATATGTAAATGGAGAAATTAGTCTTTTGAATTTACTTAAAGGAATAGATAACGGGCTAATAAATGTAGTGGATGTAAATACTGATGGTGACATTATAAATAATAAGTTGGTTGAAATATCCGACCTGCCGGAGTCATATTTTCCTGATGAAGATTCTTTGTTTGATCAAACGTTCCAAAAAGATGCAGACACTAACGTTTATTCCGAGATTAACAAGAGTGGCATTTTGGAGTTTCATTTTTCTGGAAATCAAGTAAAATATGGCAATATGCCTTTTGAGATATATACTAATGGATTGGAAAAAATTGGAGAATTTACAGAGAGTTTCTCAAACAGTTTCATTAAGGTGAAAAAGGAGAGTGACTCTTTTAAAAGTTTAAAAGGTAAAGAAAAAAATGATTATCTAAATACATTAAAACAAAATACATCATTTCAATATATGTATTCGTTAGCAGGTTCTGTGAGAGTGTTACTTAAGCCGATAAACCTTCAAACATATTTCAGTGAATCAAGTGCGGACGAATATGCCCAAGAATTTATTAGGTTATTAAAATCTGGTACCAATATAAATGATTTGGAGCAATTGGCTATGATATATGGTAATGATGTCTTGGATAAATTTTCGACTTTAGTAGAATTTCTGAAAAAGAGCAAAATCAACTTAGGAGTAAGTTGGAATAATCATTCTTTAGGAATAAAAAAGTCGGAAATGATAAATAATAATAAGATAGATGTCATTCTTCAAAATCTGAACAGTACAAGAGAAACATCAACTGAGATTATTATTAGAGGAAAGTTTTATTCACTTAATACTCGCACCTTTAGTTTCTCTTTTGAGGCAAATGAAAATGAACCTCTAAATATTAATGGATATTTTGATGACATGGTTAAAAATCAGATTCAAACATTAAGCTTTGAGCGAGAGTATGTATTAAGACTTGAAAAGAAGGAATTGAAAACAGTTAAAAATAGAGAAAAGTTCAAATATACAATTTTTGAAATTACTTCAATTTGACAAAATAATAAAGAAGAATTACATAATGAATAATGAAAGCTATTCATTTTTTGATTCTTTTCTCGATAGAGGATAATTAAGTGAACGCATCAGTTCTTCATGAGCATAAATAATAATGATATACAATGAACATAATACAAACAAATATTGATGACGTGTTCATCATTGAGCTGCGCGTCTATAAAGACTCCCGAGGATATTTCTTCGAGAACTTCTCACAGCGAGAGTTTGACGAAAAAGTAACGCCCATACTTGGGCATAGTATAAACTTTGTGCAAGACAATGAGTCAATGTCTTCATCCGGTGTTATGCGAGGCCTCCACTATCAGCGTATGCCCTATACCCAGAGCAAGCTGGTGCGCTGTGTAAAAGGCTCAGTACTCGATGTTGCTGTTGACATTCGCAAGGGTTCACCTACATTCGGCCAACATGTCTCCTGCCTCTTGACTGGACGAGAAGAAGAAGGAATAAAGATAGCTGAGCAGTTCGCAAATGAATCAGCAATCAATAATCAGTTATCAGTAATCAATATGTTATGAGAAATCTCCAGATTATTAACAAGATAGGCTTCGTCTCGCCTGAAAGGCGATATGAAGCACCGACCGTTGT
>JBJEAS010000020.1:0-4696 GCA_051869235.1 Prevotella sp.
TTAAATAAATCACCAATACATTGGGAATTGACACTTCCGAAAGTTGAGTATCTTACTGCTTGAAATTTGGATTCCACCTTGGAGCTTTCCGTTCAAAGGCTTTGAATGTGCGTTCAAAGGCTTTGAACGTACGTTTACAGTGCTTTGAACGCACGTTTAAAGGCTTTGAACGAAGATTTCAAGCTAAGGAGCATAATTATCTATAGTATATCTTAGTTTGATTTTCCCTTACATTATAAAACAGCAAGCCGAGTTTCTACAAAATATTTTTGGATTTTAATGTCACAAACGTCATTTTCCATCTAACATACTAAGGTTCAGGAGGTAATCGTAGTGACGTTTTAGTGATATTAGTGACGTTTCTTGGTTCTTTTTCATGAAAAGTTTGGGGATTTTCCTACATTTCCAAGAAAAACATGTTGGGATTTCCGCTTTTCTTTGTAAGTCAATGCGGTTTGAGTATAAATAAAACATAAATATCATGTTTGTAACTGATTGACTATCAGCTATAGTTTCTTTAAGGTAACTTACTTCCCCTGTTGTGCCTTCTTGCAGAAGTCAGGAAAAACACATAACTTTGCAGCGACAAAAAAACAAAATGGAATATGAACAAGACTGAATTATTGAAATCGGCTGAGGGCTACAGCGTAGCCACAGTGGGAAACCTCGACTCTTTCGAGGGCAAGGCATTCGTAAAGGACATCGTTGGAACTACATCCCTGGAGTTGTCATTCGGCACACTCGCCCCCGGAACCAGCGTTCCTTTCTTCCACCACCACAAGCAGAATGAGGAAGTATATGTGGTGCTGAGCGGCGAGGGCGTGTTTATCCTCAACGGCAAGGAGGAGCCTGTGGCATCGGGCAGCATAGTAAGAGTGGCTCCCGAGGTAAGCCGCAACACAAAGTGTACGGGTAATGTTCCTTTGGTATATATTTGCATTCAGGGTAAGGCTGGCTCTTTGGAGCAATATACCATGACCGACGGAGTGGTTGAACAATAAGACGTGGTGCGGTGAGACACCGCACCACCTATGAAAAACAAGGCGGGAAAGGCAATAAAACTACTGCCTTTTCCGTTTTTCTATATAAATAGAAAACACTAATTATGGAAAAAGACAAAAGCATCTGCATCGGAGACTCGTTGTTTCCCGACTGCCCTGTGCGAAACATACTTGCAAGAGTAGGCGACAAGTGGTCACTGCTGGTGATGCACGAGTTGCTCACCCACCCTGCACCAATGCGTTTCTCCGAACTGCGAAAGGCAATTCCCGACATTTCACAAAAGGTGTTGACAACGACACTGAGAACCCTCGAGACCGACGGATTCCTCGTGCGCACAGTCTATGCCGAAGTGCCTCCACGTACAGAATATGCCCTCACTCCCCGCGCCCACTCGTTCATGGAAGCCTGCCGCCCCATGGTAAAGTGGTCGATGGACAATTTCGCAGCTATCATAAAGGACAGGGAGAAGAGTGCCAACAAATAGAACGCTGCCTAATATGTTGGCAACTTTCATGTTAAGTGATGATAAAAAAATAAGTTGGTACGATTTACCTCAGATTTTTGATCACTACGGTGGGTTCTATTGATTTGTCGGAGATTCATCAAAATAGCTGCCTTTCTCCATGCTGCAACCCGTGGCTAAGCACTCGTTGTATCTAACCCTTGCCTGACGCTCACGTCTGAACATCTCACGTGTGCCCTCGGCATCTTCCTTAAACGCGAGGTGGTTGTCGATACTCATCTGTCCCGCCATTCCCTCGACATCGAGATTGTCGGTGCCAATCAATGTGAATGTCCATCCCTGCTTCTTCATCTTGTCGATGAGGGTCTTTATCATCCGCAGGCTATACTCCTCTGAGGAGTTCTCCTCGCCGTCGGTAATGATTGTCACGAGAACGCTGTCCTTGTCTGTTGTCTGTGCATTGAGCTTGGAGATGGCAATGCCAATGGCATCGTAGAGCGGTGTGCATCCGCCGGGGTTGTAGTCCCTGGCACCGAGAAGACGCGCCGCTTCAGCCTTCACGTTGTCGTACTTAAATGTCTTGTGACTGCTGTCGAAGGTAAGCAGCGATATGCGTTGCTCCATGTCAGGATGCAAATTCTGCATTTTCTTCACTGTGTCTATAGTTTCGTTCAGTCCTGCGAGAGCCTGTTTCTCAATTATGCTCATTGAGCCGCTCTCGTCTACGATAATCATGTTGAATACTCTTTTCATAGTTTCTTTCTTTTTATTGTGTTAAACTTAATTTTTCGTTGTCGTTTATCTTTTAAAAGAATAGAAACAGAAAAAATTAAGCAGAACATGAAGAAAAATGAAAAAAAACTCGTAAATTTGCCGTCGCATACTGACAAAAGACGACTGAAGATGGAGAACAAGGACATTTACTCGCTTAACGACTCGGAGATAGTGGAAGGGTTGAAGCAGAAGGACAGCAGAGTGACGAGGGAGTATTTCTACAAATACTGCCGCATTGCCTATGCCATATACAATAGGATATATAACCTTGAATGGAAACCTGGTCTTGATTTCTACAGCATAGCGCACGAATACTATCTCTCGCTCGACCGTCATGGTTTCAGCCAGCTCGACGACCGAAGTCCGTCGGTGTCGCTGAAGACATGGATGGTAAACGGCTTCCGTTTTGTGCTTCTCGACCGTATGAAGGCATACAGGAAAGAGTTTGCATTGGACAGCATCGACGAGCGTGTTGGCAAATCCAACCTGAAGTTCGACATTGCCGACAACGACTACAAGCACGAAGTGCGCAAGATGGTGGAGGATGTGTGCAACTCATTCTTTGGCCGCGACCATCGTTCTTCCATCATCATGAAGATGCTGCTCGTGGAAGGCTTCAAGACAAAAGACGTTGCAGTCCAGATGGGCATGACCCCATCTGCCGTATCACAACGCTACCACAAGATTCTCGACGAGATCATCATTCCATATTTCCAGCACAACTACGATGGTATGACCTATGCCACATGCGACGGCAAGGGCATGTCAGAAGACGCCGATTTCGATTATTCACCAAATACACCATACTATATGAAAGCAATCAACAAGGAAGGTCGCGTGACCCCAGACTTCATCACAAACCTAAAGTCCAACGAAGTGTTTGTCTTCGGCAGCAACCTCGCCGGTATGCACGGAGGCGGTGCCGCCCGCATCGCACGCCTCAAGTTCGGAGCCGTAATGGGCAACGGCGACGGCATGCAGGGTCAGAGCTATGCCATCCCCACCATGCAGGGAGGCGTTGAAACCATCCGCCCCTACGTTGACAAGTTCATCGCCTACGCCAAGCAGCATCCCGACCAGCATTTCCTCGTCACCCGCATAGGCTGTGGCATCGCCGGCTTCTCTGCCGACGAGATAGCCCCACTCTTCTCTGCCGCAGCAGCAGTAGAGAACATCTCGCTGCCCGAGGATTTCTGGGAGGAGATTGGGTTTGCTGAATGATTTTATTGCAGCGTATAATCACGTTAAAAATAACGGATGTTAAATGCCTTGTTAATATTCCCATTTCTGGATAATAAATATTAAAAATGTGAGATATATCACGTTTTTCGTAGGAAAAATGTGTAATTTTGCCATAAATTCACAGGAATGGAATATCCATTGTCATTCAGTGAGTATTTGCGAGCCATAGATTCCGGCTTGTATTCATCTTATATGATGATAGACGGCAGTATGCCAGTTCCCGAAGTTCTGCATGGACGATTGGTAGAGGCATATAAGGCATATCTTGCATTGGGTGGCATGCCAGAGGCAGTAAGTGATTTTGCCGACAATCGCGAATGGCAGGCAGTGCAAACCATTCAGGAAAACATATTGAAATCCTATTCCCTTGACTTTTCGAAACATATCAACAACAAAGACATACCAAGGGTGTTCCAAGTATGGAACAGTTTGCAAGACCAACTTGCCAAGGAAGACCGCAAATTCCGTTATGCCGACATACAAAAGGGAGCGAGAGCCAGAGAATATGAGTCTGCCATCGAGTGGCTATGCCTTGCCGGAATAGTGCAGAGGGTAAATATGATTGAAACGCCTCGCTTGCCATTGTCTGCATACAGCAAAAGCAATGCCTTTAAGTTGTATCTGAATGACGTAGGTTTGTTGTGCAGTAAGTTTTCATTGTCTGCACAATCAGCAATATCAGGCAACAGGCTATTCACTGAGTTTAAGGGCATATTATCGGAAAACTATGTATTACAGTCATTAAGACGGCAATTTGGTGACAATATTTTCTACTGGACATCAGGCAATACGGCAGAAGTGGAATTTGTATTGCAGATGGATAATGACATAGTGCCAGTGGAGGTTAAGTCTGAAAATAATGTCAAGGCAAAGAGCCTGTCCATTTACCGCAAGACCTATTCTCCCTCATTGTCTTTGCGCTTTTCCACAAGGAATATCCGTAAGGATGATGACTTCCTGAACCTGCCCCTGTATCTTGCCGACAGAATTTCGGATATACATGCCAAATGATATATCCCCGTTGAATCATAATGGTTCAACGGGGATAACAATAGAGAGTGGTGGATTATCGTTTAGACAGATTTTCTTCCGTTCTACCCCAAAAAAACGGCATTAATTTGGATGTTTTCCTGAAAAATATTTGGAGAATACACATTTTGGTTGTACTTTTGCGGCATAATGGCTCGATTGTTGTATATCATAGCAGGATGTAAT
>JBJEAS010000021.1:0-20404 GCA_051869235.1 Prevotella sp.
CGCCAACAGAGCACACCGACGAGCGCTCGTTATTGGCAGTCTCAAAATCTATTGCGGCGAAGTCTTGCATAACTTATGTACTTCCATCTTTAAATATATTTCTTATATGTCGAGCTATTACAGACCGGTCTCTTCCAAACAATTCAGCCATCTGGCTTTGTGTAAGCCACACAGTATCTTTTTCCAACTTCACTTCAAGTTGGGTATTGCCGTCTTCCGTCGTATAGAGCACTATAGACGAGCCGTTGTTTGCAACAATTCTATTCTCTGTCATGCTCATTTCTCCTCATTATTCCACATTCTCTTGCAAAGGTAAGCATATTATTCGAAAAACGCGACGTTTTCGCGTTGTTTTTCAAAAACAATGCAAATTCCTATCAAAACAAATATATAACGGATTACCAATCCATAACCTATGCCCCCGCTTGGTCTTAACTTATGTCCAACGTCAGCCTTAACTTATGACCTATAAAAGGAATACAACAGATAATGAACTGAACTTTGCTTTTCCCTTCGGCCAGCGACCGTTGGTTTCCACCCTTTAACTTTCAGTAAGGGCAAACTAATGCTTCAAGATATTCAGCTCTTTGGATGCACTGGCTACTGGGGGTGTGGGCGTCTCGCCCGCACCTCGCCTACGAGGTAATATTACAGAATTATGCGCTTGATGGTGCGCAAGGTGCGGGCGGGATGCCCACAGCCCCAGTCGCCCGCGAGGGATAGTCAACTACATTTATAGGGTGGTGAACTTGAATATCTAACCTTCAACCTTCTTCAATCTATCGTAAATTTTCGGCAAACTTGCTTTCCGTTTACATAAGCTCTATAAAGATATATACCCTTTTTCAGGCTACTAAGGTCAATGCCCTCCATTCCGGTATTCCCCTTAACAGAAGCCACTTTGTTTCCACCTACGGTATAGATGTCAATATCGTCCTCACAGCTACTGACAATCCTGCCTACTGATGTCACCTCTGGGTCGTTACTCATGACGAGTGTTGCTGTTGTCACTGTGGCACCACATTTCGCTGTCAGTTTCACCTTGTAGGTTGCCTTTTCCGCCTCTTGAGCGTTGGCGTGAAGCTGAATGTCAACCTCCTCGTTAGGTTTCAGGGTTGAGGTATTTGTTATGTTGGTTCCGTTGGCACAAGTTCCTCCGAAACAAAGCTCAATCTCTTTGTCGTCCAATGACTGCGCCGTAACCTCTACCCTTCCACCTCCAACAGCCACCACATGGACTTTTGGCTCAAAATATAACCAACCGAGTGAGGCATATGTCTCGTTGACACTTGACGAGAAGAACGTCTCTCCATTGCCGATAGTCTTGCCGTCACACTTGAATGTGAGGCTTTGGGCTGATGCCGCAATCGTTGCTGCGACAACAATCATTAGTGTAAAAATTCTCTTCATATCGTTTCACTTTTGTTTATTATCTCTTCCTCCACAACCTGCTCTACACCTCGGCTTTCATTGTAAACGAATGCCACGATGTGCAGCTTCTCCTTGTTCCAGTTCTCCTTTAAGGCAATTCTCCTTTCTATGCATTGGTGAATGTTTGCCTTTAGCGATATTGGCTCGCCCCATTCGTCTTGTATCTCTTCCTTCTTGATGCAGGCACGGAAAACATGGTTGTGATTATATTCGGTGTCCACCACTCCATTGTCAATTTGCAGTGCGGTTATCCCACTCTCCGTTAGCCATAGCTGCAGTTTTCCGTCGAATGATGCGGTTGGCTCAATCCACACCCGGCACCTCACCTCGTCGCCTACAATCTCTGCCTCCACTTCCATCTTCAACTCCGACTCGCACTCAAGAGCCTCGCGTATTGCCGTTGCCCAAGCGTCGGATTTCAGCACACCACTTCTGCGGTCAATAACTGCCGACGGATATTCCGTCACTCCCCAATATGAGGCATATACGTTGCCCTCGGGTTGCATCAAGCCGAGAATTTTGGGGTTGCTGCCTTCGGCAATGCCGAATCCTCCTGCGTGTATTGCTACGACAATGAGCTGTTCACCATATTGCTGCTGCAAGCCAACAAGCTGTCGGTGGGCATCAGGGCAATTAGTACACCTCTGACCAGTATATTCCTCCACCAGTACGTTGCGTCTTATCTCCACTTTGGGAAGCTCAACATAGCGTTCTCCCTCATCCACTTCGCTGCATGATACAACAAGAAGCAGCATGAGCATGGCTAAATAAATATATTTTATCATCGTTTCAGAAATTATAGTTGTAAGACACCTGTAAGCCTCTGCTGGCTGGAACATAACGGCAAACACCACCAGAACAGTTGTAGCCTGCCCTCGTGCGACCATAACCAACCATGAGACGATTTGACTTGAAGTTTGCCGTCACCGATGCCATATAGTAGTGAAGATTTGTATCGCCACAGTTCCACATGTCGCTCACCGTAAACATCAGTCGGGGCAACACCGAGAGTTCAAGTAGGCCGTAAGCCCAGTCGCCCTCGTCCTGATTCGTCTGCAGATACTGCACTTCGCCTCGCAGTGTCAGCTTCTTGTTGAACTGGTATTTTCCCTCTGCCACCCCGATGTTTGCCTTAATCACACCCCCAGAGCCTTCAACAACAGTCTTATCGTAGCGTTGGTTCATATACATCAGGTTCAGCTTGAATGATTTCGTCAGCTTCTTTTCCATTTGCACGTTGATGTCTTGGTAATATATTCCACCCATATCGAAGAAACCTACCTCGTAGCCTTTAGTCCCCATCGTGGTGAAGCCTTTTTGGTTTGCGGCATCAGCCTCCGACAGCGTTTTTTGCCCCAAACCTCTGATGTGGCTTATGTTGAGTTTCAGTTTCGTTCCGTATTTTCCTCCCAATGGAGTGTTGCGTTTGAAGTTGTAGGCAGCCTCAGCTTGGAATGCCCATTCTCCGTCCGCCGCTTGTGTGGCATAAGGGTATATGGTTGCCAACGCATAGGTGTGTTGGTAGGCAAAGGCGGGCATGTTGTTTACGAAGCAAGCAATGCCGCTTATCGTACGCTGAGTGCGGAAAGCCATATCCTCACTTCTCTTTGCTTGAAGCAAGAGGCTCATGCCGCGTTTCGAATACGATGCCGACAGCAACAGCGCATTGCCACGGCGATAGATATAGCCATTATCGAACGATGGGTCTTGACTCTTCATGGCATATTCGGCAAGAATGTTGTAGCTGCCTATTTGCAGTTGCGAGCGCACGTCGAAAGCTCCCACCGTAGAGGGCAGATTCAGCCTATAGTTCGTCCCAGGCACCACGATGTCCGGGTCTTCCTCGTGCCTCACCATCACATACGATGCTCCTATCATCCAAGAGATGCCTTTCTCCTGCATCGTTTTGCTCCATTGCTCAAAGTTCACCTCAGCGTCGACACCTGCGAGCCACGCCTCCTTCGACCAGTCCCAATAGCGTCGCTGCACGCCGCCAAGAGCCTTTAGCCTAATGCCCTTTGTCGGGTTTACGTTCACCCTTGCGCCACGTATGGCATTGTCAATTCCGAGGCTACGCTCCTCGTAGGTTCGGAGAATCAATCCGCTGCCAAACTGTTCATAGAAGTCGCCAATAGTTGCCTCCACCGCCCTACCTGCCTTCAGCTTGGCATAGAAGTGCGGTATTCCCCAGCCCTTGAAGTCTGGTTCAAACCCAGGCAGAGGATGCTCCAGATATTCGAGCCTCACTCCCGCATCTACAAACTTGCTCGTAAGGTTCAAGTCGGCGTATGTGTTCGTCAGTGCCCACTCGCTGTAGTCGCCAGTGCCTATCGCCTCATCCTTCTCTGGCAGAAGGATGTCGCTTTGGATGCTTCCATGCAACTTTATGCCGCCATCGGAGATTTGGGCACATGTCACCATGGCTGAAGCGACCAATGCCGCCAACACTATTATCTTACTGTACGTCTTCACTATCTTTCAGTATTTCCCTAATCTTTTCGATAATGTGATTTTCCGCTCCCTCAGTGTATCCGCTTCTCGACTCTACGATATTCCCCTCACCGTCGATTATCAGCACATGAGGTATCATCTGTATTCCGAGTGCGCGGCGGAAGTCGCTGTTTGGGTCGAGCAACACCTCATATTCCCAACCTTCGGCATCTACCATAGGTTTCACCTTATTTATATTCTGTGCCTGGTCGATGGATATTGCCACCACCTTCATTCCCGTCTCGTCCTGCCAGTCAGCATACTGCTCGCTTATGGCTTTCAGCTCACGATTGCAGGGCTTGCACCATGTGGCGAAGAAACTGATGACAAAAGGCTTGCCATCATTGTCAAGTTTAGCTGTATCAATGGCCTTTCCGTCAATGTTCTTCAGCAGCACCGATGGCAGTTGTGCGTAAATGGTCGTGGCAACCATTGCGATTGCCACGGCCATAATTGTTCTTACAATAAGAGTTCTCATGCCTCACACTTATCTTCCTAAAACTTTCTTCACAGAACCGTCAGACATCTTGACTATGTTGATGCCCTTACCCAACTTCGTCGTTTCACGTCCATCAATAGAGAAGACCCTCTCTACCACAGCATTTTCAGATGCATTATTATGTATTCCTGTGCTATATGCCTGTACAGGAGCTTCTGCCGCATTGATAACATTTCCGTCCTCATCTTCAAGAATAACGACGATTGAAACCTTTTCACGATCTACGACACTTTTCAGTTCGGATGAGGCTGTGTATTTTTGTGTATAATGGTTGGAAATCACCTCACCTAAAGAAATTCCCTCATACGCAGGAACCTCTGTTTCGTAATTAATGTATGAAGTAGAAATTGCTACATCATTAAATACAAGTCCTACAACAGCATCTGTTCCATATTTCCCACCTGAGCAAAATTCCTTGAACTCCTCATAAATCCAATCGTCTTTCCATTGGCTTGAATTCTCGCCAGAATAATAGTTCGACTGAGCCCATTTGGCAGAATTCTTTGTAAGACCGTCTGCTACCAGCACATAAGCAACTTTAAGATTAAGGTCGTTTGTCAAAGACTCTATATCCGTATATGCTTCTACCGCCGTACCATCCTCATTCCACCAAGCATTTACATTTACGTCAGCCAGAGGTGGTATGCTATTGTATTTTTCAAAGTTGTCATTCAGATTTGTAGGATATATATACGTAGCCCTGTCAATCATTGAGGAAGGAGCACCACTAAAGCCAAGAGGGTAGTATTTATCAAGTTCCAAATACATTGGGTCGTTATAATTAAACTGATGTAGTGCAATTCCAATGAATTTTTCTCCATACAGCTTTTTCATTGCTTCCATGGATGCCATTCCAATAGGACAGTAGCCGCATGCCGTTCCAGTATATTCTTCTACCAAAGTACGTCGTGTACCACCTTCTTGTGCTGTCTTGACTATCAACTCTGCCACAGCTTCTGTATTCGTATTTGTCTCATCATTAACCTCAACAATAGTAAACGTCACTTTATTATTTGCAGAAATAGCATTAGGCGCATCAAATGTGAAACATATATTCTTTTTTGAACCCAAGCCTGGCTTGAATGGGTATTCAGAACAGTCAACTTTGTAATATGATTTACTCTCACCATTATCCACAAGCATTGTGTAGCTTGTTATCTCATTGCTGCTATAGCTCGTTATAGTACGCATTATTTCAGCCTCTCCACCTGCCTTGGCTATTATGGACGGCTTTTCAAGCTCAATGAAAAGGTTGTTCTTTGGGAATTCCTTGCCTGTCACATAAACTTGAATGGATACTGAACCATACTCATATCCATAAAGATCTTCCCACTCACTATTAGGACATTTTATCCAGCAAGCATTTGGGTTATCCGTTCCTGAAAAGAGAATAGGATAGGTCTTTGAAGAGTTAAATGTATAACCTACATAAAGGCCCTTTTCTGGTATGTCACATTCCTTGTTTAATTGTGCCTTTCCAAAAGAATACTTATCAATGCTCGAAACAGAGCCTGTCGCCAAATCTTTTCCGTCTACAGACTCTCTTACCCATACCTTCACATCCTTCATTCCATCAATGACACTTGGAATACCAAGCGAGCTGATTTTTGCCCCTTGGAGAATACCGTCACCAGGAACAAACATAGCTGCGCTATATTCTCCCGTCGCATTTCTACCTATGCTGTACCCATAAGCATATTCAGACAAATAATAAGCCCACGGCAACTCGTCATTTTCTACAGATCTCGTACAAACACTGGAATGTTGCAGAAACTTCACATTCTCAACTTTACCGCCCAAAAACTGTTCGCGGTTTACTTGACCAAATACAACAACGGAAAACATTGTTGCAATCATGAGTAATAAATTTTTTCTCATAATAATACACGTTAGGAACTGATTAATATTGGCATCGGCTATGTCCCAATAGTTCGCCTCCTGCCTTTAACGCCATGAGCCTCCTAAATAGCATGAATAGA
Source organism: Prevotella sp. (assembly GCA_051869235.1). Taxonomy (GTDB): domain Bacteria; phylum Bacteroidota; class Bacteroidia; order Bacteroidales; family Bacteroidaceae; genus Prevotella. The sequence continues at coordinate 6,400 of JBJEAS010000021.1, forward strand.
ATGAAAGGATCTATAAATGAAAAGGCGTGGAGACTCAATCCTATTGCTCGTTCCACCTTCTGAGGTTCTGGTATACCCGACAACGATGAACGAGCAACGCAGAACCCACGCCTAGGCATATATATATTCACACATACCACAAATCACACTCCCCAAAAGGAGCAATCAGCATGGCTAATGTGTAATAGATATTACGCCAAAGTGGGCATCTACCGTTGCTATGTGTCCGACGTTGTCGCGAAATTTACCAGATTTCAGAAGGTCGAAAACAAAGCGTATGATAAACGCCATTCCAATAAATAGAGACAAGAGCGGAGTCAAACGCCTTCGACTCAGCTGCCCAAACGAGTTGGACAACTTGCAAATGTCGGGACAAAATTAAGCATTTTATTTGAAAGCACCAAATATTTTACAGGAAAATTCATCGAGAAGTCGATTTGGAAGAATCGAAAAGTCGGTTTGGCAGACAGGTTGACATGTTAATTCACTATTTACAATTAAAGTTGACTCAATTTTCCGAAAGATAACAAAGGAAACCATTCAACCCTCCCAACGTAGCCTTATGTTTCACCAACTGTCAGCTTTCGACAGTTGCCTGTCATAACTGCGACAGCCGACTGTAATAGTAGTGACAGAATTGCCGAAGAAGTTTGGATGGTAGACTTAACAAGTCTCCATTCGCTCGTACAAGGAAAAGATGTTACTAACTGAAGTATCCCACCCTTTAAATGTAGTTGAATATTTAGCGGCAAGGGCTGGGGGTGTGGGCGTCTCGCCCGCACCTTGCGCACCATCAAGCGCATAATTCTGTAATATTACCTCGTAGGCGAGGTGCGGGCGAGACGCCCACACCCCCAGTAGCCAGTGCACCCAAAGAGCTGAATATCTTGAAGTAATAGTTTGCCCGTACTGAAAACAAATGGTGGGAAAGTTAAGTTACTAACGACAAAGGGCATCCCTTGCGGAATGCCCTTTGAAATTATTTTCGGATAGAATGATTATCCCTTGATTACTCTGCAGCGAGAGTGAAGCGCTTGAAATCAACTACTGTCAGCTCCTTGTCGGCAGCCTTCAGATAGTCAGACACAGAGAGCTTGCTGTCCTGGATGAACTCCTGGTTGAGGAGGCAAGACTCCTTGAAGAACTTGTTCAGACGACCCTTTGCAATGTTCTGAATCATCTGCTCTGGGAGGTTTGCAGCCTTCTCGGCTGAAACTGTAGCGATGATTTCCTTTGCACGGGCAACCTGCTCTGCTGTAATCCATCCCTTACCCATGTTAGACTCCATGTGATCCTCAGAGTCAACGTGAGCTGGGTTGATGCCTTCCTTCTTCAGTGCAGCCTCAACAGCCTTCTGCACCTGCTCCTGCTTTGTCTTCTCAACGGCAACACGGATTTCCTCGTCGATAACCGACTGTGGAACCGACTCCTGGTTGAGGGCAACAGGCTTCATGGCTGCTACCTGCATAGCGATAGCGTGGCCCTGCTCCTGAGCAGCCTTGTTTGTCTGAACCATGGTGCAAAGAGTGTGCTTGCCCATGTGGTCGTAAACCTCAACGTTGTCGCCTTCGATGAAGTTGTAGCCATCAAGCTCCATCTTCTCACCAGTGATACCAGAACGAGCAACGACAGCATCCTGAACCTTTGTTCCGTCAGCGATAGTCAACTCCTTAACCTCGTCGAGGCTCTTTGCCTTCGCAGCAACAGCAGCATCGAGGATGTCCTGTGTCAACTTGATGTAGTCAGCACCATTGGCAACGAAGTCTGTCTCGCACTTCAAGGCTACGATAGCAGCGAAGCCTTCTACAGCCTTGACGAGGACACAACCGTTGGAAGTCTCGCGGTCAGAACGCTTTGCAGCGATAGCCTGTCCCTTCTCGCGGATGATTTCCATTGCCTTGTTGAAGTCGCCCTCACTCTCGGTGAGTGCTTTCTTGACATCAGCAAGTCCGGCACCTGTCATGGTGCGGAGCTTCTTGATGTCTTCCATATTTGGTTTATAAGCCATATTCTGATTTAATTAAAAATTAAAAAAATTACTCCACATTACTCTTCACTTGCCTCAGCAGCAGGAGCTTCCTTGCGGGCCTTGCGTGCACCACGCTTAGCCTTGCCCTCGGCAGCCTCTTCGCTCTGTGAGTCGGCAGCCTTCTCGTCAGCTCTCTCTACCTTGCGCTCCTCAAGACCCTCAGCGATGGCACCGCAGCAAGCGTTGAGGATAACCTCTACGCTGTCCTTAGCGTCGTCATTGGCAGGAATGATGAAGTCGATGTCCTTTGGATTAGAGTTGGTGTCAACGATAGCGAATACAGGAATACCCAAGCGGTTAGCTTCCTTAACGGCGATAGCCTCTTTGCACACGTCAACAACGAAGAGTGCAGAAGGCAGACGTGTAAGGTCGGCAATAGAACCGAGGTTCTTCTCCAGCTTGGCGCGCTGACGTGTTATCTGCAGCAACTCGCGCTTAGAGAGGTTAGAGTATGTACCATCGTTCATCAGCTTGTCGATGTTCGCCATTTTCTTTACGGCCTTGCGGATTGTTGGGAAGTTGGTGAGCATACCACCAGGCCAACGCTCGATAACGTAAGGCATGTTGACGCTTGCAGCCTTCTCGGCAATAACGTCCTTAGTCTGTTTTTTAGTAGCGACGAACAGGATTTTCTTTCCTGACTTGGCAATCTGCTTCAGAGCCTCGGCAGCCTCGTCAATCTTGGCTACGGTCTTGTGCAGGTCGATGATGTGAATACCGTTACGCTCGGTATAGATGTATGGAGCCATTGCTGGATTCCACTTGCGGCGGAGGTGTCCAAAGTGGCAGCCTGCCTGCAGCAACTGATCAAAATTTGTTCTTGACATAATGTCTAAAATGCTTTAAATTGTTGTTTACTTTCTTTTTAATTCTTTTGTTAGAACCAACTGGGGGGTAGTCCTCTCCCGATTACATCAAGGAGTCTCTCCAGTTTAGATGCTAAACGGATAGCCAATATTAACGCTTGCTGAACTGGAAGCGACGGCGTGCCTTTGGCTGACCTGGCTTCTTACGCTCAACAGCACGTGAGTCGCGTGTCAGGAAGCCCTGGTCCTTAAGCGTCTTCTTGTCTTCAGCGTTAATCTTCACCAAAGCGCGGGCGATAGCGAGGCGGAGAGCCTGGCTCTGACCTGTGAAGCCACCACCGTCGAGGTTTGCCTTGATGTCATATTTCTCAGCTACATCGAGCAACTGCAGAGGCTGCTTTACAACATACTGCAGGATAGCTGATGGGAAAAATTCTGTGAGATCTCTCTTATTGATCGTTATCTTGCCTGTACCCTCGGTAACGTAAACACGAGCTACGGAACTCTTGCGGCGACCAATTGCGTTTACTATTTCCATTCTACCTTAATTATTTATACTGGTTAATATCTATTGACTTTGGCTTCTGAGCCTCCTGCTTGTGCTCGGTTCCCTCATATACATAGAGGTTATCCATCAAGCTGCGTCCGAGAGGACCCTTTGGCAGCATGCCCTTAACGGCGTGACGAATGATCTTCTCAACACCACCCTCGCGCTTGCGAAGCTCTGCCGGAGTGTTGAAACGCTGACCACCAGGATAGCCAGTATAACGTGTGTAAACCTTATCTGTCTCCTTCTTACCAGAGAACACAACCTTGGCTGCGTTGATAATGATTACGTTGTCACCACAATCTACGTGTGGAGTGAAAGTTGGCTTGTACTTTCCGCGAAGAAGCTTAGCAACCTTTGAGCAGAGGCGACCTACAATCTGGTCGGTAGCGTCGATAACGACCCACTCCTTCTGAGCTGTCTCCTTGTTGACGGAAATAGTCTTGTAACTTAAAGTGTTCATTTTAAAATTTAAATTTTACTACTAAAAAACATTTTTCTTTCTTTTCTTTGGACGCTGATTCACTAACCACCGTGTCCGGCCAAAGGCACAGCTATTAACACAGACATCCGAGGGGTTCTAAGAGTTCCCCAAATAATCGGACTGCAAAGGTACAAACTTTTCACCTAATAATTATGGGCAAAGACTCCAATGGACTGACTTTTACGTTTATTTAACACATCGGCTCGGTTTTTCCCCATCAAAAGCATAAAAATTGGAAATCTTTTTGTACTTTTGCAATCGACAAGAAACTCTAAAACGAAACAAGAAAAAACATGGAGATATACATTGCCGACAAACAACGCTACAGTTGTGGAATGAAATACGAGAGATGTGGACGCAGCGGTATTCTGCTGCCAAAAATAAGCCTCGGATTCTGGCACAACTTCGGAGGGGTAGACCCTTACGAACGCAGCCGCGAAATAACTCGCTATGCCTTCGACCATGGCATTACGCACTTCGACCTTGCAAACAACTACGGTCCGCCTTACGGCAGTGCTGAAGAGACAATGGGAAGGCTCATGGTCCAGGACTTTGCGCCCTATCGCGACGAACTGTTCATAAGCACCAAGGCGGGCTACGACATGTGGGAAGGTCCCTACGGCAACTGGGGATCAAGAAAATACCTCATGGCAAGTCTCGACCAGAGTCTGCGCCGCATGAACCTCGACTATGTAGACCTGTTCTACAGCCACCGCTACGACCCTGAGACACCGCTTGAGGAAACCTTACAGGCTATGGTTGACATAGTGAGACAAGGGAAAGCCCTATATCTCGGAATATCGCGCTGGCCACTTGAAGCGACGCGCAAGGCAATAGAATATCTTGCCGCACACGACACTCCGCTGCTGATCTATCAGGGGAGGTTGAACATGCTCGACCGTGCACCGGTGGAAGAGGGCATCACCCAGTTGTGCAAGGAACAGGGTGTGGGCTTCATTTCATTCTCGCCACTTGCCCAAGGCCTGCTGACCAACCGCTATCTCGAAGGCATCCCGAAGGACTCCCGAATGGCGAAAGAGCGCTTCCTGAAGCACTCGATGCTGACTCCAGAACTATTGAAACAGCTCCGCCAATGGAATGTCGAGGCTCAGGGCAATGGACAATCATTGGCGGAGATGGCTCTGCAGTGGATTCTTAACTACGAGGCAGTAACGTCGGTATTGATAGGTGCCAGCAGCGTTGCACAACTTCAGGACAACCTCGGCACGCTGAAGTTCGTTAAGTAAGGGAAGAATTTCCACCATTTTTCACAGTTGAGTATTCAGTGCTGGCTACTGGGTGTGTGGGCGTCCCGCCCACACATCAGGTACGATGTAACTGAACTTTCCCACCCTTTAAATGTAGTTGAATATTTAGCGGCAAGGGCTGGGGGTGTGGGCGTCTCGCCCGCACCTTGCGCACCATCAACCGCATAATCCCGAAATATTACCTTGTAGGCGAGGTGCGGGCGAGACGCCCACACCCCCAGTAGCCAGCGCACCCAAAGAGCTGAATATCTTGAAGTAATAGTTTGCCCGTACTGAAAGTTAAAGGGTGGGAAAGTTCAGGAGGTAATATAAAAATCACCTACGAAAGATTTGCCATACGGACAGGTGCGGGCGGGACGCCCACACCCCCAGCCCTCAGCTGCCAGCACATCCAAAAGGCAGAATGTCAATAAGTAAGTTATGCCATACTGCCGGTTAAAAGGGTGGAAAAGTTCAATTAGAAATAATACGCGGCAGAGATTTGCCAAGCATTTGTCTTGATGTCGGTGATTTCCTTGCCAAGATTGCCTCCTTCATAGTATTCAGTAATAGTATAGCTGTCCTTGGTTTGGATATTGTAGGTAAAACCGAGTTCAAGATGACCGAGAAGCATCAATCCTGCACCAAGATTGATGCTTACGTTCATGTTCTCCTTCTTGTAGGAACTGCTGTCCCAGGCATCGCTGAAATCACCCAATGCAAAGCCAAACTGAGGGCCTGCAGCCAAATATACTCCGGCAAGACTTCCAAGCCCAATGTTCCAACGCAGATTAACGGGAACATTTATGCTTTTGAACTTCACGTCTTCACTTCTCTTACCAACCATGTCTTCAATATAAAGCGAGCCTTTGCGTTCGTCGTAAAGGGCAGCAGCATCGATGCCAAGACCAACGATGGGGAGCGTGAACTTTACAGTAGGACCAATGAAGAAGCCATTGTTGTTGTCGGCAGAATAGACATCAGACGACACACTCATTTTCGTAACGTTAAGACCTCCCTTCACGCCAAACTTAATCTGAGCCTGGGAGGGAACAGCTGCAAGCAGTGCAACTGCCATTACAATTGCAGTAAATAACTTTCTCATAATATTTATTTTTATGGAGTTAATAATCAAAAAAGTAAAGGGAGTTAAGGAAGTTAAGGAAGTTAAGGAAGTTAAGGAAGTTAAGGAAGTTAAGGAAGTTAAGGGCAATAGCAAAAGGTCGGTTCTCGCAACTATCTTTCCTACCTCTTCATTCTTCACCCTTCATTCTTCACCCTTCATTCTTCACCCTTCATTCTTCACTCTTCATTAATTATCAATGTCTTTCTCTTCTTACGGTAACTCTTGCCGAGCCGCTTCCACCCGACGACGAGTTCTTGGGTGCCTTGGCCTTCTTCACCTTCGTAGTCTTTGTCTTGGTGACGGTTGTCTTCGCCTTCTTCGACTTCATTACCTTTGGGTCGAGCTTTGCAATGCTGTCGAGCGAGTCCTTCTTAGCCTGGTCGCCATAGAGGTTCTTTTGGAAAGCGGCAAGTTCTTCCTCTATCTTCTTCTGCTCCTTTGCCATAGCCTCGTCGGTGGGACAATACTGGGCAAGGGTTCTGCCAAGAAGATTGTTTGTCTTGTAAATCTTGCCCTCATAGCGGGTGAGAGTGAAATAGTCGTCCATACTCATTGTGGCGGCATTGTTGATACTGCTCGCTTGTATTGACTGACGACTTAAATAAGACGCGATGTCGCTGTATTTCACCCAAAAGAGGGGATATTTCGACGGCTCGCCTCCGAAATCGTCGTCCCGCATCATAACAGGACAAAGGGCAATGGTCTTTCGATGGAAAGTGGAGTTCGACTCGTCGAAATAGGCACTCTCCTTAAGGTAGTAGAGCCTCACCTCGGCAGAAGGGATGTCGCTGTTGTCCACACGAGGCTTGCCGTCCTTCATCTCATAAAAAATGTGATAGTTGTCAAGAATCGTCTTTATGTCGATGCGTGCCGAGTCGGTGAATTGTTCACTACCGTCAAGCCTGTATTCATAAATGGGTACATATCCAAAGAGTGCCAACTTGAATAGGTATGTGAAGAGATTCATTTCCTTCCCCGACGGTTCTACAGGATAATATAACGAAGCATTGGCCTCCTGCATGAGGTCAAGCTCACGATAAATGTCACGACGCCAAACGACATCGCCAGGCATCTCAACAGCCGTTGGAAACATCTCACGGGCACGCACCGTCATGGCTGCCGATGCCGAAGAAGCCTTCTTCTTCGCATCAGCCCTACGGGTCTTGGGCTGGCAGAAAGCAGCTGCAGCCACACATGCTATAATCAAAAACAAAAATTGTCTCTTCATATTATTTATTGCTTCATATTATATATTGCTTTATACTATTCTCTACCTTCCACCTTCTAACCTCTACCTTCCGTATTCTCTCATTACTTCACAATCACCTCCATAGAAGCGGTCAGCTTGCGCTGAATGCCGTCAGGACCCACTGCCGTAACACGCGAGATATAGAAGCGGCGGTTGCGTTGCAACTTACGGAACGTATCCTTCTGACGGGCAGAGAATTTCGCACCGTCACTGACCATAGGAACAGCATTTCCCATATTGTCGAAGAACACCGTCTCAAAGCTGAGCACCTTAAAGCCGATGTCGAGGATTCCGTCGTCAATGGCTGCTCCAATGCCCTCTATTGCCATAAGGTTAGCCTTCGACATTCCGCCACCACGGAAACGTGTAGGATTGCCATGTTCATCGTTCATGGCAATATATGCCGTTGGATCAGGCAATTTACGCACTTGGAACGAGAATTGCCCCATCTGCTGCGAACGCCCAGTATTCGTCGACGACACAGTTATAGTAACATTCTTACCTACTGCCGTCGGGCGGGCAATATATCGTCCAGGCCCCACTGGCTGCAAAGTTCCACCAGTCATAGTGGCTTGCACCTTATTCAATGGTACTCCAGGAACACTGACGCTGACAGGGTTGCTAAAACCGGCATAGAGTACGTTCATCAAATCGGCGGAAACAGTAGCGGAGGGGGCTACAACGGTGTATTTCTGACTGAATTCACGACGTATCCTTTCACCTCCACCATTAAGCATCTCTATGTAGCCCGAGAGGGTGAAATCGCCTGTCTTGCCACAGATTGTCTCGTACAGACCATCCTTTAGTTCCATTTTCCTGCTGCCTATATAGATGTCCGGCACTTGTGTGGTATCTACTGCCGCCATAACGATGTGTGCCGAGTATTTGTCACCCCTTACCACAGTCTGGGCATTAGGAATAACGAATGCCTTCAGTGAGTTGACACGAATGTCCTTAACGTCGATGTTCGACACAAGCGAGTGAAGCACTTCACCTTCAGCATAACGAATGTCGCCCTGCAGTTTTGACAACAGGGTGACGGCCCCGGCAACGGGCATATCCTCAAACATATACTCCTGCCAGTTCTTGCCCATTGTATTGACATTCTTGGGAAGTTCGGTAGAGAGGTTGCTCTCTATGACTTCGCGCTGTGATTTGTCGGTAGTCATGGCAAGAATGCGCCTGCGGAAGGAGTTTATGGCATCATAGAGAGCTTTGCCATGTCCTCTTCCTGGTGCAAGCATTACCTGGTTCGCCGACTCCAGGTCTTCTTTGTTGCGGATATTGTGTACATCGGCATCTTCTCCATCTGCCTCGCGAACTATTGCCAATTTCAGCTGTTCTGCAAAATTATAGAGCGAGTCGCTCATCTGCTTCACCATCTGCGCCTTGTCATACCATGCCTGAACCTTGGCGGGATTAGCCTTCAGCTGCTCCACGAAGGAGTCATATATGCGTTGGTTCTCCTTCGTCGAGTTAGATGTCGTTCGGTTTATGCTGTCCTCAACAATAGAAAAGCCATTAAGCACCTCTGTCGACACATTGAGTGCCAACATTGCCATCAAGACGACATACATCAGGTTTATCATCTTTTGGCGGGGCGATACTGGTCGTTTCTTTATTGCCATCTTTTTTATACATTTAATATTGAATGTTGAATATTGAATTGCTGCGCATTGTTTCCTGGCGCAGCGTTTCAACTTTCAACCTTCAACTTTCAACCTTCAATCTTCAATCTTCAACCTTCAATTTCTCATTCCCTCAATCATGCGGGCATAAATCTTGTTAAGCTCGGCAATCTGCTCTGCCATCTTTTTCGACTGGTCGTTGATCTCGTCGATAGTTCCCATTTGGGCACTTGCACTCTTGAGCTGCATCTCATACACGCGGCTAATGCCTGTAAGGGTGCGGTTGAGGTTCTCCATCTCCTCGGAGTCGCGGGTAAGGCGTTGGCTTTGGTCTGCCACGGCAGAAATCATTTCCGTCAAGCGCTTCAGCTCTTCAATGTAATTGTTCGTCGCTTCCTCCATCTCCTCGGTGGTCTCTGCAGAAACCTGTGGGACGCCGACGTTTCCTATAACGCCACCTCCGACATTTCCCATAACGCCACCTCCATTATTTCCTATTATTCCCCCACTGGAATCATCAGCGGCGACATTCTGCCCTCCCCCAACTACTCCACCTCCGAGTATTGTCACGACACCACCGACAGGTTGCCCCTTCACGACAGATTGTGCAGATGGAGCACCTGCCGAATCAGCATCCATCTCCTCCTCGGCATGCAGTTTCAAGTCCATGCCAATAGTCGTCTTGTCGAACGGACGGTCGAAAGCCGAAAGGAAAAACACGATGACCTCTGTTCCCATACCAAGATACAACATAAGATTAGCACCTGGCAAGTGGGTTAGCTTGAAAAGTGTACCAAGGATAACTATCGATGCGCCCCAACTGTAGGCATAGTTAAGGAATGTTTGTCCAGGTACACTGTCCATCCATTTCTGCAAACGATAGACAATATTGTATTTGCTGTATTCTGTCATTGCTTCTTCGATTTTTTTGATTTCTGACTTGTGGTGTTTGCCAAGCTGCGCACACAACGGAAACCTATGTATGAACGAGGCTGGTTCTGATACTCAAAGGAACGCCAAGCCGAACGGATGTGCGACTCAGGATCCTTCCACGAGCCTCCTCTGACACTCTTCTTTTTCAGTTTGTAAGGGTCTTCTATTGCTGCGTTGTACTTCAGTTGCGGATTAATGTCGTTCATTGCCTCTACACCCGCCTCGGTGTATATCGTACTCGTCCATTCAGCCACGTTGCCTGCCATGTCGTAAAGCCCGTTGCTGTTAGGCTGATAGATGCCGGTGCGGCTGGTAATGAGATTGCCGTCCTTGGTATAGTTACCTCGGTCGGGCTTGAAGTTGGCGTAAAAGCAGCCGTTGCCCGTTGCCACGTCGGCATTGTCCCAAGGAAATTCGTTCTGGTCTTTGCCACGGGCCGCATATTCCCATTCTGCCTCGGTAGGCAGACGATAACGTTGCACAAACCGGGCAGCACCACCGAGGCCCTTGAGCAGATAGTCAGTTCGCCAAGCGCAGAAGGCGTTTGCCTGCTCCCATGTCACACCCACCACAGGGTAGTCGTTATATGCAGGATTGCTGAAATAGTTGCGCATATAAACTTCATTGTCGGCATTTGGGAAATCGTTCACCCAACACGTGGTGTCAGGATATACATTTACAATGTAAGTATTCAGGAAATCCCATGGTCCTGTGAGCTGACGGTTTATGGTCTGTCTTACTATTCTGCCCTCATCGTCAATATATGCCGTATCCTTGGAAATCCAGACCTGCTCGTTAGGGTCTACCTTAATGTCGGTATTGAGATTTCTCTCGGCAGGGTTCATACGATATTTACGCTTAGCGGCTTCTGCATAGTCATAAATTTCATATCGGTAGTTCAGCTGACTTCCGTCGAGCAGCTTTTCGCCCGTGACAGGATTTGTCACATAAAGACTCTCTATAGCACGCTGTTCGTCCTCGTTAGGCTTGCGTGGCAATGGCTTTTTCCAGTTTATGTGCGGCGTGACGGGTTCACCGTATTTGTCCTCCTCAATCTTGTAAGTCTCGTCGCCACCATAGGCAGGATCGGCAAGACGTTCACGAAGGATTGAGTCGCGCACGTAGTTGACGAATTGCCTGTACTGGGAATTCGTCACCTCACGCTCGTCCATCCAAAAACCCTCCACAGAGATGTCCTTGACAGGAGTAGGCCTGCCCCATAGGCTGTCCTGCTTGTCAATACCCATGTGAAGATGTCCCCTCTTCACCATTGTCATGCCGTATGGAGTAGGTTCTGTGAAGGCGCGTCCTGACGTGCCTGTCACCTCGCCACCGGAAGCGGAAGCCACCTTGCTACCGAAGCACGATGTCATTACTATGGTCAATGCCAGCGTAGACATTGCCGCTATGATTTTGCCTATGTTCATTATATCAATATTTTCAATATATATTTCTTACCACTCTACAACAGCCTTACACTCTTATGCAAATTCTTGCCTTTCTTGCCGAGATTGATGTCTGTCTGGTAGCCTACGAATATTTCGTGTCCACCATTGCCAAGGCTTATTGCCGAAGTGTAGGCTTCGTAGCTATAGCCGAGACACACTCCATGAAAGTTGCCGCCAACCATGAGGGTTATCGAGTTTGTGGGACTATATGAAAGTCCTGCATACATCATTTTCTTTTCGTTTGTGTAGGTCAATCTACTGCCTACATCAACACGGTATGCCACCCCATCAGTACGACAAAGCAAAGAGGGCTGTATAGATAAAAACGGATTTCTCAGTCGAATATTGTATCCAGCGGTAAAATAATATAGACTTGACACGTCAAATTCTTGTTTTTCGCCAATTTCTATCTTCGGGGCATTAAGATGCTGCCCTGAAAGACCTACATACCAATTGTCGTGGCTGAAATAGAGCCCAAGACCTATATCGAGGCTGTTTCCCGTCACGTCAGCAGTAGGAAAGGCAGGGTCGTCGGGTGTCTCGGTGTCAACCTCAGAGCCTTTGAACCCTTCGCTCAACATGCCCAACTTGACGCCCACACTCATCATTCCCCCCAAAAGTCTACGGCGAAAGGCATACTGCAATGCGAAGTTCTTATGGGAAAACAGTCCTATGTCGTCGCTCAACAACATTGCCCCCACGCCATGATAGGAGTTAAGGAAATAAAAGGGAACGTCGCCGCCCGCATACATCGTCTTGGGACTGTTTTCAAATCCCGTCAAACTCATGGAATATGCCGCCGCCACATTAATTTTGTTCACCTTGCCCACCGTGGCTGGATTAAACGAAGGTTCCAAAGCCCAATAATTTGAGAAATGGGCATCATATTGAGCCATGACTCCACAGGAAGCCATAGTAAACAGTAGCAATATGCAGAACCTCGCCCTTATCACCTTTCTTGTTTATAATAATACAAAGGGCCGCTCTTTTTGTGGAACGACCCTTTCTATCCATTTTTAATATTCGTCTTCGTTGAACAGGAAATCCTCTTTCGTAGGATAATCAGGCCAGATGTCTTCTATACTTTCATATACATCACCCTCGTCCTCTATTTCCTGTAAATTCTCCAATACTTCCAATGGTGCACCGGAACGAATTGCATAGTCAATAAGTTCGTCTTTTGTTGCCGGCCATGGAGCGTCTTCAAGTTTTGATGCCAATTCTAATGTCCAATACATAGTTTTAATATTTTGTCGTTTGATTTTTGACCGCAAAAGTAATAAATTATTTTTTAACTACAAGTTTTAGACCATGTTTTTTCGCTTATACCGTCAATAATATTTAATTTTTTAGCTAAAACGAAGAAATAATCTGATAATCTATTCAAATATTTGATTATTTCGTCACCAACTGTAGCTTTTTCGGCCAATGCCAATGCACGTCTTTCGGCACGTCGACATACCGTACGGCAAACATGAGCCAAGGCTCCAGCCTTGCCTCCTCCAGGCAGGACAAAGCCCAACTTCTCTGGCAACTCCGACAAAATCCTGTCTATCTCGCCCTCAATGTACACCACCTCTTGCTCGTCAAGCTTTGCCGATTCGTAAAGAGGAGTCTGAGACTGGTCTGTGGCAAGATGTGTGCCAACATTAAATAGATTCGACTGAATACGATAAAGAGTTTCTTGTATTTCAGTATCGTTTACTTCTGTAAGAAGCAAACCGATAAAGGAGTTCAACTCATCGACAGTGCCATAAGCTTCAAGTCTTATGTCTGCCTTGCTGATCCTCACTCCTCCAACGAGGCTTGTAGTACCTGCATCACCTGTCTTGGTGTAAACCTTAGTTATCTTCATAGTGCTAAAAGTTAATTTTATAGTTCGTCTTGTATCTTGTCTTGTCGAAAGTCGCCAGACCAACATAATACAGGTCATAGCTTACTCTCACTGAAGAGTTTTCCGACAGGTTTTTCCAAAGTCGCCTATTGCTGCCATAAATATCCTCAACAATGACGAGAAGTGACCTTACATTGACATTTCTCAAAAAGGTGAAATCTTCCGATTTCCCGTTCTTGCCTATAATAAAGAGCAAATCATTGTCAGAACCAATGCAGCTGATGTCGGCATTCACGAATTTTGTCTTCTTGCATCCAGATTCAACATACCGCCGACATACATCTGAATTGTTTGAGCGCACGACAGCGAAATCAGGTTGCATCCAATTTGAAAATCTAAAATACAACTCCATCAGTTTCCTTGAGCCTGAGTCCAATGCAGGAAATTCATTTCTCAAGTCAGAATAGGCATAATAAGGATAATGCTCGTTGACAACATATCTAACGAAAGCATAGTCAGAAGGCGACTGTATTCCGAAGCCCCGACTATGTCTACACCTTAGAAGCCAAATCAAATATCTCTTCAATCTGTTCATCAACGAATGTTCTTGTTATACACGAAACAGAAATCCCCAAGGACAATGTTATCCTCGGGGATTTCACTTCATTGAAAGA
>JBJEAS010000022.1:0-64077 GCA_051869235.1 Prevotella sp.
CTATCTTGTCTATCTTCACTGCTGCGTTCATTGTCAATGTTGTGCCTAATAACAAGGCGGTTAATATCTTTTTCATTTTATCGTTTTTTTTACCACTGGTTTATTTTTAACCACAGAGTTAAAGAGATTAAGAGTTCTTTTCATTCATTTTAGAGCCGTTATGCCTTTGGCATTTAGAGATTAAAGAGGGCTGCGCAATTTTATTCTACTGGCACCTCTGCGTTCTCTGTTGCGCAAGCAACCCATCCTCTCAGAAAGATTAATATCTCTTTTTCTCCTTATCTCTGTGGTTTAAAAAATAATTACTTAGTATATATAATCAGAGCCTCCTGTGGGGCAACCTCCACCTCTGAGCCTTTATACTCCGAGATGCCGGCGAGATTGATTTGACCTCCCTCGCATACGGATGTCCATGTGCCGTCGGGGATGCTCACAGTCTTGGCGGTTTTGTTGGAGTTGAGGATTACAACGATGTCTCGCCATGAGTCGCCGTTGGCATTGTCCTTCAGGCGGAATGCCACAACATTCTCGGGAGTCTTGATGAATTCGAGCTTCTTGCATACCATGTCGGCATCTGTCATGCGGAAGGCAGGGTGATTGCGTCGTAGTTCTGTTAAGCCGCGGTAATAGTCAAACACCTGCGGATATTTCTCAAGATTCTCCCAGGGCAACTGGTTGATATTGTCAGGTGACTTGAAGCTGTTGTGCACGCCCTTCTTGTCGCGCAGCATCTCCTCGCCCGCGAGAATAAAGGGAACTCCCTGAGCTGTGAATACTGCTGTCTGAGCCAAGAGGTCGAGACGGATAAGCTCATCCTCTGTAATACCTGGGATGCTTGCCTTGAGGCGGTCAACCAAGCACATGTCGTCGTGGCAGCTCACGTAGGCAATCATCTGAGCCGGTGAGTTGGTCCAAGGAGCCTTACTGTAGTTCACCTTTGTGATGTCAATCTGCGGATGGTCGATACAACCGGTGATACCAAACTTGATGCTCTCCTCATTGCCGGGGATGGCACCGAGGAATGCCGACTTATGGTCGTCGCTGAACGGACCGCGGATGGCATCGCGCATGTCATCGCAGAATGCACCTATGCGGTCGAGCTGGCGGGTATTTGCTTTCACTGCGAGTTTCTCTGTAGGATAGGCACATGCTCCTGCGCTCCATCCTTCACCATACATATATATCGAAGGGTCAACCTCGTCGAGAGCCTTGCGTATAAGGTTCATCGTCTCGATGTCGTGAATACCCATGAGGTCGAATCGGAATCCGTCGATATGATATTCCTTTGCCCAGAAGAGCACTGACTCTATCATAAACTGGCGCATGAGCGGCTTTTCGCTTGCCGTCTCATTGCCGCAACCCGAACCGTCGGAGATTTTTCCGTCTGCGGTCATACGGTAGTAATAACCGGGGTAGGTGAGGTTGAAATTACTGTTGTCAATATCGAACGTGTGGTTATATACCACGTCGAGAATGACACGTATGCCGGCTTTATGCAGAGCCTGCACCATCTGCTTGAACTCCTTGACACGGGCTATGGGACATGCGGCGTTGGTGGAATACGAACCTTCGGGCACGTTGTAGTTGAGAGGGTCATATCCCCAATTGTACTGCGGCACGTCTGGCTTTGACTCATCCACGGACGCGTAGTCGTAAGAGGGTAGGATATGGATGGCATTAACACCGAGATTCTTCAGATGATACACAGCCTTTGGCTCAGTCAGGGCGAGGAATTTGCCCTTATGCTCCAAGCCAGATGTTGGAGAAACGGAGAAGTCGCGGTGGTGCATCTCATAGATGACAAGGTCGGTGGGTTGCTTGGTCAGTGGGCGCTGGTCGCAGCACCAACCATCTGGATTAGTGTCTGCCATGTCTATGATGGCACCACGGCGTCCGTTTTCTCCCACTGCCTTGGCGAACACGCCAGGAGTCTCGTTCATCACCTTGCCTTTGGTTTCAACCTGGAAGGTATAGAACTTACCTTTGAGGTCGCCCTTGATATCAGCTGTCCACAGGTCATTGCCCGTGCGCTTCATCTTTACGGTCTGCACTTTCTCGCCGCCCACACCTTTTTCATATATATGCACCTTCACGCTCTTTGCCTTGGAAGGGGCGTTGAGACGGAACGAAGAGACATCCTTGGTGTAAGTCAGTTCGTTGAATGTTTGCTGGGCGGACATTGCTCCACCAGCTAACATCAAAGAGACTACAGTAATTGATATTTTTTTATTTATTCTCATAATAATATTATTATTTTTAACCACAGAGTTTAAGAGATTAAGAGATTTCTCTTTTATCTTTTAATAGAGTTTATGCCTTTGGCATGAGAGATTTAAGAGGGCTGCGCTTTGCTTTTAAAACGCTCAATGCCGTCTTTCAGTAAACTGACATGGAAATTTATGATTAATCCTGTATTAATATTGGATAATCTCATATACGACAATATTTGTGCCCTATGTATGGGAAGTATTTCATTTGTAGCTTTTAGTTCTACAATTACCATATCCTCAACAATAATATCGAGCTTGAGAGAATCGTCTAAGACAATTCCTTTGTATTCTATTGGTATAGTTTTTTGAGATTCACATTTCAAACCTTGGCTTTTCAATTCATGAATAAGACATAGTTCGTATGTCTTTTCCAAAAGTCCTGGTCCTAATATTTTATGAACCTCGATGGCTGCTCCAATAATCTTTTTTGTTATGTCGTTAATTTCCATCTTTATATATTTTATCCTAATTTCTGAAGTGATTTTGAACCACAGAGTTTGAGAGATTGAGAGATTATTCTTTTATCTTTTAATAGAGTTTATGCCTTTGGCATGAGAGATTTAATAGGGCTGCGCTTTATGTCTGCTGAATGGAGGCTCTGTGTCCTCCGTCGCTTGCGACTAACTCTATAAGCAAAAGACTCTTTATCTCTTTTTCTCTGTGGTTTCAATAAAACCATTATACAATGGCTTTCCCACTTGTGAAACTTTAGTTTTTAATTTAACCACAGAGTTTAAGAGATTGAGAGATTTATTGTCGCAGGCTCTGTGAACTCTCGTTGCGCAAGCAACCATCTCAATAGAAGTGAACTCTTTATCTCTTTTTCTCTGTGGTTTAAAAATAATTACAGGGCTTTGATTGAGATGGCGAAACCGCCGCCGCGGGCCTGCTGAATCTTGAGTTTCTGCCCCTGTTTGATAGTCTTCTTGGTTATTGTATAGGCTTTGGGGTTCTTCTCGTAGTCTGCATCCTTGGCATCGGCATAGATGGTGGCCTCATACTTGCGACCTTTGTCGAGAAAGTCGAAGGTGAGGGTGGTGAGATGTCCATCCTCATTGCACTTGCCGCCTATAAACCAGTTGTCGCTCTTCTTGTCCTTGCGTGCCACGGTGATGTAGCGGGCTGGCTCTGCCTCAAGATAACGCGAGTCGCTCCAGTCGCATGGCACGTCGCGGATGAACTGGAAGGCATCGCTGTACTTGGCATAGTTCTCGGGAAGGTCGGCTGCCATCTGAAGAGGTGAGTACATCGTCAGATAGAGGGCCAACTGACCTACGAGGGTGGTGTGGATATAGTTGGGGTTGTCGCTCCAAGTGCTCAGTTGGGTTTCGAGAATACCGGGAGTGTAGTCCATCGGACCACCCTGAAGACGGGTGAACGGCAGTATCACTGTGTGCGAAGGTGCCGAACCGCCGAATGCCTCATACTCAGTGCCGCGCGCGCTCTCATTGCCTACAAGGTTAGGATATGTGCGGCAGAGTCCGGTGGGGCGCGTTGCCTCATGTCCGTTGACCATGATATGATGCTTGGCAGCCTCCTTGATGACATACATATAATGATTGTTCATCGACTGCGAATAGTGGTGGTCGCCACGCGGGATGATGTCGCCCACATAGCCGGTCTTCACTGCATCATAGCCATATTTGTTCATCAGGTTGAAGGCATCGTTGAGGTGACGCTCGTAGTTTTGTGTGCTTGATGAAGTCTCGTGGTGCATCATCAGTTTTACTCCCTTTGAGTGGGCATATTCGTTGAGATACTTGATGTCGAAATCGGGATAGGGAGTGACGAAGTCGAAGACGTCGCGCTTCCACATGTTTGCCCAGTCCTCCCAACCTACGTTCCAGCCTTCAACGAGAATCTGGTCGAGGTTGTTGGCTGCGGCAAAGTCGATGTACTGCTTCACCTTCTCGGTGTTGGCGGCATGGCGTCCGTTAGGCTTTACCTTGGTATAGTCTGTCTCACCAAGTTTCACAGAGGGCAGACCAGAGGTGTATTCCCATGTGCTCTTGCCGACAATCATCTCCCACCATACTCCGCAGTACTTTGTTGGATGAATCCATGAAGTGTCCTCAATCTTACATGGCTCGTTGAGGTTGAGGGTGAGTGATGTGGAGAGCATGTCGCGAGCGTCATCGCTCACCTTGACTGTGCGCCAAGGAGTGTGGCATGGAGTCTGCATACAGCCTTTGAGACCTGTGGCATCGGGAGTGAGCCACGACTCGAATACGAAGTTCTTGTCGTCGAGGTTGAGGTGCATTGTGGCATAGTCCTCGCAGGCGGCCTCGTGGATGTTGATATACAAGCCGTCGGCAGTCTTCATCTGGAGGGCGGTCTGCACTCCTGTCTCTGAGAATACAGATACCGATGAGTTGTCCCAGTTGACAGCTTTCTTGAATCTGGCACGTATTTCAGAGAGCTTGGTTTCTTGGGTTTCCTGCTCCTGAGTGTCGTAGTCTCCAGGGAGCCACCATGCGGTATGGTCGCCAGCCATGGCAAACTGTGTGTGCTCTTCCTTGATGAGGAAATAGTTGAGCGACTTCTGCTGCGGGAACTCATATCTCAGTCCGAATCCCTCGTTATACACTCGGAAGCGGATGATGATGTTGCGGTCGGCAGAAGGCTGGTTGAGACTGACCTCCAGTTCGTTGTAGTTGTTGCGTATCTGCGACCACTCGCCCCATACGGGAGTCCATGTCTCGTCGAATGATGATGTCTTGGTGTTGGTCACCTTGAATCCGTCCATGAGGTCGGTTTCGTTCTTGCCTTTCGAGGCATGTTTGTCCTTGGCAAGTTCAAGACCCAGTCGGCTTGTTTTCACCACGGCTTTGTTCTTATAAGTCATTTCGTAGGTGGGCACGCCACCGTCGGCGAGAGAAAACTTTACAGTTACGTTTCCGTCAGGCGAGCTGACGCTCTGAGCCATTACAAACAGAGGGCAGAGTAGCAAAGCCCACCCCCAGCCCCTCCCTGGGGAGGGGAGATTAAACAGACTATTGATTTTCATATAATACATTTTTTATTTGATTGTTGAATTCCCGTATCTAAGGAAGCTTTCCCCTCCCCAGGGAGTGGTTAGGGGTGTGCCTCCCGTTATCTGCCGCTGTTCTTTACAAGCACCTTCACATTCTCATTGAAATCGTCAGCAGCCATCAGTTGCTCGATGGTCATGTGCATGCGGTAGCGCCAGTAGTGGCGTGGGTTGGCGGGGATGTTGATGCGCTCGGCATCGGCATCAGGCAGGCGCAGTTTCTCGTCCATAGAGAGCCAATCCTGCAACGACAGCAGACAGAGCATTGACGGACTTGTCAAGTGGCGCATCACAATCTCCTTTGCCAGCCATCCAGAAAGCGGATGAGGTGCTGCACCGCCGCGGTGAAGCATGGTGTTGAAGTAGGCTTGAGTGCGCTCGTAGTCCTCGTCCCACCACTGGCGCAGTGTCGACATGTCGTGTGTCGAGATGGTGCAGACCGAACGGTAAGGATTGCGTGAGAGATGCCCAAAGCGCACCTTGTCGTCCTTTGGCATCGACTGAATCTCGAGACTCAGGATTCGCAATTGGTTCATCACCCATGGCACGCAGTCGGGCACCATGCCGAGGTCTTCGGCGCAGACCAACATTCGTGTGGCTTCTGTCAGACGAGGCAGCTTCTTCATTGCCTCGTAGTACCAGAATTGGTTGTTGCGGCGATAGAAATAGTCGTTGTATAGACGGTTGAAGAGATATTTGTCGGAGTCGTGAAGTGACTCGTAGATGAAATCGAGCTGCACACCGATGCGCGGATGGAATTTCTTCGCATCCTTACGGTCGCGGACAAACAGCACGTTGCTTATTAGAGCATAGAGCGAGTCGCGAAGATTCTCCAAATTAAATGAAGAGTGTTCATTCTTCATTCTACATTCTTCATTCTTCATTTCCTTGTACCACGCCTCCACTTTGCGCTGAGTGTCGAACTCAGGCTTCATCTGATAGCGCTCGTCGTCGAGACGGTCAAGGAATTTCTCCTTTATCATGCCGGCCTGTTCGCCAAACATTCGGTCGAGAGTCCAGTCGGTGATGAATGGACGTGTGTAGCGGTCTTCGTTGAAGCGCAGACCGTAGCCCTCTATCTCGTCGCGTGTCAGTCCGAGTGAAGGCGCAAATTGTCCGAGCAGGCCGTGAACGGCATTGATAGGAATCTCCCAAATGCGGAAGAAGCCAAGGACATGGTCGATGCGGTAAGCGTCAAAGTATTGTGACATCTTCGTGAATCGGCGCACCCACCACGAACATCCGTCGCTTATCATCTCATCCCAGTCGTAGGTTGGGAAACCCCAGTTCTGTCCGTTCACCGAGAAGGCATCTGGTGGTGCTCCCGCCTGACCGTTGAGATTGAAGTATCGTGGTTCTACCCAAGCCTCCACGCCGTCGCGGCTGATTCCGATAGGAATGTCGCCCTTCAGTATCACACGGTTCTTGCGTGCGTGGTCGTGGGCGGCACGCATCTGTGTGTCGAGCACATATTGAACGAAATACCAGAACGCCACCTTTTTATATAGTGCCGTTCCCGGCTTTGCCATCGCCTCGCGCTCCTTTTCAGGCAGAGAATGATGGTCGGGCCACTCGCTGAACGTTGCCGTTCCGTAGAGGTCGCGGTAGTAGCAGAATGCGGCATAAGGCACAAGCCACTCCTTGTTGCTCGTGAAGAAAGTCTTGAAGGCAGCCTTTTTGCTTAGCGTCGTCTCCTCCTGTGCGAATATTTCCTTTAGATATTCCATCTTTGCAGCAAACATGCGCTCGTAGTCAATCTGCGGCAGGGCGTTAAGCTCCTTTTGCAAGGCAGCATAATGTTCGCGACGAGCCTTGTCCTTCAGTTCGGGCAGTTGGCGAAGGTCGGCATACTGTGGATGCAAGGCGTAGATGCTTATGCTGTTGTATGGATATGAGTCGGTCCAGGTGTGCGTGATGTTGGTGTCGTTGATGGGCAGAATCTGCAGCACGCGCTGTCCCGTCTTTGCCACCCAGTCGACCATCAGTTTCAGGTCGCCAAAGTCGCCAACGCCAAAGCTGCCCTCAGAACGTAGCGAGAACACAGGAATGACCGAACCCGCCGCCTTCCAAGGATAGATGGAGAAGAGTGCCACGCCCATTTCGAAGCAAACGACGTCGCCGTTCTTCATCTTTGGCATTTCTATGCGGCGGTTGTTGTTGTTCTCCCACAGTGGAGTATAGTCCTTCACCTCGTCGAGTACAACGAACTTCAGGTCGAAGGCATCAGTGTTGATGTTTGTCGCGTCGATGTCGGCAACCCATTCGTTGGGTTGCTGCTCAACCATAGGGTAAGCCTTAAGAGCCTCCCATTGTCCAAGCTCAGCTATTTCGCCGAGGATGGCAAGTCGTTCGTTGCCACGAAGCTGCGGAGCGCGAACCTTTAGTTTCAGTGTCTTCGAATAGTCGACGGATTTAGGCGTAGCCTTCTTTCGTGCTGCCACACATTCTGTGACAGCCGAGCTGTAGAGATACGAATCCTCTGGTATGTCAATCCAGTTGTCGTTGACTATGTAGTTGATACCTTTTACTGATGTGAGTATAAGTCGATGAGGCTCAACAAGCCATTCGCGGCGCACCTCTACTCCATTCTTTGCTACGCTATAGAAGTAGTTGACCACGTTGCCAGGCTTGGCAAGACTATTTACACTGCAGCTCCATGAAACACCGTCTTGGGTGGACATCTTGAACTGCTCCACTGTCGAGGCATTGTCGCCCGACATGATGTTAAGCAATATTTCTTCGCCGTAAACAGTATGATACGACAGGTTGAAAAGTAACGTCATAGATGAAATTTTAAGTTATTTATGCCCAAAAGTACAAATTATTTGTTGCACTAAGGCGTTATTGTTGCAAAAAAGGCTCGAAGAGCCTGTGCAAACGTTTGCGCAGGCTACATCTTTGCCAATGTCTTATCCTTAACCCAGAACACACAGATGGCTCCTATGATGAGCGACACCCCTGCCACTACCATCATGTTGTATTGGAAACTGCCTACTGCTGAGAGTATTGCACCACCGCATGCGGCTGCGACAATCTGAGGAATGCAGATTGTGCCGTTGAAGAGTCCAAGGTAGACTCCCATGTGGCCATAGCCTTCAAGGGCGTTTGTGACGATGGCAAACGGCATGGCAAGCATGGCTGCCCAAGCGCAACCTATCATCAGGTAGGGAACGAAGAGCATATACTGGTTGTCGATGAATGGAATCATGATGAAGCCAATGGCGCCGATGATGAGGCTTACGGAGTAGGCCAGCTTGCGGTCTTTAATCTGTGGAAGGACAATAGCCCAGACTACGCTGCCCACAGCCTGCACGGCAAACAGCACGCCAACCCAGTTGCCCGCTGCCTGATAGCCCTCGGTCGAAGGGTCGGTGGTTTGCCAGCATGTCTCGGCAATGGTGCCGTTGGTGTAGGTCCACATGTACATGAATGCCGCCCAGCAGAAGAACTGTACTACACCCACTGTCCAGAATGCAGTTGGAGCGTTCTTCAGCAGCTTGACGACGTTGACCTTCTCTTCGTTGAGGTTTTTCTTCAGACCGTGATATTCGGCATACTCAGCCGGTGGCATCTCCTTCACCTTCAGCGTGGTGTAGATGACGCAGAGAATGAGAATGGCAGCACCAATGTAGAACGAGTAGATGACCGTGTCGGGCACAACTCCCTTTGGCGCTATGTTGCTTATGCCAAGCAAGGTGAAAAGGAACGGGAACACATAGCCCACCAGCGAACCGGCATTGCAGAGGAAACTCTGGATAGAGTAGGCGAGAGCCTTCTGCCTCTCGTTCACCATGTCGCCGACGAGCATCTTGAACGGCTGCATTGCCATGTTGATGCTTGTGTCGAGAAACATCAGCGCACAGAGACCGAATATCATGGCAGTGCTGACTGCCATTCCGAACGAGCCGGAGTTTGGCAACAGGCACATGACGAGAACCGCCACGGCAGCTCCTATAAATAAATAAGGTATGCGGCGACCGAAACGGCACCAAGTCTTGTCGCTAAGGGTGCCGATAATAGGTTGCACGATGATTCCCATCAGAGGCGGCAGAATCCAGAAGTAGCTCAGCTGATGAGGGTCGGCTCCCAGCGTGGCGAATATTCTCGATATGTTGGCACTCTGGAGCGCATAGGCTATCTGCACTCCGAAGAATCCGAAACTGATGTTCCACAGTTTCATAAAAGGTAAATTCGGTTTTTGTTTCATTTTAATAATATGTTATTTATTTTTACTTATCTCTTGCTTTATTGCCTTACTGGCAAAAAATTGCTCTCCAGTTAAGGAAATTTTGTTCCCCAGTTAGGCAACAATATTTATATTGAATATTGAAGGTTGAATATTGAATTGCTGCGCATGGCTTTTGTCTCCATTTTTCATTCTTCATTCTTCACTCCTCTCTCCTCATTTCCTTAGTCGTTCCTCTTATTACAAGTCTCGTTTTCACTATTCGTCGCTCCACCTTTCCCTTCGGTATCACTCCTTCCACCTTATTTATTAATATGTCTACCGCTTCCCTTCCCACTTGTCTGCCACGCTGTTCAACGGTCGTCAGCATAGGGTCGCAGGCAATGGCACGCTGTCCGTTGGTGAAACCGCAGATTGAGATGTCGTCAGGCACCTTGAATCCCATTCGCTTTGCAGCATACATTATGCCGATGGCAGTGTCGTCGTTGACGGCGAAGAATCCGTCGGGCCTGTCTTCCGCCTCAAGCAGTTCGGGAGTGATTATTTCGGCGTCGGCACGGTTGTCGCAGAATCGGGTCAACGCACTCTCTACCGTCATCTTGTGCTTCAGCAGAGCGTCCTTGTAGCCATTGTAGCGGTTCTTTGAAATCTCAAGAGTCATCGGCGAACCGAAAAATGCGATGCGCTTGCAACCAGTCTCTATAAGATGCTCCACGGCTGTAAAAGCCCCTTTATAGTCGTCCACCACCACACGACTCGCCTCTACTCCAGTGCAGATGCGGTCGTAGAACACCAACGGCACGCCGCTTTCTATCAGCTGGTTGAAGTGCTCGTAGTTCACGGTGTCCTTAGCCTGCGAAACAATGATGCCGCACACTTTGTTCTCGTAGAATGACTTGCAGATTTTCACCTCGCGTGAGTATTTCTCGTCGCTCACAGCCACCATTACGCGATAACCACTCTCGCTCGCCCTTTCCTCAATGCCAGCCAATATTGACGAGAAATAGAAGTGCTCTATCTCTGGCAGAATGACGCCGATGATTTTAGGCTGCATCACCTTGCTGTTCCTCAACGACTCGGCAATGGTGTTGGGGCAGAAGTTATGCTCGCGGGCAAACTCCTGTATTGCCTTGCGGCGTTCGGCACTGATGCGTGGCGAATCCTTCAAGGCTCTCGACACCGTGGCAACGGAAGTACCGAAATGCTGCGCGATGTCCTTCATCGTTAGTTGTGTAAACTCCTTCATTTTGGCTTCGAATGTTTGATGGCTTTATTCGAGTGCAAAGTTATGGATTTATTTCCAACCTTGTTCTTCCACATATTATAATAATACTATTTTGACCGTGCAATCGATTGCGCATACAAATTTAATGATTTATATCAAAAAAAGAACAACATTGCAAAAGAAAAACTAATTTTGCAGCGTGAAACAAAAGCGTATAATCATTCAAACGTCCCAACGACCAAAAATGATATTACATAACTAAGAATAACAATAATTTTAAAACATGTATGATGAAGCAGGTAAATTTTAGAATTCCGCTTAGAATGATGGCCGTCTTGTTCGGTCTCGTTCTGTCTATCGGAGCCTTTGCGCAGATTACTGTCAACGGACATGTAAAGGACGCAACGGGCGAGCCGATCATCGGTGCAACCATTCGTGTTGCAGGTGAGCAAGGAGGTACTGTCAGCGACTTCGACGGTAACTTCACGATCAAGGCTCCACAAGGAGCTACTCTCAACGTAAGCTATGTAGGCTACCAGCCAGCAACCGTCAAGGCTGCTCCAAACGTAGTCGTAACCCTCCAGGACGACTCAAAGGTTCTTGAGAACGTCGTTGTCATCGGTTACGGTCGTGCAAAGAAGAACGACTTGACAGGTTCGGTTACGGCTATTAAGCCGGACGAAATGAGCAAGGGTATCACCAACAATGCACAGGACATGATGGTCGGCAAGATTGCCGGTGTTGATGTTGTGACAAATGGCGGTACACCTGGTGCTGGAGCACAGATTCGTATTCGTGGTGGTTCGTCACTGAACGCCTCTAACGAACCTCTTATCGTTATCGATGGTCTTACAATCTCCAACAGCACAGCTACTGGTATGAGCAACGTGCTTGCTATGGTGAATCCTAACGATATTGAGAGCTTCACGGTGTTGAAGGACGCTTCCGCAACAGCCATCTACGGTAGCCGCGCTTCTAACGGTGTCATCATCATCACCACCAAGAAAGGTCGTATGGGCACTACTCCACAGATAAGCTACAATGGCGACGTTACGGTTTCTACTATTCAGAAGAAGTATGATGCCCTTACTGGTGACGAGTATCGCGAGTTCATCAGCGGTATCGAAGGACTTGACGCAACCAAGCTTGGTGATGCCAACACCGATTGGCAAGATCAGATTTTCCGCACTGCCGTTTCTACATCGCATAATATTTCTGTTAGCGGTGGCTTGAAGAACATGCCTTATCGCGTCAGCGCAGGCTATAACCTCTCAAACGGTATTGTTAAAACATCTTGGATGCGTCGTGCTAATGCATCTGTAAACTTGGCTCCTTCATTCCTTAACGACCACTTGAAGTTCAACGTTACTGCAAAGTACATGAACGAGCAGGACCGCTATGCAGATGCTGGTGGCGCAGTGGGTGCGGCTCTCAGCATGGATCCAACACGTCCAGTTTATTCAAACGACGAGACCGCCGAATTCTTTGGAGGCTTCTATCAGCCAGCTCAAGGCGCAAGCTTTACTGACCCTAATTGGAAGTACACTAACAACCCTAACGCTCCTCAGAACCCATTGGCTCTCTTGGAGAACAAAGAGTGCAAGGCTAACGCAAATGACTTCACTGGCAACTTGGAGGTTGACTATCAGATTCACGGCTTTGAAGACTTGCACATCCACGCAAGCTATGGTGGACAGTACACCAAGTCAAAACAGACCGACGTAATCTCTCCATATTCTTATAGCAACAACTACTATGGATGGGACGGAGAGACTCACTACGAGAAGTACAGCATCACTGCCAATGCCTACGCACAATATCTGCATGAGTTCGGTGTACACAACATCGACATCATGGCAGGTGCTGAGGAAAGCCACTACCACAGTTCTGGCTACAGCTTCGGTCAGGGAACAGACCGTGCCAATGGCGAAGCCTACAAGCCAAGCCTTCGCGAACAGACAGCATGGGCTACCCACAACTCTCTCGTTTCTTACTTCGGACGTTTCAACTATACATTGCTTGACCGCTATATGCTGACCGCTACAATGCGTGCCGACGGTTCTTCTCGTTTCGCCGATGGCAATAAGTGGGGTTATTTCCCATCAGTAGCCCTCGCATGGAAAATCAACAACGAGGCTTTCCTGAAGAACGTCAACTGGCTTGACGAGTTCAAGCTGCGTCTCGGTTGGGGTCAGACTGGTCAGCAGGACATCAACGGTGACTTCCGTTATACTCCTCTCTACACCATCAGCGACCAGTATGCTCAGTATCCAATCGGCGACCAGTACTATTACACAATGCGTCCTTCTTCTTACAACCCTGATTTGAAGTGGGAGACTACTACAACCTATAACGCTGGTATCGACTTCGCTGTTCTTAGAAATAGAATTTCTATCAATATCGATGGCTACTATCGTGAAACAAAGGACCTCTTGAACGACGTTACCATTCCTGTAGGTACAAACTTCTCTTCTGTACTGACTAAGAACATCGGTTCGTTGAAGAACTATGGTCTTGAGTTCGCCATCAACGCCAAGCCAATCGTAACCAAGGACTTCACTTGGGATTTGAGCTACAACGTTTCATGGAACCACAACGAGATTACATCTCTTACAGGCGGCAACGGCGATGCTGACTACTACATCAAGACCGGTACTACAATATCTCGTGGTAACAGCACGCTGATTCAGGCAAACCGCGTAGGCGAGGCAGCAAACTCGTTCTTCGTTTATCAGCAGGTTTACGACGAGGCTGGCAAGCCAATCGAAGGACTCTATGTTGACCGCAACGCCGATGGTAAGATCAACGAAAGCGACAAGTACTTCTACAAGAAGCCAGCTGCCGACGTTATCATGGGTTTCACCACCAAGTTCCTCTACAAGAATTGGGATTTGAGCGCAGCCTTCCATGCTTCACTCGGCAACTACGTTTACTATGACCACCTGTCAAACCTCGGTGCTACAAGTGCTTCCGGTATTTACTACAACAGTGCTTTCCACAACACTTATTCAGAGGCAATCGACCTCGGCTTCACAGGAACTGGCGGTACAGAGTACTATCTCTCTGACTACTTCGTACGCAACGCAAGCTATCTGAAGTGTTCTAACATTACACTCGGATACTCTTTCAGCAAGCTCTTCAAGGAACTTTCAGGACGTGCGTTCTTCACGGTTCAGAACCCATTCATCATCTCTAAGTACAAGGGTATCGACCCAGAGGTGGCTGACGGTGTTGACAAGAACCCATATCCACGTCCATTGAGCTTCCAGCTCGGTTTAAATCTTAACTTCTAATTTTTGACTGAATATGAAAAAGATATTTGTAAAAACAGCTGTTGTCGGTCTTTTGTCGATGGGACTGGCTTCATGTGCTGACGACCTTAACATATCGTCAATAGACCCGCAGACCTCAAGCTCATATGAGGATATGCAGCTCTTGGCAAAAATCTATTCGACAATGGGACTTACGGGGCAGAAAGGTCCTTCTGGTAGCAGTGACATCAGCAGCGACGAAGGTGAGTCTGGCTTCTATCGTACAACATTCAATCTTCAGGAGCAGCCTACCGACGAATGTAACTGGGCATGGCAGACCGATACTGACATTCCTCAGCTGACAAGCATCGGATGGAACAGTAGCTCTCCACGTGTACAGTGGTGCTACCAGCGTCTTGGATTCAACATCACGCTCTGCAACTTCTATCTTTCAAATACTGCAGACCGTGCTGAGGATGCCGACTACAAGCTCTATCGCGCTGAGGTGCGTTTCCTCCGTGCTCTCTATTACTGGTACTTCCTCGACCTTTGGAACAAGGCTCCGTTTAAGGACGAATCATTCGCCATCGACGAATTGCCAATCTGCAAGGGCGGTAAGGATCTCTACGATTGGCTTGACAACGAGTTGACAGAGATTGAGGGTGAACTCGCTCCTATCGGCGACTTCAACAATTCTCAGAACTTCGGTCGTGCTGACCAAGGCTCTGCCTACATCCTCCACGCTCGTCTTGCGCTCAACTCGGCTGTTTATACAGATGGAGCTGTAAAAGACTATCAGAAGGCTGTTTCATATTGCGACAAGGTTATCAACAGTGGCAAGTATGCTTTGGCAAAGACACCAAAGACTCATCCTTCAAACGGTCTGACATATTCTGGCTATGCTCAGGTATTCATGGCTGACAACGACCAGAACGCAGAGGCAATGAAGGAGATAATTCTTCCTATTCGTCAGGACGGAAAGAGCACAAAGTGCTACTCTGGTGCAAACTACCTCGTTTCTTCAATGCGTATTGTTGGTATGCCTTATATGGGAACAACAAATGGATGGAGCTGTAACTATGCTCGTCCAAACCTCATACAGAAGTTCTTCCCTGCAGAAAACATCCCAATGTCAACGGAGAAAGCTCCAGATGGAGCAACAGAAGCTGAAATTATTGCTCTTGATGCACAGGACGGAACCGACACAAAGAGCATCCTCGCTGCTGCTGGCGACGACCGCGCACTTTTCTATGCTGGACGTGGAGGTGGCATTCGTAAGCTTCACGTTGAGAAGATGTCAAACTTCCTCGATGGTATCTCTATCGTGAAGTGGCAGAACATCCGCACCGATGGTGGTACGACAAACGACGTAGAGTTCCCTGACACTGACATTCCATTGCTTCGCTATGCAGAGGCTTACATGACTCGTGCTGAAGCTAAATGGCGTCTTGGCGACAACGAGGCTGCCATCAGCGACATCAATGTCCTCCGCACTCGTGCAAACGCTAAGGCCATTACTGCAATCAACTCTGAGGAAGACATCATCGACGAATGGTGCCGTGAGTTCTATATGGAAGGTCGTCGTCGTTCTGACCTAAACCGTTTCGACCGCTTTGTAGGTAAGAAGTATATTTGGGATTGGAAGGGTGGCGTGCCCACAGGACAGACTGTTGACTCTCACTTCAAATTCTATCCTATTCCTATCGACGACATCAACGGCAACCCGAACATGATTCAGAATGCTGGATATTAATTCAAAACAAGGACTTTTTAAACTGAAATAGTATGAACAAGATAATGTTAAAATTAGGAAGTGCCTTTACTCTCCTCGCCCTCATGGCTTTTACGCTTACATCGTGCGAGAAGGATATTGACAGCAATCCTACGTTTAAAGCCAATACGACAGGCTTCAAACTGAATGTTCCTGCCAATGCAGCCAACAACATCTACGACTTGGTGTCTTCGACAGGACTCAATCTGACCTGCTCTCAGCCTGACTTCGGTGGATTCCCACTTGTAGTTGACTATCATGTGCAGGTGTCGTTGAAGGAGAGTTTCGACTCTTTTAAGGAGTTGGATACCTTCTTCTCTACTGCAAACATGAGCGTTGATGCAACTGAGCTCAACAATGCCATGATAGAGCTCTACACTGCAGAAATGGGCGATGTGGAATATCCAAAAGAAACACGCGCTTTGTATGTAAGACTGCGTGCCGTAGTTGAAGGTCAAAATCTTGGAGAGGTGTTCTCTAACGTAATCTGTTTGCCAAGCGTTCTTGCAACATACGTTCCTCCAACACTTGAGTTGCCAACTGCTGCCTACATCTGTGGCTCGTCTATCGGCGACGCTTGGAGCACTTGGAAGGCTCTTGCTCCTGTATATGGAATGGCAGGTGAGTTCTACACCATGCTTTATGCTCCTGACGGTGCTGAGTTCAAGTGGGGCGAATGGGAACAGGATTGGCGTGGCTATGGCCGTGTAACCGACTTCGACGACCAGGCTGGTGCCGGCATTTCAGGCGAAGGCGAGAGCAACATTAAGATTGCAAACGGTGGCTGGTATGTTCTCTACATAACAACTGAACTTGGTACAAACGATGTGAAGTGGCACTTCCACATTCTGCCTGCAAAGGCATACGTTATCGGTGCTGCGGCTGGTGGCGACTGGACAGACAGCAATTCTGCTTGGGAAATGACTCCGTCTGCCGATGCCGCTACTCCATGGGAGTCTCCTGCATTCACAGGCTCGGGTGAGCTTCGTGCTTATATTAAGGTAGGTAGCATTGACTGGTGGCGTACAGAGTTTACACTCTTTAAGGGCGGTCTCTTCTGGCGTACAATGGATATTCCTGCTAACTGGGCTGAGAATGTCGGTGATGCTTACTCTGTACCTTGTGCCCCAGGTCAGAAACTCTATGTGAACTTCGACAGAAATACAGGTGAAGTAAAATAACATTTAAACAATGACTATTATGAAGAAACAATTATTATATAGCTTTGCAGCTATGGCGAGTCTTGCACTCGCCAGCTGCAACGGCGACTACGACGACTGGGCAGCTCCTCAGACAAACGAAGAGCAATCATCGACGGAAAAATATTCTGCGATGGTAAATGTTGGTCCTGACAACGGAATACAATTGCCAACGGATAAGGACACACTCCGCCTCCAATCTTTCTCGTCCAACAATCCTGACGTTGTAGGTTTCAGCGTTAGAAAACTTTTGATTGAGAAGCAGGAAATAAAAGCTTTCGTCTCTAACAACGATCTTTGCGTTCTGACCTCAGACTTCACAAATCTTGTGCGTGATGCGTTCCTGTCAAGGGCACACAAAACCTACAACGTGAGTCTTGATGTTGACTATGCGGCAAACCTTGCCAATGGCGATGCTGTGGCACTACCTTCTTTCGAGGTTCTGTTCCAGGTAACTACTCCAAAGACTCCTGAAGTTGATCCTAAGGGATATTATCTTCTTGGTCAGTGGCAGGGTTGGAACTTGGCTACACCAACATGGATGACCGACAATGGCGATGGTACATTCTCTGCAACGGTTACTACAGGTGATGGCGACAACTGGTTCAAGTTCTATCAGGGAAGTCATTACAGCTCTACTGATTGGGAAGAAGTAAACAAAGGACAGATGGGTTGTGCTGTCAATGGTGACAACTCGCTCTTTAACTATGTAGTATGGAACAACGACCCTGACTTCGGTGATGTTCAGACTCCTGTAATCTCTGGCTCTGGAACGTACGAAATCATTCTTGACGTAGTAAACTACACCTACACCGTTAGACGTGCAGAGGCTCGCTACTATGTAGTAGGAACTCCACAAGGTTGGAGTGGTGATGACATGAGATGTATGTTCTATGCACAAGGTGGCAATATTTATAGCTACACTACGTCATGGACTGGTGCATGGGATTTAAAGGTATGGGATGCAGCAGGCTTTGGTGATTGGAGTAAGACTTTCGGAGGTATCAATGGCGATGGCTCTGAAACAGGAAATCTCATTCCTGGTGGTGATGGAGCATTCCAATCTCCTTCTGCTGGTTATTACACTCTTACCATCAACATGAACGACAACAGCTATAAATGGGAGACTGTAACTCCTTCAACAGATTACACTAATGTATCGCTCATTGGTGACTTCAACGGTTGGGGTGGCGACATCGACCTTGAGCAAATTGCAACGGCTCCTCACAACTGGTATGTTCGTGCGACCATCGAGTCTTCTGGCGGCTTGAAGTTCCGTGCTAACCATGACTGGGCAATAAGTTGGGGTACTTCAGACAGTGACACAGCAATCGGAGAGACATACTATCTCCCAATTGGCGAGGGTAACATCAATGTTCCTGCAGGTACGTACGATTTCTATCTAAACGACATAACAGGTCGTTGGAACATTGTACCAGTGGAATAGATTCCCCTTCATCAATATTTATAAAAAACATTCCCGAGAGGTGGCGGCAGCAATGTCGCCGCCTTTCACTTTTTTGCCTCAAAAGTTTGGAGGTTTCGTTCTTTCTTCGTATATTTGCAGCGTGAATGTGTTTAGCGAGAATGAACAGCTACAATATTGACTATTGGAATGCCGTTTGTTCTTAACTTCACAAAATACTCGATGTGTTATTAATAAAAGAAAGAAATAATCATGTATGCAATTAATTTAAACAAGGAAGTTTACATAGGTGCAGCAAGATATGCAATGGGGGTCATAGGGACAGGTACACTGATTCATTAATATCCATATCAATCAGCGGCACCAATGTCGCCACCTTTCATTTTCCTGCCGCAAAAGTTTGGAGGTTTAGTTCTTTCTTCGTAACTTTGCCACATGAATGATTTGATAAACATAAGCAACTTGATATATGAGATTAGAGGTCAGAAGGTTATGCTCGACTTTGACCTTGCAAGGATGTATGGGGTGGAAACGAAACAGCTTAAACGCTGTGTAAGGAGAAATATCAAAAGGTTTGAAGGTGATGATTTTATGTTTGAGTTGACCCCTGATGAGTTCTTGAGGTGCAATTTTGGCACCTCAAGTTGGGGCGGTAGTCGTTACATGCCATTTGCATTTACGGAAATGGGAGTCGCAATGTTAAGCAGTGTGTTAAAGTCAGAGACAGCAATAGAAATAAATCGTGGCATTATGCGTGCATTTACTGAATTCCGTAAGATAGCGACGTCACTTCCTAAGACTAACGATGATGTTGCTCAGTTGCGTAAGGATTTTGAGGAGCTGAAGCTCGACATCGAAGACATACTGAAAGACCAGAACGACATAAACGAAATGACCCGCATACATCTTGAGAATCTCGACCAGGCGTTTGCTTTGCTTCAATCAGAAAGGAAACGTGACAAGCCAAAGCCTATAATAGGTTTCGGTATCAGGGATAATGACTAATGATTATATTTAATCCGAAATGTTTGGCAGCTTCATTTTTTATTCGTAACTTTGCGGCGTGAATAGGTTTCAGTAACAAATTTTATAGCTTATGACAACAATTTCTTTAACATACAATGAAAGGAATGAGTTAGCAAAAAAAACGATTGATTTTTTGCTCTCTCTTGGTGTATTCAAAGTTGAGACATTCGAGTCTGACACAAGAAAAAAAACGTTGAAGGCAATTAAAGACGCTAAGGAGAAACGAAATGTTCAGGTATGTGATACATTTGAGGACTATCTTAAAGCTGTTTCTGAATGAGAACAATTATCATCACTGGGCAATATAAGAAAGATTTGAAGTTGGCAAGGAAACGTCATTTGCCAGAAGATAAACTTAATGAGGTTATTTTAAAACTTGCAAATGATGAAGAATTGCCTTCTGCAAACAGAGACCATCCGTTAGCAGGTGAGTTTTCAGGGACAAGAGAGTGTCATATACAACCAGATTGGTTTCTAATCTATAGCAAAGAAGACGAGGATAGTGTCAGCTTCCTTTCCTTAATTAGAACCGGCAGCCATTCTGATTTGTTTTAGAGGCGGCAGCAATGCCGCCGCCTCTCACTTTTTTGCCGCAAAAGTTTGGAGGTTTCGTTCTTTCTTCGTATATTTGCTGCGTGAATATAAAAATACGAATATGACATTGCTTTCAAATCATAGTTTATCAGACAGTGTAGTCGATGCTATATATGACACAGCAAAGACTATCATGCCGCAAAACTCAAATGTTATATTGTTTGGGTCGAGGGCTCGTGGCGATAATGACGAAGATTCCGATTGGGATCTTCTTATATTATTGGATAAGGAAAAAACGGACTCCTATGATCATGATAAATATACGTATCCATTTTGGGAACTTGGATGGAAGACAAATTCGATGATTCATCCTAT
Organism: Prevotella sp.; assembly: GCA_051869235.1. Classification (GTDB taxonomy): domain Bacteria; phylum Bacteroidota; class Bacteroidia; order Bacteroidales; family Bacteroidaceae; genus Prevotella. Next base: position 20,295 of record JBJEAS010000022.1, read on the forward strand.
TTTATATACGAAACAAGATTGGGAGAAAAGAAAGGGTGATAATTTTTATGAGAATATTCAAAAAGAGGGTATAGTGATATGCTGACATTGGACGATAAAAGCGGGTTGTAGGGACAGGTATCCCGATTCATTAATATCCATATCAATCAGCGGCAGCAATGTCGCCACCTTTCACTTTTTTGCCGCAAAAGTTTGGAGGTTTCGTTCTTTCTTCGAACTTTGCCGTATGAATGATTTAGTAAACATAAGCAGCTTGATTTTTGTGCTTGGCGAATAAAGTTGAACGAATTAATTGTTAAATGCCAACTGTTGTTTTGTTAATTTCCGCCTGTTCGCTTCATTCGTTATTCCTTCGAGATGCCTTCGAGATGCGTTCGAGACGTAGACGTACGGTTTGTAACTATTTTCACCCTCCAAAAGCACGACTATAATTGCGTATATGCAAGTATCGACCATCTGCCATTAATTATGCCATTATGCCAGCTATTATGCCAAATATATATCCAAGCAACATAATCCGTGATTTTCTTAATGGCATAATAGCTGGCATAATGGCATAATTAATGGCAGATGATAAAAAATTATTGACTTTGGTTTTCTCTACTGCAAACGATTGTTTTCCGTAGCTCAAATATATAAATTCAGTAGCCCAAACAATCGTTTTCGCCCCTCAAACCACCTTCGCATAGGCTTATCTCTTGCAAGCGGAATAGGCTTACAGAAGAAAGAACAATAGGCTAACAGAAGGAAGAAGAATGGGCTATCCAGCTTTCACAAGTAGCTTGTAACAGTTTCGTAGCACAATAGTATCATTTGTTTAATCGACGTGTTACCTTGTTGTAATCTAACACTCGTACCTTTGCACCCGAAAACATAACACAGATTAAAAAACAAAGATGAAAACAGTAAAACGACTACTGGCTACAGCTTTTGTAGCCGCAACGACAACAGCAGCCGTTTGGGCAGCTGAAGTGACAGAAGAGGCAAGTTTCGGCATTATTAGCGGTCAGGTGACCGATGCCGAGCAACACACGCTCCCAGGAGCTACCATTCAAATCGAAAGCCTGCACACCGGTGTGACAGCAGACATCAACGGATTCTACAAGTTGCCAAACCTCAAGCCTGGCTCCTACACTCTCAAGGTTTCTTACGTTGGCTATACTCCTATATATAAAAAGGTGACCGTCACAAGCGCAAACCGTGTGCTGGTTGCCGACATCGTGATGAACGAAGGCGTTGAACTAAGCGAGGTGAACGTTAAAGGAGCTTTCGCAGGACAACGCAAGGCGCTGCAGATGCAGAAAGGCGCAATGGGCGTGACCAACGTGGTCAGTGCCGACCAAGTGGGCAAGTTCCCCGACTCTAACATTGGCGACGCACTGAAGCGCATCAACGGCATCAATGTTCAGTACGACCAGGGCGAGGCTCGCTTCGGACAAGTTCGCGGAACCACTGCCGACCTCACTTCCGTTACCGTCAACGGCAACCGTTTGCCTTCTGCCGAGGGCGACACTCGCAACGTACAGCTCGACCTCATTCCTGCCGACATGGTGCAGACCATCGAGGTGTCGAAAGTCGTAACGTCTGATATGGACGGCGATGCCATCGGCGGTGCCATCAACCTCGTTACGAAGAACACTCCCTACCGCCGCATACTCAATTTCACGGGTTCAACAGGCTACACATGGATTTCAGGCAAGCCACAGTGGAACATCGGTGGAACATGGGGCGACCGCTTCTTCAACAACAAGTTGGGCATCATGGCAAGCGCATCTTACCAGTATGCTCCAGGCGGTTCGGACAATACCGAGTTTGAATATGTAGAGAAGAAGGGCGAGATACAGCTGAAGGAGGCACAGGTGCGCCAATACTACGTTACCCGCGAACGCCAAAGCTACTCTCTGGCTCTCGACTACCAGTTCAACCCACTGCACAAAATATCGTTCAAGGGCATCTACAACCGCCGCAACGACTGGGAGAACCGCTACCGCATAAGCTACAAGAAGCTCAACTCCGACCCTGCCGACCAAAGCGTAGTGCTGCAGACAAAGGCCGGTGCCGACGACACCAAGAGCGCACGACTGGAGCGTCAGCAGACAATGGACTTCACCCTCGACGGCGAGCACAACTTCGGCAACCTTAAGCTCGACTGGGCATCGAGCTACTCACGCGCTACCGAAGACCGCCCCAACGAGCGCTACATCGGACTGAAGCTGAAAGGCAGCGACAAGCTCAACTTCGGCGACTCGTTCAAGGATGTAGGCGGCGAACAGCCCTACTCAACCATTGCAATACCATCGTTCAGCGAAGGCAAGTGGAAGATTGATGAGTTTACAAACTCCGACCAGTCGATAAAGGAAAATGAATTCAAGGAGCGCATCAACTTCACACTGCCTTTGACTAAAGGACTCTACGGCAACACGCTGAAGTTCGGCTACAAATACACCCGCAAGGAAAAGGAGCGCAACACGCAGTACTACGACTACAGCGACGCTGCCGACAAGTACATTCCCGACTGGAAGGACAACATAGTGTATAAGGTTCGCGAAGGCTTCATGCCTGGAAGCCAGTATCCTATCGGCACCCAGTTTGTAAGCAAGGACTACATGGGCGCAATCAACTTCAACAAAGCCGACGGAGCAGAACTCTACGAGGAGGAAGCCGGCAACTATGAAGCCACAGAGCAAATCCACGCAGGCTACATTCGTCTCGACCAGAAGCTCGGTAAGAATCTCGACGCCACCCTCGGTCTTAGACTTGAGAACACACGTCTGAATACAAGCGGCGTGAACTACACTATGGACGAGGACGAGAACGAGACACTCAAGCCAACGGGCGAGTACAAGAACGACTACACCAACCTGCTTCCAAGCCTCTTGCTGAAATACAAGATGAACGAGGACGGAAGCGTAAGAGCCTCAATCACAAAGACCCTCTCACGCCCGAAATACTCGGCACTCGTAGCCAACAAGAGCTTCAACCTTGCCGACCAAGAGGCGACAATAGGCGACCCAAACATCAAGCCTACAACAGCATGGAACGTCGACCTCTCCATCGACCACTACTTCAAGAGCATCGGTATGGTAAGCCTTGGACTCTTCTACAAGGACGTGAAGAACGTGAACATCGAGACTCTCGGCTACTACACTGGCGCAGAGCTTGGACTGACAGGCAACAACGAGACCTTCGAGGTGACACAGAACATGAACGCCTACGATGCCCGCGTCTATGGTGTTGAAGCAGCCTTCCAGCGCGACTTCGGATTCATCGCCCCGGCACTCCGCTGCCTCGGATTCTACGGAAACTACACCTACACCCACACTACGACACGCAACTACAACTCTCGCCTCGGCATCAAGGACGGCGACGAGGTGAAGATGGCAGGCTCGCCGGAGCACACCGCCAACGCTTCGCTCTACTTCGAAAACAAGGGCTGGAACATCCGCCTCTCCTACAACTTCGCATCGTCGTTCATCGACCAGATGAACACCGGCAGCCGTGAGCTCGACCGCTACTACGACAAGGTGAACTACCTCGACATCAACGCATCCTACACCTTTGGCAAGCAGACCAAGTTCACCATCTTCGCCGAGGCAAACAACCTGCTCAACCAGCCTCTGCGCTACTATCAGGGCAACAAGGACCGCACAATGCAGGTGGAATACTACGGAGTGAAGGTAAATGCGGGATTCAAGATTAATCTGTAATTAAGAGTTATGAGTTATGAACACAATAGACATTGAAATTAGACGCGCCGAACGCAACTTCTGGGCAATACTCGCCACCATTGCCATCTCGCTGCTTATATGTGCAACGGCAAAGGGACAGACTCCAGAACAGTGGAAGACACTGAAGGCAGACATAAACCTCTTCGTCGCCAACGACCTCGGACGCAACGGCTACTACGACCAAAAGCCCATTGCCGAACTGATGGGCGTGATGGCAGAGGAAGTTGGTCCAGAGGCCATAATAGCAACTGGCGACGTACACCACTTTGACGGAGTGGCCTCAACGCAAGACCCACTGTGGATGACCAACTATGAACTCATCTACACCCATCCCGAACTGATGATCAGTTGGCTCCCAGTACTCGGCAACCACGAGTACAGAGGCAACACACAGGCAGTGCTTGACTACTCGAAAGTCAGCCGACGCTGGCAGATGGAAGGCAGATACTACACCAAGGTGTTCAGCGACGAGAAAGCAGGAACAAGCCTCCGCATTGTATTCATCGACACCACTCCACTAATTGACAGCTACCGCGCCGACGGTCGCTATCCCGATGCAGGCAAGCAAGACATCGAGGCACAGCTACAATGGCTCGACAACACACTGCAGACGGCAAAGGAAGACTGGGTCATAGTGGTAGGCCATCACCCGATGTATGCCGAGACGAAGAAGGACATCGCCGAGCAGAAGGACATCCAGCGCCGCCTGCTGCCGATATTCAAGAAGAACGGCAACGTGGCAATGTATATCTGCGGACACATCCACAACTTCCAGCACATTCGCAAGCCTTCCGATTCTGTAGACTATGTCGTCAACACAGCAGGCTCACTGGCTCGCAAGGTTAAGGAGACCGACGGCACACAATTCTGTTCGCCTTCCACGGGATTCTCCGTAGTCAGCGCATCGAAGCAAAAGCTCCAGTTGCACATGATTGACAAGGAAGGCAAGGAGATTCACTGCGTAAGCAAGGAAAAACAGCTTTGAGGCAACAGTTATTGACGTTGTAAAGTAAGGGAGTTAAGCTAAATGCTTAACTCCCTTACTGCCTTACTACATTTCCCGACTCAAAAATATTAAATCTTCATAAATATTTGGCTATTTATACGATAATATGTAATTTTGCAACGAATTATACGTTAATAATATTATGAAGATATTTGCAATAGGTATGAACTACCTACAACATACGGCTGAACTCGACGGCTCAGCCTATAAGCCCGAGGCTCCCGTGATATTCACGAAGGCAGACTCGGCACTGCTCAAAGACCACAAGCCCTTCTTCATTCCCGACTGGTCGAAGCAGGTGGACTACGAGACGGAGATAGTGGTGAGAATCTGTCGATTGGGCAAGGGAATTCCGGAGAGGTTTGCACACCGATACTACGATGCCGTCACGGTGGGCATCGACTTCACGGCACGCGACATTCAGAGGGAGATGCGTGCCAAGGGTATGCCTTGGGACTTGTTCAAGGGCTTCGACGGCTCGGCGGCAATAGGCGAATGGATTCCAAAGGAGAAATTCCTCGACGTACAGGCACTGCACTTCCACCTCGACATCAACGGAAAGACCGTACAGCAGGGATGTACGAGCGACATGGTGTACAAGATAGACGAAATAGTAAGTTACATCAGCAGATTCTTTACGCTGAAGACAGGTGACATGATCTATACCGGCACACCGGCGGGAATAGGCCCTGTGCACATCGACGACCATCTTGAAGGCTACATAGAAGAACGCAAGGTGCTTGAATTCAACTGCAAATAACCATGACGCCACTTAGACTGACCATAGCAATGCTGCTCTCGGTATTGTGCCTCACGGCAAATGCCCAAAGCTTCAGAAACCTGACTGCCGACGAAGTCAGGATAGACGAAGCATTGCCTGTTGTCAGCCAGGTGTTCGACATCGACGATGTGGGCGGGGCGTACAGTGTTAGTCTCGACTATCCCGAATACATCGACATGACCTCGACGGACATTCTCCGACTAAAGAAGTTGACCAAGGATATTCTGCCCGAAACGCCACACATCGACATAAACGTAGGAGTGGAAAGGAAGAAGGCCACGCTGACCGCTTCCTTCGTCCCCATTGTCTTCAAGGAAGGAAGATGGAGGAAAATCGTCAGTTTCAGACTTACTTTGCATAAAACGGCGACGGCAAAGGCAAAGAGGCTTACAGCTGAAAACGACGGGGAACGCTATGCCGAGCAGTCGGTGTTGAGCCAAGGCAACTGGGCAAAGATAAGGGTTGTGAAGTCGGGAATACACGAATTGACTGCGGAAGTGGTGCGCAAGGCAGGTTTCAGCGACATGAGTAGAATAAAGGTCTATGGCTACGGCGGAGCACTGCAACCCGAAGTGCTCAGCGCCGACTACCTTAAGGCGACCGACGACCTGAAGGAAGTGCCGATGTGCAATGCCAATGGGCATCTGCTTTTCTATGCACAAGGAACCGTGTCGTGGGACTCTGGCATGAGAGTCCGCAATCCATATTCAGACTACGCATACTATTTCATAACCGAAGGCAACGAGACGACACAAACGCTCAGCAGCGAAGACTTCATGGCAACCTTCTTCCCCAATGCCGACCTTACCAGCACCCTCTACGAAGTGGACGACTTCGCATGGTATCATGGTGGAAGAAACCTGTTCGATGCGGCTACATTCGGCAACGGCACGACAAGGAGCTATAGTCTGCCGATGACCACCGCCACTACAGGTAAGGGAAAGTTGACCGTAGTGGTGTCTGCCGACAAGGCATTGACAGCCTCGGTGACAATCAATGGAAAGGAATTAGGCACTATCCCCGTGAGCAACGGAACAGACTACGACCATGCAAAGACGGCAACAAGAACCTTTACGATAGACAACATCGGGAACGAAAACAACGTGACGATACGTCAAAGCGGCGAAGGCAATCTGCATCTCGACTACATAGCACTGACAAGCGACGACAGTCCGACAATGCCCGACCTAATGAACACCACATTTCCAAAGGCAGAATACGACAGCAGGATAGAAACGCAAAACCTGCATGCCGACAGAGCCTTGGACATGATTATTGTGATACCACAAAGCAGGAAATGGGAAGGAGAGGCAGAGAGGCTGAAACAGTTGCATGAAAGTATGGACGGACTGCGTACGAAGATAGTAACAGAAGACGAGATTTGGAACGAGTTTTCAAGCGGCACACCTGACGCCTCGGCACTCAGACGCTATATGAAGATGCTCTATGACAGGGCAGAGACAGAGGCTGACATGCCACGCTATCTGCTGCTTTTCGGCGATGGAGCTTGGGACAACCGCATGCTTTCGTCGGAATGGAGAGGCGAAGACCGCAAGGACTTCCTGCTCTGCTTCGAGAGCGAGAACTCGACGAGTGCAGTGGAAAGCTTCGTCACCGACGAATTCTACACCATGCTCGACGACGGCGAACAACTCTCGACAGGCACACAATACACAGGAAAACCTGACGTGGCTGTAGGTCGACTGACGGCAAGGAATGAGACGCAGGCAAAGACCCTCGTCGACAAGATAGTCAGCTACGCCACAGGAGGCGAGACAGGCACTTGGCGCAACACACTCGTTTTCATGGGCGACGACGGCAACAGCAACACCCATATGCAGGATGCCGACAAGGCGGCGGAGACCGTTAGGGAACTGATGCCGCAGATGGAAATAAAGAAGGTGATGTGGGATGCCTACAAGATGGAGAAGTCGTCGACGGGCAACGCCTATCCCGAAGTGACCAAGCTGCTGCAACAGCAGATGCAGAGCGGAGCACTGATGATGAACTACAGCGGACATGGCAGAGCCGACTGCCTCTCACACGAATACGTGCTTAAACTTGGCGACTTCAACTCCATAAAGACAAAACGGCTGCCGATGTGGATTACAGCCTCGTGCGACATCATGCCTTTCGACGGACAGGAGGAGAACATCGGCGAGACGGCAATGCACTATGCCGACGGAGGAGCGATAGCCTTCCTGGGAACGACAAGAACGGTGTATGCCGACCGCAACAGCTTCCTGAACAGAGCGACACTGAAACACCTGTTCACACGACAGGCCGACGGCACTACGCCGACAATAGGCGAAGCAGTGAGAAGGGCGAAAGTGGAGTTGTCGAGCACATACACGGCGGAAACAGGAGGAAGTCTGCAAGACCTTACGGTAAACAAACTGCAATACGTGCTGCTTGGCGACCCAGCCATAAAGTTGCTGATGCCCAACCTGAAGGCAGAGATAGACAGCATCAACGGCATCAAGGTGGACGGCGAGAGTGTGATAAGACTTAAAGCCGGCGAGAAAGTGATGGTCGCTGGACACACCGAAAGCGACTTCAACGGTCAGCTGACAGCCACCGTGAAAGGTGCAGAAGAGACCATTACATGCCGACTGAACAACACCACATCAGAGGGAGCCGACTGGACTTTCAAGTACATCGACCGCACAAGCACCTTCTTCCGCGGTTCGGACAGCATACGCAGCGGGCGATTCAACTTCGAATTCGTAGTGCCAAAGGACATTGTCTACAGCGACAACCAGGGGCAAATTCTAATCTACGCAGCCGACTCGGAAGGCAGACAAGCCAACGGATCGTATGAAGGCATTGCATTCAACGGCACAGCAATGAACGACGGCGACAAAGTAGGCCCTTCAATCTACTGCTATCTCAACTCGTCGTCGTTCACAAACGGCGATGTTGTAAATGCGTCACCTTATTTCATGGCAGAAATCATCGACGAGAGCGGCATAAACTCTACAGGAGCCGGAATTGGACACGACCTGCAGCTGACCATCGACGGCGACATGAACAAGACATACACGCTGAACGACTATTTCAACTTCGACTTCGGCAGCTATCAAAGCGGGACGGTGGGCTTCCAGATTCCTGCTCTCGAAGAGGGCAGCCACACACTGACTTTCCGTGCCTGGGACATCTACAACAACTCGTCGACATCGACGCTCGACTTCATAGTAGGCAACTCCGCTCCTAAACTGTTTGAAGTGGAGAGTACGGCAAATCCAGCCTCGACAACGACATCGTTCCGAATCATTCACGACCGCATAGGCAGTGCAATGGCCATAACCATCGACATCTACGACATGGCAGGCAGAAAACTGTGGAGCAAGCATCAGCAGGAAACACCGTCGTCGAGCACCATAATGGTAGACTGGGACCTGACCACCACTGGCGGCAACCGAATAGGCACTGGCGTTTATCTATATAGGGTGAAGATGACCACCTCGGAGGGAGAATTCTCGTCAAGGACAAAAAAACTTGTAATATTAAGCAATAAATAATTTCATATTCCGTTTAAAAGAATAGGATGAAACCGTTTACGAAATACATAATAGTGGCATTGCTCACTTCTTTATCGGCAACAGCCTCCGCACAGGAAGACAAGTTGTCGGAGTTCAATCAGGTGGAGCATGCCGTAATATCACAGACCATTGCTCCTGACGCACGTGCGGCAGGTATGGGTGACGTGGGCGCCGCTACCGACCCCGACGTCAACTCCCAGTTTTGGAATCCCGCAAAGTACCCATTCTGCATCAGTCGTGCCGGTTTGGCTCTTAACTACACGCCATGGCTGCGACAGCTGGTGAGCGACATCGACCTCGCCTACCTTGCCGGCTACTACCGCATTGGCGACTACAGTGCCATATCAGGTTCGCTGCGCTATTTCTCTTTGGGCGAAGTGATAACATCAAACGAGTCGATGACCGTCAATCCATACGAGATGTCAATCGACGTGGCATACTCCCTGATGCTAAGCGAGCACTTTTCATTGGCGGCGGCACTGCGCTGGATTTACAGCGACCTTCGCTACGACTATTCCGAGGACTCGTCGCCCGCTTCGGCTTTTGCAGCCGACCTTGCCATGTACTACAACAACTATTTCAATATGGGCAGCCGCGAATGTCAGCTCGGTCTCGGACTGAACATCAGCAACGTGGGCAGCAAGATTTCATACTATGGCGACGACCGCAGCCAGTTCCTGCCTGCAAACCTTCGCCTTGGCGCCTCGCTGCTTATTCCCGTCGACGAATACAACCGTTTCTCTATAAGTGCCGATGCCAACAAGCTGCTCGTACCCACGGTGCCAAAGCAGGAAGAAGGCGAGAGTTCTGCCGACTATCAGGAACGTGTACTGCGCGAATACAGCGATGTCAGCTCCATCTCAGGCATTTTCAAGAGCTTCACCGACGCCCCCGGCGGATTCAAGGAAGAGCTGCAGGAAATACAATGGAGCATTGGTGCCGAATACGTCTACCACGACCAGTTCTCGCTCCGTGCCGGATACCACCATGAGAGCCAGAACAAGGGAAATCGAAAATACTTCACCGTAGGTGGAGGCTTCCGCATGAACGTGTTCTCGCTCGACGTGGGCTACGTCATCTCTACTGCACAAAGCAATCCTCTCGACCAAACACTACGATTCACACTTGCGTTCGACATGGACGGCATTAAGGATTTGTTTAGAAGATAGAAGGTAAAAATATATTCATTGAAAATGAAAATACGAGTTGGCTTTGGATTTGATGTCCATAAGTTGGTGAAAGACCGTGACTTGTGGATGGGCGGAATAAAGATTGAACACTCGTTGGGACTCCTCGGTCACAGCGATGCCGACGTGTTGATACATGCCATTTGCGACGCCCTGTTGGGTGCCGCAAATATGCGCGACATAGGTTATCATTTCCCTGATACCTCTGCTGACACTCTCAACATCGACAGTAAGATATTGCTGAAGAAAACCGTCGACCTCATAGCGACCAAGGGCTACAGATTAGGCAACATCGATGCGACAATATGCGCCGAGCATCCTAAGATGAATCCACACATTCCGGCAATGAAACAGTGTCTTGCCTCCGTGATAGGTTGCGACGAGGACGACATCTCAATAAAGGCAACGACAACAGAGAAACTCGGTTTTACAGGACGCGAGGAAGGCATCAGCGCCTATGCCACTGTGCTTATTACGAGTTGACAGGTGAATAAGTTGACGAGTTGACAAGTTGATTGTATTGCAGCAAAATAACCGCAATAGAAATAAATGTCCACTTGTCCACTCGTCAACTTGTCTACTTGTCCACTCGTCAACTTAATAAATTATTATGGATAAAAAAGAACTAATGAGAAGAGCCATTAAGCTTTCGATAGAGAGCGTAAGGAATGGCGGAGGACCGTTTGGAGCTGTCATTGCCCGCAATGGAGAAATCATTGCCGAGGCGTCAAACAGTGTAACAATAGACCACGACCCCACGGCACATGCCGAGGTGAATGCCATCCGCAAGGCTACGAGCAAACTGGGCGACTTCGACCTTTCCGGTTGCGAGATCTTCACTTCGTGCGAACCATGTCCAATGTGCCTTGGAGCAATTTACTGGGCGCACATCGACAAGATATACTATGCCAACAGCAGGAAGGATGCTGCCGAGATAGGATTCGACGATGATTTCATCTATCAGGAAATAGCCTTGCCTTTGGAACAACGCAAGAAGCCCATAGAGGCGTTCATGCGCAGCGAGGCTCTGGAAGCTTTTGAGGCATGGAAGGCAAAGGATGACAAGACAGAATATTAAAGCAAGTGCAAAAATGTATGAAAATGCTGTTAAAATACATTGTGTGCGCAAACAAACGTTGATTTATGTCAAGAATAAGCGAGTTTTATTTATATATTTGGCTTAAAGTATTGACAAGAACGAAAAAAAGTAGTACCTTTGCATCGTCAAAAGGTTAATAGATTGTTTTAGGTTAGTAGTAATATTTATAGTTTTAGGTTTTTAGTTATTGGTAGAAAGAAAGTTTTAAATGTGGATAACAGAGGCCGCCGTGAGGCTCCCTTAACTTTCAAGGTTAGTATTAGTTTTAGTTATGACGCCCCGTAAGCTATTTTTATAGCTTCGGGACTCTGGCTAAAAAGCCAGACTTTAACAGAAAAGGATTTTTAGTTAAACATAGGCTTTGAACGTCGCGGCTCGTTGATGAGTGGCGGCGTTTTTTCTTTGTCTCTTGTTTTTGGCGATTCCTGCAAGTATGCAGAAATCACATTAGGCGTTTGCGGAGTTTTATTGGGAAATAGGCAAGCCACGGTGGCAGTAGGATGGCTATGCGGTCGGCAAGCGGGATATTGCTTGTCAGTTGACGGCGCAGAGGTCGGAAATATTTGTCGAGGACATCAAATCTGCCCGCGGCAATGAAGTTCTCGTATTGCTTCAGTTGACGAAGAACAAAATGGTTGCTCATTTCACTCCAAACAGGCTGCAAGGCTTGGCGCAGGCAGTCGTCGTAGGCACGCTGCTCTTCGAGATTTTGTCGGCGGTCGTTCGGAAGGTCAACCTTATATTCATATACCACGTCGGTTATGAAATAAACCTTAGGTCGCTTTACGAGACACATGATTTGCATGAGTATGTCCTCGCCGGAACGAATTGCTCGTGGCGCATTGAGGCAACCTTCGAGCAGTTCGCGACGAAACAGGACAGCCCATAGAACACAAAAGCGCGCCCTGCTGCCAAGCAACTCACGAAGCATCCACGACGTGTCGACAAAACCAGTGATGCCAGTCGTGACGGTCTCGCCTCGATGAGTCTTATATGAAGCTACGACTTCGTCGGCACCAGAACTTTCAATGGCATCAAAAAGGGTCTTTATTCCACCATCAGTAACCATGTCGTCGGAATCGACAAAGGTGACGTATCTGCCTCTCGCCTCCTCAACCCCAATCCGACGTGCAGCAGTCACGCCTCCGTTTTCCACATGAATGACTCGCAGGGGTGAATAGTTTTGTGCCAATCGGTCGCAAATGTCGCCAGAGCCATCGGTGCTTCCATCGTCAACCGCAATGACCTCAAGTCCTTCAAACTTCTGAGTCAAGACACTGAGCAGGCATGACTCTACATAGTCGCATTTGTTGTAGACAGGTATCACCACCGTCACTTTTATGTCCGTTTTCTGTTTCATGCTGCGAAAATAATGAAAAAAAACGTGATACTCAAATAAATACCGTTTTTTTTTATTACTTTTGCAAAATAATCACAACAGCAAATGATGAAACAGAAAAAAAAGAATGGAGAGGAAGGAAGTATGACGGTATATTTCTATCATACTGAAAATATCCAATACATGTATGAAGGGTGGAGCAAAGGCACCTTTCCTGGTCACCTCCTATATGGGGCTACGCATCTTAAGGAGCATGGCATAGACATTGTTCAGCACAAGTTTCGCGAGTTTGGCGAGCGTAGGCTGCCGATGATGCTTTACGTTGCCTTTCAGGTGTTGTTCTGCTCAAAGGGCTTTGACGCAATTTATGCCACTCATTACAAGGGGCTTGAGATAATCATTCTCTTGCGTGCATTGCATCTTTACCGCAAACCCATAGTGATTTGGCATCATCAACCGATAATTACCCCTAAGAAGAAATGGCGCGAGTGGCTTGGACGACTTTTCTATAAAGGCATTGACGAGATGTTTTTCTTTTCGCAGAAGCTTGTCGACGACTCCATGAAATCGAAGAAGGCAAAACCAGGGCACATGCACGTGGGGCATTGGGGACCGGACAACACGTTCTATGACAAAGTGATGGATGGGTGCAAGGACACGGGGCACAAAGGATTCATATCCACAGGTCGTGAAAGACGCGATATGGAGACCTTGGTTGCTGCTTTTAACGCAACGGGTGAAGAACTCGACATCTATCTCAACAAGCGCAACTGCGGCATCGACTATGAGGCGATGTTCAACAAGATGGATGTAAAGGCCAACGTTAGGGTGCATTTTACTTCAGGTTACAAACAGGATGAGCTTTGCGTGCTTGTTTACCGTTCGTTGTGTGTGTGCATCTGTTGCCTTGAAACAAAGTACACCGTTGGCCTCACCACTATTGTGGAGGCGCTGGCAATGGGAATGCCCATGATATGCAGTCGCAATCCGCAGATTCCAATAGATATAGAGAAGGAAGGTTGCGGAATATTCGTCGATTATTACGACCTGGATGGATGGAAGAATGCAATACGCTTCATTGCCGACAATCCAGAAAAAGCTGCTGAAATGGGGCATAAGGCTAAATTCTTGGCAAAAACAAGATTCAACGACGAAATTTGCGCTGCGGAAGTGGCGAAGGTAATTAAAGGGTTAAAAGGTTAAAGGGTTAAAAGGTTAAAGGAGTTGAAGCATGAGGGTATTTCATTTCATATCGCATTTTGACCTTGGCGGTGCCGAACGTGTGGCAGCGAGCATTGCCAAGTCGAGGTCTGAGGGCATAGAGTATCATGTGGTGGAGATGATGCGTGGCAAGTCTGCCTTCTCTGCTCGCTTTGTCAAAGAGCTAAAAGAAGCTGGAGTGACATGCCATAGGTCGTTGGTTCCTGACATCAGATGGCACTTTGTCGTCGAGCGTCTTACGGCATTGTTCTTTCCTCTGCGTTTCCTTTGGATTTGGATGAGGTGGAAACCCGATGTGATTCATTCCCACACTGAACTTCCCGATCTCTGCACCGTAGCGGCAATGAAAGCATTTCCTTGGATTGCAAGGCGTTGTCGTATCGTTCGCACCATACACAACAACTGCCTCTGGACAGGTCAAGAGCGATTGGGCGGCATCTGCGAGAGTTTTTTCATCAGCAGAGGTGCCAACATTGCCATTTCAGAATCGGTTAGAGCATCATACAATTCAAGATATGGCGTAGAGCCACCTATTATATATAATGGTGTGGGCGACACCCTACAGCAAGTTTATCCACAACTGCGCCCAAACAAGATAAACATTGTCTTTGCTGGCCGTTTCGAGCGGCAGAAAGGAATAGACACACTTATTAATGTTGTCAGCAACTTGGCTGACGATGAACGCTACCACTTCCACATCTTTGGAGATGGCAGTTTGTCTACCCTCCTAAGTCAGGGCATTGGCAATCAGACAAATGTAAGCATTGCTCCTCCACTCTTTGCATTGTCGTCCTATCTCGGCTCTTTCGACTATATGTTCATGCCCTCTGAGTTTGAGGGACTGAGCATCGTTGCCATAGAGGCATCGATGTCCCGCCTGCCAAACATCATCAATTCATGTCCCGGTTTGGAGGAGATTTTGCCTACCGACTGGCCTTTGAAGGTAACTGGGAATAGCATGGAGCAATATCTGCATCTCTTCCGCAATGTCATCCCTGTCTGCTCACGCAAGGAACTTGGCACAAAGGCCTACACCTACGCCCGCTGCCATTTCTCCGTAGAGAAAATGCGACAAGACTACGAGGATGTATATAAAAGGTTGTCAGAAAGACGAGACAGCAAGTCTACATGAAGAACTCGATAACCAGAAAAAGAAAATGGCTTTCTAAAAAATCTTAGCCATAACTCATAGAACGAGCTAAAGCTTTTTCTTCTTCATAAAATTGAGACATTCTTCAAGGATTGCCGCTTTGGCAACCTTCATAACAGCAAAATAGAGAATAGCAGCTATTACAATTCTTAAAGGAAGTAGTATTTTGGGATCATCGATAAACGACGTGAGGAAATAGGTTGCCACCATCACTCCGGCTGCGGCAAGCATGAAAGGCATCGTGTCGGCAAGTACATTTGTGAAAGTCACACCTATCAGCTTTTTGGCGTTAACCTGCCATACCACGAGCCATAGAATGGTGAATGTCGTGTATATCATCACCATTATTTGTATGCCAAGACTATGGAACAGCAATATCAGCGCAATCTGTACCACTATCTGACCAATGTTGCACCACATGTAAATGTCGGAATGCCCAGAGGCGATGACGAGATGCTGATAAAGCGTGTAGAACGAAAGGAAGGCACCACCAATGCAAAGGGTCTGAAGCAGTGGTACGCTGTCTATCCAAGTCTCTGATATTGTAACGAGAATAAACTCGCGAGCCACGAGAGCCATGCCAAAGAGAGCAGGGAAAGAGAGGAAAGCCGTGAAACGCAACATTTTGCGGAACACCCTTAGCTCACGGTCACGGTCATCTTTTATCTGTGCAAGCACAGGCTGCGCCACTTGTTCTATTGTTCCAGATATTGTCGTATATGCCATAGTGTCCCACTTCATTGCCTGACTGAAATTGCCAACGGTCTTCATTGGGAAAAGGTTGCCGAAGATGAAGGTCAGCACGTTGTTGTTTATGGTATTTATTATTGTCGTTATGAGAATTTTCACACTGAACGGGAACATCTTCACTATGGGAGAGAAATCGACTTTAAGCGAGGGGTGCCACATTCGACGGGTATAGTGGTAGCGGCACACGTTCTGTATCAGCACGAAAAGCACCGACTGCCATGCCAAACTCCAGTATGCCATTCCGTTCCACGCGAGAACGATACCGCAAGTGCCAGAGACGAGCAACGAAATGAAGCCCGTCATGGCTCGTTCGCGTGCCATGATATTCTTAAACATTATGGCATTGCGCGTGATGCCAAAAGCTGAAATAAGGAAACCAAGGAATACAAAGCGCGAAAGGTCGACTAATTCGGGAGTATGAAAAAAACAAGCTATAAGTGGCGCAGAGAAAAAGAGGATGACATAACAAACTGCTCCGACAGTGATGTTGAACCAAAAGACGGCATTGTAGTCGTTTGCCGTAGGCTGCTTGATGTTCGTCAGTCCTTGGGTAAATCCGCTACTCTGCAAGTTGCCGGCAATTAGCGAAAAGATGGAAAGGACTCCGACAATGCCATAATCGTGTGGTGAAAGCATGCGTGCGAGAAAGATGCCAAACACAAGATTCAGCACCTGCATCGTACCACTATTCATGGCTCCCCAAAACAAGCCTTTTTCTGTCTTTTCCTTCAGTGACTCCATCTTTTGCCTTGTTTTTTGGCTGCAAAGTTACCATATTTATCCGACATAAGGAAAAAACAATGTGATTATTTTGTCAGAAGAGAAAAAAACACTAACTTTGCCAAAGTAAAAGACTTGAAGATGAAGAAAGAGAAATCTTTGGACATAAAGAACGTAAAGCAGAGGTGGAATGCCACTATCCTCGACATTCTGAAGGCGTTTATGGATATTTGTCGACAGCACGAACTTCGCTTCTACTGCTGTGCAGGTACTGCCATAGGTGCCGTGCGCCACGGTGGCATCATACCATGGGACGACGACATCGATGTGATAATGCCCCGCCCCGACTACGACCGACTGCTTGAAATTGCAAAGACTGAGGACTTCGGGAAGTATGAGATGATTACTCCATATAATGATTCAAGCTATCCGCTCTATTTCTCAAAACTTTCTGACAGGACAACTACCCTTGTCGAGGACAGACAGATACCTTGTGTCATAGGTCTATATGTCGATATCTTCCCACTCGACGCTACTGACGACGACACTGAGAAGGCAAAGCGATTGAAGGCGAGATATACTAAGATAATTAATCGCCTGAATGCTATTTCTACCCACAACACCTTCGGTGAGTACATGGCGTTGCTCACAGATCCAAAGGAATGGGGACGATTTGCCATAAAGACCGCAGCTTTCTTCTTCCGCAGCGCTATCCGTAGGCATCTGATAAGGCAAATGGATACGCTGAGCCATCTCTACGACTACGACAAGGCGAAGAACGTGCAAGTCTACACTGGCTCGTATGGCTTCAAGGAGGTATTTCCGAAAGAGTGGCTTGGCAAGGGAAAGAGGTTCAAGTTTGAGGACACTGATGTGCCGCTACCGGAAGAATACGACAAATACCTGCGCCACTTCTTTGGCGACTATATGCAGTTCCCACCTGTGGAACAACGCATAGAGAAACATAATCGCGCCTACTTGAACATGGACAAGAAGGAAACAAGAGAAGAAGCTCTGAAGAAATTGAAGGTTGAAAAATGAAGGTTATATATGAATTACGC
Source organism: Prevotella sp. (assembly GCA_051869235.1). GTDB lineage: Bacteria > Bacteroidota > Bacteroidia > Bacteroidales > Bacteroidaceae > Prevotella. The sequence continues at coordinate 37,879 of JBJEAS010000022.1, forward strand.
ATTGATAATAGCTGGTGGCTCTGGCAACAGGATGGGACAGGACATTCCGAAGCAGTTTATGCACGTTGACAACTGTCCGATAATAATACACACGATGCTGGCTTTCCAAAAGCATCCCGACATTGACGGCATTGCAGTGGTATGCCTCGACGGTTGGCAGACGGTGCTGCAGTCGTATGCTAACCAGTTTATGGTGACAAAACTGAAATGGATATTCAACGGAGGAGAGAACGGGCAGCAATCTATCCATAACGGTATATATGGTTTGAAAGAGGCTGGCATAAAGGACGACGACCTCGTGCTTGTCCATGATGCCGTTCGCCCACTGCTCTCGCAGGATATTATTTCGTCCAACATTGCCATCTGTCAGAAATATGGCTATGCCATTACAGGCATCAAGTGTCGTGAAGCTATCCTTGAGAGTGAGGATGGTTTTACGACAACGACAAGTATTCCACGCGATAAACTTATCCGCACACAGACACCGCAGACTTTCCGACTCAGCAACCTTATAGCTGCGCATGAAGAGGCTGCTCGGCGAGGCATAACAAACTCGGTGGCATCCTGCACGCTGATGGCAGAGCTTGGCGACCGCGAAATGCACATTGTACCAGGGTCGGAGAAGAACATCAAGGTGACGACAATTGAGGACCTTGAAATTCTTAAGGCCTTGATGCATGTAGAGAAGGAAAGCTGGATAAAGTAGGCCCACCCCAGCCCCTCCCTGGGGAGGGGAAGTGATTACTCAGATGGCGGGCTGCTGGATGTGTAGGCATCTCGCTCGCACTTTGTAGAGACAACAATAATTTTGGAAATAAAGAATGGGAAGATATATTGATGATATTTTTTCAGCAGCAAGCGAGGCATTGCCATGGGAACTGCTTGAGGGTAAGAACATTCTTGTTACGGGAGCTACGGGTTTAATCGGTGGTTGCCTCGTAGAGGTACTCATGGCACATGGGGGTGACTACAACATTTATGCCGCTGGTCGCAATGAGACGAGGGCAGGGGAGAGATTTGCTCGTTTCGTAGTCGACAAGCGTTTCCATTTCTTTCGCTACGATGTCAGCAAACCCTTGGAGACTGAACTGGACTTCCATTATGTCATACATGCCGCCAGTGGTGCAAGTCCGTCGGCTTTTGCCTCACAACCCGTAGAAGTGGTAAAGGCAAATGTTTTTGGCGTGGCAAACCTCATGGACTATGGTATCAGCCACAACATGCAGCGCATGCTCTATGTGTCAACAGGAGAGATATATGGTGAGGGTGGAGCGACTCTTGACACTCCTGACGGCAAGGCTTTTACAGAGGCAGACAGCGGTTACGTGAATTGTGCGACACAGCGTGCCTGTTATCCCTCGTCGAAGCGAGCCGCGGAGACTCTTTGCATTGCCTATGGAACTGAATATGGTGCAGATGTTGTCATTGCCCGTCCATGCCACGTTTATGGACCCAACTTCACCGAGAACGACAACCGCGTCTATGCCCAGTTCTTCCGTAACATACAGCGCGACGAGGACATAGTGATGAAAAGCGATGGCAGTCAGTATCGTTCATGGTGTTATGTGGTGGATTGTGTGCGTGCATTGCTTTATATATTATTAAAAGGTGAGAACGGCGAAGCATACAATATTGCCGATGAGAAGTCGAACATAACAATTCGCCAGTTGGCGGAGATGATTGCCTCCATTGGAGGTAGAAAGGTTGTCATAAAGAAGCCCGACAACCAAGAGGCGTCGGGCTATAATGTTGTTACCAAGTCTATCTTTTCCACCGAGAAGCTTCAAGGTCTCGGTTGGAGTGTTAAGGGAAGCATGAGCGAGAAATTATCCCACCTGGCTTCCTGGCTTAACCTCGCGAAGAGTGGTTGTGACGCTCAGTGAGCCGTCGAAGTTCACTGCCGAGAGTATCATTCCCTGACTTTCTATTCCCATCATCTTGCGTGGTGCGAAGTTGGCGACGAAGAGAACATCCTTGCCAATGAGTTCTTGTGGCTCATAATAGGCAGCTATGCCGCTGAGAATGGTACGGTCGGTGCCTGTGCCATCGTCGATAGTGAACTGAAGGAGTTTCTTTGATTTCTTCACCTTTTGGCAGTCCTTGACGTGACCTACACGGATGTCAAGTTTCTCAAAATCATCGAACGAAGCCTCTGGTTTAATCTCTTCAGGTGTGTAGGCGGCAGCCTCGTTGGCCTTCTTTGTAGCTTCGAGCTTGTCAAGTTGCTTCTGTATCGTCTCGTCGTCAATCTTTTCAAACAACAGCTCTGGCTCACCCAACTGATGACCAGCCTCAAGCAAATTGGTGCTTCCGAGTTGTTCCCATTCGTAGTGGTCGACGTTGAGCATCTTCAACAGTTTTTGGCTGCTGAACGGCAGGAAAGGCTCGAAGGCAATTGCAAGGTTGGCACAAAGCTGGAGCGAGATGTTGAGAATCGTCTCCACACGCTTCATATCGGTCTTCGCCACCTTCCAAGGCTCGCAGTCGGCAATGTACTTGTTGCCAATGCGTGCAAGGTTCATAGCCTCCTTCTGTGCATCGCGGAACTTGAACGCATCGAGCAGACGCTCTACATTCTGCTTCACGTCCTTAAACTCCTCAAGGGCTTTGCGGTCTATTTCCTCAAGATTGCCACAGGCAGGAACGATGCCGTTCCAATATTTCTTTGTCAGTTGGAGGGCACGGTTTACAAAATTGCCATATACAGCCACCAACTCATTGTTGTTGCGATCCTGGAAATCCTTCCATGTGAAGTTGTTGTCCTTGGTCTCTGGGGCATTAGCCGTCAGGACATAACGCAGGACATCTTGCTTGCCAGGGAAGTCAACGAGATATTCGTGAAGCCAGACAGCCCAGTTGCGTGACGTTGATATCTTGTCGTTCTCAAGATTGAGGAACTCATTAGAAGGGACATTGTCTGGCATAATATAACCGCCGTGAGCCTTCATCATCACTGGGAATATGAGACAGTGGAACACGATGTTGTCCTTGCCAATGAAATGTACGAGTCGTGTCTCAGGATCTTGCCACCATTTCTCCCACGAACCCCAACGCTCAGGATCGTTGTCGCAAAGCTCCTTTGTGTTTGAGATGTAGCCAATGGGAGCATCGAACCATACATAGAGCACTTTGCCTTCTGCACCCTCAACAGGAACAGGAATACCCCACTCCAAGTCTCGCGTCATGGCACGTGGCTGCAAGTCCATGTCGAGCCACGACTTGCATTGCCCGTAGACGTTAGGTCGCCATTCCTTGTGTCCTTCCAGAATCCACTCCTTCAACCAGTCCTGATATTTTCCCAATGGAAGATACCAGTTTTTTGTTGGCTTCTTTACGAGACCGTGACCGGGATTGTTCTTGTTTGTAGGATTGATGAGCTCGTCGGGCGAGAGTGTTGCGCCGCATTTCTCACACTGGTCACCATAGGCACCCTCGGCACCACAACGCGGACAGGTGCCTACAATGTTGCGGTCGGTAAGGAACTCGCCAGTAACCTCGTCGCAATATTGCAGCTCCGTGATTTCCTCCAGTTCGCCCTTGTCGTAGAGAGTACGGAAGAAATCCGCCGCAAACTTATGGTGTATTGCCGATGTGGTGCGACTATAGATATCAAAAGATATTCCGAAGTCCTCGAACGATTTCTTTATCAGAGAGTGGTAGCGGTCTACAACCTGCTGTGTGGTTATTCCTTCCTGTCTTGCTCTGATGGTAACAGGAACTCCGTGTTCGTCGCTTCCTCCGATGAACACCACCTCCTGCTTCTTTAGCCTAAGATAGCGGGCGTAAATGTCTGAAGGAACATATACACCTGCAAGGTGTCCGATATGCACACCGCCATTTGCGTAAGGCAGTGCAGCCGTGATAGTTGTTCGCTTAAATTTCTTGTCTTCCATTGCGTTAATCTTTTATTTTGGGTGCAAAGTTAGTGCAAGTTGAGCGAAGAACAAAATAAAATTCCCAAAAATTTTAAATTTTGTTCTTCCGAAACGCAGCCTAACTAATTTAAAAGTAGCATAATTTATGCAAATAACAAAGGAAAATCTTATTTTTATTCTGCAAACTGTCGGAAATAGTTGAGACAAGTGTCGCGCCATTCTCGGGCGTTCTCTTCCTGCGACTTCAGTCGTGTGTCAACTTCCTCGTATCGCTGGGCATCGATATATGGGCGCATTTGATGCCATGTGGCAACATAGCTTTCCACTGCAGCGACACCACGGTTGTAGCGATAAGTCATTTCTCCCCAAAGCGTACGTCCATTCTTCAACTGGAAATTCCAAGGCAGATGATGGAACCAGAGGAGGAACTCTGCCGGACAAGTGTCGACATTGTCGTAAAGACTGCGGTAAGGCTCACGGTATTGGCTTGTGGCATTTGTTCCACGGCTTGAACGTTCAAATCCGACACCTTGTTTTGTTGCCTTATGATAGTAGACAGGTTTCCATTCTTCTGGGAAATGCGCTTGGTTGCCGTCAGGTTCAGGACCGTAGTGATGGTCGGCCTTGAAGATGTGGTGCAAGCCAAGTGGCATCATATAGTCGACACAAGCCTCACGACTCTCGGCCATTATTGTCGTCATTGGTTCGACAAAGGCTTTCTCGGTGGTGAACGTCTGCCGCAGCCATTCGCAGGCGATTTCTTCTGTGTCAAGTGCAGGATTCCATGCAAGACGCCCAAATGCATACCAGTTTGCTTGCGCAAAATGGTGACCGCACCAATTGATGTCGTCTCCAATGTTCGCGACACCAGCTATGCCCACCATACTCTCTGGTTTCACATATGAGAAGAATTCCTTCCACATGGGGGCAAGAAATACGAGATGCTGGCTATGACCAAGATATTCTTGGGTTATCTGCAGTTCCGCCATGAGTGGAGTCTTCTTTATTTCGTCGAAGACGGGAGCGTAAGGCTCCCGTGGCTGAAAGTCAAGAGGTCCATTCTTTGCCTGCAGTATCACGTTGGAACGGAATTCGCCGTCAACGGGGAGGAACTCCGTAACCGCCTGCTTCACTCGGTCTTCACCCTTGTGTTTGTTGCCGTAGACAAAGCATCGCCACATCACGATGCCGCCGTATGGCTTCAGCGCATCGGCAAGCATATTGGCACCGTCGGCATGGGTACGGTCGTAGTCGCCAGGACCTGGTTGTCCTTCACTGTTTGCCTTGACAAGGAAGCCTCCGAAATCAGGAATTATGGAATAAATCTGCTTCGCCTTTGCTTTCCACCATTTCGCAACTTTGGGGTCAAGAGGGTCGGCTGTCTTCAGATTTCCCAGTGCCATAGGCGAGGCAAAGTTTACCGACAAGTATGTCTTAATGCCATATTCACGCAGGATGTCGGCAATGACCTTCACCTTATTAATATATTCTGTTGAGAGCATCTTTGGCGAAGCATTCACATTGTTGAGCACAGAGCCGTTGATGCCTATCGAAGCGTTGGCACGAGCGTATGCTTCAATCTTTTCCCTTAGAGTCGACGAGCATTTCATCTTCTTTGCCGTCTTGCCTTCTATCTCGTCCCAAATCCAGATGCTGTGTCCTGCATATCCACGCTCTATAGTTCCGTCGAGATTGTCCCAATGGTTTAGAATGCGCAAGGCGAATGCAGGGACGAAATCACCTGTTGCCGTAGGCAGGGTCGCCTCCTGTCTACGAATCAATTCCTGGGCACCATAATAGATGCCTTCAGGGCAAGCAGCCTTTATTGTTCCCTCTTCGAGGCGGAAGCCGTCTTTCAGTCCTACGAGTTCCTTGTCGACAATGAGTCTCACCTCATCTCCACGCCAATATCTGTTGATTTCGTCGGCGGCCTTCTCTACGATGGTGTTTCGATACATTGAGTCGAAAGAAGCCTTTATGGCTTTCGTCTTGTTGTGTTTCGCCCTAAGCCAAAGAGCCGAGCCGTCGTCAGCAAAGGCTGTTCCCATAAACAGTGCGATGCACAGGGTCAAAATGATGGATTTCTTCATAAAAAGTCATTTAAATAATTTGGTGTTCTTATTTGTTCTCGCTGTTTTTTGCGGCATATTCCGTCGGCGACATTCCGTAGTGCTTCTTGAACACTGTCGAGAAGTGGGTCTGATTGTTGTAGCCTACAGCGTATGCCACTTGTGTTATGTTTATCTTACCTTCGCAGATGAGCTTTGCCGCCTGTTCAAGACGTATGTTCCTTATGAACTCACTCGAAGAAATGCCTGTTATCTCCTTCATCTTGCGATGCAGTTGAGCGCGGCTCAGCCCAATCTCCTCGCTCATACGCTCTACATTGAACTCCGGATCTGAAATGTGTTCGTTTATTGATTTCATTATGCGCTTCATCAGCACGTCGTCGTTACCTTCCACCTTTATTGCCTCCACCTTGTCGGCTTGGTCTTGTTTGCCGGAGTATTTTCCACGTATACGTCGTATATTGTCTATGATATTGTCTATCTGAATGTGAAGTTCCTCAATGCTGAAAGGCTTAGCGAGGAAGGCGTCGGCACCACGTTTAAGACCTTCCAGACGGTCGGCGACTTCTGCCCGCGACGTGAGAAGAATGACAGGCACGTCGCTTAACTTGGCATTCGACTTTATTTGTTTCAAGAGTTGAATACCGTCCATTTCTGGCATCATGACATCGGAAATGACAATGTCGTAATGCATGTCGCCAAGCAGCTCCTTCAATCCCTCCTTACCGTTGTGGCATAGCGTGAATCTATAGTACACCGACAATTCGTTCTTTATGTACTGCGCTATCTCCTCATCGTCGTCTACCACCAGCACTCTTAGATTTTTCGACGGTTGTCTATTTGCCGATTTCTTCTGTTCCTCAGATTCTGTTGCCGTTTCTATTTCTTCTGGCTTAAGATGCTTATTTCCGAGCGGCAATGTTATTGTGAAGACAGAGCCAGTGATGCCGTCTTCACGGTTTGCCGCACATATCTTTCCGCCATGCAGAGTCACGAGGGCACGACACAGGTTCAGTCCTATCCCTGTACCCGCCTTGTTCACAACACGTGAACTCTTGCTTTGATAGAAGCGTTCAAACAGGCGTTCAGTCTTTTCTTCCTGCAGTCCGATGCCTGTATCGGAAACGGTGATGATGCCCTGTTTCCCATCTGTGGAGATTCCTATTCTTATCTCCCCGCCATTTGGTGTGTATTTGAAGGCATTGGACAGCAGATTGGATATTACCTTGTCGAAGTGTATTCGGTCTATCCAAAGCTGCAGTTGGTCAATGCGAGCGTCGAGAACGAGTTTTATGTCGCGCTGCTCGGCACGGAATTTATATGACTTTATTGCCCTTTTTACGTATGCCACCATTTCGGTCTCGCTGCACAGCAGGCGCATCTGGTTCTTGTCTATCTTCCTTTCGTCGAGTATTTGGTTGACAAGCAGAAGCAGACGTTGTGCATTATGGCTTATGGTGTCAATGTAGTCGCGACCTTCATTGTTGCCGATAATTGTCTTTAGTTTTGCCAAAGGTTCCATTATGAGAGTCAGCGGCGAGCGTATGTCGTGGGTGGCATTGATGAGGAATTGCATTTTCGCCTCCTCAAGTTCCTCGCGTTTGTGGCGGCGGTAGACCAAAAACAGTCCTGCAAACACCGACATGGCTATTAATATATATATAAGGTATGCGAGAGTAGTGGCATACCACGGTGATTCTACGACGAGTGTCATCGTCTTTGTCGAATGCGACACGGTGCCATTGCAAACAGCCCTCACTTCAAGCTTATATTGCCCTGGCATCATTCTGTTGAAATATATGGTGTTTGTACCCTCAGGGATTGATGTCCATCCGTGATTTTTGCTCAGTCGATACTCAAACGTTATGTTTTCTACGTTGCGGTAGTCGAGCAGCGAGAACTGCATCGAGAAGGTGCTCTCGTCGTATGGAATGGTGAACTTGTCCTGCAGGCAGTCGGCATGCCGCCCACCAATGACGAAATCGGTCAGGAACACTTCCCCAAGGCTGATGTTGACATGACGCACCTCGTCGGTATGGAATACCGTTATGCCGTTGTTGGTCCCGAATACCAATAGCCCCTCTTCTGGACGTGCAGTAATGCCATGCCTATATTCGCGTGAGTTCAGTCCATATCCATGGACATAACCCAATAACTTGTCGCCCTTTTTGTCGTAGAGCCAAATGCCGTTTGTAGTGCCCATCCACACATCACCTCCACTTTCCGTATAGAGGCAGTTGATGTCGTGACCTGCAAGTTGACTTGATGCCGCCACTTGCTCCATCGCATTCGTCTTATATGAAAATCTGTAAAGTCCCGAGTTTGTTCCTGCATATACAACACCTTGTTCGTCTTGTACCAGCGAGGTGCAGCGAATGTCGGGCAACAGGCAACCGCCTGGAAAGTTGTAGAATTCGCCGCTCGAGGTGTTCATCCTCGATATTCCCTTGTTAGTTCCTATCCACAGCATGTCATGGTCGTCTATCATGAGCGAAGAAATCCAATCGTTCCACAATTGAGGTTTCCCTGACGCATGCTGGTTCATCGACACCATTCGGTGTTCACCGCTATTGGTGTCGTAAATGCACAAACCTTTGCCGAAGTTTGATATGTAGAGCCGCCCCTGCCTGTCGTCTGCCATGCAATTTAGCCCCCAACCGTCGAATTTCAACTCCAACTTCGAGTCGCCTGTAGAAGGATTATAACGGTAAAGGGCTTTCTCTGTACACAGCCAAAACTGTCCGCGACGGTCGCAATAGACCAGTCCCGTACCGGCAGGAGAATTGGGGTGAGCCAAAAGCCGCCCATCAAAGTCGAAGACGTAGAGCCCATTGTTTTGGACCGCACACCAAATGTCGTTGTTGCGTCCGATGGCGATCGACGACACTCCGCTTCCCGTATGTATGTTATGTGTCGACAGATTCCAGCATCTGAACGGATAGTTTGAACTGTCAATCTTGTATATTCCCTTATTGTAGCAGGAAGTCCAGATGTTGCTGTCCTTGTCTATCAGTATTGCATTGGCGTTTGCTGTTCGGAGTATGTTGTCATCAATGAATGCGGGTATCAGCTTATTTGAGCCACGATCGATTTTCATCAGTCCATTTCCCGATGTGCATACATAAAGCACTCCCTCCTTGTCGTATTTGGCATTCCTTATCGACACTCTCTCGTTGAGCGAGGTGAGGTCAAAGCCTGGGTCAATCAACCTTCCCGCGGTCTCATCATATTCCATTATTCCATATAGTGACACTATATACATTGTGTGCTCGTCCTTTTGGACAAACGAGACGGCAGGTCCGTTGGGCAGGTTGAAGTCCTGCTTCGACACTATTCGGTTGTTGGAGTCTATCTTATATCGGGTAACAATGGGTTCGTGGCTGCCTCGCCACAAGTGCCCTTGTGGGTCGATGTGTATTCGGCTGTAGAAGTCCTCGTAGGTTCCATGCAGTTTTGGTGTGTCGTGACAAACAATGTCAGCCCCTTTCCTTATGCTGTACAATCCATAGCCTGCAGTGCCTATCAGCAGCCCTTGTCGGTTTTCCGCCAAAGACGATATTCGGGGTACAATATTTCCCGGAAATGTGTATCGTTTGAAAGAGTTGGTATGATAATTGTAACGAGACAGTCCCTTTCCCGTCCCTATCCAAAGAGTCCCTTCCTTGTCGACGTATATGGCAGAAATGTTGTTGTCGGAGATAGAAGTGGTGTCGTTGCTCTGCGAAAAGAAAGAAGTGAAGTGGTAGCCGTCAAACTTGTCCAATCCACATTCCGTTCCAATCCAAATATATCCATAACGGTCCTGGCAAATTGTGGTTACCGCACTGCTTGACAGTTCGTCCGAAGAGTACAGCCGACCATTGTCAGCCTTGACATTCATGCAATATATTGAGCAAAGAAGCAATATCGAAGTCAGTAGGTTATTCATAATAATAGTTCTCGATTGAAGTTATTCACGTTGCAAAGATACAAGAAAACAATTAAATGACAAAGCAAAAATGAGTTTTTTTGCGTTTTTCCTTGTTCGTTATGTTTCATTTGCCACCGATTTTGTTACATTTGCGTAAATAACGATGAAAAAAAGTCATTATGAAACAAATAAAAACATAATAGTTACATTTTTTGTTGCAACTTTAGTGAAAAAGGTATTATCTTTGCACTCGAAATTTAAATCCGTTTATGGTTTTCAAGGCTGTGTACAGTCTTTTGTTCGAAAGATACAATGTTTCATAGCAACACGTTTTTTAAGTTAAGGTTAGTTTGTTTCGGTTTGCCCCCCGCCGCTACTTCGGGAGAAGTTGCGGCGGGGGAACCTGAAAAAAAGGAACCTGTAACATGCTATCTTCAACTGAGAACCTGAAAACGATGAAAACCGATGGAACTTTAACTTGGAACTTGAAACAAAGAAAACTTTAAAACAATATGGAATTGACTAACACCATCTCAGGAGAATCCAAAGGATTCTACAAATTGTCGTGGCTGCAGCGCATTGGCTTCGGCTCGGGTGACCTTGCCCAAAATCTTATTTTCCAGACCACCTGCATGTATCTGTTGTTTTTCTATACAGACATCTATGGTCTTGATGCCGTCGACGTCTCGGTGATGTTCACGGTAGGAAACATCGCTAATGTCATTTGGGATCCTATCGTCGGTGCCCTTATTGACAAGAATAACCCAAAGCTGGGAAAATACCGTGCCTATCTCGTCTTCGTCGGCATTCCGCTTTCGGGATTCGCCATACTTTGCTTCTGGAATGGCTTTGCACCGTCCTTGCTCTATGCGTACGTAACATATATAGCAATGACCTTGCTCTATACTTTTATAAACGTTCCTTACGGAGCATTGAACTCATCGCTCACACGCGACACCAATGAGATAACAATCCTCACTTCCGTAAGAATGTTCATGGCAAACTGCGGCGGACTGGCTGTTGGGTCCGGGCTCCCTCTGCTCATCGCCTACTTCACCGACGAGCAGGTTGACGGCCTGCCAAAGGACCCTGTGGCATGGTTCACCACAATGACAATTTATGCCATCGTAGGCCTTGTTCTCCTCCTATTCTGTTTCTCACAGTGTAAGGAAAGGGTTGTCATGAATGCCGAGGAGAGTGCAAATGTGAAAATCAGCGACCTGTGGATGGAGTTCTTCCACAACCGTCCATTGCGCATCATCGCCTTCTTCTTCATCACTGCATTCGCAATGATGTCGATAGGCAACGCCGCTGGAGCTTATTTCATCAACAGCAATATGCACGGAACATCGGAACAGCTGTCCATTTTCATGGGTCTCGGTTCTGCCCCATCGTTCATTTTCATGCCTCTTGTACCTATGATAAAGAATGCTGTTGGAAAGAAGAACATGTTCTACATCTTCCTTAGTATTGCCATCCTCGGCATGGCATTTCTCTACATCGTAGCAAAGATGGAGAATCCAAGCATGATTTACGTATATATAGCTCAGTTCGTCAAGTCTACTGGCGTAATAGTTGCCACAGGTTACATGTGGGCACTTGTCCCTGAAGTTATTTCATACGGAGAATATGTTAGCGGTAAGCGTATTGCCGGCATCGTAAATGCCCTCACTGGCATATTCTTCAAGGCTGGCATGACACTCGGCAGTGTCGTCGCCCCTGCCATTCTCGCCTACGTCGCCTACAATCCCAAGACCGTAGATCAGTCGCCTCTGGCAGAGGAAGGCATTCTTTGGCTCGTTTGCGTCATTCCTGCAGCCCTCCTTCTCCTCGCCATCTTCATAATCTCGAAATATGAGCTTGACGACGAGACTATCGACCAGATAAACAAGGAAATAGAATCAAGAAATGTATAATATGAAAAAAGAAAAACGTTATCTTTTCCCTGCCGACTATATGGCAGACCCTTCAGTTCACATCTTCAATGGAAAGATTTACATCTATCCAAGTCATGACTGGGAAGCATCGAACGTAGAGAACGACAATGGCGACCAGTATATAATGAAAGACTACCACGTTCTCTCTATTGACGGCGACCCAATGACGGGTACTGTTACCGACCATGGATGCGTTCTTCGTCAGGAGGATATTCCATGGGCAGGCCGCCAGCTTTGGGATTGCGATGTACAGGAATATGAGGTCGAGGTTCCAACTAATGCCGAGGAACAGGTTGCAGGTATGGGCTTCAGCAAGAAGGTGAAGCGCTACATAATGTATTTCCCATTGAAGGACCGCAACGACGTATTCCATTGGGGTACAGCTATTGCCGACAATCCTGCTGGTCCTTTCATTCCACAGCCAGCACCAATACCAGGCAGCTACAGCATCGACATGTGCGCGTTCAAGGACGATGCCGACGGCGAAGTGTATGTATATTTTGGGGGACTTTGGGGTGGACAGCTGCAGCGCTACAAGGACAACATCCATCTTGAAACACCACATCTGCCAGAAGGCAAAGAGGAGTCGTTGCCAAGCCGTTGCGTGCGTCTGACGAAAGATGGTTTGAACTATGCAGAAGCTCCACGTCCTATTCTCGTTGTCGACGACGAGGGCAACCCGTTGAAGGCCGATGACCCTCACCGCTTCTTTGAGGCTTCTTGGATGCACAAGTACAACGGAAAGTACTATTTCTCATATTCCACGGGCGACAGCCATTTGCTTTGCTATGCCGTAGGCGACAACCCTTACGGTCCGTTCACCTATCAGGGTGTCATCCTGACTCCTGTCGTAGGCTGGACAACCCACCACGCCATTCTCGAATATGAAGGCAAATGGTATCTGTTCCACCACGACTCAGTACCTTCAGGTGGCAAGTCATGGCTCCGCAGCCTCAAGGTTTGCGAACTTGAGTATGATGAAAATGGAAAGATAAAGACAATAGAAGGAATCGACTAAAATAAAAGCTGCGCATCGTTGATGCGCAGCTTTTATTTTTCAATTTATTATTATTCCTCCCATTCCCTGAATGGTGACTTTCGCCTTTCCGTCCTTGTCAACCTTTAATGTCTTTAATATAGAGGTTGGAACTATCTCGCCTTTCTTGCGTGGATTGTCGGTATAAAGGTTCACGGTCTTGCCGGCAAACATCGGCAAGTCGAGAGTAAGTGTCATCGGCTCATTTGTGCCATTGAGTCCAGCAACATACCACTGTTCACCAATGCGTCGTGCCAAGACGACAAACTTCGTAGGATAGCCGTCGACGAAGCGTGTCTCGTCCCATGTCGTAGGGAGTTGTTTGAGGAAATCGAGTTCAAACTGCGGCATTTCGTCGAGGTTGTTTGGACACATTGCCACGCAGTTCACACTTGTCTGAATGACAATGGCGGAGGCTATTTCAAAGATGTCCGACGTATAGCGAGGATGACCGCTCTTGTTGTCCTGGCTCATGTAACGGTTCATCATCACACCACCCCAGTCTGCCGTGCCAAGGGCATTGCGGCAGAACGGATGCATTGTCAGCTGAAATCCTTCCTGCTTGGCGTGATAGTCGCTGAAACGAACGTTCTCTGAAGCAAGAAGAGCCTCCGATGCTACATAGTTAGGATACATTCTCTCCCAACCGCGAGGAATGGTGCAACCATGGAATACAACCTGTAGCCCATAGTTGTTTGCATCCACGAGAATGTCCTCGTAAAGTTTCATCATCTCCTGCTTGTCGCTGCCAAAGAAGTCTACCTTTATTCCTGCGATGCCGATTTCCTTCATCCAACGCATCTCACGCTGACGTGCATATGAGGTGTTCATGCAGTCACGTGGTCCCTGCGGAGCGTCGTTCCAGTGACCATTGGAGTTGTACCACAACATCAGCTTCACTCCTTTACCCTGCGCATATTCTGACAGCTCCCTCATGCGGTCGCGTCCAATCTGTGTGTCCCACCAGTTGTCCACCAATGTGTATTCGAATCCCATTTCTGCTGCAAGGTCGATGAATTTCACTTGGTCGTCATAATTTATAGATGTATCTTGCCACATAAGCCAGCTCCACGTGTAGCGTCCCGGCTTGTAGTCGGTCGATGGCTCGTAGAGTGGCTCTACAAGGTCGTAGGGAATGGTGGTTTCAACTATAGGCTTCAGTGTTTCTCCTATTGTAACTGTTCTCCAAGGTGTACTTCCCGGCAAGGCTATTGATGCGTAGGGACTCCCCATTCCACTAAGCTCAGTTGGGTTGGGGAATGCTATGGAATAGCCGTTCTCCACCGAATAGTCGCTGAGGTGCGAGGCGGCATAGTTGCTGCCGACGCCTGTCTCGCCTATCAGCACCCAACCGCCGTCACCTATTCTATATAGACATGGCAAGGTGTAGCCTTCGCCGAAAGCCGACTTGTCCGTCATTGCGGCATCCGCCTTGTATTCCTCCTCATACGACGGTTTAGTGCGTTCCCACCCTACCATTGTCTTGCTTTGCGGACAGATGAAGGTCGTCGTCTGCTGGGGGAAGTTGAAGCTCGAAGCTTCACTATAGATGACCGCGCATTTCGGATTGTCGTCCTTTCCGCGTGGAAGGGTGTAGCGGAAAGCCACATCGTTGTTCGAGACGTTCATGGTCACATCCATTCTGTAGCCTTCTGCATTCGTCATGCCTATTATAGCCTGATTGGCTACATATTGCGAACCCGAAGTCTTGGTGCGTGTCATCTTGTAGTCTTTCTCCACCTGTTTCTGTTTCGTCTCTACAATGGTCAATCCCTTGCTAAAGTCGCCGATATTCGTCTTTAATCCGAGGGCAGATGCCGTCACCATTTGTCGTCCATCGAGCGTTACTGAATATGAAGCCTTCCCTCCATTGTCGGTAACCAAGACCACGAGTTTCCCATCTGGCGATGTAATCTTTACGTCTTTTGCCGATGCCGCTACGAAAGCCATTGCAGCAGTCAGCATAATGATAGTTTTCTTCATTGTTTATTGATATTATTATTAGTTAGCATTTCTTTTGCAAAGATAGTCATTTTTTTGCCTATTTCAGAGCCTTTTTCGAGTTTTTCTGAGCAAAAAGCCGCAAATGTTACATTTTCTTTTCGAAATGTTACATTTTGAAACAACGTTGCAACAAAAAGAAATGCAACATATTAATAAAAACATTAATTTTGCAGCGACAAATCGACGAAGCAGTAAATTCGAGACAACATATTTGAAGTATTAATAAAAACCTAAGAGTAAAATGAATCGCACTAAGTATGTATTAAGTGCTTTATGTATTCTTGTGCTGATGTGCCTCATGCCTTGTGAGGCACTCGCACAAACGAATACCATTAAAGGTACTGTTAGTAGCACCGATGGCCCAGTCATTGGAGCTACCGTGAAAGTGAAAGGTTCGTCGAATGGCGTAGTTACCGACTTGGACGGCAACTACACCATTAAGGCAAAACCTGGGGACGTGCTTTCTTTTTCTTATCTCGGAATGGAGACCAAGGACGTTAAGGTAGGAAAGCAGACGGTGATTAATGTTAACATGGAGAACGACGACAAGCTCCTCGACGAGGTCGTTGTCGTGGGTTATGGCAAGATGAAGCGAAGCGACCTTACCGGTTCGGTAGTGTCGGTCAATTCCAAGGCCATCGAGAAATCTGTGCCCACGAGTGTTGACCAGGTGTTGCAGGGACGTGCTGCCGGTGTGCAGATACAGGCAAACACCGGTACGCCTGGTGGTAGTTCCACCATCCGCATCCGTGGTACCAACTCTCTTAATGCCACATCCCAGCCTATCTTCGTCATCGACGGTGTCATCATCGACTCCTCAGGCTCTGATGACGGAAACTCCAACCCTCTCGCCTCTATCAACCCCAGCGACATTGTGTCGATGGACGTATTGAAGGATGCTTCCGCCACGGCCATCTATGGTTCGCGCGCTTCTAACGGTGTCATCATGATCACCACAAAGCGTGGTCAGTCTGGTGAGGCTTCCATCACTTACGATGGTTATGTGGGATGGCAGGCTATGCCTGGCAAACTTGACGTGATGAACCTGCAGCAGTATGCCCAGCACTATAAGGACATCAGCGATGCTGGTATCAAACCCGCTTCAAGCACATGGATTCGTGGCGACCTTATGGGTGAAGGTACCGACTGGCAGGATGAGCTCTATCGCAAGGCTCTAATGACAAGTCATAATGTCTCAATGGCTGGTGGTAATAAGGATGTCACTTATGCCATCACAGCCGGTTATCTCGACCAGGACGGTATTGCCATCGGTTCTTCTTTCCGCCGTCTGTCATTGCGCGGAAACATCGATGCCAACATCAAGAAGTGGCTCAAGGGAGGCATCAACTTCTCGCTTGCCGACAGCAAGCAGAACACTGCCTCTACATATAATATCATCATGACGGCTCTTACCTCGCAGCCCTCTGTGGCAGTGCGCAACCCGAGTGGTGGTTATGACGGACCGGATGACCAGTGGATGCCAGATAACCCCGTGGCTCTTGCCGAGATTACCGACAACCACAACAAGAAGACCAACTTCCGCATCAACACCTATCTTGAAGCTACCTTATATAAGGGTCTGACCTTCAAGACAGAGCTTTCTGCTGATTACAACTTCAACAACTACTATTATTATCAGCCAGACTACCAGTTTGGTGTGAAGACCAACGACATTCGTTCGGGACGTTGGACCAAGACCAACACCAAGTATTGGTCATGGCGTAATATACTTACATACAACGAGACCTTTGGCAAGCACAACATCAATGTGATGGCAGGACAGGAAATGAGCCATAACCATTGGGAGACACAGGTGTCAACCACCACGGGCTATCTCTCAAACACCGCCACCGACATCTCGGCAGGTAACTATGACGACAGCCGCACCACGGGTTATCAGAATGCCAACTCAATCTTCTCTTACTTCGGACGCGCATTCTATAACTATGACGACCGCTATATGCTGACCGCCACACTGCGCCGCGACGGTAGTTCCAAGTTCGCCAAGAACAACCGTTGGGGTTGGTTCCCCTCAGCCGCACTCGCTTGGCGTGTGAGCAACGAGTCGTTCCTCAAGGACGTTAAGTGGCTCGACAACCTCAAGCTCCGTCTCGGATGGGGTGCCACGGGTAACCAGAACGTGGAGGACTGGGCATATACCGCAATGCTCGCCAACTATACCACCCCATGGGGAGTTGGTGTATTGAATGCCAACAATGCCAATCCCGACCTGAAGTGGGAGACTACATACTCCACCAACATCGGTCTTGACTTCACCATCCTCGACGGACGTATCGAGTTCATCGCCGACTGGTACTACAAGAAGACAAAGGACTTGCTCCTCAAGCTCGACCTTCCCGCATTCCTCGGCTCTGGTGCCGGTTCGGGTTATGGTACGGCAAGCAACCCATGGGGTAACGTAGGTTCACTGCGCAACACCGGTTTCGAGTTCACACTCAACACCGTGAACATCGACTATAAGGGATTCCAGTGGCGTTCGAATGTTGTGATGTCAATTAACCGCAACAAGGTGCTCTCTCTCGACACTGAGACAGGTACACTGCCACAGACACTTCAGATAGGTTCTGAGACAGCCACCGTAACAAACACCGTGGTAGGCCAGCCCATCGGACAGTTCTGGGGATATAAGGTAATTGGTCGTTTCGACACTCCCGAGGACTTCTATTACAAGGATGCCGACGGCAACGTAAAGCAGGTGGCACTGCCCGAAGGCAGCTCCATAGGCAAGAACGACACATGGCTTGGTGACTATATCTTCGCCGACCTCAATGGCGACGGTGTCATCAACAATGACGACCAGACCTTCATAGGCAATCCCGAGCCTAAGTTCACATGGGGATTCGGCAACACCTTCTCTTATAAGGGCTTCGACCTGACTATCCAGTTCAGCGGCTCTTACGGCAACAAGTTGCTCAACTATACACGCCGTTCGCTCGAAGTCAGCGGTTCCACCAGCAACCTGCTCACCTCAGTGCTCGACTATGCACGTGTGGAGAAGATAGACCCCAACGGTCCGGATGACTTCCGCAACTATTACGTAGTGAATACCGAGTCAACCCAGCCACGTCTCTACACCTCCAGCGGCAAGAACCGCAACGACCGTGTGAGCGACGCTTATATCGAGGATGGTTCGTATATCCGTCTGCAGAACATCTCCTTCTCCTACACCTTCCCCAAGGCATGGATGAAGAAGCTGTATATCCAGAACCTGAAGCTCTACTGCAACCTGCAGAACCTCCACACATGGACAAAGTACAAGGGATATGACCCTGAAGTGGGTAGCCTCTGGGGCAACACCCTCATGAACGGCATCGACTACGGTCGCTATCCCTCACCGAGAATATATACATTCGGACTTAATGTAACTTTTTAAATTAAGGGAGAAAAAAGGAGATAAAAGAAGTTAGAAGTAGATAAAGGACATATGTTAAAATATCAGGATTTTGCTATTGTCTTTTTACTTCTTTAGCGACCAAAGGGAGCGATAACTTCCCTTAACTCCATTTAACTCCACAAAATATAATTATGAAAAAAATATCATTATATACAATAGCACTGGCAGGAGGATTGACACTCACGAGTTGTGTCGGAGACTTCCTCGACCAGGAGAACTCATACCAGCTGAGTCCGGAGACATTCTATGACTCCGAGGCGTCGCTGCTTGCCGCCACATCACCATTATATAATTATGTGTGGTATGACTTCAACGACAAGTTCTACTATGGTATGGGCGACGGACGTGCCAACAACATCACGGCACAGTATTCTGACTATATCTATCCCTACACCAACTTCACCGACAACTCGCTGTCGCAGGGATTGACCCAGGCGTGGGGTGCTCTCTACTCGGTGGTGTCGCAGGCTAACAACACTATCAATAATATCAAGAACTACTCCACTGCCGACGTGACCGAGGCAATGCAGCAGAAGGCTATAGCCGAGGCACGCTTTATGCGAGGCACTGCCTATTGGTATATCGGAACACTCTGGGGATGCGCCGTTCTGTATGAGAACACATCCGACCTTGTAAACAACTACGTGGTTCCAGCTCAGCCCCGCACCGATGTCATCGAGTTTGCCATCCGCGACTTGGAGTATGCTGCAAAGTATCTGCCCGAGGCATCTGCCGAGGAAGGTCGCGTGAACAAGTATTCCGCCTACGGTATGCTTAGCCGTATGTATCTCTCGATGGCAGGACTTACCACTTCAGGACAGTATGACGGCACCAATGCCGCCACCGACTTCAACCGTGGTACCCGCAACGAGTATTATCTCGACCTCGCCAAGAAGGCAGCCAAGAAGGTAATCGACGAAAGTTCCGCAAAGCTTGTGGATGACTATGCCACATTATGGGGAGCCAAGACCATCAACAACAACTCTGAGGTGCTCTTCCAGTTGCAGTTCATCGCCGGTGACGGTGTGGGCGGAGCTGGTCAGAGCATGACCCGATTCCTTGCTTGGAGCACAACCGTTGCCGACACCAACGCATGGGGTGGAGCTACATATTGCTCTTGGGACCTTTGGGAGGAATTCAAGGAGTATGTGGATGCCTCTCTCGGCAAGACCATCGATGATGCCGTTCGCCGTCACCACTCAGTGGCTTCTTATGGTGAGGAATATCCCGAACTCAGTGCTGATGCCAACAACCCCTACGTTTATGGTGTTACTGAGAGTGCTGGAAACCAGGGTGCCAATATCAAGAAATATGTGATTGGAACTAAGAAGGTTAACGGTTTCTCTACCGTCAACAACTCTGGTATCAACACATATATGCTTCGCCTTGCCGAGGTTTATCTCAACTATGCTGAGGCAGTGCTTGGCAATGGTGAGAGCACTTCGGATGCCGACGCTTTGAAGTATTTCAATATGCTCCGCCGCCGTGCCGGTGTTCCCGAGAAGTCGAAGCTCACATACGAGGATATCCGTCATGAGAACCGTGTTGAGTTTGCCTTCGAGGGTCTCTATTGGTATCAGCTCGTTCGCCGCGGCTACTACAAGCAGCAGGAGGTTGTGAACTACGTGAACAACCAGAACCGCAATGCCAGCTACTATGAGGCTTCTACCAATTCATATAAGTTGAGCGATACCTACGTAGCTCCAGGTTCAGGTGTGGCGGTAGCCTCGGCAGAAGACCTAATCCTGCCTATGGCAGACACCGACCAGGCAAAGAACCCGTATCTCAAGCCCGATGCCAATGGTGAAATCACCACCAAGAGCTATGAGTTCGGAGAAAGGGAAGTAGCAGTGGAGGAGATATTTTAAGAATTAAAGAATTAAAATATTAAAAGAATAAAGTTATGAAGAAATACATATATATGCTGATTGCGTTGGTTGCCCCGCTGCTTACGGCTTGTAGCGACGACGATGATGTGCAGTCAGTGCAGATGACCATCAGCAAGGTGTATCTGCAGGATGTGGACGCCAAGGACGAGGTGTATGACCGCGAGGTCGATTTCGCACGCCTCGGACAGATGATCCGCATCGAGGGTTCGGGATTCACCGGACTGAAGAAAGTCTTCATCAATGGCTATGACACATATTTCAATAATGCCTTGATGACCGACAACAACGTGTGGGTGACTCTCGACAAGAAGACTCCCGTGGATAAGGCTGACGAAAGCGTGCGCAACACTATCGTCTTCGTAAAGGACAATACCCAGACCACATACCAGTTCACGGTACGTGCCTCTGCCCCGAGCATAACGAGTGTTGACAACACGCTGCCCAAGGCTGGCGAGAAGGTGACTGTATATGGAGCCAACCTCCAGGAGACAACCAAGATTACCTTGCCTGGTGGTGTCGAGATAACATCCGGCATAGAGAGCGACGAGGATGGCGAGTGGTATTCGTTCACTATGCCTTCAGGCGTTACAGCCTCTGGTTCCATCATCTCTGAGGGAGCAAACGGCACTGCCATGACTCCTGCCTACTTCAACGAGTTCCGTTGCTTCATCATCGACTTCGACGGTACTGGCGAAATGGGTAGCTGGAGTGCTACCTTCACTGCCGATGACCTTGTTGACGACCCGTTGAACACAGGACGTGGAAAGGTTTGCCAGCTCATTCCTGAGAGTTTCCTTGCCAATGGCCCGGTTGCTGACGGCGTGTCAAACATCAAGGGATTCTGGACTGCGGGCAATGGCAATGACAATGATGACTGGAACCGCATGACCTCTGTCATCCCAGGCACAACACGTGTTGACTCCGTTGCCCTCCAGTTTGATGTATATGTTCCCGAAGCATGGGATCTCAGCGGACAGATGGTCATCACCATACAGAACAACCTTTCCAACTATGGCTATGGTTCTGCCTGCACACAGTACAGCGCACAGTATATCAACCAGGCATACGCTTGGGTGCCATGGCTCGACCGCGAGACCGGCGACCACAAGGCATTCACCACAGGCGAGCGTTGGCAGACTGTCACCATCCCTCTGTCTCAGTTCGGTAACTACACCAACGGCGAGATTGACTGGACATTCCAGAACGTGATAGACGACCGCAACGCAGGAAGCTACCGCAACTTCGGTATTCTCTTCTGCAACTCCGACATCGAGTTCAGCGAGAAGATTACCTATCCTTCTTCGCCATTCTCACAGAAGATATATGTTGATAACTTCCGCATAGTTCCCAACACGGCGATAACGGTGTCGGATTTCTGATTTATGAAGGGAAGTTATGAAGAGAAGTTATGAAGGGAAGTTATGAAGAGAAGTTATGAGGAGCCATTATCTTTATATGCAGGGACATTTGGCTCAATATAACTCCCCAATATAACTCCCTAATATAACACCCATCATAACTCCCCCCAAAATAACTCCTCAAATATAAAACAAAAATTATGAATACATATAAGATTATGCTACCGGTAGTGGCATCGGCGATGCTCCTTACCGCGTGCGACGACCAGATAATGCAGTGGGGCAGGGATGCCGACAAAGGCACTGTCACCGCGGCTGAGATACCTCTTGCCGTCAAGGAGGTAATAGCCAACTATGACGACATCAAGGCCTACTCCTCACAGTATATGCCCAACACCGTTGTTGGTATCGGTATGGGTGCCGACATGTTTATTAGCAATGCCAATGGCGAGGGCGACCTTGCCGCAGCCAACTATCAGATGTTCACTCCTGGCAATGCCATGAAGCATGATGCCATCGTGGGTAACAGTGGAACACTTAACTTCGGCACTGTCGATGCACTCGTCGATGCGCTCAATGCCTCTGGCATGAAGCTCTATGGACATAACTTCTTCTGGCACACACAACAACAGCAGACTTACCTGAAGTCTCTCATCGCACCAACTCTCGTTGTGGAGAGCGAGGGCGATATAGCCAATGTCCTCCCCGGCGATGCCTCCGACTTCAATGGCGGCACAACAGGCGGATGGGGCTCTTGGGGTTCCAATAAGGACAATGTTGAGGTAGTGGCTGGTGCTGGTCAGGACGGGTCGGCTGCAGTGGTGCTTAAGAACAAGGGCGACGGCAACTCATGGGAGGCTCAGTTCGCCTATACCTTCGACTCATATCTTGAGACAGGCAAGACCTACGTGATGAAGTTCAAGGCTAAGTCCTCTTCTCCCGCTGGTTATCTCCAGTTCCAGTATCAGAACGGTTCTACTTACGGTTCTCAGGGTGCTTACACCGACTTCTCAGTAGGCACCGACTGGGTTACCTGTGAACGTGAGTTTGAGGTGGCATACGATGATGTCAACCGCATTATCATCAACTTCGGTAAGGTTGGCGGTACATATACTGTGGACGACATACAGTTCGGACTCAAGCAGGAAGACCCGATGGACAACGTCCTTGGCGGTGATGCTTCCGACTTCGAGGGCGGCACCAATGGTGGTTGGGGCTCTTGGGGAAGCAACAAGGAGAGTGCTGAGGTTGTTGAGGGCGAGGGCTACAATGGCTCGTTCGGTCTTGTATTGAAGAACAAGGGCGACGGCAATGCCTGGGAGGCTCAGAATGCCTATACCTTCGACTATTATCTTGACCCGTCTACTTCCTACATCATCCAGTTCTATGCCAAGTCGTCAACGGCAGCCGGTGAAATCCAGTTCCAATATCAGAATGGTTCGACATACGGCTCACAGGGTGCATACAACACCTTCAGCGTTGGCACAGAATGGACCAAGTTCGAGTTTGAGTTCACCCCTGCTTACGAGGACGTAAACCGCATCATCCTCAACTTCGGCAAGGTAGGAGCTACATATTATGTCGACAACATCAAGTTCGGTCCTTCGAAGAATCAGGCTGCTAAGGCAAAGACACGCGGCACAAAGATGTACTACGTCTTAAAGTCTGCCGATGAAAAGCGCGAGGCTCTTGAGGGAGCAATGGAGTCTTGGGTCAAGGGCGTTGCCGAGCATCTTGCTGAGAAGAACATCGTGCCTTACGGATATGATGTCATCAACGAGCCTATCGCCGATGGCGGTGGTGTTCGTGGATACGAAGGTGTCTTCGGAGGTTCATGGCAGGATGGCGATGCCACCTATTACGATGCAGCTCCCGAGGAAACCGAGACCGACGGACTCTCGCTCAACTGGGGCAGTGGACATTGGTATTGGGGATATTACGTGCCCAATTATCCTGTAAAGGCATTCCAGCTCGCCCGCAAATATCTGCCTGCCGAGACCAAGCTCTTCGTCAACGACTATAATCTCGAGACCAGTCCCGCCAAGTTGCAGCAGCTCTGCGACTTCGTGAAGAAGATAGACACCGACAACGGTTCGCCCATCGTTGATGGTATCGGCACTCAGATGCACGTATATCTCTCTTGCTCAGATGATACAGAGAAGAATGCCGAGAACATTGCAGCCCTCAAGGAGAAGATTGACGCAATGTTCCAGACTATGGCTGCCACCGGCAAGCTCGTTCGTGTCACCGAGCTTGACATAGCCCTTGGCACTGGCTCTCCCTCTTCTGCCCAGTATCAGGCACAGGCTGACTGCTACCGCATGATAGTTGAGTCGTTCAAGGCAAATGTTCCCGAGGCTCAGCAGAGCGGTATCACCATCTGGAGCCTCTCTGACAACGAGGTAGAGCACGAGTACTGGCTGAATGGAGAGAAGCCCAACCTCTTCGATTCCGACTATCTGCGCAAGTGGTCTTACAAGGGCTTCTGCGACGGTATTGCAGGCGAAGACCTCGGTTTGAAGTACGGCGGCGAAGACTACAAAGCCTACTACGAGCGTCAGAACGTTTCTTCAACTGTGAAGTAACATTCGTAGAAATACATCAATAAGTCCTCTAAATCTCGCTTTCGTGTGAGATTTAGAGGACTTTTTAGTTCTTCTTCATAAAGGTGTAAGCGTCTGCGCTTGCAAGAGAAAAGCCTATGCTAAAGTGGTTTGAGGGGCGAAAACTATTGTTTGGGCTACTGAATTTATGTATTTGAGCTACGGAAAACAATCGTTTGCAGTAGAGAAAACCATGGTCAATAATTTTTGTAGCATCTGCCATTAATTATGCCATTATGCCAGCCATTATGCCAAATATTCCCAAACAACACATTCCGTGATTTTCTTAATGGCATAATAGCTGGCATAATGGCATAATTAATGGCAAATGGTCGATACTTGCATATATGCAACTATGTCGTGCCTTTTGCACCTAAAAATTAAATCAAAGCGCGCTTCTTCGTCTCGAACGCATCTCGAAGGCATCTCGAACACATACCGAATGAAGCGGGAAGGCGGAAATTAACAAACCAACAATTAACGTTTAACAATTAAATCGTCCAACTTTTTTCGTCAAACTCAAAACTCAAGCTGCTTATGTTTATCAAATCATTCACAAGGCAAAGTTACGAAGAAAGAACGGAACCTCCAAGCTTTTGCGCCAAAAAAGCAGAGGCGAAGGCATTGATGCAGCCGCCCCTTCATTGATATGGAGGTTAATGAACCAGTGTGCCTGACTCTATGCCCCCTTTTAACTAAAAATATAGGGAGCAAGCCGCAAGTTTTCCTCCCTTTTCTTTGTCCTTTCGATTTTTATTTGTAACTTTGCGGCTGAAACATAATAAAGGAGATACAATTATGAGAACATTGGTCATTGATCAGAATATCTATAATGGTGCAGAATCCTATGCTAAGACACACAACATTAGCGTAAAGGATTTCATTGAAAGCATTATTTTGAAGACCCTGTCTTTGGATAACGTATCTAAAAATAGACAGAGTCATGCTTGGCGTGATTACCCATTGTCCTCAGAAGTCATGGCAATGACTTTTGATGAACGCAAGGACCTTGGAGATGATTACAAAGAAGACTATGCCAAATACCAAATAGAAAAAACAAGCGAAATCCATAAAACCCGATGTTATTGTAACGCGCAATACTCGACATTTTAGAGATTTGGATGTAATGGTCAAAAGCCCTACGGATTTTCTTGATGATTATTTTAACTAAATAATGTATGGAGCGAAACGCAAGTTTTTCTCCCTTTTCCTTTGTCCTTTTGATTTTTATTTGTATATTTGCGGCGACATTGCGGTAAAAGGCGGATGCAATGCCGCCCCATGCCGTACATAACATATTGACATATAGCAACATCAGACTATCATTGTGGTGTTCCAGAATAAGCGTCGGAAACTTAACTCTTGGATAAAAGACCACATCAATGATGGTTGGCTTTGGCGTATATACAGGCGTCAGGAATTTTTAGGCCAATCTCTATGAATGAGGATAGAAGATGTTTGCACCCAGAAATGGGTGTAGGCATTATTCTTATTCATGGAGGGGGCCCAAGAATCCGACGCTTAGCCCCGGAACACCGTAAGAAGAAGCTTGCACCCTTTTTCTATGGCCGTTCCGCACACACAGATATACAAGTCATGCCAAATGATAGGTTGATGCGATTGCTACCTATCATTTGGCATTTATGATTACACGTTATCACGCCCGATATTATGCGGCATTGCTTTCGCAGAAAAGCACTGGCGGTGAACTGGAGTCGTTGTCGCAGTCGCTGCTCAGTTCCACCGTTGACATCAATCCCCATCAGATTGATGCAGCCCTATTTGCGTTCCGTTCACCACTGTCCAAAGGCGTTGTACTGGCAGATGAGGTAGGTTTGGGAAAAACCATCGAGGCAGGTCTTGTGCTGTGCCAATATTGGTCAACGGGCAAGCGAAAAATCATCGTTGTATGTCCGGCTTCGTTGCGCAAGCAATGGGAGGCAGAACTTCAGGACAAATTTGGCATACCGTGCGAAATCCTCGATACCAAAAACTACAACGCCTATCTCCGTGAAGGCCGCAATCCGCTCTCCGCCAAACGGGTGATTATCTGTTCGTATAATTTCTGCGCCAAGCATAAGGGCGACATCGTGACTAACGGGT
>JBJEAS010000023.1:0-4475 GCA_051869235.1 Prevotella sp.
AAGACGCTCAGAAAAGTGAGCTAAAATTGGCACAACGAACTGGACACCCTAATTAATTATTTACTTGATAGAGGCTGTAACCTTAGAACCATAATACCATATTATGGCGAATATACTGCGATGTTTCCTTTCTTTTATATAGGAGTTCTTTGTAGTAGGTATGACTTGGTAAAATCTATTGTTTTTGAGTCTGATAGAATGTATGCTTTTGCTGTTGCATTCTATTTCTGTGCTATGCTATTTTTAGGAGGGTCGAGAAAGATGACAGGTTGTTTCTCCATTATTATTTTAGTTCAGCTTTTTATAAGATACGATAAACATATACCATTGATTTTATCCCGAATTGGAAAATACAGTTTAGAAATATATGCATTCCATTGGTTCTTTCTTCCATCTTTGCCTTCTTTGAGCAACTTAATCTCTACACCGCAAGCCGCAGGTCTTCCTAATGATAATTTCATTGTGTTATTATTAACATCTTTGGCTTTCGCAATACCGATTATTGGATTATGTATTGCATTAACTATATGTATTAGAAAAAGTGATTTGTTAAATATGCTTTTATTTGGTTTTAAAAAGAAAAATATTATATGATACCCAAAATTATTCATTATTGTTGGTTGAGTAACGACCCAATACCAGAACAATTGCAGAAGTGTATGGAGTCTTGGAAGAAATACCTTCCAGATTATGAGTTCATGTTATGGGACTTTGACCGTTTCCCAAAAACAAAATCCAAATGGGTTATGGATGCATACGATAATAAGAAATATGCATTTGCTGCAGATTATATACGATTGTATGCTTTGCATAATTATGGAGGAATCTATTTAGATATGGATGTTGAGGTCTTAAAGCCGTATGGTGACCTTCTGACATTGGACACTATGCTCGGATATGAAAACTTCAAAACAAATTCATTAGAGGTGGCTGCATTTGGAGTGGAACCAAAGTCAAAATGGATTAAAGCTTGTCTTGATCATTATGATGAAAGAACGTTCGTGAATGAAGATGGGTCGTTTAACGACCAGCCACTACCAGGTGTTATTAAGCATTGTTTAATTAGTAATGGCTATGAGATAAAAACTATTAAGTCGTTTGAGGAAGCCAAACAATGTTCAGGCAAAACTATTCCAGTGTTTCCATGCGACTATTTCAGTCCCAAAAATCACGTATCAGGAAAGATAGAAAAAACGAAAAATACTTTCACGATACATCATTTCTCTGGCTCTTGGGAACCCATGTGGCAGCAATACGAAAGAAAATTTTGGCATTCATTAGGTTTAAGAAACTTTAGGGTTTTACTTAGAATTCGAAATTTGTTTTTATATGGCTCAATAAAAAGTGTACCAGAGAAATTAAACTCAAAGAGAAAAATTTAAATTAGCAGAGACAATGGGATTAAGCTCGAACGTATTATGGCATCAGACTCGTAAGGATGCTTTCTTTGAGATACTGAAAGCAAGGAAGTTGTGTGTGTCGTATAGCCAGGAGGAGGTAATGCCACAATTAAGGGTGGCGTTCCCTATGGTTTGCTTGTGTGACTTGCCATTGTCTGAATTTGCCTCAAACAATTGGACATACGGCGAATATGCTATAGGATTCACAAGAGAGTGGGCTATCAGGAATGGGTTTAATCCTGTCAGCTATTATCATCACCAGTCTAATCTTATGCAGCAAATGTATCACTTGGTCAAGGATGCTAAAGACAGAGGACTAAACGGGGTGTTGAATATGGCAATTTATCTTTTGTCATACTACAAACCTATCGAAGGTAAACTTACGACCTCAAAAAGAGAATACCATAATTACAGATTCTATGACGAAAGGGAATATAGGATGGTTCCTTATTTCACTCAACTTAAAGGCAATCAATACATGCTTACGATGGAAGAGTATGCTTCGTATAAGGAATCTCATCATGGCAAGTCTCTTCTTGATGATGTAAGCATAGACTTCGAGTATAGCGACATAAACTATATAGTTGTAAGAAGTGCCGCAAATGTTGCGCAGGCTAAGGGACTCTTGGGCGAATGTTTGCAAAAATCAAATATCAATATTCTTACAAAAGAACAGGTGATGTATGACATTATTGGCAGCAATCACAATATTCCTGTGGATAAGCCACAGATAGCAATAGATGTGGAAGGAGCGCATAGGCTTGTTCAAGATGCTTTGAGATTTGGGCAGGTGATGTTTAAGAAACAGAATAATGACAAATAGATGTGCAAAAATGTGTATCTCTAATGCCATTTTGAACAATATGGACTTATAAGGTATGGTCGTATTTGCAGTAAAATTGTGCGATAAACTGACGGAATAGTAATGAATGGTGTGTTTGTTGTCGTATTTATACATATTTAACGCAAGTAATTGTCAGGGTCTTGGGGATTTTTATTATCTTTGCAACGAAAATTCACGTACTATCAGTAAGCATTATGTTATTGTCTGCCAAATTTGAAAACATTTACTCGTTTAACGAGGAAACGCGCATCTTGTTCACTGCCAGCAAGAGCGACCAATTGCCGTTGCAAGTGTCTCGCGCGGAGAAACGCGATGATATATCCGTGCTCCGTATGGGATTGATTTATGGTGCCAATGCTTCCGGAAAGTCAAACATCATAAAATGTTTGGCTATTATCAAGGGGTTTGCCTTGAATGGTTGGAGCAACCTCAAATATAATTACTTCAAGATGACAGATGCCCCACAAGAGCGTTCGAGTATTGAATTGGAGTTTAAGGCAGACAATCAGTTCTATGCTTACGGAATAGCTTTCTCTAAAGGCGGCTTGCTTGAGGAGTGGCTATATAAGACTGGTAGTCGCAATGACACCATGATCTTTGAGCGCAAACGCAATGATGGCAGTTGGGATAATACTATTGCACCTCAATTCCTGAAGGATGAGGATGGACAATTCTTGAAGTTTCTAATTGATGGCACACCTACCAAGGGCACTTTCTTAAGTGAGTATATCAAGCGTAACGGAAAAGGAATAGATGCAATAAAGGCTTCTCGTAAATGGTTTGAGAATCTGAATGTCATCTTCCCCAATACACATAGAACGGATTTCCCATTTCGAGTTGTGAATGACACCCAGTTCAGAACCGTGATGCGCGAACTGCTCAATTATTTTGGAACGGGTATCTCAGACCTTCGTCGTGTAGAGTCTAAACCTGAAGAATTAGGCATTCCCGACGAAATCCGTCAAAAGATTGAGGAGAGTCTTGAAGGCAAAAGCTCCGAAACAGGTGTGGTGATTCACAATGAAAACCGCTTTATCTTTGCAGAAAAAGACAAGTCAAAGAATCTGAAGTGGCATGAATTGAAAACCATCCACAAGAATGAAGACTGCAGCTCAGACTATATCTTCGAAATGTTCGAAGAGTCTGATGGCACGTCACGCTTATTCGACTTCATTCCAATGCTTATTGATATGCGTGCAAATGATTCTGTCTATGTGATTGACGAGGTTGACAGGAGCTTACACCCAATGTTGACATTGAAATTGCTGGAGATGTACGACAGTTTGCTTAGAAGCGATTCACAAATGCAGTTAATCTGCACCACACACGAGTCCAACCTACTTTCTACCGCACCTATCCGTCAGGATGAAGTCTGGTTTGTAGAAAAGGACAAAAAAGGAGAAAGCCATTTGTCTTCACTATGTGAGTATAAGCCAAGAGAAAACGTGCAGAAAGGTTATCTGAATGGCCGCTATGGAGCGATTCCATTCTTTGGTGAACTGAATAATATACATTGGGACGATGCGAAGCAGGAATAGTTTGATGCGCGAACGTCGTGAGGCATTTCGTGACGCTCGCCTTATAGTCATAGCCTCCGAAGGCAAAGACACGGAGCGGATATATTTCATGGCATTGGCTAAGGAATATACCAACCCTCGCGTGCACGTACATATATTAGAGCGTAGTGTTGATGATCAGAACAACTCCAGTCCAGAACATGTATTAAAACAACTCAATGATTACAAAAGCCAATATGAGTTAGAGGCGGATGACGAACTCTGGTTAGTAGTAGATAAAGACCGATGGACAGAGGCTATGTTGTCTCGTGTAGCTACGGAATGTTCGCAGGAAGTCGCCATGCACATGGCTTTAAGTAATCCTTGTTTCGAACTATGGCTTTTGTTGCACTTGGAAGATGCAGCATCACTGACACCCGAAGAACAGAAACTGTGGATGGAGAATCGCAGAAAGTCTAAAAATGCAGACCCGTTTTTGAAAGTACGATTGCGTCAGAAGATGGGTTCCTACCATGAATCGGATTATGATGCTCCGGCTTTGATAGTTCATGTAGAAGAGGCAATCGCACGATCAAGGGCTTTGGACAAGAATCTGAATGACCGTTGGCCGCAAACTCTCGGTACGCGAGTGTATTTGCTGGCGGAAAGCGTGATGAACAGAAAATAATTCGACCTGTACGGTTGAAAATCGCCCCTCATTCACAACATTTTTGT
>JBJEAS010000024.1:0-4391 GCA_051869235.1 Prevotella sp.
CGTTTGAACTCGTTGACTAATAACTGGTTCAAACCAGCCTTTTATGTTTAGCGGATAACAATATTTGTTATTATCACTGATGTTCAAGCGAATATCTTCGGCGACTTATAGGATGCAGTCCTATACCACCCCGTATCGTGCTTGTATCGGGAAATTGAGAACTGAACTTTCCCACCCTTTAACTTTCAGTACGGGCAAACTATTACTTCAAGATATTCAGCTCTTTGGGTGCGCTGGCTACTGGGGGTGTGGGCGTCTCGCCCGCACCTCGCCTACAAGGTAATATTTCGGGATTATGCGGTTGATGGTGCGCAAGGTGCGGGCGGGACGCCCACACCCCCAGCCTTTGCCGCTAAATATTCAACTACATTTAAAGGGTGGGAAAGTTCAGTTGAGAATATCGCCCAAATGGTACCAACTGACCGATACAGCGGTACCATTTGGGCGATATTCTCATGTCCTATGAACCCTGTTCTTCTGGAGGGCAAATATGCAGGTATCTGTTGCGCAATTCCCAGACATCGTCAAAAAGTAAATTACGGAAAAAACGCTCAAGGTAGATAGGAGTGTATTCTATTCCCTTCTGTATGTTCTTGTAGTTAGCACGTACCAAGGCATTGCGGAAATACCATGAATGACGGGCAAACATATCGTTGTTCACATTAAAACCAATGGAGCGCAGATACTGTATAAGGAAAACCGCCGTGGTGCGGGTATTACTCTCGCAGAAAGCATGTATCTGCCATAGCAGATATTGGTCAAATGTTGAAAATATGCTGTTTTCTTAAAGGTTAAGCCTATTGTTCATTGTTCACATCCATGAATCTTATCATGTCCTCACGTCGTGGCTTTGCCTCCGGCGATTCGTCAGGATAACCTAATGCGATGCAGTAGAGCAACTCGTAGCCTTCGGAGAATGCCATTCGGTCAAGATAGGGCTTGGCAGAGGGAGAATCCAAAATCCAGCGTGCAGAACTGCCCAAGCAACACGAGCCAATGCCTTTTGCCCATGCAGCAAGGATGATGTTCTCGCCAAGCAAGCCACAGTCTATCTGTGCCATGTCATATTTGGTGTCATAAGCTATGCAGACTACACATGGTGCGTTCACGAAGATATTCTTGAAGCCTTTACGCTCGGCAATCTTCGGATTGTCTTTTACCACAGCATTTGTAATCGAGTCGATGAGGGTAGGGGAGTCTATCACTCTTATCTCATATGACTGCAGGTTCTTGCCGTTAGGCGCATTGATGCCACACGTAAGAATCTCTTTCATTGTCTCACGGCTGATGACCGAATCCTTATAAGCGCGTATGCTTCTTCGGCTCATTATCAAGTCAGTTACAATACGTGCGGTATCCACGTCAGCTGTAGTCTTTTGTTCTTTTCCTTCGTAGCAAGCTGTCATCATAAGCGCAGCTGCCAGGCCTAATAAATTCTTTTTCATAGTATAATACTGTTTATTTCCTGCAAATTTGGATAAAATTTCCCAATTATAAGCCAATCGAGATATGCGATACTTATATGAATAAGTTGACATTGGCCTGTTCCGCCCGTTCCATATAGCTTGCCACACCGCCAACGGTGACATTGTCGAGAAGCTCTTCGCGGCGGATTCCCATCACATCCATCGACATCTGGCAGGCAATGAATTCCACCCCGTTGTCGATGGCTTGCCGGCGCAGGGATTCAAGCGAGTCAACACCCTTCTTTGCCATGAGGAAGCGCATCATTTTGGAGCCTATGCCCATCATGTTCATCTTGGAGAGTGAGAGTTTGGTTGAGTCGGACGGCAGCATCCATGAGAACATCCGTCCCCAAAAGTCCTTCGCCACGGTGGGCTTATGGGCTTTTTTGATGGCGTTCAGCCCCCAAAATGTAAAGAAGATGCTGACCTTCTTGCCTGTGGCAGCGGCTCCGTTGGCAAGTACGAATGTGGCAAGAGCCTTGTCGAGGTCATCGCTGAAGAGGATGAATGTCTTGCCTTGTTCGCTTGTTGACGAAGGGACTGTATCCACTGGTAGGGGAGTGGACTTTTCTATTTCTACAATATGTATGCCGCCTTCTGAATGACTTCCGATAAACTTGTTGCCCGTGGTGCGGCACCATGCCTCGGCATCACGGGTGAAACCGGCATCAGTGGCTTTTACCACTAATCTCTGTCCAGCTTCAAGTCCGTCCACCGCCTGCTTCATTTTCAGAATAGGGCCGGGACATTGCATGCCGCAGGCATCTACCTTTATCGTCTTCTTGTCCTGAACAGGGAAATGGCTGCAATCGCATGCGGAGTCAGTCGGGCATTTGTCGGAGAATCCATCAGGTGTAGCAATCTTTGCGGTGGCAGCCTTGTAGGTCTTGAGCCCGCCAATGAGATTGCGCACTTCGGCATATCCGTTTGCCTTGAGGATATTGGAAGCAAGATAGCCGCGCAAACCCACACCGCAGAACAGCCATACGGGACGGTCGGCGGGAATCTCGCCAAGGCGTTGTCTCATGTCGTCGAGCGGAATGTTGAGTGCCCCCGGTATGGTGCCAAGGGCATATTCGTCGGGAGTGCGCACATCCACAAGCGTTATCTCGGCTTTGTTTGCTTGTTGCATCTCGCGCCAATATACGGGCTGCATCTTTCCGCTAAGGATATTACAAGCCACATAACCCGAAATGGCCACGGGATCCTTGGCTGATGAGAATGGAGGTGCATAAGCATGTTCAAGACGGGTTAGCTGCTCTACCGTTGCGCCCTGCTTGATGGCCAGCGCATACTGGTCGATGCGCGTATCAACACCGTCGTAGCCCACTATCTGCGCTCCGTAGAGAGTGCCGTCGGTGGGCGAGAATGTAATCTTGATGTCCATCTGCAGGCTGCCTGGATAGTAGCCGGCATGAGAGCCGTTGTGTATGGTGGCGGAGAGATAGGGGATGCCCATCTGCTTGAGTCGTTTGGCAGGCAGACCGGTTGAGGCCACAGTGAGGTCAAACACCTTTGCTATGGCAGTGCCTATCGAGCCTTCATATTTTATGCTGTTGCCAAGCACCATATTGTCGGCCACGATGCGTGCCTGGCGGTTGGCTGGACCGGCAAGGAAATTAAGCCATGGCTTGCCTGTTACGGGGTGGGGAAATTCGATGGCATCGCCCACAGCATAGATATTGTCGTCAGAGGTCTGCAGATAGTCATTAACCCAGATGCCACGCATCTCACCTAATTTCAGGTTCGCCTCCTGAGCCAGACGAGTCTCTGCCCTTACTCCAATGCTCAACAGAACCATATCTGCTTTCAGCTGTATTCCCGATTTGAACTGCACGGTCAGCTCTTCTCCTTCGCGGGAGAAACTCTCCACTGCCTGCTCGAGATAGAGTTTGACTCCCTGTTGCAGCAGATGCTCATGCACAAGTGCCGCCATGGAGTAGTCGATAGGTCCCATAACCTGTGGAGCCATCTCCACTACAGCCACCTCTGATCCAGCATGCTGCAGGTTCTCTGCCATCTCCAGACCGATGAACCCTCCTCCCACAATAACTGCCCGGCGCACTTTGCGTAGGTTCATGTATGACTTTATCCTGTCGGTGTCGTTTACATTCCTAAGCGTAAAAATGCCTTCGCTCTGAATGCCGGGGAGTGGAGGCACAACGGGTGAGGCTCCGGGCGAAAGCAACAGTTTGTAGTAGTTCTCCGTGTAGGTCTTGCCTTCTGATGTCTTGATGGTTACCTCTCGCTTTCCTGGGTCAATGGCAGTCACCTCGCTCAATGTGCGCACGTCGATGTTGAAACGTCGTCCAAACGCCTCGGGAGTCTGCACAAACAGCTTTTCGCGTTCCTCTATCACGCCACCTATATAATAAGGTAGGCCGCAGTTGGCATACGATATATATTCACCCTTTTCGAACAGGATAATCTCTGCATCTTCGGTTAGTCGTCTGATTCGGGCTGCAGCTGTAGCACCGCCGGCAACACCGCCTACTATCACATATTTCTTGCGGTTCATGTCTTTTTTCCATATTTAGATTTGGTGCAAATATAAGTAGATTATTCCATATTTCCAAGTTTTTTGAGAAAAAAGTAGTTTTTTTGTCTTAATTTCACGGAAAATGAATTACCATTGATAAGCATAAGGGCTACGCTATGGTTAGAGTTTCGGTGCAAATATACATCATTATTTCTATATTATCAAACTGAACTTTCCCACCATTTAACTTTCAGTACGAGCAAACAATTACTTCAAGACATTCAGCTCTTTGGGTGCGCTGGCTACTGGGGGTGTGGGCGTCTCGCTAAATATTCAACTACATTTAAAGGGTGGGAAAGTTCAGTAATTAATAGAACCCACCGTAAATTAAGTTTGGTTTAAGTTTGTCAAGAGCCACATTCAGCTTCAATACGTTCACCTTTGCC
>JBJEAS010000025.1:0-4365 GCA_051869235.1 Prevotella sp.
TTTTCAGAAAGAACGGCAAGTCGAGTCACCACGCAGTAGGACAGCGACCTGTCACTTGTCCTTCACGAAGGTATCTGCGATGGCCAACGAAGGTATCTGCGATGGCTAACGAAGGTATCTGCGATGGCCAACGAAGGTATCTTCATAAAAACTGGGAGTTCATGCGGTTCACTTGACAACGAATGCAAATTTTCATCGATTTATAAAAAAACGAATACAAAGCTTTGGAGAATTAAAAATAATGCTGTAACTTTGCAAAAGATTAGCTGCTATCAGTATGAGTTGTTGACCAATAGCGAAACGTTTGAAAACAAGTTCATATTGTCCGACAGCATATCTTTTGCAATAGTTTACATATCTAAGTAATGTCCGAGAAAAAAGATTTCATTTCCACCCGCAAGGGCGTAAAATACCTTGATTTGTTTGCTGGAGCCGGTGGTTTCAGTGAGGGATTTATGCAAGCATATACAAACGACAAGTATTATGATTTTCGGTTAGCAAGTGACATTAATGAAAATTGCGAACTGACTCATAGGGTGCGTTATAATAGTATGCTTGGTCTTGACACCAAATTTGTTTGTCAGGACATTATGGAAGACAGCTTTCTTCCTAATATACTCAAAGAACTTGGTGGGGAGGATATTGATGTAGTGACAGGAGGACCGAGCTGTCAGTCATTTAGCCTTGCAGGTAGGAGAAAGAAACTGGACAAAAGGGATGATTTGTTTTTCCATTATCTTAAGGTCATAAAAGCATTGCGACCCAAATACTTTGTTATGGAAAACGTAAAAGGAATTCTTACAAAGGATAAAGGTAGAATAAAACAACGTATCCTTAATGAGATACGATCTATTGTAGATGACATGAAAATGTCTCAGGTCTTTTCGTTTCTTGATGAAAACTTAAAAAGATTTGTTTCTCCATCCCTTTATTCTGCTATATACACAAGATTGTGTATGGAGACCAAAAACGGTGAGAACTGGCAAACTATGTGGAATACGTATTTTACCAGTCTTGAACAACAACTAAAAGACATTACTCGGAATATTCCATACAGCTTAAGTAAGAGTGACCAGGCAGTGAATACTATTCGCCATGGCCTTATTCTTTTAAAGATGAAGCCTCAACGGGATGAAATACGTAGGCAGCTAATTCAGCTGAAGACATCTGCCCACATCGACAACGATACGTTTGTTGACCGTTACAACGAGATAGTGGAAACAGTTTCTGACGATTTTATTCTTGACGACATGATGGTAGCTATTGACAAGGTGGGAGAACTTGGTAAAGTTGCTGAAGATGTTGAAATTCTAAAAATTTCGCTTGATCTACTGACGGCAACTTTTGACGAATGTGTGGATATTGTCAAAGGAATAATAGATGCAAAATGTAATAAGAAATTGCTAAAATTATTCAATGCACTTGTAGATGATGCGAGACTTTACAATATCAAAGAACCTATAGTGTTACTATCGTCCGACTATGGTGTTCCACAAAACCGCGAAAGAGTGGTGTTCATCGGTTGCCGCAACGACCAAGAGCTGATAACCGAGATTCCTGCTACAGTGTCTGAAACTGAGAAAGTTAAAGTATATGAAGCACTTTGGGACTTGGATATGATTGGTAATGGTGAAACTGTTACAAACTATCGGAATCCGAAGATAATAGAAGAATTTGAGTCAGAGAAGATATTAAGGGACATAGATGGTAAACCGACAGAAAACGGAAAGACATTCTCAGAATGGTCACGTATTGGAAGACTCTGCCACCGTTTTGTGTTAGACCAAGAACCATTTTATGTTCACAACTTAGAAGAACTTAAACATCCCAGAAGTTTCAAACACATGGAACTGTTTAACCATCAGTCAAGTCAACAAAACGATACTGTTAGACAACGTCTTGAAATAATTGCACGCCATGGGGATTATGACGATGCGAAAGAGGAACTAAGAGAGAAAGGCTTGGAATCCCAAAAACGCAACTATGTCGTTTTGAATCCAGAAGGACAGAGTCCAACTGTCTGCACCATGCCTGACGATTTTATCCACTATTCCGCCTTCCGTCCAACTACAGTACGTGAGATGGCACGCCTACAAAGTTTTGACGATTCCTTTGTGTTCCAAGGTAAAAGACAAACTGGCGGCAATAACCGTCAGAGTGAGATTCCTCAATACACACTTGTAGGCAATGCAGTACCACCACTGATGGCAAGGGCAATAGCGAATACTTTGTTGAATCATATTAAATAGTGAGAGGATAATTATGGTAAACATGCGCCAATTCACCAAGTTTGAGGAAGAGAACATAAAGTTTCTCATCAATCACAACATAGAGTTTACTCAAGTTGAAGTAACTCCGACAGGACTGAAAAAAGGCATCTTGGACGCAACAGCTCCAATGAGGACTTTTTTTGTTGAAAAGAATGTACACGACTATGCACTTCAGGAACAAGGTCCTGAGAATAAAGCGTTCTACCCAGCTACAATTCTGACCGAAGGAGATTCGATTAAGACAAAAGCATCATTCTACAGACCTCGCACTAAGAAAGGAGATCCACGAATGTGGATTTATAAACTTGGAAATTATACAAAAGGGAATGACATTCATGTGATATTTGTATTCGATGGTTCACTTTACGTTACTAACCTTACGACTATTGATATTAAGAGAGTTTACGAATCAACAATTATAACTCCTCTGCAAGAGGTAATTAAAGCACAATATGGGCAGAGTGTCATCATTGCCGATGAGTTGCTCGGTAAGTTCCGCTCTGTCAGTGGTCAATGGTTCCAATCGGAAGTCACGGCAGACACTGGCATTGGACGAACAATAGAGAGTTTCCTTGGGATCACGATGAACAGCGAGAAAACTCCAGATTACAAGGGAATAGAGCTGAAAAGCCATCGAGAAAAAAGAAGCAGTAAAAAGAATGTCCTATTTACACAGACACCTGATTGGGACATTAGCAAACTAAAATCAGGTAAGCAGATTGTAGATAGATACGGTTATTATTCTGATGGGAAAAAGACTTATCAAAATACTGTGCAATGCACTCCCCCAAACAGCCAGAATCTCTTTCTTAATATTGAGGTCGACAAACAACTTCTTGAGCTAAAAGCCCAGTTGGAAAGGGTGGAAGATGTCGCTGTGTGGAGACTGCTGAAACTGCACAA
The DNA here is from genome assembly GCA_051869235.1 of Prevotella sp. Lineage (GTDB taxonomy): Bacteria > Bacteroidota > Bacteroidia > Bacteroidales > Bacteroidaceae > Prevotella. Next base: position 3,174 of record JBJEAS010000025.1, read on the forward strand.
CCGCCTTTCCGTCAAACATCATGAAACATTCTGGATAGAGGTCGAAAATGTTATTGACAATGGTAAGGAGTATTTTCGATATAAGGAGATAGAGCATACAAAGAACCCCAACATAGGACAATTTGACATCTTGCTCGAACAAAACATTATAACCATAGACCTGCTTTTGTCAAGACCAAGTGGACATGGTGATACATACTCTTTCAAGATTAAGAAAAAGGGTATGCCTTTACTGTTTCCTGAAAGCGTAAAATATATCATATAATATTGGTCTTATTACGCTTGATTCCCAATGTATCTTAACGCTCATTCATAATAATATTTAAACCTAACAGCAATGAATGGTGTATGTCCAATATTCAAGCAGAATTCATTTCACATGAAAAGAAAATAACAGTTTTATTTGGAGAAAATGCTTCAAAAGCTTGTCGATTTCAACAAATGTTTGTATATTTGCGGCATGTTTAAAGAATAACTAAAATTATCTTGATTATGATTGAATCATTAAAAGGCATACTGCAAAGTATTCAAAACCACATAAAGTCAGAGAACGCAAATAGCGTTAAAAATAAGGCTATTGCAAGAGGTAAAGTGCAACTTAATAGAGATGATAAACAATTTTGGATAACCAATAGGGAAATTAAATCATCTTATAATCATTATTATGACAGGAACTATGTAGTACATGGTGAATCAAAAGGAATGGATACTCTTACTGATGATGGGCCTGCAACGAGCAAAAACTCTCCATGGGGTCGAGCTTTGCTATATAGCAAATTCGGTGAGAACTCCGTTAACGCTCCTGCTGGAGTAATCAACTTTATATTAGAAAATCGTTCAACTTACATAAGTCAAAACGGAGATGCCATTCATTTGAAGGTCGATATGGCGGAAGATGGAATCGTAAATTATGCAAGACTCTCTGAAGCACTAAGAAAATATGCGTCTGCTGTCGATTCAAAAATAGAGTTAAAAAGGAAAGAGGAAGAGGCTAAAAAGGAAAGACTGCGTCTTGAAAAAATAGCGCAAAGAAGAGATTTGGAATTCGAGGCTGAATTGAAAAGGATACAAGACGAAAGGGAAAGACGAAAACTAAAAAAACAACAAGAGAAAAAGGAAGAGGAACACAACAGAAAAATTCTTGAGCAACAATTGCTTGTTGCTAAGGCTGAGCGAGAACGCAAAGAGTTAG
>JBJEAS010000026.1:0-4311 GCA_051869235.1 Prevotella sp.
AAATGGCTTCGTCCTTGTCGAGCGTGTATGTCTGACTGACTACGAAGCGGCCTTTGTCGGTGCCCTCCGTACGTGGCTCAAAGGAGATGGCTTTTTCCTTAAGGAGCTGCTTGCCATTGGACGAGGCGAAAGAGATGAGACCGGTGCGGCGGTCGATGGTGACAAAGAGGGAGGAGGACTTCAACCTGACGGTTGAAGCGCTGGAGCTGATGGTAATAGGGAGAGAAGCGGAGGGGGAGAGGGTTATGACTTCGCTCTTTTGTTCTTTATAGTCATAGCCAGCGGGAGCTTTCGTCACCCGCACGATGTCGGGAGTATAGAAAGTGACGCAGACTGTCTGGTTGGCGGCAGTGATGTTGTAAGGGTTGCCCTCTTGTGCCCTAATCGTGAGAACTGCCATCACGACGAGCAGAGCAGTGAATAGTCTTTTCATATCAAAAGTTTTTTATGTATTTAGAGATATTATCCAATCATTCAAGTGTTTTTATTGAAAATCTCATTTAGACAAAATATCTGGTGTTTCAATATCACAAATTATACTTTCTCAGGTCATTTCAACAAAAAAGCCATATACAAAGGTAATGTAGTAACCATACCTGAGACTCCTACATTATAATCCCCAAGCTTTATTGCCTTAGAGACATGATACTTTTCAGGATGTGCAAGGATTGTTTTCGTACTCTTAACATTGCCACTTGAAGCCTTTACCTCCACAAGTGTACACTCACCGCCATAGCGCATCACGAAATCCACTTCAAGACCGCTGTCTTTGCGATAATAATATAGTTTTCGTCCCATTTTACCGAAAATGTCTGCTATGAGATTCTCAAAAATTGCTCCTTTATATCCCAAGAGATTACCGTTGAGTATGTCGTGTGCAGTCTCATGCTCCAACATACTGACAAACAAACCTGTATCTGCCATATAGACCTTGAACTGCTCATATATGGCATTCCCGTCCAATGGTAATTCTGGAATCTCAAGGTTATAACATCTTCTGATTATACCTGCATCCTCTATCCATTGAAGACTTCCCAGATAGTCACGCCCACGACCGTTCGCCCTGACCTGTGCGTATGCAAACTTCTTATTTTCACGACTGAGTTGCTTGGGTATAGATTCAAAACATTCCCTAATCCGAGACTTGTCTGGCTGGGGAGCATATTTCAGCATATCAGTCTTATATCCTTCAATAATTGCATTTTGTACGCCAATCACCTCCTGAATGTTATGTGTCTCCATAAAGGCTGTAACCGCACGTGGCATTCCTCCAACAATGACATATTGAAGAAGTAGTTGTGTCATCCGTCGATGAATGACTTCGGGAACAGGAACAAGCGAAGACAGACAATCCTCGAGTTTTCTGAAAACAGCCTCTTGAATGCCATTCGCCCATAACCACTCCTCAAAATCCATAGGATACATATCCACAATCATTTCATAACCCACCGGCACAGGTGCAAATTTGTCATCATCCGCATCCTGCGACCTATAACCACTAACCCCAAGCAATGAACCTGTACAGATAACATCAAAGCGTCCGTCCATCTTGAAGAACTTCAGGGAGGTGCGGGCTCTCGGACAATCCTGTATCTCGTCAAAGACAAAGCATGTGTCACCAGGAACAATACATACATTTGGCAGCAGCGTTGATATGTTGACCAAGATATTATCAATCTCAAGAGAATCATCAAATATTGACTTGTACTGCGGATTCAGAAAAAAGTCCAAATAAACCACATTGCTATAATTCTTCCGTGCAAAGTCGAGCACAGAGAATGTCTTACCGCATTGGCGACATCCTTTGATAACAATTGGCATTTTGTCCTTACTTTTCTTCCAGTCCAAAAGCACCTTTTCTATCTTTCTCCTAAACATCTGACAATAAATTAATTAAATACGACATAACACGTTTTTCAAGCGACTTTTTGCAGTATTACACACGTTTTTCAAGCGACTTTTCTGCAAATTGCGCACGTTTTCCAAACGACTTTCGGGTGCAAAGTTAATATATTTTCTTCAATAAGCAAAGAAAAACAGAGATTTTTATGCAAAAATATATTGTTATGCTAAATATCATACATTTATATTCCTCAATATTCCCCTTAGTAGGTAGGTGGCATTCTGATTGCGTGCCACTCCCTGCGTTATCTTATAGCTATACGTCACGTTGTCGGTAAGTTCTATCTCAAAGCAGTAGTTATGGAAGCGGTCGGGATGCTCTGCGGACATCTTTGAGAGTTCAAGGTCGTGGGTGGCAATAATTCCTGTTACAGGAAGTTTTGCTATGGACTCAAGGAACATTCTTGAACCACTCAGTTTGTCGGCAGAATTAGTTCCCTTCAGTATTTCATCGAGAATTATCAGCGTATGGCGGTTTTCCTTACATTCACTGATAAGCTGTTTCAGACGCAATAGTTCCGCATTGAAATAGCTTATGCCATGTGCAAGGTCATCGGTTGTGCGCATACTGCTGAACAAAGAAAAGATACTTACCCTCAACCGTTGGGCGAAAATCGGCATACCGCACATGGCAAGAATATAGTTAACACCAATGGCACGGAGGAATGTGCTTTTACCTGCCATATTGGCACCAGTTACAATATAATAATGTGAATCGCTGATGCAGAAATCATTTGGCACAGCCTTCTCTCCTAAGAATGGATGATACAGTCCTTCTGCACTATAGACCACCTTGTCACTGTCATCTATTTCCACATCCTTGGCATAAGGCTCATTGTAGCGGAATGTGGCCATTGACACGAGAGCGTCAAACTTACTTACGGCATCTATCCACTCATTCATCCTTGACAAATAACAGTATTCCCACTTGGAGAATCGTCTGATGAGAAAGAAATCGTTCAAGAAGAATGAATTGCAGAATATGCGATAAAGAGGATTGCCATTACGGTCAAGGCTGTCCATAAGCCTCTTTAGCTCGGTGAAAGAGCTGAGGGCATTGCCGTCACCGATAGACAGACACGAGAGTATGTCCATATTGACCTTGGACGAATAATGCCCTTGCGAGATAATCTCTATCAGAGATACATACATGTTCATCAGCTTGCTTACCGCCCCGACAGTTTTGTTTATACTCCTTAAGGGGCGTGAACATAAGATAATCATTAACAACAGATGCAGCAATCCCCATAGAAACGGCACATTCGACGAAACTGCATCCATCAAGGCTGCAACGAAAGAAAAGAGAAATCCTACAACTGAGAATGCAGCTACAAGCATTGCCGCAGAAGAAGAGGCAAACAAGGGCAAGGATATTGACTTCGCCTTTTCAACAACTCCAATTACTTCGTCTGTATTGATGATGTCTCCCCTTAGCTGTCCTACTGCAATAAATGAAGTCCTTAGACTCCTATCATCGGCAAGTTCGTTGACTGCATTTCTTTGGTCTTCTATTTCCTGTATCGTTCTTGTTGACGTAAAACCAAGCTGTGCCGCAAGGTAGTCGCTTCCGCCCGATGTAACAGTGCGGTTAATCCGTTGGAAAAGCGACTGCTCTCCAAACACATCCATATCGAAGGAATAAGCATGACATGGATTGACATACTGTTTGCCATCGCGGAATGCCTTGAAATCGCCATTAAGATACGCCATTTCGTTCACATACACACTGCGAACCGCCTTCAGCCTCTCCAGTTTGTCACCATTGGCTACATCCATTCTGCGTACTGCAATATATGCCAAAACAAAGAATATAGCCAAAGCAATAACGAAAGTCTCTGCATAATATATGGCATATATGGCAATACATGATATTGCCAAAACAAAAGCAGTCATCTGACCTATTACAAACCATTTCGCCTTCCTCTCGCATTGGCGAACCTCGTCAGTCAGTACATTTACGTTGTCTTCATATTGCTGATATACCGAACTCTTCAGAGGATGAAGTGTCACCATTTCACTTTCAGGAATTTGTGATTTCATTTTGTTTATGTTTAGCTATTAAATGGTTAGGATTTACAACAACGAAGTCATATAAATCGGCAGATAAACTATGCCGTTGTCGATTTTCAAGTCCATGCTATGGATAATGTATGGAGTGTAGAGTTGCCGCTCAAACTTTTTGCAGAACTTATTCAGGGAGACAGTGGTATAGTTCTTTCCCGATTTCACCTCCACGGGACAAATGTTATGGGCATTGGTCAACTGGGGCTTTTCAATGAGGAAGTCTATCTCCATACGGTTGTCAGCATTGGTACGCGAGTTATTGCTATAGAAGTACAGGCGATGTCCACTCACCACAAACATCTGTGCCACAATATTCTCAACCAGCATGCCAGAGTTGATCTCCAA
>JBJEAS010000027.1:0-4261 GCA_051869235.1 Prevotella sp.
AGATGATGAACGGTATCGGTGGTTCGGGTGACTTCGAGCGCAATGCCTACATCAGCATCTTCACCTGTCCTTCAGTGGCAAAGAACGGTGCCATCAGCTCTATCGTTCCGATGGTCAGCCACCACGACCACACCGAGCACGACGTGAACGTGATCGTTACCGAGCAGGGTGTTGCCGACCTTCGCGGCAAGAGCCCAATGCAGCGCGCACAGTGCATCATTGAGAACTGCGCACACCCCGACTACAAGCAGCTCCTGTGGGACTATCTGAAGATAGCCAAGGGCGGTCAGACGCACCACAATCTCCCCGCTGCATTCGCATTCCACGACACTCTGATGCGCAAAGGCGACATGCACCTTACAGACTACGCAGAATACGTGAAATAAAAATAGTGTGACCGACAGAAAATTCCATACGTTAAACACAGTCATAGGCGAAGGGGCTTTGCCTTCGCCCCCAGAACACTTTACTAATCCCTTTGGCTACGAGCCGCACCCGCTGTGCAGGCTCGCAGCAAGGGATTTGATTGATTATCTGGGTACATGCCGCCAATGGGTAGGCGAACTGCAGAAAGGCAAAATGTTCGGAGTGCTCGTTGTGGAGCATGAAGGACAGACGGGCTATCTCGCCGCCTTCTCAGGACAAATAGACGGCAGGGAAGACCACGAGTTCTTCGTCCCCGCCGTTTTCGACTATCTTCAGCCTGGGGGCTACTTCAAGACCCACGAAGCAGAGATAAGCGACTTGAGCAGGCAAATAGCCGAAATAGAGGCCGACCCTTGTCGTATGGACATCATGAACGACATACAACAGGCTCTTAGCGACTCCGTCGTGGAAATCGACGCCTACAAAGAAGAAATGCTCGAAGCAAAGAAAAGGCGCGACATGATGCGCGAAAGCGGCGAAGATACACGTCCAGAGGAGGAACTCGTGCGCGAGAGCCAGTTCATGAGGGCCGAACTGGTCAGGATAAAACAGAAATGGCGAAACATTCAGGACGCACTCGACGATAAGATAGCGGTGTACGACAAGGAGATAGACCGCCTGAAACAGCTGCGGAAGGAACTGTCGGAAGACCTTCAGCTGTGGCTCTTCCACCATTTTGTGATGAAGAACGCACGAGGCGAGGAACGCGACCTCGTAGAAATCTTCAAGTTCACACCACGAGGCATACCACCTTCGGGTTCGGGCGAGTGCTGTGCGCCAAAACTGTTGCAGTATGCCTTCACCAAGGGAATGAAACCCCTCTGCATGGCAGAATTCTGGTGGGGCGACTCGCCAAAGCATGTCATCCGTCAACACCTCGACTACTATCCCGCCTGCCGAGGCAAATGCCTGCCGATACTTACCTTCATGCTCGAAGGCATGGAGGTGGACCCCGACCCGCAACTGCAAGACATAGGAGGCGAAATAGAAATTTTATATAAAGACGAGTGCCTGTTGGTGCTGAACAAACCAACAGGACTGCTTTCCGTGCCTGGGAAATACGAGCGACGTTCGGTATTCTCAATACTCGAAGAGCGCGGCTACACGCCGAAGATAGTGCATCGGCTCGACATGGACACGTCGGGACTGCTCGTCGTTCCGCTCACCGTTGAGGCACATCACTTCCTGCAACGACAATTCTTCAACCGTACCATAAAGAAACGCTATATTGCCATAGTGGAGCCACTTGTGGGCATAACCCTTAAGGAAGGCGACCATGGCATCATCGACCTGCCGCTCATTGCCGACCCATACGACCGTCCACGACAGATGATAGACTACGAGTACGGCAAACGCGCCATAACGGAATGGGAGGTGATTACACCACAGCCAAAAGGACTCGGCGAACACGAGGTTGCCCTAAGGCTCATTCCGCACACAGGACGCACACACCAGCTGCGCATGCACTGCGCTTCCACCGAAGGCCTTGCCTCGCCCATAAAGGGTGATGTCCTTTACGGCCACAGGGCGGAGCGAATGTATCTGCATGCGCAATATCTCGAATTCATACACCCTATGACGGGAAAGCCTATGCGCTTCTCCGTCGACCCAACATTTATAAATACTGACAGTGAACACGCAATCGCCCATACTGGCTCTGCAAGAGCAACGTCTCCTGCTGGAGATGGAGTACAACATCGACAAGGAAGAGTTTGACAGACAACTCGGCGCAAAAGGACTCGAGAATCTGGCAAGACGTGGCGATGCATGGCTCGACGTACGCTTCTCGCGAAGCTACTACAACTCGCTCAACCAACTCTCCATAGAGATAATGCGCACCAAAGACCAGGACATCGACCACAACTTCGAGTTTGGCAGGCCAGTGGAGATTGTGCCCACCCCCAACCCCTCCCTGGGGAGGGGAGTGAAGGGCGTGGTGAGTTTTGTTGATGGTGACAGAATGGTGATTACTGTTCCTGACGGAACCGACATAGTGAGTATGCAGACGGCGGAAAGGCTGGCGGTGCAACGCAGCTTCGACGAGACGAGCTACCGGCTGATGTTCGAGGCACTGGAGCGCACCATACGTGCAAAAGGACGCTTGGGCTACCTGCGCGACCTGTTCTATACACATCAAAAGGCAGAGACATTCACCTTCCAACCCATGCCGTTCCCTTTTCTCAACCACTCGCAGGCGCACGCCGTCAACGAGGTGCTTCGCGCTAAGGACGTAGCCGTTGTACATGGTCCTCCCGGAACCGGCAAGACAACGACACTTGTTGAGGCAATTTTTGAGACATTAAAGCGCGAGAACCAAGTACTTGTCTGTGCACAAAGCAACATGGCAGTCGACTGGATATCAGAAAAACTCGTCGACCGTGGCATCAATGTGCTGCGCATAGGCAATCCGACAAAGGTGAACGACAAGATGCTTTCCTTCACCTACGAGCGACGTTTCGAGTCGCACCCCGACTACACCCAGCTGTGGAGCATACGAAAGGCAATACGCGAGCTGCGTGCCAACCGCAAGCGCGGCGACCGCACATTCCATCAAAAACTTGAACGACTGAAGGAACGCGACGTAGAACTCGAACTACGCATACGCAACCAGATATTCGGCGAGGCACGAGTCATCGCCAGCACCCTTGTCGGCAGTGCCAACCGCCTGCTTGACGGAATGAAGTTCGGCACTCTGTTCATCGACGAGGCGGCACAAGCCTTGGAGGCAGCCTGCTGGATTCCCATTCGCCGTGCCACACGAGTAGTCTTCGCCGGCGACCACTGTCAGCTGCCACCGACAATAAAGAGCATAGCAGCAATGAAGGCGGGACTCGACAAGACCCTCATGCAACGCATAGTGGAAAACAAGCCCGAAGTGGTCACTCTCCTTACAGTCCAATATCGCATGAACGAACAAATCATGCGTTTCTCCAGCAACTGGTTCTATAAAGGCAAGGTAATAGCCGCACCGGAAGTGAAGTTCCGTGGCATCCTCGACTTGGACAAGGCGATGGAATGGGTGGAATATTCGAGGAGTGAGGAGTGTGGAGAGAGGAGTGAGGAGAGTGGAGTGAGGAGTGAGGAGAGAGGAGAGAGGAGTGAGGAGAGAGGAGAGAGGAGTGAGAATAGCGAGAGCCAGGAAACTGCGCAGTGCGGTAATCTCACTCCTCACTCCTCACTCCACACTCCCCGAATCACTCCTCACTCCTCTCTCCACTCTCCTCACTCATTATCCAACATCCCCGAAGCCCAGAAGGCGTTGCTGACGTTGGCGGAGTATTTCGTGAAAATCGGAAGGCAGAGGATTATTGACGAGCGCATCGACGTGGGCATCATCTCGCCCTATCGTGCGCAAGTGCAGTATCTGAGGAAGATGATAAAGAAACTCGACTTCTTCAAGCCCTATAGGAAAATCATCACCGTAAACACGGTGGACGGATTCCAGGGACAGGAGCGTGACGTCATCCTTGTCTCTCTCGTGCGCTCCAACGACGAGGGACAGATAGGCTTCCTCCGCGACCTGCGCCGCATGAACGTTGCCATAACGCGCGCAAGAATGAAGCTCATCATAGTAGGCGACGTATCCACCCTATCCCACCATCCGTTCTATCGAAAACTGTACGAGTATATAAAACGAGTTGACAAGTAGTTAGTTAGTTGACGAGTTGACAAGTAGTTAGTTAGTTGACGAGTTGACAAGTTGACGAGTTGACGAGTTGACGAGTTGACAAGTAGTTATATAGCTGAACTTTCCCACCCTTTAACTTTCAGTACGAGCAGACTATTACTTCAAGATATTCAGCTCTTTGGGTGCGCTGGCTACTGGGGGTGTGGG
>JBJEAS010000028.1:0-19202 GCA_051869235.1 Prevotella sp.
GTTTTGGGTTAGCATCTGTGCACCCTCCCCACAGGGTTTGTCGGGTGCGCCCTTTCTATCAGAATGTTGAACAAGATAAACGAATTTTGGCATGACATTATCTCAAACAGAAAGGAATATTATCGTGAATCTTGAACAAGGACAGTGGGACTGGGTGAGACAAATGTTTTCTCTACTTCAAACGAATGTTTTCCGTAGCCCAAAAACATAAATTCAGTAGCCCAAACGATTGTTTTCGCCCCTCAAACCACCTTAGCATAGGCTTTTCTTTTGCAAACGGAGTAGTCTTACAGAAGAAAGAAAAATAGCTATCAAGCGGCAGCGACCTGTCACCAGTCCTTACCTGCACGGTTGTGCATAATGAAGTTTCGTTCGAGTTAACGTTATCGCTTTTCCCATCAAAATTGAAAACTATAATTATTATGTTTTTATATTTCAACCTAATATATTACCTTGCAAAGATAGTGCAAGTTTTAGACAATACATCGGGTATACTAATACTTGTTCCTACTTGTATTATCTTTTTCTGTTATTACCAAACAATTCGGAATGAGAGCCAAGACGCACCAATTTTATGATGTCCTTTTCCTTGTCATACCAAATCAACAAATAATCATCCCCAATATGACATTCCATGTGATTTTTGTAATCTCCACCGAGGGGATGAGGCTTGTATTCCTTTGGCAAGGCTTTTCCTTCTGCCAACAGTCTGACAAGTTCCAAAAGAGCCTCAACTTTCTTTATATCTTTATTGATACGTTTGAAGTCCTTTTTGAACTGAGTGGTTTTGCGTATTTCCTTCATCATCTCATTGATGCGATAAAACTTTCCACACTGTCAATATTGACGATGCCGGCATCTTCTCCACTCTCAGCTTCTTTCATTGCTGAGAGCGTAGTCTCATTTGGTATCTCGACATCCAAATTATCAGTCACACCAACAATTTTCACACCTTTCATCAACCCCAAAATACTTTTGAGGTGTTCAAAGATGGTGGGGTTGTCAATCTGTAATGTCATTGTTGTCATAATTCCAATTTCTTATTTTACCTTGCAAAGATAGCGCAAGTTTTAGACAATACAAAATAAAAAAGGAACTTTTTATATTTTTATTGTTAAAACGCCGCCTATCTTATCCAAAGCAAGCGAACGGTGATTGCGTTCCTGCACAAACGGCACAGCTATTTGCATGCAAATGGCAACTCTCCTTTGTGTGCAAGTGGCACACTCTCCTATACAGTGATTTGGTTCTGTGCCAATTCATAGTATAGGAAAGTCAGAATATCGACTTGTCGATACCGTCAAATCGACTTGTCGATATTGAAGAATCGACTTGTCGTTCAGCCCAAATCGACTTGTCGTTTTTACCAACGCAAAGTTAGGTTTCAGGAAACACACATACTTGTTCCTACTGCAAGGCCCTTCGTGACGGAACAGTATGAATAATGCAGGTTATGCAAATCAGATGCTACTTTTATAGAGTTGGTCGCAAGCGACAGAGGATGCTGAGCCTACATACGGCAGTCATAATGCGCAGCCCACACCTCCGCTACAGCTGAATTGCGTACAAGTAGGGAAGGCATCTGGAATAGTGGCAGACAACAAAAAATCCTGTAATCTTTCGACTACAGGATTGTTTTGCGCTTCAGGATGGGCTTGAACCAACGACCCCATGATTAACAGTCATGTGCTCTAACCAACTGAGCTACTGAAGCAGTGTTTTGCGCCTCATTTCTGAATTGCGTTGCAAAGGTACGACGATTTTTTCTAACCACCAAACTTTTTCGCAAAAAAATGAAGAAAAAGTGCGATTTTTTTCATTTTTGTGGCAAAACATGGCGTTTTTTGCCTTTAATGTGGTAACTTTGCAGCATTATAAAGCATAAATAAAGAAATGAAGAGAACAGTAGCGTTGGTAATGCTCATAGTGGCTACTTTTGCCACAACTATGGCACAGCAGAAGAAAAACCATAACTTCGAGGTGGCTAAGAACCTGGATATATTCAATAATATATATAAGGGTCTCGACTTGATGTATGTCGATACGCTTAACCCGCAGGAGGTGATAGGCAACGGCATAGCGGCGATGCTCAGGAGCCTTGACCCATATACGCAGTATTATCCCGAGGAAAAGACGAAGGACTTGAAGATGATGCTGACGGGAAAGTATGCAGGCATTGGGTCGATAATAAGATGGCATCAGAGGCTGAAGACAGTGGTGATTGACGAGCCGTATGCCGGTATGCCTGCAGCCGAGGCGGGACTGAAGAAGGGAGACATAATTCTCAGCATCGACGGACAGGACATGAAGGGCAAGGCGACCGACTATGTGAGCAGTAGGCTGAAGGGTGATGCCGGCACCTCGTTCCTGCTGAAGGTGAAGCGTCCGTCGACGGGGAAGGTGCTGAAGCTGAAAATGACCCGACAGAACATCAAGGAGGCCGACATTCCATACTACGGCATGCTGAACAACGACATTGCCTACATCAACTTCTTCTCGTTCACTGAAGGATGCGCAAGAAACATGCGTAAGGCATTCATTGAATTGAAGAACCGGGGAGCGAAGAAACTTGTGCTCGACTTGCGCAGCAACGGCGGCGGTTCGGTGCAGGAGGCGGTGGACATAGTGAACATGTGGGTGCCGAAGGGGACTACCATAATAAGCCAAAAGGGAAAGCTGCCGCAAGCCAACCACGACTACGTGACACGCCTTGAGCCTGTTGACACGCTGATGCCTATAGTGGTGATGGTGGGCGGAGCCACGGCAAGCTCGAGCGAGATAACCTGCGGCTCGCTGCAGGACTTGGACAGGGCAGTAATATTAGGTACGCGCACGTATGGTAAGGGACTGGTTCAGGCTCCCATCGACGTGCCTTATAATGGCAGTCTGAAGCTGACTACGGGAAAGTACTACATACCGAGTGGGCGATGCATTCAGGCCATAAACTACAAGCACAGCGGCGGCGGATACAAGGAGAGCATACCAGATAGCCTGACGAGCGTCTTCAGTACGAGAAACGGTCGCGAGGTGCGCGACGGCGGTGGAATAAAGCCCGACGTGGAGGTGGCTCCCGACACGCTGCCCAACATAGCGGTCTACATCGACCGGCTCGACTCCATGGAGGTGATGTTCGACTGGGTTGCCGAGTATGTGGCAAACCATGCCGGCGTGGTTCCTGCCCGCGATTTCCGGCTGAGCGACGCTGAGTTTGCTGAATTTAAGCAGCGTGTGGTTGACAGCGGGTTCAACTACGACCCGGAGAGTGACAAGGCATTGGGCGAGCTGGAGAAGCTGGCGCGTTTTGAGGGCTACTACGATGATGCCAAGGAAGAGTTTGCCGCCTTGCGAAGGAAACTGAAGCACGACGTGGCTCGCGACATTGAGAGGGAGAAGGAGACGATCATGGAGATGCTCGAGCGCGACATTGCCACCGCCTATTACTATCAGGCGGGAGGAATAGAGAATTCGCTGCGCTACGACAAACAGCTGAAGGAGGCTGTGAAACTGTTGGAAAACGAAGACGAATATAATAAGGTGTTGACACCAAACGTTAAATAAGTTTAACAATATGGTTAAAACTGGGTGTATGTACCAAGAATATTGAATTTTATTCGTACCTTTGCACCGTTCAGTGGAATGAGGGGCTTCTCCGAAAGCTCCTCATTCTTGTTTTTAAAAGGGGAGGTCCACTCCGCCCCAAATAAAATAAAAGATATGATAGAGAAGACTGTATTAAAGACATTAGTGGAAGAATGGTTGGCAGGCAATGACTATTTCCTTGTCGACTTGTTGTTTACTCCCGACGACCGCATAGTGGTTGAAATAGACCATGCCGACGGAGTCTGGATTGAGGACTGTGCCGACTTGAGCCGTTTCCTGCAGGAGAAGTTTGGCGACGCGCTTGGTGACTATGAGCTTGAAGTGGGGTCGGCAGGCATAGGACAACCTTTCAAAGTGCCACAGCAATACCAGAACCACATAGGCAAGGAGGTGGAGGTGTTGGCCCAGGACGGAACGAAGACGCAGGGAATACTGAAGGCGGTCGACGGCGAGGAGTTTGTGGTCACAACCACCGAGAAGCAGAGGCTGGAAGGCAAGAAGCGGCCGGTGATGGTAGAGGTGGACAAGACTTTCAACATGAATAATATAAAATATACAAAATACTTATTAAGTTTCAAGTAATTAGCTATGGCAGCAAAGAAAGAAGAGAAGGGTCCAAGCATGATTGAGACCTTTCAGGAGTTCAAGGAGACGAAGAACATCGACCGCACAACGTTGGTGAGCGTACTCGAGGAGAGCTTCCGCAATGTTATTGCGAAGATTTTCGGCAGCGATGCCAATTTCGATGTCATTGTCAATCCCGACAAGGGCGATTTTGAAATCCACCGCAACCGCATTGTGGTTGCCAACGGCGAGGTGAAGGACGAGAACAAGGAAATCTCGTTGGCCGACGCACAGAAGATAGCCCCTGACTATGAGATTGGTGAGGAAGTGAGCGAAGAGGTGAACTTCAGCAAGTTTGGCCGCCGCGCTATACTCAACCTGCGTCAGACGTTGGCTTCGAAGATTCTGGAGCTTGAGCACGACTCGCTCTACAATAAGTATAAGGACAAGGTGGGAACGGTGGTCAGTGCCGAGGTTTATCAGATGTGGAAGCGCGAGGTGCTGCTCATCGACGACGAGGGCAACGAGTTGCATCTGCCCAAGAGCGAGCAGATAAGCCGCGACAACTACCACAAGGGCGAGACGGTGAAGGCCGTGGTGTTGCGTGTTGACAACGAGAACAACAACCCGCGCATCATCTTGAGCCGCACGTCGCCGATGTTCCTTGAAAGGCTGCTGGAGGCGGAGGTGCCGGAAGTAAGCGACGGACTGATAACGATACGCCGCGTGGCACGCATGCCTGGCGACAGGGCCAAGGTGGCCGTGGAGAGCTACGACGAGCGCATCGACCCCGTAGGAGCCTGCGTGGGAGTGAAGGGAAGCCGCGTGGCAGGTATTGTGCGAGAATTGTGCAACGAGAACATCGACGTCATCAACTACTCAAGCAACATACAGCTGTTCATTCAGCGTGCCTTGGCCCCTGCCAATGTGACAAGCATAAAGGTGGACCAGGAGAACCACAAGGCGGAGGTGTATCTGCAGCCTGACCAGGTGTCGCTCGCCATTGGACGAAGCGGCATGAACATCAAGCTTGCCAGTATGCTGACTGAATACACCATCGACGTGTTCCGCGTTGTCAGCGAAGACGAGGCCGACGAGGACATCTACCTCGACGAGTTCTCCGACGAAATAGACCAGTGGGTCATCGACGCAATAAAGGGAATAGGCCTTGACACGGCGAAGGCAGTGCTCAACGCTCCACGCGACATGCTCATCGAGAAGGCTGACCTTGAGGAAGAAACCGTCGACCAGGTACTCAATGTGCTCAGGACAGAGTTTGAGCAGTAAGGAGCGGGCTTCAATATTTCAACTCAACATTCGTAAGTAGTAAAAAGGAGATAAATGAAGATAAAAGGAGATAAATGACGTATGTTTAAGCCAAGCTTTTACTATTGTCCTTTATCTTCCTGAGCGACCATAGGGAGCAATAACTTCTCATAACTCCTTTTAACTCCACAAGTCAAGTAGATGCGAAAGTTGAATATTTCATTATTTATTTTTAATTTTTAATTTTATCAGAAGTGGGCATCAGATTAAATAAAGTTTTGACAGAATTGAATATAGGACTTCAAACGGCAGTTGATTTCCTGAAAAACAAGAAAAGCTTGGGCGAGATGAAGGAAGACACCAACCTCTCGACCAAGATTTCCGATGAACAGTATAGTGCCCTCGTACGCCAGTTCAAGGGCGACAAGGACGTAAAGAACGAAGCTGAGAAGCTGGCTAAGAAGGGGAAGGAGAGAAAGACGGAGAAAAAGTCGACAAAGGCTGAAGACCTCGTCACAAAGGTGCAGAAGTACACTCCCCTTGGTAAAATCGACCTCGACAATGTAGGCAAAGCCGCAAAGCCCTCGTCTGATGCTTCAGAAACGAACCAAGCGAAAGAGGTTGCTGCCGAGAGCCTCGAAAAGGGGAAACAGGCCGAAACCGTTGCGGAAAAGCCGGCTGCGACGATGGAGGAGAAACAGCCTGTGGCAAAAGCCGTGGAGCCAACGACGCCAGTTGCAGAGAAGAAGGCTGCGGGCGACGCCAAGCCTCAGAGTGCGCCAAGTGCCGCCCCGCAACAGCAGAAGCAGGGCAACGCCGCCGCCAAGGCAACAGAGTCCGGCAGGGATGCAAGGCGCGACTTTGACAAGCCTCGAGAAAGGAAAGATTCACAATCCGGGAAAAATGTTATGAATAGCAACACCAACCAAAACCACCAACAGGGCGACAGGGGACAGAAAGCCGCAAGGGATTTCAGTGCCGATGGTCGTGAAGAGCGTGGTGAAGAGAACAAAATCTTCACGCTGAAAAGCGAGAAGAAGTTGGCGCCGAAGGTTAATGTGCTTGGCAAAATCGACCTTGATGCGATAAACCAAAGCACACGTCCGAAGAAGAAATCGAAGGAGGAACGCAAGCGCGAACGTGAAGAGAAGTCCATGCACAGTGGCGAGAAGAAAAAGCGAGTAAGAATCAACAACGAACGTGTTGACATTGAAGCCGCTGCAAACCAACAGGGGGGCAACGGCGGAAAGAAGAAAAAGAACAAGGGCGGCAACGGAAACAACGGCGGCAACAACCAGGGTAACGGAAACAACAACCAGCAGGGCGGCGGAAAGAACCGCAACAAGCAGAAGAATCGTCCGCAGAAGCCGATTGAAGTGAGCGAAGAGGACGTAGCACGCCAGGTAAAGGAGACATTGGCTCGACTGACCAACAAGAATCAGAACAAGAAGGGCGCAAAATATCGTCGCGAGAAACGCGAGGCCGTTCAGGAGCGTCTCAACGAGGAGATGCTTGAAGAGCAGGCAGAGAGCAAGACGCTGAAGCTGACGGAGTTCGTTACTGTCAGTGAGCTTGCAACCATGATGAATGTCCCGGTCAACAAGGTCATTGGTACCTGCATGAGCGTGGGAATAATGGTGTCGATAAACCAGCGCCTTGACGCGGAGACGATAAACCTTGTGGCTGATGAGTTCGGATTCAAGACAGAATACGTCAGTGCAGAGGTGAGCGAGGCCGTCAGCGAGGAGGAGGACGACGAGAACGACCTCATCCCACGCGCTCCTATCGTCACGGTGATGGGTCACGTCGACCATGGCAAGACTTCGCTGCTCGACCATATCCGCAAGTCGAACGTCATTGCCGGTGAGGCTGGTGGCATCACACAGCACATCGGTGCATACAACGTGACACTGGGCGACGGACGAAAGATAACGTTCCTCGACACTCCAGGACATGAGGCGTTTACAGCTATGCGTGCCCGTGGTGCCCAGGTTACCGACATTGCCATCATCATCATCGCCGCCGACGACAGCGTTATGCCTACCACACGTGAGGCCATTGCCCATGCACAGGCAGCTAACGTACCTATGGTGTTTGCAATCAACAAGATAGACAAACCGGGTGCCAACGCCGACAAGATACGCGAGGACTTGGCAAACATGAACCTGCTCGTGGAAGAATGGGGCGGAAAGTACCAATGTCAGGAAATATCGGCAAAGAAGGGTCTCGGCGTGCAGGAACTGCTCGAAAAGGTGCTTCTGGAAGCCGAGATGCTCGACCTGAAGGCAAATCCGAACCGCAAGGCTACCGGCTCCATCATAGAGTCGTCGCTCGACAAGGGACGCGGCTACGTGTCGACAGTGCTCGTGTCGAACGGAACGCTTAAGGTTGGCGACATTGTCATAGCAGGAACAAGCCACGGACGCATAAAGGCAATGTTCAACGAGCGCAACCAGCGTATTGAGAAGGCAAGCCCGGCTGAGCCTGCAATAATCCTTGGACTCAACGGTGCTCCGACGGCGGGCGACTCGTTCCACGTGATGGACACTGAGCAGGAAGCAAAGGAGATTGCCAACAAGCGCGAGCAGCTGCAGCGCGAGCAGGGACTGCGCACACAGACCCGCATCACGCTCGACGACATCAGCCACCGCATTGCGCTCGGCTCGTTCAAGGAACTCAACCTCATTGTCAAGGGCGACACCGACGGAAGTATCGAGGCTCTGAGCGACTCGTTCATCAAGATGTCGACAGAGAAGATCCAGGTCAACGTCATACACAAGGCCGTTGGTCAGATTTCGGAGAACGACGTACAGCTTGCCGCTGCATCAAACTCCATCATCGTGGCATTCCAGGTGCGTCCTTCGTCGCCGGCACGCAAGCTTGCCGACAAGGAAGGTGTGGAAATCAACACCTACTCGGTCATCTACGATGCCATCGACGACATTCACGACGCTATGGAGGGAATGCTCGACAAGGTGAAGAAGGAAGTCGTTACAGGACAGGTTGAGGTGCGTGAGGTTTATCGCATCTCGAAGGTCGGAACTGTCGCAGGTGCTTTCGTTACCGAAGGAAAGGTGCATCGCACGGACAAGGCTCGACTGGTGCGCGACGGCATTGTGGTTCACACAGGCGAAATCAACGCCCTGAAGCGCTACAAGGACGACGTGAAGGAGGTTGCCGCAAACTTCGAGTGCGGTATCTCGCTTGTCAACTTCAACGACATTCTGCAGGGTGACATCATTGAGACCTTCACGGAAATCGAGGTTCAACAGAAGTTGTAAATTTGTAAGTTGACGAGTGAACAAGTATTTCAGTTGACGAGTTGACAAGTTGACGAGTAAACAAGTTATTTGTTTGCCATTGGCACTTGAAGCACTCAACTTGTCAACTTGTCAACTCGTCAACTTGTCAACTTGTAATTAAATATATGACAGAAAAGAATGCATTTGTACGTCAGGTGGCAGAGCAGAAATATGAGTACGGCTTCACCACCGACGTACATACTGAAATAATAGAAAAGGGGCTGAACGAGGATGTCGTCCGCCTCATCTCCTCGAAGAAGGGAGAGCCGGGGTGGATGCTCGAATTCCGACTGCGTGCCTTCAGACATTGGCAGAAGATGAGTCAGCCAACATGGGGGCACGTCACAGTGCCGCCGGTAGATTATCAGGCGATTTCATACTATGCCGACCCACTTGCGCAAAAGAAGAAGCTGGAGAACAAGGAGATTGACCCGGAGCTGATGAAGACCTTCGACAAGCTCGGCATTCCTCTTGAGGAACGGTTGGCACTGAGCGGCATTGCCGTAGATGCCATTATGGACTCCGTTTCGGTGAAGACGACGTTCAAGGAGAAACTTGCCGAGAAGGGAGTGATATTCTGTTCGATAGGCGATGCCATAAAAGACCACCCGGAGCTGGTGAAGGAATATCTCGGCTCGGTGGTGCCTTACGGCGACAACTTCTTTGCAGCCCTTAACAGTGCGGTGTTCAGCGACGGATCGTTCGTCTACATACCGAAAGGCGTGCGATGCCCTATGGAACTGAGCAGCTACTTCCGCATAAATGCACGCAACACAGGACAGTTTGAGCGGACACTGATAATCGCCGACGACGACGCTTACGTTTCCTACCTTGAGGGCTGTACCGCGCCAATGCGCGATGAGAACCAACTTCACGCCGCCATTGTGGAGATAATAGTCAAAGACAATGCCGAAGTGAAGTATTCGACGGTGCAGAACTGGTACCCCGGCGACGAGAACGGAAAGGGTGGTGTGCTTAACCTTGTAACGAAGCGTGGCGACTTGCGAGGTGTGAACAGCAAGCTGTCGTGGACGCAGGTGGAGACAGGTTCGGCGATTACATGGAAATACCCATCGTGCGTGCTGCGTGGCGACAACTCACAGGCAGAGTTCTACAGCGTTGCCGTGACAAACAACTACCAAGAGGCTGACACGGGAACGAAGATGATACACATGGGCAAGAACACGAAGAGTACCATCATCTCAAAAGGAATATCGGCGGGTCACAGTCAGAACTCATACAGAGGACTTGTGCGTGCGACGGCACATGCCGACAATGCCCGCAACTACTCGTCGTGCGACTCGTTGCTTCTCGGAAGCGACTGCGGTGCCCACACCTTCCCCTATATGGATATTCACAACGATACAGCCATTGTGGAACATGAGGCGACGACAAGCAAGATAAGCGAGGATCAGCTTTTTTATTGCAACCAACGAGGCATTCCTACGGAACAGGCAGTAGGCTTGATTGTGAATGGCTATGCAAAGGAAGTGCTCAACAAACTGCCAATGGAGTTTGCTGTTGAGGCGCAGAAGTTGCTAAGCGTATCGTTGGAGGGAACGGTAGGATAAGCCACCTCTAACTCTCCCTTGGGGAATACTTGATATGAAAAACTATAATAAAATAATATAAGGCTCAAGAATGTTAGAAGTAAGAGATTTGTGCGCCAGGATTGGCGAAAAGGAGATATTGAGAGGCATCAACCTCACCATCAAGGATGGCGAAGTACACGCCATCATGGGTCCTAACGGCTCTGGAAAATCCACATTGAGTGCTGTACTTGTGGGTAATCCTCTCTATGAGGTGACTTCGGGAACGGCAACATTCAATGGCAAGGACTTGTTGGCAATGAAGCCAGAGGACAGGGCACACGAAGGCTTATTCCTCTCGTTCCAATATCCCGTGGAGATTCCGGGAGTATCGATGACCAACTTCATGCGTGCCGCCATCAACGAAAAGCGCAAGTATGAGGGCAAGGATCCAATGCCGGCAGGAGAGTTTCTGAAGCTGATGCGCGAGAAGCGTGCCATCGTTGAGCTCGACTCTAAGCTTGCCAACCGCTCGGTGAACGAAGGCTTCAGTGGCGGCGAGAAGAAGCGTAACGAGATCTTCCAGATGGCGATGCTTGAGCCGAAACTTTCCATCCTCGACGAAACGGATTCAGGACTTGACGTTGATGCCATGCGCATTGTGGCAGAGGGCGTGAACAAACTGCATACGCCAGAGACAAGCACCATCGTAATCACCCACTATGACCGTCTGCTTGAGATGATAAAGCCTGATGTGGTGCATGTGCTCTACAAGGGACGCATCGTGAAGACCGCTGGTCCTGAACTCGCAAAGGAGATACAGGAGCGTGGGTATGACTGGATAAAGGCGGAGGTTGAAGGTTGAACGTTGGACATTGAAAGTTGAACATTGAAAGTTGAATAATTAAAGTGAGTAGTCAGTATATAGAATTGTATGACGAGTGTCGCTCGATGATTCGGGAGCATAGTGCCGACGTGATGAACGCCGTGCGCGATGCGGCTTTTGACGATTTCAAGCGCTTGGGCATTCCTACGAAGAAGCTCGAAAGGTATAAATATACCGACATGACGAAGCTCTTCGAGCCAAACTATGGGCTAAACCTGAACCGTCTCGACATTCCCGTCAATCCTTACGATGCTTTCCGTTGTGACGTTCCCAATCTGTCAACGTCGCTCTATTTTGTGGTCAACGATGCATTCTACAAGAAGAACGACCCCAAAGCACCACTGCCCGAGGGTGTTGTCGTCGGTTCGTTGAAGGCGGAGGCGGAAAAGAATCCACAACTGATAGGGAAGTACTATTCGAAATTGGCAAAGACGGATGAAGACGGCATAACGGCACTAAATACTATGCTCGCACAGGACGGACTGTTGGTCTACGTTCCGAAGAATGTCGTTGTTGAGCGTGCCGTGCAGGTGATAAACATTCTGCGTTCCGACGTTGACCTCATGGTTAATCGCCGTGTGTTGATTATCGTAGAGGACGGAGCTGAGATAAAACTGCTGTTCTGTGACCATGCCGCCGACGACCGGAAATTCCTTGCGACACAGGTAATCGAGGCTTTTGTGGGACGCAATGCGTCGCTCGACCTCTACTGCCTTGAAGAGACTCACGAGAAGAATGTGCGCGTCAGCAACCTGTATATCGACCAGGAAGCCGACAGTCGCGTAAACCATAATATAATAACCCTGCACAACGGAGTGACACGCAACCGCACCGACCTCACCTTCAGTGGCGAGGGAGCGGAATGTGTACTCAATGGCTGTGTTATTGCCGACAAGAGCCAGGTCGTTGACAACAATACGCTCATAGACCATAAGGTAGGACACTGCAACAGTCGCGAGCTATATAAATATGTGCTCGACGGCAAGGCGGTAGGAGCCTTTGCAGGTCGTGTGCTCGTTCGCCACGGCGCACAGAAGACCATGTCGGAAGAGCGCAACCAAAACATCTGCGCCACACGCGAGGCGCGTATGTTCACGCAGCCAATGCTTGAGATCTATGCCGACGACGTGAAGTGCAGCCACGGTTCTACGGTGGGACAACTGAACGATGCGGCTTTGTTCTATATGCAGCAGCGCGGAATATCGCTGAAGGAGGCGAAGCTGCTCTTGGAGTTTGCGTTCATCAACGAGGTGATCGACACCATGAAGCTGGAGCCTCTGCGCGACCGTCTGCATCATCTTGTAGAAAAGCGATTCCGTGGAGAGTTGAGCAAGTGTGAGGGTTGCAAACTATGCAGATAATTCAAGTATATAGATGAGGTATATGGCAAGTAGAGAATATTTGATTACGGTAAATCGTGATAATAGAAGTTGTGTATTTAATGTAATTATGATATGAAAACAAGGGAATGTCCATATTGTCATGAAAAGGTGTCAATAAGGAATTGCTTAAAATATATAATACGAGGAACAAAATATCCCACAACATGTAATCATTGTGGGCACGAAATATGGTTGGAAAAAGAGCCTCTGCCATTTATGCTTTGTGTATTAGCAGGTTTCTTAATAATATATGTGCCATTACAGTTCTGTATATATTTTTTGCATATGGATTTCATAAGCTCTGTAATATATTGTATGCCGTTGGCGGTAATTGCAGAAATTACATCCATAATACTTACAATGAAAAGAATATATTTCAAAAAAAAACAAATAATGTGAGCTCGACGAAATAAAACACATGTACGATATAAATAAGGTAAGGGAGGATTTCCCGATTCTATCGAGACAGATATATGGCAAGCCGCTGGTATATCTTGACAATGCCGCAACGACACAGAAGCCGTTGTGCGTGCTTGATGCCATGCGCGACGAATACCTCAACGTAAACGCCAATGTGCATCGTGGCGTGCATTATCTCTCACAGCAGGCTACCGACCTCCATGAGGCAGCACGCGAGACGGTGCGACGATTCATCAACGCAAAGAGCACAAGCGAGGTGGTCTTCACCCGAGGAACAACTGAAGGACTCAACTTGGTGGCATCGTCGTTTGTTGAGGAGATGATGGCTAAGGGCGACGAGGTCATTGTATCGGTGATGGAACATCACTCCAACATTGTGCCATGGCAACTCCAGGCTGCCAAGCGCGGCATTGCAATTCGCGTCATTCCCATGGACGACAGCGGAAAGCTCGACCTTGAGGCTTACGAGGCGCTGTTCAGCAAGCGGACACGGTTGGTCAGCGTTGCCCAAGTGAGCAATGTCCTTGGCACGGTAAACCCTGTGAAGGAGATGGCACGCATAGCCCACGACCACGGTGTGCCCATCATGGTTGACGGTGCCCAATCGACACCGCATTTCCGTGTGGATATGCAAGACCTCGACTGCGACTTCTTCGTTTTCAGTGGACATAAGATGTATGGTCCTACGGGCATTGGCGTACTCTATGGGAAGGAGGCGTGGCTCGACCGTTTGCCGCCTTATCAGGGTGGAGGAGAAATGATAGAAAGCGTTTCGTTTGAGAAGACCACCTTTGAGCGTCTGCCATTTAAGTTTGAGGCTGGCACTCCCGACTATGTGGCGACACACGGTTTGGCGACAGCCATTGACTATATGGAACGAATAGGCTTGGACAATATAGCAAAGCACGAGCGCGAACTGACAGACTACTGCATGAAACTCCTTGCGGAGATTGACGGTATGCGCCTCTTGGGCACTGTGCCGGGAAAAGATGCCGTGGTGTCGTTCCTCGTTGGCGACATTCATCATCTCGACATGGGCACACTTCTCGACCGCCTCGGCATAGCCGTGCGTACAGGTCACCACTGTGCCCAACCGCTGATGATACGCCTTGGAGTGCAGGGAACAGTGCGCGCTTCGTTTGCCCTCTACAATACAAAGGAAGAGATCGACGTTCTTGCCAATGGCATAGAGCGTGTGTCGAAAATGTTTTGAGTGCAGGGCTTATGTTGAAGAACAACTATTACGAAGGCAAGATTGAGGCAGGTTGCGATGAGGCAGGACGAGGTTGTCTCGCAGGCAGTGTCTATGCAGCTGCCGTCATTCTGCCGCCTGACTATCAAAATGAACTGCTTAACGACTCAAAGCAACTCACAGAAAAGCGTCGTTATGCCTTGCGTGAGGTAATTCAGCGCGATGCCGTTGCTTGGGCTGTGGGCATAGTGACTCCAGAGGAAATAGACAAGATGAACATCCTAAATGCTTCCATACTTGCCATGCATCGTGCCCTCGACCAGTTGAAAGTTCGCCCAGAGGCAATAATTGTTGACGGCAATAAGTTCAAACCTTACGGTAATTTGCCGCATACTACTATAGTGAAAGGCGACGGAAAGTATCTCTCCATTGCCGCTGCCAGCATTCTCGCAAAGACTTACCGTGACGACTATATGGCGGGGCTTGCAGAGGAATATCCACAATACGACTGGAAGGGGAACAAAGGCTATCCGACAAAGAAGCACCGCGAGGCAATTAAGAACTACGGGGCGACACCATATCATCGCCGCAGCTTCAACCTATTGGGTGACACCCAACTCTCCTTTGATTTTTAGAACGAAACAATACATTGTCTTTAACTCATCAACATATTTTCAAATCCATTTTTTGACACCTAAGAATTATGAAATCATTAAGGGAACTATACAGAATAGGTAAAGGTCCATCGAGTAGTCATACCATGGGACCGCAGCGTGCTGCCAAGATTTTTGCAGCACGTAATGGTGGAGCGCGGTCGTTTGAAGTGACATTATATGGTTCTCTTGCCGCAACGGGGAAAGGGCACCAGACAGACGTTGCCATCATCGATGTATTGCAGCCTTTGGCTCCTGTTGAAATTATATGGCATCCCTCTGAGTTCCTCCCTTTCCATCCTAACGGTATGCGTTTCGTTGCCAAGGATGCAAATGGCAAGACGCTTGACGATTGGACGGTTTATAGTGTTGGAGGCGGCGCTTTGTCGGAGGGTAAGGAAGAGGAAATGGCTGACGAATCTGCCGATGTGTATGACATGAACACCATGACGGAGATAATGAAATGGTGTTACGACAACGGCAGAAGCTATTGGGAGTATGTCGATTTGACTGAAGGACCTGAAATATGGGATTATCTACAGACAGTGTGGGAGACAATGCAGGCTGCTGTGGAGCGTGGAATAAACACGGAGGGCAGACTGCCGGGACCATTGAATATCTCGCGTAAGGCAAGCACCTATTACGTCAAGGCATCAGGTTATCAGCGCAATCTTCAGACACGTGGACTCGTCTATAGCTATTCCCTTGCCGTCAGTGAGGAAAATGCGTCTGGAGGCATCATTGTCACTGCTCCTACGTGTGGCTCGTGTGGCGTATTGCCGGCAGTGCTCTATCATTTGTCGAGAGGACACAATTTCAGCGACAAGAAAATTGTTCATGCCATTGCCACGGCAGGAATAGTGGGCAACGTGGCAAAGCAGAATGCGTCAATATCAGGTGCCGATGTAGGCTGCCAGGGAGAGGTGGGCGTGGCCTGTGCCATGGCTTCCGCTGCTGCGTGCCAGCTTTTCGGTGGCAGTCCGTCACAGATAGAATATGCCGCTGAAATGGGACTTGAGCATCATCTTGGAATGACCTGCGACCCTGTCTGTGGCTTGGTGCAGATTCCGTGCATTGAGCGTAACGCCTTTGCTGCTGCCAGAGCGTTGGACAGCAATATCTATGCTTCGTTCTCTGATGGCATACACAGAGTTTCCTACGACAAGGTGATAAGCGTTATGAAGCAGACTGGACACGACTTGCCTTCACTCTATAAAGAGACAAGCGAAGGCGGTTTGGCAACTACCCTTGACGTTTAGGCTGAACATTATGAAGAAATGCGTTGAGATAGACTATGTGAGATGCGTGCTGATGGCAATCGTCATTCTTGTTCATGTTGTGAACTTCGGCACGCTTCACCCTGATTTCAAGACGAGCATGTTCAACTTTTTCATGCCTGCCTTCCTGATTATTACGGGCTATCTTGTCAATGTTGAAAAAACACCGAGGGAATTTTCCGTCTATCTTATGCGCATCTCGTTGCCCTATGTGATAATGGTCAGTGCATTCTCGCTGATGTCTTTGGTGTTGCCTGTTAGGGACGGACTTACCGAACTTAGTGTCAGTGCCCTTGTAGAGAGGATATTCGTCACGTCAATAGGTCCGTATTGGTTTCTCTATGACATGATAGTGTGTGGCATGGCGTATTATGCCGTCTTTCATTTCATCGGGGAACGGCTCGATACGACGTCGCGACTGGCTTTGTTTGCCTTCGTCCTTTATGTTGAGGCTTCGCTGATACCATTGCTGACTTTCGGTGATGCTACATTGTATTTCATTGGTGTCGCCCTTCGTCGGTATGATGTGCCGTTCCTAAAGGTATTCAGGCCTTCACCATTTGCCCTCTTGCCTTTTCTTATGCTGATAGTTCAACGCGGACTATGGAACAAATGGCTGTGCATGTTGCTTCCGTTCTTTGCCCTGTCCTTCCTTGTATGGTGTCGTGGTGTAACGCCTTCATGGCCAAGAAAAACAATGGATTATGCGGGAAGGAACACGTTGCCGATATACATATTCCATCCAATCTTCACTATGGCATCGAAATTCTATCTTCCCTTGTTCGCCTTCGATACATCAGGCATTGTTCATGCAGCCTTTACTGTTGTGCTGGGTTTCGTTGGCAGTTTGGCAATTGCCGTAGTGCTTGACAGGACAAGGATTTCGTTGGTGTTTGGTTGCAGGGCTTTGCTTAGATAAGTTCTTTTGTGAGAATGCTCTCAAGCGTCTCTGCTGAAAGACGAAGCTGGAACTGTCCTTTTATGGCAGTGGAGATTCCTCCTGTCTCCTCCGATACCACGATTACTACACTGTCGCCGTCCTGCGACATTCCCATTGCGGCACGATGCCTCAATCCCAGTTCTTTCGGAATGTCCATATCGTGTGAAACTGGCAATATGCAACCGGCTGCCTTTATGCGTTTATGTGAAATAATCATAGCCCCGTCATGCAGAGGCGAATTCTTGAAGAAGATGTTCTCTATGAGGCGTTGGTTTATGTTGGCATCAATCAAATCGCCTGTCTTGACAATCTCGTCGAGTGGCGTCTCTCGTTCAATGACAATCAGTGCTCCGATTTTTCGCTTCGACATGTTCATGCAGGCAAGCACAATGGGAACGATGGTTTCCTTGTCGTGCTCCTTCTTCTTGTTCTTTTCCGAGGAGAAGATTTTCATCACGATTTTCATTCGTTGATGAGCACCGAGCGTGTAGAGGAATTTGCGTATTTCTTCTTGGAAAAGAACAATGATGCCAATGACTCCGACACTGACAAGCTTGTCCATAATGCTTCCCAGGAGTCGCATCTCAAGCACTTGGGAAACAAAGAGCCACAATACTACAAACACCAGAATACCGATGAAAACATTGAGCGAACTCGATTCTTTCATCAGACGATAGATGTAGTAGAGTATCAGTGCGACAAGGAAAATGTCGACAACGTCCTTTATGCCAAATTCGAAAAACATTATTGTTCTATGTGGTTAAATGTTGAATTAACAATCTGTATGGTTTCAACAGCCTCCTTAACATCGTGGACTCGCAGTATTGAAGCTCCTTTTTGCAAGGCAATGGTGTGAAGCACGCTTGTACCGTTAAGAGAACCTGCAGGGTCAGTGCCCAGCAGCTTGAATATCATCGATTTCCTCGACACGCCGACAAGCAGCGGCAAATCAAGCACCTGCAGCTTTTCCATGTTTTCCAGCAGACGATAGTTCTGCTCCAGTGTCTTTCCGAATCCGAAGCCTGGGTCGAGAATTATGTCTTTCACTCCCAAATCCCTCAACTGTTGCACTTCTTTGGAAAAAGCCATCATCATGTCTTCTACCGTTGGCTTTACCGACATTAGGATGTAAGGGACACCAAGGCGAGCCACCATTCTGAAAATGGCAGGATATGGTCCTTCTTCTGCTTGTAATGGTGTGTTTACCACTCCCGTCAGGCCTCCCTCAGAGACATCGTTGATGATAGCCACTCCATATTCCTCTACTGCCATGCGTGCGATGTCGGGGCGGAAGGTGTCGACAGACAATATGGCATCGGGTTGCTCGCGGCGTACTATTTCCAAGCCGTACCTTAGGCGAGCCATTTCCTCTTCTTCGCTCACTTCCGGAGCACCTGGCCGTGTGGAGAAGGCACCGACATCTATCATGCTTCCTCCCTCTTCAATTATCTGCACGCAACGTTCCGAAATCTCGCGCTCTGTTTGCTTCCTACTGCCGGCATAAAACGAGTCAGGTGTGACATTCAGTATACCCATTACCTGTGATTGGCTGAGATTCAGCAGTCGTCCATTGACGTTTATTGTATATTGCATATCTCGTTGAGTTTTGCCCTGACCTTGTCAATCATCACTGTGGCAAGAACCACGCGCCCTTCCTTGTCGAGAATATAGACTGTAGGTATCCACTTAATCATGTAAGACTCGCTCATGGGCGACTCCCTCATTGACTTCCCGTCGAAATACTGTGGCCATACAATGTTGTTCTCGCTGATGTATTTGTCAAGAGTCTCTTTGTTTTTGTCGAAGGAAATGCCCACAAATCGTATGCCCTTGGGAGAGAAGTCGGCGAAAATGGATTTCATGGCTGGCATGTCCTTACGGCAATCGCCGCACCATGTTGCCCAGAAATCGAGTACGACATACGAGCCTCTTAGGTCATTAAGGCTTGTAGCCTTGCCGTTGTCGTTGAATGTGAAGTTTGGAACTTCTGTTGAAGGCTTCAGCAGTTCTGTAGCATACTTCGCATCGTCGTCTTGTGCAAAAGACAATGTAAAAACTCCTACGAGTAGTGTAATAATGGAAAATAACCTTTTCATAGCTTTGTTCCTTTTTTCGTGCAAATGTAGCATAAGTTATGCGAAAAACAAAATAAAACTTGCATATTTTGCAAAAATTATCTTCTTTCTCTTCG